>CAKZLI010000010.1 GCA_937125395.1 uncultured Glaciecola sp.
GTGTTACGTAATAAATCAGCTACAGAAGTTTGTCCTGAGAATTCAATCGCAGCACGATCGATAACAGTAACAGGTAATGCACCTTCCATATCAGCACGTTTAATACGTGAACCAGTTACCTGGATTTTTTCGACTGTTTGAGCTTCCGCTTCTTCAGTCTCTTGTGCTACTGCAGCAGTAGAAAGGCTTAGGCCAGAAACGGCACCAAACGCAATCGCTAACTGAACAGACTTAGCTATTTTTGTGTTTGTAAACATGTAAATGTCTCCCTAGGGCACTAATTTAATAGTGAATTATGTCGTTGGTACGACTTATTGTAGATAAAACAAGATTACTTCCATAAAGCGCAATTATTTGAACATTATTAGTCGTAACTCATCCAATAATATACTCATCAGCACCTTTTGGTCAACTCAATGTTTGCAGGTAATGCAAATAGTTCAATTTTTTATGTAGCGCTTTTGTAACAAGCTGCATTGATGCATTGTGCTAGCCTTGTATGCAATGTTCTATTTTTGGGATAGCTATATGGTTATTGAGATGAGATGCAAATTCGTTAACAAACTTGTCTTGTATCATTGAGTTTTTTAGGTGAACAGCCAAAGCGTTGTTTGAAGGATCGCGAAAAATGCGCTGCATCCGAATATCCTAGACGTGCTGAAATTTGAGTGATATTGCCAATGCGGTTGCTGACTAACAATTTTGATATCAACAATTTTTCTTCACGTATCCAGGCAAATATCGAGCATTTATAGATACGCATAAAGGCATTACTCAATGCGTTTCTATTGATATCTAGTCCGTCAACAAGCTGCTCTAATGATAAATTGCGTGCATGGTCTTCTTTGATAATACTTATTGCTTGTTTAACAATGTTGTAATCATAGCTCGGCACAGAATCAATTTTAGGTAACGGCTGTTGCAAATCAAAATACTGACTATTATTTAAATCGTCATTCAAATCAGTTATTAATCCGCTGTTTTGTGGTTGGGGTAATGGCGCTGTAGTATTAAATAAATTTGTTGTAGTGTTAGCGTGTGATTCAAACATGATACTCAAGCGCATGTATATTTCTTGTATTTTCATTGAGGCTGGCAATATATCGACAAACCCAGCCTCTAACATTTGATTTAAATACGCTTCAGAACTATCACTGCTTTTTAAATATATAGGTATATAGACATCAGGGCTGATTGACTGCACTAATGAAACGAAACCAAGCACATCTAAACTATCAACATCATCACTCATCACGATAAACTGAATATTATTTTTTACTACTGCTTCAATAACTTGCAAAGGATTATTGGTACAATTAAAAATAATATTTTTATGGATTCTCTTTGTTTCAACCACACTAGAATAATGCTTCTCAAGCAACATTATATTAATACCATTTAACATTTATACCTATCCAGCAAATATACAAACATTTAAATACAATAAACATTAATTAGAAGCTTAACAATAAGACAAATTCTTAGATGATTGATATTAACTGTAATTTAGCAATATTTTTTAGATAATTTATTTGGTTTAGGTTGGCCTTTTTGTATATTAAAACGTATCTTGAATTAAAATCACGGTGATTTATTGAATCTGATAAGACATCAATTATAAAAATTGAATTGGGTGGCAAATCTCCAGCCACATCCGCGCACATGAGTCAAATGTTACGGCTGCTCCCTTCCGGGTCTGACCGAGTTCACATAATATCATTGCGAGAGGACCAGAGACTTACCATTGAAGAAGTCGCATTATGCCTATCATCTAGCGTCATTGCAACACTCTATTAGGATATATAACCTAATAATTTGAGCCGTTAGTCAGGCATCTTGGCTGGGTTGATTTTATCTGGCTTTCCGTTTAGCCAAAATTTTGGCTTCTGCGAGTTGATTAGCAATGATATTGGTCGCCTCCCCTTGTGCCGTCGACAATGTAAATATCTGCGTTAACGTCGCACCTATCTGTTCGATGTGGGCTTTCATTAACGCTGGGCTACTGTCAGTTTGTTGATGATGTATATCAATGATCCCTGCCGCGTTGATCACATAATCAGGCGCATAAGTAATACCGCGTTGTAACAATGCTTGTCCTAAGTCTTCAGTGAGCAACTGGTTGTTAGCAGCACCAGCAATGACTTTGGCCTTGATTGCAGGGATTGTATTGGGATTAACCGTTGCACCTAATGCACAAGGTGCCAGCACATCACACTCAACCGCATGGATCTCATTAATATCCACTACTTGAGCACCAAATGCCAATTGTGCTTTGAGCACTGCGGGTCGATGGGTATCGGCAATGATCAATGTTGCCCCTGCAGTATGGAGCATTTGGGCTAATCGAAAGCCCACTTGCCCTACGCCTTGAATGGCAACCGTCAGTCCTGACAAATCCCCTAGCTTACGGGCAAATGCAAACGCTACCGCAGCTTGCAAACCGACAAAGGTGCCATAAGCAGTAGACGGAGCAGGATTACCATCAGATGGCTCACCTAAATACGTAAACTTAGCATTTAGCCCACCGGCATAGCTTGTGTTCTCCGCCATTAAATGCACATCACTGACCGCAATTCCAGAGTCTTCAGCCACAATATATTGACCGCCTAAAGATTCAACAAAGCGCCCCATTGCTTGCATCATCTCTGGTGTTTTATCGGTATGCGGGTCGGCAATAATGACCGATTTTCCTCCGCCCATCGGCAGGTTCGCCATCGCCGCTTTATAAGTCATGCCCTTCGCTAAACGCAGCACGTCCGTTAATGCTGCTTCATCATCCGCGTATGGATACATTCGACAACCGCCCAGTGAGGCGCCCAATGTTGTATCGTGCACCGCAATAATTGCCTGTAAGCCAGACGTTTTATCTTGATGAAATGCAACATGCTCGTGGTTATCAAATTCAGGGTGTGCAAACAATGCCATGATGTATCCTTATCAGTAATGTGCGCCTATAGTAACGAATCCTGAACAAGATATGTATTGCAATTACACGTTTTTATGAATTTTTTTCATCGTATTCTTAGTTGCAATAACGTCTAATTTAGGATATATATCCTACATGTTAGAATAATTTGAAATGCTGATAATGAAACTAGACAAGTTTGATCGTGAAATCCTTCGCGTGAT
This sequence comes from uncultured Glaciecola sp., assembly GCA_937125395.1. Classification (GTDB taxonomy): domain Bacteria; phylum Pseudomonadota; class Gammaproteobacteria; order Enterobacterales; family Alteromonadaceae; genus Opacimonas. The sequence goes on from CAKZLI010000010.1 coordinate 3,130, forward strand.
GCAACGCGATGCCACTATTTCAATGGCTGATTTGAGCCAAAAAGTGGGCTTATCACACACCCCTTGTTGGCGCAGAGTCAAGAAAATGGAGGCTGAGGGGTTAATCAGACAAAAAGTCACGTTATTAGACAGCAAAAAACTCAATCTGGGTGTCTCGGTGTTTATCTACATCACCCTCAAAAATCACGATGGTGATTCCTTAACCGATTTTGAAGCTGCCGTACACGAAGTGGATGAAATTGTTGAATGCCACACAACCAGTGGCGAAAAAGATTATTTACTTAAAGTCATTGTCGAAAGCATTGAAGAATACGAGCAATTGCTCAAAGCTAAGCTTACACACTTACCGTCGGTTGATCACGTCAGCTCAACTTTTGCCTTAAAACAAGTCAAAAACACCACCGAACTGCCTATCAAATACTTGTGATGTTTTTGTCATATAACGTCTTAGGCCTCAGCCTATATTAAGCAGTCACTTAACCTATAGCTTTACCGTCGCCTTGTTGATCCCGTATTCACGCAATTTATTGGCGATAGCCGTGTGCGACAAGCCTAATTTTCGTGCCAATTGACGGGTACTTGGGTGAGCCGGATATAGCTTACGTAACAAGTCCTTTTCAAACTTCTTCACTTCTTGGTCCAATGACCCAGCAAAGTTCTCATCAATATAACTTACCGTGGAAGAACAGGACGGCAAGTGAATGTGTTCTTTAGTGATTTCATTCCCTTCTAATAGGGTCAATGCTCGGTACAATGCACTTTGCAATTGACGTACATTACCAGGCCAAGGGTAAGTATTTAAATATTCCACGCATGACTTACTGAGCTTGGCAATGTTACGCCCTAACTTAACACAATGTTGCTTGATAAACGCTTCCGTCAAAGGAATAATATCTTGCTTACGCTCACGCAGTGCCGGCATAATCAGACCCAATACGTTCAAACGGTAATATAAATCTTCACGAAAACGGCCATTTTCGACGAGCTGCCCCAAATCTTTGCATGTCGTACACATGATCCGCACATCGACAGGTACCGGGTGTTCATCTCCGACGCGTCGGAATTCTCCATCTTCAATTACACGCAGTAACTTGCCTTGTAACTGATGCGACATATCAGCGACTTCATCGAGTAATAAGGTTCCACCTTGGGCTTGCTCAAGTAGCCCAGTCTTGGCTTCAATTGAACCAAATGCGCCTTTACCGTATCCAAAGAGTTCTGTTTCGGCGACATCATCTGGCAATGCTGCACAATTTAATGCTAAAAATGGAGCTTGAGCACGACTAGAAGCATCATGACAAGAGCGAGCAATCAGTTCTTTGCCTGTGCCTGTCTCACCAAATACGAGTAAAGGACCATCCAAGTCTGCCATGCATTTTGCTTCTCTAATGACTTTACGCATGGCCGGTGAATGAGCATGAAATTTATCAAAGCTGTCGGTTTCTTTTTTGTGGAACGTATTAAATTGCTGACCTAGGCGTAACTCAGACTTGAGGATCACTACCGCACCGGCCAAAATATCTTTGCCACCCGCATCTGGCACCAGCACAGGTAATATATCAGCAATGTAGTCTTGTTCAACAAACTTGACCTTGTGGGTTTGACCCAGGGTTTCTTCACTGTCGAGCCATTTTTCAAATTTAAACCCGACAACCCATTCTTCTATTTCTGCATTGTTTAGCAAAGACACATCGTTATCCACACTTAAACTAGCAGCATCATTAAATAGGACAATGCGGCCTTTGGTGTCTATTGAAAAGACTGGATCAGGCATGGTTTGAATCATTGCACGCAGCTCGTTACGCTCGCGTTCAATGGGCATAAAGAGGGTCGTCTTGACATCATCTATGCCTTCAATGCGTCTGATCTTAGGCATAAATTGCTGAAAATCAGCAAATTCAATATTCGGAAAACTCAGGTAAATCTTACCTGATTCATTAATTTCGATACCACGCAAATCAATGTTATGTGCTCTGAGCAACTCCAAAACATCTTGCGCAATCCCCAACCTATCTTGACAACTTATTTCCAAACGCATGTGATATTTCTCGTGTAAACCTGTATGGTATTTGTTACGCATACAGGCTTAAATAGATCATCTATTTATTTGCAAATATATTGCATGGATGGGTTTTATAAGGGGCTTAACAATCCTTCTCGCTTCGCTATGTACATCATCTCCATAACTTGCTCTCGCGTAAAATCAAATAAATCATCCAAACTATTCAGATAAAAATATTGTGGTTGCAAAACATCTATTTGATACGGAGTACGCAATACTTGGTTTAAATCAAATCGGCTACGCTTAGGGGCATCACTGTGCATGGCATAATCGCATTCACTGGGCGAGGACAAAATCCCGCCTCCATAAATTTTTAGTCCTTGTGAGGTCTGCAACAAACCAAACTCCACCGTAAACCAATATAATCGAGCCAGATACACGCGCTCTTCTGGCGTTGCATTAAGCCCTGCTTGCCCGTAAGTATGGGTAAAATGTGCAAATGCAGGATGCGTTAACAATGGACAGTGCCCATAGATTTCATGAAATATATCTGGCTCTTGTAAATAATCCATTTGTTCGCGTCGACGAATGAATGTCGCTACCGGAAATGCTTTACTGGCGAGCAGCGCAAAAAATTTATCAAAATTAATCAATGCCGGCACTGGTGCCGTCCGCCATCCTGTTTCTTTAAGTAGCACTGCGTCAATGTCTGATAATTGTGGAATACGATCTTGTGGCAAGGCTAACTTAGCCAGTCCATCTAAATACTCAGTACAGGCAATTTGTTCAATGATCCCATTTTGTCGAGTTAGTAACTCACCCCACACGTCATGCTCTTCTGCTTGCCATTCGATATGGCCATTGCTAGATAACGTTTTAGCGACATAATCTGTCGTTTTCATTCCACACTTCCTCTACCAATCGTTAAATACTACATGATATTAAGTGTACGTAAATACCGATTGAATGCATGTTAAATGCGTATTGATTCATCTTACTGAGTTAAATATCTGTAAATTTAAAGATACAGATTTTACATTAAGGGTAATAAAAAAGCGCCTCAATGGCGCTTTAACATAATATATATACATAAGAGTATCATGAAAGAATGAATCAAAGTTTGTTCAGTTCACGGTCCAATTGAAATGATTGACTGGTCACATACGACTCGACATCACGTAAGCGGCGTTCACTATCATCAAATATGGCTTTCACCTCACTAAATGCGATAGAAGGGACCTTGCCTTTTTGCCATACTTTTTGTTTGATTTCTATTTTATTAGCCGAATCATTGTACCAACCTTTACCCGTGTTACTGCTGCCCATACCCACCACATTGCTAGTATCCACTTGGATATGATCGGGCCGCGGTTCCATAATGAACCAACATGCTATGTACGCAACCAACATAAATGGCCCAGCCATCAAGAAAAAAGCAGTGACAGTTAAGACCCGAACCAACCAGGTTTCAATGCCAAAGTAATCGGCAACACCTGCACAGACTCCGGCAATGCGCTTATCATCCGTATTACGATACAACCCTATTTTGTTGTTCATACTTTTTGTCTCCATTGCGGGGCTTCACTATCCAAAATAGTTTCTAACGTCTTGATCCGCTCCGACATATGCTCCGCTTTTTCCGCTAACATTTGCAGGTCTTTATAATCGTTTTCAGATAATCCTTTACTGATTTGACACTTACCGCGGTAATGCAATATTAGCCATGTGGGTGCAACAAACAACATGAACAAAATCATGGGTACACCAACAGCTACAATAAAAAACTCTTCCATCTTCTCATCCTCTCACTCGTTATTTTTATTTTTCAGTGTCGTATTAAATCGTGCGTTACTTAGCTGCTCGTTCGGCCATCGCCGCTTTTAATGCTGCCAATTCATCTTCGACCTGACCATCCGCTTGTAGCTCAGCGAATTCATCATTGAGGGTCTTTTTACCCAAATCATAGGCGTCTACTTGTGCTTCAATGTCGTTGATTTTACGCTCGTATTGCTCAAAACGCCCCATTGCATCTTCGACTTTGGCACTGTCTAATGTTTTTTTCACGTCCAATCGAGATGATGCGGTTGATTGACGTAACAAAATAGTCTTTTGACGCGCTTTGGCATCGGCAAGTTTTTCTTGTAACTGACCCGTTTCTAATTGCAATTTAGTGAGCTGCTCATCAATGTTACCTAGCTCATGCTCTAGTACAGTGGCGGTGTCTGTGCATTTACTGCGCTCTTGTAATGCGGCTCTAGCAAGGTCCTCACGATCTTTCGTGATCGCAAGCTCGGCTTTAGCTGACCAATCTGTTGCTTGAAATTGTAGTTTTTCTATCTGACGTTCAATGTCTTTTTTGTTAGCGATGGTCTTAGCAGATGCTGAACGCACCTCAACTAGGGTATCTTCCATCTCTTGGATAATAAGGCGAACCATTTTTTCAGGATCTTCAGCCTTATCAAGTAATGAATTGATGTTTGAATTAATAATATCGGTAAAACGTGAAAATATGCTCATACTAGACTCCTTAATAATCTGCATTAATATATCCAACTATCATGCCAATCTTTAACTAATTGTAATGTGTTGATTTATATAGATAAAAATAAAATCACAAATAATATGATATTTTACGCATTAATGATTTACACTAAATATTAGTCTAAATGACCACTCATTAACCTACTGCACAGACAAGGAGCCTTATGAGCCGCTTTCGTCAAAAAGATAATTTAATCGGACAAGCCAATTCATTTTTGGAAGTATTAGAGCAAATATCGCACATCGCCCCACTTAACAAACCGGTGCTAGTGATCGGCGAGCGTGGGACAGGCAAAGAACTGATTGCTGCTCGTTTGCATTACTTATCTAGCAGGTGGGACCAACATTACCAAAAACTCAATTGCGCTGCTTTGAACGAAAACCTACTTGAAAGTGAATTATTTGGGTATGAATCAGGTGCGTTTACCGGTGCCAGTAAACGCCGCGAAGGGCGCTTTGAAATTGCACATAACGGGACTTTGTTTCTGGATGAATTGGCTAACACCTCAGCCATGATCCAAGAAAAACTATTACGTGTGGTGGAATATGGAGAATTTGAGCGGGTCGGTGGTTCTAAAACCGTTAAAGTCGATGTGCGTTTGATCGCCGCGACGAACGAAGATCTGCCTTCTTTGGCCGCTAGAGGTGAGTTTCGTGCGGATTTACTCGACCGATTAGCCTTTGATGTTATTACTATTCCCCCGCTTAGAGAGCGTCAAGATGATATCATGATCTTAGCCGAACATTTTGCCATCAACATGGCGCGTGAACTGGAAATGGAATTGTTCAGTGGATTTAGTAATAAGGCCACACAGATTTTGATGGATTATCACTGGCCTGGCAATATTCGTGAACTAAAAAATGTAGTTGAGCGCGCGGTGTATCGTAACAACAACGCGCATGTACCTGTGCATAGTATCATTCTTGACCCTTTTGAATCTGCATATCGTCCTGAGCAAAGAAATGGGTATGGAAGCGGTCTTACTAGTACACATGCTAGTACAGATGTTAACGCACATAATAGCGGGCAAATAAACGAGCCGATAAATACTCAGCATCAGACGTTGACAAGCCCTAGTCAAGCAACCGACAATAGTGACCAACTTCGGTTTCCTTTGGATCTAAAAGCGGTGTCGCAAGCACATGAAATCAATATGATTAAACAAGCGCTTAAAGACAGTCAATACAACCAAAAGAAAACCGCCGAGAAACTTTCACTGACGTATCATCAACTGCGTGGCTATCTCAAAAAGTATAGTCTGCTGGATGAAGGACAAGAGAGCCATTAATGAGCCTTATTGGGATTGCCTCACTTTTAATACAACGTGTGCGTAGCGTAATATTAGCTTGCGTTGTACTCGGCAGTATTGCGGCCTGTTCTCCGTCAAATAACCCAATAAATACGGAGTCAGGGGCAAGTAGCGCCCCTAATGGCGTGATTTATTGTTCGGAGAGTAACCCGACGTATTTTAACCCACAACTCGATACCTCATCCACCACCTCCGATGCCAGTGCGCATCAAATTTACAGCCGCTTGTTGGATTTTAACCAAACCACAGGGCGGATTGAACCGGCCTTAGCAAGTAGCTGGTTAGTCTCTGAAGATGGCTTGACTTATACTTTTCAATTGCGCCGTGATGTGCAATTTCATAATACGGATTTTTTTACGCCTAGTCGTAATTTTAACGCCGATGATGTTATTTTTAGCTTTGAACGCTGGTTAGATCCCCAACATCCTTTTCATAAGGTCAACGGTGGTAATTATCCGTATTTTTCCAGTATCAATCTGCCCAGCACCATCGCCAGTATTGAGCGGATTAATGGCTATCGCGTTGAGATAAGTCTGTATAAACCTGACTCGTCATTTTTGGCGAATCTGGCTACTGATTTTGCGGTCATACTATCGGCGCAATATGGCGATTACCTCACGATCATGGATCAACCACAAAACATTGATTTTTATCCGATCGGCACGGGTCCTTACCGTTTTGATACCTATCGTAAGAACCAATTTATCCGTTATCTACCCCATGAAAACTACTGGCGCAAAAGTGTCTTGGCGGACCAGCTGATTTTTGATATTACTCCTTCTAGTTCTATTCGCTTTGCCAAACTGATCACAGGCGAGTGCGATAGTATCGCTTACCCATCACAAACCGAAATCAACATCATGCAGGCTAATCCTGAGATTATTGTGCAAGAAAAAGCCGGATTAAACATCGGATTTTGGGCATTCAATGCCAGCAAACCACCCTTTGACCAAGCCGATGTTCGCCGTGCTTTGGCGTTAGCTATAGATAAAAATTCTATTCTTGATGCGGTGTATTTTAATTCCGCATCGCGTGCGCGGTCGTTGATCCCTCCGTCATCTTGGGCGTTCAATTCTGATATCAAAGAGCTCAATTATAATCCGGTGCTGGCACGCGAACTATTAGCACAAGCAGATATTCCTGATGGGTTTAAAATGACTATTTGGGCCATGCCAGTCGTGCGTTCATATAACCCCGATGCACAACGTATGGCGCTACTTATCAAAAACTACCTTGCAGCCGTCGGCGTGAATGCCACTATAGTAACGTATGATTGGCATACCTTTCGTGAAAAACTCAGCCAAGGCGAACACGACAGTGTATTGATCGGCTGGTCAGCAGATAATGGTGATCCTGATAATTTTTATCGGCCTTTGCTCAGTTGTGATGCGATCCCTTCCGGTACTAATCGGGCGATGTGGTGCAATCAAGAATTTGATGCATTAGTCAACGCCGCTATTCGTATCTCGGATGAAGATCAACGAGCATTACTCTATGCCAAAGCTAACAAACTGATCGCTCAAGAAATTCCAATTTACCCGATCGCGCATGCCAATCGCTATCAAGTAAAAAACCACAAGATACAAGGATTAATCATCAATCCATTTGGCAGTATTCGCTTCGAAAATGTCGTCAAGAACGATACGCTAACAACGCCAACTACCACTGATACTTCAGCGAGCCAGCAACCATGATCACCACCTTGATCCGCTACTTTAACCTGATTTGCCTTACGTTATTGGTATTGGTATTGCTGTCTTTTTCATTAGCGTTCTTTTTTCCTGGTGACAGTGCGGTTAACTTGTTAGGCGCAGCACAAATCGCAGATCAACCTCTCCTCAGTCAAGCCGTCAATCAGTCCAATGTCTTGGTCCAGTTTTGGTACTATGTTCAAGCACTGTTTAACGGACAGTGGGGCGTGAGCTTTGCTACCGGTAAGCCGTTGTATGAAGATATTATGCAATTGTTTCCAGCCACACTTGAGTTGAGTTTGTACGCCGTTACTCTTGCCTTAGTCTTTGGTATCCCATTGGGCTTTGTCTCCGGTTTACAGTACCGCAAAAAAATCGACCACGCCTTTATGTCCTCCAGCATGGTGATGTACTCTTTTCCAGTATTTTGGTTAGCATTAATCTTGATCTTGTTAGTGAGTTTACAAGCTCAATGGCTGCCAATGTCAGGTCGATTGAGCTTACTGTATGATATCCCGCATGCCACCGGCTTTATTTTAGTCGATATCGCCCTGTCAGATATTGCCAATAAACAGTACGCCTTTCATGATGCGATTAGCCATTTGATTTTACCGACGCTTTCAGTGTCGTTTATCGCGTTTGCCGTATTTTTGCGATCCACCCGGCGCTCTGTTGTAGATGTGGTGTCGACTGAGTACATCAAATCAGCACAAACTCGTGGATTAACCGCGAGCAATATCTTTTTTAAACACATTTTGCGTAATGCATTATTGCCGGTCCTACCGTTGTTAGCGGTTCAGATATCGACCTTGGTCACGAACGTAATGATTGTCGAAACCATCTTTTCCTGGCCAGGGATCGGGGATTGGTTGATCCAAGCTATTTATGAACGCGATTATCCAGCTATTCGTACCGGTATTATGCTCGTGGCAATGATCGTTGTTGTGTTCACGTTAAGTTTAGAATGTCTCAGTCAACTGATTGACCCTACTCGCGACAGGTTTGCTTATGCTCGACGTTAATTTATATGATGAAGAACATCATCCATCACCACTGCAAGCGACGTGGCATGAGTTTAAGCAGAGTCATATTGCCGTCACCGGATTACTGATCTTGGGGATATTTGTCATTATTGCACTGCTAGGGCCCCTGCTATCGCCATATGATCCGTCTACGCAGCACACAAATACGTTATTGATCCCGCCGGCATGGGATGACAATGGCAGTATATTGCATGTGTTAGGCACAGATGCTCTGGGTCGAGATATGCTGACGCGCTTATTCTATGGTACACAAATCACGCTATTTGCCAGTATCTTTACAGTATTCGTTGCCTTGATGATAGGTATGTTACTCGGTGTGATTGCCGGTATGGCATCGGGTTTGCGATCGAGCTTTGTCAATCATATCTTAGACATTCTTATGCTCACCCCGACCTTGCTAATTGCGATTATCATTGTGGCTATTTTGGGCACTGGATTGACTAATGCGATGATGGCGATCGGCTTGGCGCTTATTCCACGATTTGTGCATGTGACCCGTGATTTTGTGCGCCAAGAAATGAACAAAGATTACATCAAAATTGCCCGACTTGATGGGGCTTCGCAGCGACAGTTATTTGTTACAAATATTTTGCCTAATATGGTGGAATTACTGATCGTACATGGCTCACTGGCGATCTCAGTGGCGATTTTGGATATCTCTGCGTTGGGTTTTTTAAAATTAGGTACGCAAACCTTGCAACCTGAGCTAGGTGTGATGATCGCAGAAGGGCTATCCACAGCCTATATCGCGCCTTGGAATATTTTGTTACCGGGTTTAGGCATATTCTTGATGGTATTATCCATTAATATCGTCGGCGATGGCCTGCGCTCCGCCCTTCGCAATAGGCTAACGCACTGATGATTATCTTAGATATCAAAAATCTCACTCTCGAAATCGAAAGCAATGGTGTATTAGTCAAAGCCCTGGATAAGGTCAGCCTGACTATTCAAGAAAATGAAATACGTGCCTTGGTAGGCGAATCAGGCTCAGGTAAAAGCTTGATTGTGCGTGCGATCTCAGGTGCATTACCCCCACAATGGATAGTAACGGCGGATCGCTTGACTTGGCGTGGACAAAATCTATTGAGCATGACGCGCGCGCAGCGCCAAGCAATTATGCGTCGCGATATAGCGGTGATTTTTCAAGATCCTTTAGCGTCATTAGACCCATCTGCGACCCTTAAAGATCAGCTAGTGGAGAGTATTCCGCAAGAATTCATTCCCAAAGGCTGGCCATGGCAACGACGAAAAGCACGTCTGCGTATCGCCCAGCAAATTATGCGTAAAGTCGGTATAAAGGATGTTCATGCAGCTATTAATAAATACCCGCATGAACTGTCTTTAGACATTTGCCAAAAATTCATGATTGCGATGGCCTTGGTCTCGCAACCAACCTTGCTGATTGCTGATGATCCAACACGTGGTATGGAAACGAATACCAAACAGCAGATTTTGACCTTGTTAGCGCAGCTCAACAAAACCCGTAATTTAAGTATTTTGTTTGTTAGTCATGATTTGATAGCTATCTCAGCCATGGCGCATTCAATGACTGTATTGTACTGCGGTCAAAGTGTCGAGTCCGGCAAAATGAAAGCCATGCGTCGACGTCCACTGCATCCATACACCAAAGCATTGATGGACAGTGCGCCTAGCTTTAGTCCTGATTTGATCCCAAAATCTCCGCTAGTGGCAATGGATGGCACCATCCCCACATTACAGCATTTACCAATTGGCTGTCGTTTGGGTCCTCGCTGTCCTCGTGCAGCTAAAGAATGCGTACAAGTACCGGAAGAACGCTCCATCAATGAGCACAAGTACCGCTGTCACTATCCTATGCATGTGGAGAGCGTATGATCCCCTTACTATCAATCAATCAACTGACCTTTAAGCCCACCAAAAAATGGGAGTTTATGGTGCCTTCAACGGATTTTGTATTAGGTCCGGTTGATCTGACCATTAACAAAGGCGAAAGCATTGCGATTATTGGCCAAAATGATTCGGGTAAATCACTCTTAGCCAAACTGATTGTCGGAGCGGTGACTCCGACCTCGGGTCAAATAAGTTTAAATGGTCAACAGCTCGACCCCAACAATACAAAAGCCAGAGCAAGTGATATACGAATGATGTTTCGGCAGTCCTCCGAGTCACTTAATCCGGGTATTTCAATCGGTACCATGATTGAAGAGCCGTTGCGTTTAAACACACAGCTAAGCCCAGAAATGCGGCTCGAAAAAGTCCTAAAGACATTAACATTAGTGGGTTTGATGCCTGACCATTATTATTTTTATAAACATATGTTATCAGAAGGACAACAACAACGTGTTGCTTTAGCACGTGCCTTGATCCTTGACCCACAAGTCATTGTGGCAGATGAACCGTTTGCTGCACTGGATCCTTCCGTGCGCTCGCAAACCGTCAACCTGCTTTTAACATTGCAAGCTGAGTTGGGCTTGGCGTTTATATTTATCTCACACAATTTAGGGATTGTCAGGCATATGTCAGACCGGACGATTGTCATGAATGAAGGACAAGTGGTTGAAGTAAAAGATACTCAGGCCATGTTTGCTGATCCTGAGCATCCTAGTTCGCAAAAGTTAATCAATGCGCACAAGGCACTGCTAACTTACTAATCTACTAACTCCCTAACTTACTAACTCCCTAACCTACTAATGCTAGCAGTATCCCTGCCGCAACGGCCGATCCTAGCACACCTGCCACATTAGGGCCCATCGCATGCATCAGTAAGAAGTTGTGCGGATTGGCATCTAAACCAACTTTGTTGACAACCCTGGCTGCCATTGGCACTGCCGAAACACCAGCTGCGCCGATGAGTGGATTGATAGGCTCTTTACTAAATTTAGCGAGGAGTTTGGCCATTAAAACACCTGCTGCTGTGCCGATAGAAAATGCGACAGCACCTAAACCTAAGATCCCCAACGTCTCAACGGTTAAGAAAGCCTCTGATGATAATTTCGATCCGACCGCTAAGCCTAAGAAAATAGTGACAATGTTAATTAATTCGTTTTGAGCGGTATTGCTTAAGCGGTCCACTACACCTGATTCTTTCATCAAGTTGCCTAAACAAAACATGCCAACGAGCGGAGTAGCACTGGGTAATACTAATATCGTTAAGAACAACACTGCGAGTGGAAAAATGATTTTTTCACGTTTAGACACCACCCGTAACTGATTCATCTTGATTTGGCGTTCTTCTGGGGTCGTTAATGCTTTCATGATAGGCGGTTGAATAATGGGGACCAACGCCATGTATGAATAGGCTGCAACAGCAATCGCTCCGAGTAATTCAGGGGCTAATTTTGATGCTAAAAATATAGCTGTCGGACCATCTGCCCCACCGATAATCGCAATCGCAGCAGCATCTTGTAAGGTAAACTCAAAACCCGGCAGCGCATTTAACGCAATGGCACCAAACAAAGTGGCAAAAATACCAAATTGCGCCGCGGCTCCTAACCATAAGGTTTTCGGATTGGCAATTAAGGCGCCAAAATCCGTCATCGCCCCGACTCCCATAAAAATCAATAACGGAAAAATCCCCGTATCCACCCCAATGTAATAGATATAATGCAGTAAACCACCGACTTCACTAAACCCAGCCAGAGGTATGTTTGTTAACAAGGCACCAAAGCCAATTGGCAACAGCAACAACGGTTCGAACTTTTTGACGATGGCCAAATACAACAGACCAAAGCCCACTAACATCATGATTATTTGCCCCATTTCAAAATGAGGTATGGCGGTTGATTGCCACAAAATTTGTATTTTTTCCATGATGTTATCCTAAAGTCATGACGGCTTGACCGGCTTGCACGGCATCGCCCTCACCCACATCAACACGACTAACGACACCAGAATGCTGAGAACGTACCTCGGTTTCCATCTTCATCGCTTCCATGATCATCACCACGTCACCGTCGTTGACTTGATCACCAACACGAACCAGTAACTTAAAAATATTACCGGATAGTGGCGCACTAATCGTTTCGCCTTTACCTGAAGAGGCTGTATCTAAAGGAGCAGTTCCTGAATGGACTGCACTTGAAGAGGCTGCGCCACCGGCATCCAATGCGATGGGATTAACTGCGGTGGCATCTGTGAGTTGGCCATCAGGGGCGACTGTGACAGCGTACTCAGTACCATTCACCCGCACACTATAATGTTCTTCTCCGGTGGCCGCAGGTACAGTGCCAGCAGGTGTTTCAACTGGCGCAGTCGGTGCAGGTTCAAAGGCATCAGGGTTATTACGGTTTTTGATGAATTTAAAACCGACTTGTGGAAATAATGCATACGTTAACACGTCATCGATTTTGTGCTCAGCTAACGTGGCGTTTTCAGCAGCCACTAATTCGTCTAATTCGGCTTCAAGCCCCCCCAACTCAGGCGCAAGCACATCGGCTGGACGACAGGTGATCGCTGAATCATCGCCTAACACTTTGGCTTGTAACTCGGCGTTGACTCGTGCAGCTGTAGCTCCGTATTCGCCTTTTAAGACCCCGGCGGTTTCTTTGGTGATAGACTTATAACGATCACCCGTTAATACATTAATCACCGCTTGGGTACCGACAATTTGTGAGGTAGGCGTCACTAACGGAATAAAACCAAGATCTTCACGCACACGCGGGATCTCTTTGAGTACCTCATCCATTTTATCGGTCGCATTTTGTTCGCGTAATTGGCTTTCCATGTTAGTGAGCATACCGCCAGGTACTTGAGCGGTTAAGATCCGTGCATCAACACCTTTCAAGGCACCTTCAAAAGCCGCGTATTTTTTACGTACATCTCTAAAATATGCAGCAATATCTTCTAAGCCTTCGAGGTTAATACCAGTATCGCGTTCGGTGCCTTCAACAATCGCCACCATCGTTTCGGTAGCGGTATGCCCATAAGTCATACTCATACTCGATACGGCAGTATCAAGCATATCAATCCCGGCATCGACAGCCACTTGATAGGTGGCGGTAGATAAACCGGTTGTGGCGTGACACTGCATAGCAATAGGCACGTTGACGGTTTTCTTTAATTCGGTGATGAGTGTTTTACACTCATATGGCTTTAACAAGCCCGCCATGTCTTTGATACAGATAGAGTGAACACCCATATCTTCAAGACGTTTTGCCATATCTAACCACAGGGATAATTTGTGTACTGGGCTGACTGTGTAAGAAATCGTACCTTGGGCATGGGCACCAACGTCGATGGCTGTTTTGACTGCGGTTTCTAAATTACGTACATCGTTCATGGCATCAAAAATACGGAACACGTCAACCCCGTTCGTATGAGCCCGCTCGACGAATTTTGCGACCACGTCATCGGCATAATGGCGATAGCCGAGTAGATTTTGACCGCGCAACAGCATTTGGTGTTTGGTGTTGGGCATGGCTGCTTTTAACTGGCGAATACGATCCCAGGGATCTTCCCCTAAATAACGAATACAACTATCAAACGTCGCCCCACCCCAGGATTCAACAGACCAATAGCCGACCTTATCTAATTCAGCAGCAATAGGTAACATATCATCCAGACGCATACGTGTAGCAAATAAGGATTGATGCGCGTCTCGTAAAACCAGCTCGGTTAACGCTAACGGTTTAGTCATGATAGTAGTTCCTAGTTAGATGGTGGCTGTTTGCCCTGCCGATAGGCAGATACAGCGTGTGTGATTGCGGTGATCACATCTTGTTGATGGAATGATGAAGACGCTGCAGTCGGCGTCACATGAGCGGTTGCAGCAGGCTCAGGAAACGCCTCGACAAATTTGGTAATGAGCTTCACACTCACAATTAACACACTCAAAAATACAAATACGCTAGACATACCGACTAGCAATAGTGAAGCAGCCTCTAGCAATTGTTCTGATATAGTTGGTGGCGTCATTATACACTCCATATAAATTGGGTATTTACTTTGTACCAATCTATGCATAAAAAAACAATGTATTTTTACCAACCTACTACTTTTTGATGAGATCTCAATCGTAATTAATTTGTTATAATGATGTGAATCAACACCCTAAAACTAAAAATAAACATAAATAACAATACTTTATATGTGTATCAGTATTGGAGAAAGGTAACACCCTTAAAATGGTAAGACCAATTTATGATTAATGCGTCAAGTCGCATAAATAATCAATTTAATCGGATAATTACCCAGGAGCAAATCCTAGTAATAAGAGTTAGCTAATGATAGGGATTATATCAAGATAGGGATTTAAATGGGTGTGGGTAGAAAAATAGAAAAAACCAGCAATGATTGGGTTCAATTAAGAATCAGAGCTGGTTTTATTAAATTAATGCAAATTGGTTAAGATTCGTAAATATTAATACGAGACTTTTACAGTATATGAACCTGAATACACACCATCAATGTAATCTTTCTCTGCATCAGCTTCCAATGTGGCGCCCACGGCAAACGAAGATGTACCATCTAACAATGTAGTAATACTTCCAGATGTTGTTGTCGAGTTAGCGACACCTTCTACGTCTGTAGATTCTCCGGCTTCACGAAAATCAAACTCTTTGAGTGAAAACTTACCATTACCAGAACCGGCTGACGCGTTCGACAGTTTATCCGTAGTTGCAACTGAAATTGTCACGTTCAAAGTAGTAAATGGCGACGCATTGGCAATATCAAACGTTGCCGGCGTACCTGTCGTGATAGTCGATACTTTTGCGGCTGTTGTACCACCGGTACTATTTGTAGCCGTTGATTCACCTTGTGTTGAAAGCAGAATTGTCGGTTGTGTTGTGGGAGTACCGTCACCCTTAGCAAAAGTAATAGTACCAAATGATAGTTGTTCTGACTCTACTAATTCAAACGCATTTTGGACTGTTACACTCGCAGTAGCATTGACTGTTTCAGCTGCATTGATTGAAGTGGTTATTAGCACAGTAGATGAAGCCAATAAGGCTGCTAAAATTTTATTACGATTTAACATAAATATTCCTTTAAATTTAATATTTCCATAACTGACTGTACTAATAAAAACATCCAGTTAAAACACAAGTAATGATCTTGTATTAAGTTTGTATCACGTTATCTCAGTAAGAGACTTTGACTGTATATGAGCCTGAATAAACACCATCGATATAGTCTTTATCACTCTCAGCCGTCAATGTAGCCCCCACATTAAACGATGATGTACCGTCTAATAATGTCGTAATATTGCCGCCTGTAGATATATCGGACGCTTCACCTGCTTCACGAATTTTAAATGCACTTAATGTAAATTTACCGTTCGATGAACCTGCTGACGCATTAGATAATTTTGCATCTGTATCGATTGCAGCTGTCACGGTTAATACTGTGAATGGTGACGCATTGGCAATATCAAATGTCGCAGGCGTACCCGATACAATTGATGATATTTTAGCAGCAACTGAACCTGTTGGAGGGCTTGTTCCAACATCACCCGATGTTGCTGTCGATTCACCTTGAGTCGTCAATTCAATTTTTGGATCCGCAGGGCTAGTGCCTTGAACACCTACCGCTTTTGCGATCGTGATAGTACCAAACGACAATTGTGTACTTTCTACTAGTTCAAATGCGTTTTGTACTGTAACACTTGCTGTGGCGTTGACTGTTTCTGCAGCGTGAATAGATGCTGTCGTCAACGTGGTTGCTGATGCCATTAAGGCGATTAAAATTTTATTACGTTTTAACATGGATATCTCCGTATATTTAACTTGTCCATAAACATCTTTCACGCAAAACATTCACGAAAAATCTGCATTATCTAATCAATAACAGGCGCACAATTTTGGCAGCCTTTTGATTAAAACTATTCAGGTCTGTGTTGCCTTCAAAAATCATATCGGCGAGCAAAATAAAAACTAAAACTTTTTTGACAAAAAAATACCTGCAATGAGCAGGTATCTTAATTATTGACATGTTTGAGGGGATCTTGGGGGGTTTTTAACGTAATAAAACCTTTTTTTCAGCTAATATTTGCCCTGAGAATTCTTTCGTTCCTTCATATGCAACTCGTAACGTCCCTGCCGTTAAGTTAATCGGTTCTGCCCACATTAATGTTTTTGTTAAACGCTCGCTCTCTGGAAAAAAATTAAATCCATTTAATATTCCAATATTAATTTCCTCAGTCTCACCTACCGGAATATAATACGCTTTTAAAGACCCCGTTAAACTGGTGCGTCCTTTGCGCGACAATGTCACTACAATATCATTCAGTGATTTATTGGGGTTGGGCTCAAGTGTAATATCTTCTATTTCAGCGGTCGCATCCACGGACGAAGTTCTTAATATCACTGGTATCGAGTAACTCATTAACATATTTAATTGCATAGACAACCCACCACGTTGTACCTGTGTTTGCGCCTGTTTGGTATTTGGCAACGCCGTAAATGATAAATGTGAACGATACTCGTGTTCGTCCATTTCGGCTCCACGGCGAGCCATGACCTTGATCACCTGTTTTTCACCAGGGGCTAATGTTACTTGGCGAGGGGTATATCGTAAAAACGGACTCGCAATTGGAAAATTTTGATATTCATCCTCACTTAATTCTTGGTATTGCCCTTCAGGATTTACTTTTTGCTCAGTCCATTCAACTCGGTAGGTTTTTTCTGTTTTACCTGAATTAATTAATGTCACGGTTTGAATTCGATCCCTTTCACTAAATGCAACACGGGTTGGAGAAATCAGCAAATTAGCATCGGCAATCGCACTCACACATAACAATAGTGTTAATAGAGAGAGCAGTATGGTCTTAGATTTAATCATCGTTTCGTTCCTTGAAAGTTAATATTGAAAAGCAAATTTGATTTGACTAGAAAATGTTGTATCAGCATAGCGCTTACTGCCTGATCCAGAAGTACGTATTTGGGCACCAAAATGTAACTCGGCACTCCCGTCCCCTTCAGTAATAATGCTATTGGGGACATTAATTTGGGTCATGGTAAATTTTTCTGGCGATATTACATCGCTTAATGTTGTATTTTGTAGAATATAAGCATTGATATGTAACTCTGCGCTCCAAGCAAAATCGCGCAACTCAATGAGTCCTGGTTGACCTGGGATAATAATACGAAAATGATTCGTGAACGCCATATTACCGGTTTCACTCAAGTCCAGCACACCCACCGTATCATTATTGGTAATGACTATCGTACCGAGGTTAATATCTTTAATGACTTCCACCTCTTGAGCATTACAAGAAAAGTGCAATACGCTTAACACGCCTGCAACCTTGATCAGAGGTTGAATCAAAGATTGATATACAGATTGAGATACAGATTGAGATACAGATTGAGATAAACAATGAATTACGCAGCGACTCATAATCGTTCTCCAGTGAAATCTGTCACACGACAGTATTGTTTGTTGGTTCTAATTTGTTGACAAAACGCTTTCGCTGATTTTTTTTCCGAATATGGACCTACACGCAAACTATAAAAAAGCGTATTCTTTATTTGTATACGCTGTATCACGCCGCTTTTTTGGCATAATTGTGGGTATTGTTGTACCGCTTTATTCCAGCCCTTCACGACTAAATCCTGCCGAGTAAAAGAAGAAATGTGTACCCCAAACTGATTGGCATTAGGTTGCTCACCTAGAGGCTTACATTGATCATATACGCCAGCAGCACCAAATTGAGTATTCAACGTCAGTTGTTGCGCACCACCACTATCTTCACGCAATAACTGGGACTGAGATTGATCCACTGTTGTTTTAGGCACATTCATGTGCAGCTCAGAACCTTGTATTGCCTCTTGCGACGGCGTTACTTTGGGGATAGGTAAGGCACTTGCAATTACCGTTTCTGTTTTGTCCGGTTGTAGTTGTACCACCACAGCAGAATCATCCTCACTCTCAATCGTCGTTTGGGCTAAATCGAGTTCCTTAATATCAGGTATCGTCGGGTTAACAGTATCCGTGGCCTCAGCAGTGGCTGTATCCGAACTGGTTACCAGAGGGATACTCTGCGGTGATTGTTGAAACGTAGCTATTTGTGCTATCAGAATACGGAGATCGCTTTCTAATGCTACTAATCGTTCAATAGACGGTTTTACAGATTGATATTCATCGATGTGTTGCTGTAACTTATCTTTGATTTCTTGTTGTTTAATCTTATTTAATAAATGTGAGCCACCATTATTCGCTGGTGTCGATGTGCAACCTACAGTCCAAAACACACATCCAATTATGAGTATTAATTTATGTTTCACTGTTTTCACCTTTTACTGTTTGATCTGTTAACGCAACCGCATAATCAATAATTTCACAATCGATCCCTGCTGCTGAGAAGGTGTTACATGCCTTCAATGCTTGATCTTTACTTGCATGTAACGCTATGCCTAAATACTGCGTTGGGGCTGCGCTGTCTGTTTTATAAAAAAACGGCTGAACACCATTTAATTCTGTTTGATGGGACTGCTTCAATAACATCCAAAATGCAGTCATGACATCAGGATCAGCAAACTGACCCAAAGAGACAATAAATCTGTCTTCATACATTACCTGCGCTAAACGAATATCATTGCCACTACTCAACTGACCGTCAGCAGAAATTGCTAAACGTATTTTTGAGGAGGATTGGATATTGCGCTGTTCGATAAAATCGCTATCAATTAATACTTGATACTCACCCGGTAGCACATCCATAAATAAATAATATCCATCAAATTCAGATGTCACCGTTTGAATAATATTATCTTGCATATCCAATAAATGTATCGGAGCATACGCAAACTGAATTTCATTCCCAATTGCGTTGTTCAAAAAAATAGTGCCATCAATTTCGCTTGTCTGTACCACCGGAATATTTATCACTTCGATAAACCCTGCACGCGCTCGCACTGCAAATTCTTTTTCGTAATTAAGCATATAGGGGTCTGGCAAAGTGCTACGAACCACCTTAATGTCCGTGATTTTGTTATCGGGGAGACCACTGATCAGGGCAATCCCCTTATCGTCGGAAACCCCTTTTTTATATGCTTGTACCGCCTCAACAGTCACATCCGGTAATCGCTCATCATTACCATCAAACACGCCATTAAAATTATTATCTAAATATACGTTGGCTAATATAGCTCCCTTGGCAGCCAACGATGAGCGATCAACAATAAAATGCTGTGAGTCCCCCAGATAGCCCATTCCAAAACGAATAAACAGTCCCACCTTCCAACCGATTAAATCAGAATATTGATATTTTGAAGATAAGCTAAAATCATCATGCCGCCAGTTCAAATCAACACTGTAACTATCTCTATTATCTAAAAGTGAATGCTGATAAATGAACCTAGATTTAACGTCATTTGAAATGTTGTAGTTGAGCTGAGTACCTAAAGAACGAATATCGCCTAAAGAAAAATCATATATGGATTGAAAATTAACAAACACAGGGCCTAACGATCGCTGGAAATTGAGCGATAATTCTCGGTTAGATTGAGTTCCCTCATCGAGGGTGTCAGTTTCGATATAACTTAACCCTGTATTAATAGTAGTATTGAGAATTCGGGATGATAATCCTGTTGTCCATTGCTTTGACTTGTTGTTCAACACATCATTGATGACAAATGCATTTTGGTACGCTACATTCGGAAAATTATCACCTAACATTAATCTGCCAGACATTTCTCCTCTTAACTGCTTTGATACTAACTCTTTTCCTGATATTGGATCATATGTCTTGTAGATATTCATCCCAGTAGAAATTGCGTGTTGATTAATTTTGGTTCGAGCTGTTGCCGACATCGATTGCGTATTATTATCAGAAAATTGTAATGTTGATCCTAATAACACCTGATCAAACACTTTCATATTTGCGCCAAGTGAAGCAGTGTTAACCCGGATATCCCCACCGAATTGACCGTTTAAACCAAGGTTCATTGACAACGTATCTGTAATACCTCGCTCAAACTTTGCCGCTGCTAAAAAACCACTATCCAATTCTGGTTCGTCATCATTGATCCCGAACAAAGTGGTATCCAATTCGTTTAACGAAAAACTAAAAATCCCTTTTTTATTTTGTAATGTTCGATCAACGAGCTTTTCTATTTTTTCTCGTTTAATCTCACCTTGCGGCCCATAAAATACTATTTCGAAGATATTGTTACCAAAATACAATGGAATATCATCAAAATCATAACGTCCATCCGCCACATTATATTTACTAGCTAACAAAATGCTGTTGCGATATAACTCCACGTCCCAGCCAATCTGAATATCTCCTTTAAAAGACGTCACATTGATTTCTTCACTACCTGAAATCGGTCGATTGGTAACACTCACTCCTCTGGATAACTCTCCGATAGATATTCCCCCCGTCCGGATAGGTGCAATATCACCAAACTGTATATGACTGATTACTCCGTTCATTAATCTATCGTCATCAAACATTTTGGAAAACGTTAAACGCGCATCCATCACTGGTGTTTGATCATTCCCGCTAGCATAAAATTCACTCTTCATATACGCAAAATCTCTCACACCCAAAACAGAGTATCCTGAAGATACTTCATCTTTATTGGTGCTGGCATTAATAACAACATCTAACGTCTGAGGAGATAAAGCTTGGTATGTATTATCTTTTAACGGATTTAGTACCACCCTACGGCGATTGTTAGAGTCAACGGTACGTGTCTGACGTTCCAATCTTGTTTGGATTGGCAGTTTTTGTTGTGGATTTAAACGTATTTTCAATGAAACATAATCATAACTAATATCAATACCAAACCATTGACCCAGTGTGGCAGCATTAATATAAATATCATCAGCTTCGATCTGGAAATTATCTAGTTCAACGACTTCAGTGTTATTGTTAAGAGTCACTAATATTGTCTTTTCGGGGGTAACCTTTAAGCTGAATGTGTTTTCAGGCTTTATATACCACCCTTTAAAATCAGTTAACTCAGCACTAGCGACTATTGGAAAATCTAACGCCTTTGTAAACTCAGCCAAGCCTAAACGCATACTTTGGCCATATTTATATCCAAACAACTCTCCAAGCTTTAAATTATCCACAATAATTGAAAAAATAAGTTCATCGCCATCATCAAATCGCTTACTGGGATCTTTTAATAACGGCACAAGTGGGATCCGCTGGGCTAAGAGTTTATATTTTTGATTAAGTGCTGTTAATGCGGCAACAATTTCTGCACGCTGGCTGTTTTTCGCCGTTAATGGCTCGGAAGTTGACGCTGTAACAGTAGAAGGTTGTGGATTAGAGTCGGTGTTTAATTGTGATGTGAGTTGTTCTTGAGCTTGCACAACAGACACATTAACCCATAAAGCTATCAGATATATTGCTGATATCATTAGGTTTTTCAGTGTATTAATCGCACTAAACAATATCACCATCCCTGATATTACGCTGTCAACAAAGAGTCATTTTTCCGACAAAATGACCTTACTTCGGTTTATGTTCTCAACATACAGCAATATTCACACCAAGATGGATAGTGAGCTTTTTTTAAGATATCAAATATGCCTACACATAAAAACGCAAATAACAGGCATAAATCGCAGGCATAAAAAAACCACCCAAAAGGGTGGTTCGTTTATAATTGGCGCGTGCGGAAGGATTCGAACCTCCGACCGCCTGGTTCGTAGCCAGGTACTCTATCCAGCTGAGCTACGCACGCGCACTAAAACTTGTTCGTTGTACTCTTCAACCATTTAAACTAATGGCGGAGAGGGAGGGATTCGAACCCTCGGTACGAATTAACGTACGGTTCCTTAGCAGGGAACTGGTTTCAGCCACTCACCCACCTCTCCACAACGAGGAGTCGCATTCTACTCGACCCAGTTGATAAGTCAATGCTTTAGCTAAACAAAATATTAAAAAAATGCAATCTATACACTTTTTGCTTATTAAACCGACAAATCCAGCTCAAATCCCATTAACAACCTAGGTTAATCAATAAAACCACGTAACTATCTGCATCTTTGTAGCTAATTCATCTTGTCGTTTTTTTCCGCGCGTGAACAACATAACACTACTGATATTTTCCTTAGGAATTTCGAGACCATTTAATAGGTCATGAAATTCCTAAGGAAAAAAGGCAACCTGTCATGCCCTGTGAGAATGACCTAGTGAGAAGCTAATATAGAGGAAGCGCATCAGAAGGAACAAACGCCGTTAATTACCCCTTACAAAGGACTGTTTATGGGCAAGCGAGTAGCAAAGTTCGAAGAGCAGACCTAAACTGATTATTACCAGTCAAACAAATCGAATAAGGAATGATAGAAGATGCTACCCATTCGTCCCATCTTGGTTCAAAGCTCAACCAGTATTTCGGAGCTAAAAAAGAATCCCAGTTCGATAGTTGCATTAGGTGAAGGATTTCCAGTTGCTGTACTGAACAGAAACAAGCCGGTATTTTATTGTGTGCCAGAGGGGTTATTTGCAAAAATGTTAGAGCAATTAGAGGATGTGCAATTACTAAGATTAGTTGCGCAGCGACAACGTATGACCGAAATAGAAGTATGTTTTGAACGCTTATAAAATCGTATTTAAGGAGCAAGCGCTAAAAGAATGGGAGCAATGTAATCGCTTTATACGGCAACAGTTTCTGGTAAAACTTAAAATGCGGATATGCACTCCTCAAAGGGGCAAGGATAGACTTGATTGGGACACTCAAGCCTACAAAATTACAATCCGCGATCCCACTTACCGACTAGTCTATCAAGTGAGGAAAGAAAGCCAAGAAATAGCGGTGGTTGCTATTTCTCACCTCGGGTATCATCATCTTTGGTGAATTCGGCGTCTACATCATGCTCAGCATCACCAACAACATCTTCTAGACGCACTTTATCAACGCTTCTAAACGTATTAACAGGCCCTGCTAGGGCATATAGCGCGAACACAATAAACAGTACTAAAGCCGGCTCTGTGGCTACCACTACAAATATCAACATAACAATCAACAAAGCGACAAACGGGACTTTGCCAGACCAGTTTACTTCTTTAAATGAATTGTATTTGAAGTTACTGACCATTAATAACCCACAAATTGAAGTGATACCAGCAATCACCCAACTTAAATTATGCACATCTAAGGCATATTCTTGTGCAACCCAAACAAAGCTTGCCACAACGCCAGCGGCTGCTGGACTTGCTAAACCTTGGAAAAAGCGCGCATCAGCGATACCGACTTGAGTATTAAACCGTGCCAATCGTAACGCGGCGCCAGCAACAAAGATAAATGCTGCCAACCATCCTAGCTTACCTAGCTCGGTAAAACCCCAGTTATAGGCAACCAGTGCAGGCGCCACACCAAAAGAGACCATGTCTGCCATCGAATCATATTCAGCACCGAATTCACTTTGCGTGTTAGTGACTCGAGCAACACGACCATCTAAACCATCAAATATCATGGCAATAAATATCGCTATGGCGGCATCGGTAAAATGACCATTCATACTCGCAATCACGGCATAAAAGCCTGAAAATAAGCCTGCGGTAGTTAATAAATTAGGGAGAAGGTAAATTCCTTTCTTGGGTACGGGTGACATAAGTTAATCTCTGCAATTTGATGCCGATAATGTAACACAGGTGGGGTCATTTAATAAAATTGAGTTTTTAGAATTATGTGTAAATGTCTGTATTTTTTACACTCACACACTTAATACTGTATGCATTTTATTGTAACAAACTGATTATATTAGTTTTTTACATACTGGAACAAACATTGCAATCTCAAAGTGAGCTTCTTATAAATGACTCGGAAGCGAATTACTTTAAATACAACAATGAAAAGGATAGTCCTATGACATTAATAAGACGTTCAGCAACAGTATTATTCACACTGAGTGCTCTTACTTTAGCAGCTCCTTCTGCTTTTGCAGGGTACAATGTAATTGATTTTGATACTGCGAGCTCTGGATCACACATCGCAAATGGTGAAATCGTCACCGATCAGTATTTAGCCGATTATGGTGTCACTATTAGTGGCTGTAACTGGAATGGTACTGCAACGCATCACCAAATGATTAACAACAAGTGTAAAACCAACTTAGATGATGTTTATAACCGTCAAGTCGCGTTCGATACTAACCTCAGTCACACTCGAGATCCTGATTTGGAATTCTTTAACGCACACAATGATTATCAATCGGAGTATACCGCGCTAAATATCGGTGATTACCACGGTGATAACAAGCCAAATAACATCCTGATTATCCAAGAAAATAGTAAAGGATGTAATGATGGAGTTTGTGATTACCCTGATGATGAAGCATCTCGTCCTGCTGGGTTCTTTGAGTTTAATTTTGACCAGTTAGTCGATATTGTTAGCATCGATTTCTTTGATATTGAAGAAAAGAGCAACAACATCAGAAACCGTATTTCATTTTATGAAGGCAATACCGAAAAATCGTTCGGCAATGTCCCACATACAGGTGATGGTAGCTATGAACGTGTTGCATTCAATGCCTCTGGTATCGATCGTCTCGTGATTAGAATGCCAGGTTCTGGTGGTATTGATAACTTAGTATTCCGTACAGGCCATGCTGATGTCCCAGCCCCTGCGTCATTTGCTGTATTACTTTTAGGTCTTGTTGCCTTAAGTTTTCGTAAAATTCGCGGATAACCTTTACTGAGTCAATCAAAAAGCGGTGTTGATTTCAGCACCGTTTTTTTTTACACAAAATAGCGTTATTTGATACAGGATGTAACAAATGTGGGTTAAAGGATTATTATGCACACTAGTGCTATGTGGACATGCCTGTCTGTATGCCACTCAGGCCATTGGTCAAGAGCAAAGCTCTGATGCTGTTTATGCTTATTATGAAGAAGCGGTAATCAGCTTCAACCAAGAAGAATATGAAACCAGTTATATTCACCTCAAAAACGCGCTGGATATTAATCCTGACCATCTCCCCTCTAAGATTTTAATTGGCCGATTATTATTGATCAATAATCTGCCGGATGCGGCGGTGACTGAATTTGAGGAAGCGTTATTAGCCGGTGCAGATCCCAACATTGTGCTAGTGCCATTACTGCGCGCGTATATTTTTATCCAAGAATACAAAAAAGCGACAACGGTCAGTATTCAAAGCTTGTCACGTGAGAATAAATTTGAAATTTATTTATTACAAGCCAGTGCCTATCGCAACATGAATAATACAGAGCTGGCGTTTGCGCACTACCAAAAAGCGAAATTACTGCAACCGGATAATACCCGATTACTCAACTCAATGGCATCATTGTATATGAGTAATGATGTGTGGAGTAAAGCAGCAACACTGATTCAAGAATCTTTGGCACTGGATGCTGAGAACGCCAAAACGCAACATTTGCAAGGGACTTTTTTATTACTCCAAGATAACTTGGAGGCTGCCATTAATACATTTGAATTTGCGCATCAAAAAAGCCCAGACAGCCCTATTATTCAGCGCTCATTGGCCAGTGCGTATTTACGTAAAGACATGAAAGCTGAGGCGTTAGCACTCATAGAGCAGATGATGCAGGACACCCCAGATCCATTTACCAAACTGCTGTACGCCCAGTTAACCAATAATGACGACAATCAAGAGGCAAACAAACTCTATCAAGAGGTCTCGCAAACCTTGAGTTTGCTGCCTGAAGATATTCGCGCTAACCGAACGGATATTTCATTAATCAACGCCCTATCATCGTATTTTCAACAAAACTATGAGCAAGCCTCGAATGACTTACAGCGGTATTTACAAAATGTCCCTACGAATCTCAATGCCCTAAAATTATTAGTCGACTCATATATACAGTTAGAGCAATACGCCGCAGCAGTGCGCGTCTTAGAAGCGAACAACAGTGTGGTGATGAAGGAATTACCGTTGACGGTCACCTTGTGTAATTTGTATTTTGAATTACAACGCGGCTTTAAATGTGAGGCGATTATTCGTGAACTACGTGTGTTTATGGAAGATCAAAGTACTCTTAATTTACTTGAAGTGAGATCGCTCAATAACCGTGGAGCCAGCCAAGAAGCCTTGGTGATGTTTGAGAAATATTTTAACAACGTAGACTATGCGTATTTGCGCCAATTGCACATTGAATTATTATTGCAAAATAATTTGACTCAACGTGCCCGCAAAGTAATGGATAGTCAGATCCAAAAAGCCACTGACACAGAAGGTGAAAAACCTCGGGAAATCTATCTCCTCAATGCCACAGTATTATTGCAAGAGCGTCGCTTAGATGAGGCTTTTGACCAAGTCCAAGTCGTGCTCAATCGTGAACCGAACTTGTCCAGTGCACGGTTTTTGCAAGCACAGATATTGTATTATCAGGGGCGTTATGACGACTCAATCACCATGCTCGAATCTATTAATCCAACGTATTCACCAATTGAAATCCGTAAATTTATTGGGCAAAACAAGATCGCACAAAATGATTTAGCCGCTGCCTATGACATCATTAATCCGGTGTTTGAAAAAAATCCCAAAAACGTCGGTGTACTTGAACTGATGATGGAAATTTTTACATTACAAAAAGATTATGAAAATGCGTTATGGATCAACCAAAAACTGCTCAAGACTGCGTTTCTCAATCCGCAATATTTAATTGCGCAAGCCAACCTATATTTGCAATCCAATCAACTCGAAAATGCCGTAGTGACCTTTGGCAAAATTGCCAATGCAGTAAAAGACAATCCCGTTGGATTGATTCAATTAGCACAACTACAAAGTGATGCCCAGCTCTACGATAATGCGTATGCCAATATCAGACAAGCGCGCACTATGCTTCGTGAAGATCTGCAATTGGATATGCAAGCGCGGATCTTACAAGCTGAGATTTTGTATCAAAATAGACAATATAAGCAAGCGATGGCATTGGCTCGCTCCGTTGTATTAAATGCTTTTGGTCGTGATGAGCGTCAACAGTTAAGACTGCAATCCATGTTTATCATTGGGGAAGTATACCGAGCCACCAATCAACTGACGCAGGCTGCGAGTATTTTTACTGAATTATTTAATAATGGCATGCCAAATCAAGCCGGTGTGTATTTGTATGATTTAGCCACAAACAGTCTCAAGCAAGATATTTTTAGCATTCCTGCAGAAAAACTTTTAACCGAGCAACCTCAGCAGAGTTTTGTAAGGCGGTTATTAGCTGACTATTACCTGCGTACTGGACAAGCTGAAAAAGCGTTGAGCCATTACAACGAGTTATTGTTGAACGAACCTGTCGCCAAAACGGAACAAATCTATAATAATTTAGCTAATTTGTTAGTGGATACTGATTTAGACAAAGCCGAAGAATACATTCAAATGGCATACGCGATTAATGAGCAAGACGCTCAGATCATCGATACCATGGGCTGGATATTTTTTAAGCGTGAGGATTACCTCAATGCCCTTAGGCAATTTCGGAAAGCCTATGTGCTTGATAGTACAGAACCGGGGATCAAGTATCACCTAGCCTATGTATTATATAAGCTTGGTCGCGTTGAGGAAGCTCAAAAACAACTGAACAGATTGTTTGAAGAGCATGACGTATTTCCTCAATTTGACCAAGCAACTGCTCTGCAAAATGCCTTAAAAGTGTAAGGTGTTAGGCTTGCACAAATTCGATGCAGAGCTGTTCATCAACCACATCAACACGCACTGTGTTGTAGCCCTTGTCACTTAAGCTTAAGAGCTGCGTGGCTAGCGGGTTTTCTAGCTCTTGCTGGATAGCTCGCTTAAGTGGTCTTGCACCATAAACAGGGTCAAAGCCGATCTGTGCCAGATTATCCAACGCCGCAGGCGATAATTCCAGATTAAAGCCTTTCTCTTGCAAACGTTCACGCAATCCGGTTAATTGGATTTTGGCGATGGCGCTAATATTATCCAGACCCAATGGATGAAACACCACTATATCATCGACTCGATTAATAAACTCAGGTCTAAAATGCTGACTAACCGTCTCCATCACACGGGCTTTCATGTGCGCATAATCATCTTGTTGAGCATGCTCTTGAATTACATCTGAGCCTAAATTGGAAGTCATAATAATCACGGCATTTTTAAAATCAACAGTACGTCCTTGACCATCCGTGAGACGGCCATCATCGAGCACTTGCAACAATATATTAAAGACATCGGGGTGCGCTTTTTCGACTTCATCGAGCAAAATCACCGAGTAGGGTTTACGTCGCACCGCTTCGGTTAAGTAGCCCCCTTCTTCATAGCCAACATACCCTGGCGGCGCACCCACTAAACGTGCAACCGAGTGTTTTTCCATAAATTCAGACATATCTATGCGCACCATCGCATCGGACGAATCAAACAAAAAATCTGCCAATGATTTACATAATTCTGTCTTACCTACACCGGTCGGACCTAAAAACAAAAACGAACCAATCGGTCGATTC
The DNA here is from genome assembly GCA_937125395.1 of uncultured Glaciecola sp. Taxonomy (GTDB): domain Bacteria; phylum Pseudomonadota; class Gammaproteobacteria; order Enterobacterales; family Alteromonadaceae; genus Opacimonas. Next base: position 32,032 of record CAKZLI010000010.1, read on the forward strand.
GGATCCGATAAGCCAGCACGTGAACGTCGAATTGCATTGGCAACACTGGTAACGGCTTCATCTTGTCCAATCACACGATCATGTAATAAGGCTTCCATCTTCAGTAATTTGTCACGTTCACCTTCGAGCATTTTGGCAACCGGAATTCCCGTCCAACGCGATAAGACATCGGCAATTTCGACTTCAGTGACTTTATTTTTGACTAATTGCGGGTTTATTTGTGCCGCAGAATTAGCTTGCTCAAGTTGTAATTCTAGCTCAGGGATCCGTCCATACTGCAATTCAGACATGCGATTCAAATCACTTGCCCGTCGTGCGATATCCATGTCCACCTTGGCTTGTTCTAACTGCGCCTTGATCCCTTGTGTGCCTTGCATTGCGTCTTTTTCGGTTAACCAGATCGTAGACAGTTCTTGATAGCGCTGCTCAGCACTTTGCCGTTCCAATTCGATAATTTCTAAGCGTTTGAGGCTCGCCTCGTCGGTTTCTTTGGCCAGTGCCTGCTCTTCTAATTTGAGTTGGATAATACGTCGGTCTAATTTATCCATTTCTTCTGGTTTAGAATCAATTTGCAGGCGAATACTCGATGCCGCTTCATCAATCAAATCAATCGCTTTGTCCGGTAACTGCCGGTCAGCAATATACCGATGCGATAAACTGGCAGCCGCGACAATCGCCGGGTCCGTAATATCGACCGAATGATGTAATTCATAGCGCTCTTTGAGTCCACGCAAAATGGCAATCGTGTCAATCACACTGGGTTGATCGACGAGGACTTTTTGAAAGCGCCGCTCAAGCGCTGCGTCTTTTTCAATATATTGTCGATATTCATCTAATGTGGTTGCACCGACACAATGTAACTCACCTCGAGCCAATGCAGGTTTGAGCATATTACCCGCATCCATCGCACCATCGCCCTTGCCTGCTCCGACCATGGTATGCAATTCATCAATGAACAAAATGACGTTACCTTCCTCTTTGGATAATTCGTTCAAAACGGCTTTTAGGCGCTCCTCAAACTCACCGCGATATTTTGCTCCCGCTATCAATGCCCCCATATCCAGTGACAACACCCGTTTGTGTTTTAACCCTTCGGGTACTTCGCCATTGATAATACGTTGTGCCAACCCTTCGGCGATGGCTGTTTTACCGACACCTGGCTCACCGATGAGGACCGGGTTGTTTTTGGTGCGTCGTTGCAGTACTTGGATCGTGCGGCGGATTTCATCATCACGCCCGATCACTGGATCAAGCTTGCCTTGTTCAGCGCGTTCGGTAAGGTCACTGGTGTACTTTTCTAGGGCTTCTCGCACATCTTCAGCATTGGGATCATTGACATTCTGTCCCGCTCGTACATCATCAATCGCAGCTTTAAGATTCACCTTAGTGATACCGACACCCGTTAACAATTCGGCAAAACGGGTTTGGGTATCCAAACCTGCTAACAAAAACAACTCTGAAGAAATAAATTGGTCGTTGTGTTGTTGCGATAATTTATCCGTGAGGTTAAAACACGCAATCGTGTCGCGGGATACTTGCACATCGCCACCGGCCCCTTGCACTCGTGGTATTTTTTCAAGGGCTTGGCTAAGCGCGGAACGCAGTGCATTTAGATTCACACCGGTTTTTTGTAAGATCGTCCGAACACTGCCACCTTGCTGATTGAGTAAGGCGGTGAGAATATGTTCAGGTTCAATATATTGATGATCACGACCTATCGCTAATGATTGTGCATCAGCGATGGCTGCTTGAAATTTGGTAGTCAATTTATCTAAGCGCATAAATCAATAGTCCTGTATTAAGAAAGTGCCTTTCTTATGTTATGGGACCATTTGCGTCTAGATTCAATGCTTAAAATATTGAAAGTGGTTAAAAAACACACTTTCTTGTTATTTATTGATGCGGATCAATTAATCGTCGTCTAAGCCATGGATGACAGTGTCAGCCCGGACATCCGCCAGTAACTGGACAAAATCATCCGGTAACGGCGCATTAAAAGTAACCCAGTCTTCGGATATAGGATGAGCAAAGGATAACTGTGCAGCATGCAGTGCTTGGCGTTTAAAACCCCGTAATGCTTGCATAAAGTGTTCGCTTGCAGCTTTTGGCATACGTGGACGGCCACCGTATAACTGATCGCCGGCTAATGGATGGCGAATATGTGCCATGTGTACTCGGATTTGATGAGTACGTCCACTTTCTAATTTGAGACGCAGGTGGGTATGCGCACGGAATTTTTCGATAATGCGATAATGAGTTGTGGCTTCTTTACCCGTTGAACGCACCGCCATAGAAGTACGCTTTGTTGGATGACGACCAATGGGTTCATCGACACATCCACCAGCAACCATAGTGCCAGCAACTAACGCTTCATACTCACGGCTCATTACACGTGTTTGTAATTGTTCGACCAAATAGGTCTGGGCAATCAATGTTTTAGCAACCACCATTAATCCCGTCGTGTCTTTGTCGAGGCGGTGCACAATACCAGCACGTGGTACTGTTTCAATTTCAGGATAATGAGCTAATAGCGCATTTAATACTGTACCATCGGCATTCCCAGCACCAGGATGCACCACCAAACCGGCCGGCTTATTAATAACCAGAACATGTTCATCTTCAAACACAATATCCAAATCAATCGGCTGTGGTGTGTTGAGAACTTGCACAGCGATAATGGCATGAATATCAATCTGTTCGTCACCTTGCATTTTGTAGCGTGGTGTCGTCATGACTTCGCCGTCGAGCTGAACAAATCCGGCTAGGATCCATTCTTTTAACTTACTTCTTGAATATTCAGGGAACAAATCGGCTAAAACTTGATCTAACCGTCTATCAAATTGTGTTTGATCCACGATACCCGTGAGTGAAATGGTTTGTTGCTGCGACATAGTTTGCGACATATTTGAGAATAATTCAGAAAAAGTGTGATAAATATAAGACAATTATATCAGTTTACTCGCCAAGGTGTGTAATAATAAGCGTCGAGTACATCAAAGAATTTTTAATAAAGGTTATAGAGTTAATGAAAATACGTATTATAGCGCTAAGCTTAACTAGTATGCTCCTACTCGGTGGTTGTAGTTCAGCGCCCGACAAAGAGGTCGCAGAACTTGAATTACAAGGCCCTCAAGCAATTTATGCCGCGGCGAAACAAGCCATGGATAATGGTAACTTTGGTGGTGCTGCAGAGATGTTAAGTGGATTAGATTCTCGCTATCCATTTGGTGAGTTATCTCATCAGATCCAGTTGGATTTAATTTATAGCTACTACAAAAGCGGTGATAGTGACCAAGCATTAGCCACAATTGACCGTTTCATTCGTCTTAATCCAAATCACAAAGACATCGATTATGCGTATTTTATGCGTGGATTGACCAATATGGAACAAGATGACAATTTATTTCAATCGTTATTTAACATTGACCGTTCTGACCGTGATCCAACGGCATCACGTGAAGCCTTCAATGATTTTCGCCAGCTAATTGATAGTTTCCCTGAAAGCAAGTACGCCACGGATGCACAAAAACGCATGGTGTATATCAAAACACGTTTAGCTAAATACGAAATTGCAATTGCGCGTTTTTACATGCGCCGTGAAGCCTACGTTGCCGCTGCTAACCGTGGTCAATATGTGTTGGAGTACTATTCAGACACGGGTATGGTACAAGAAGCCTTAGAAATCATGGTCTCTTGCTACGACCAGCTTGGACTTGACCAGTTGAAGTCGAACACGATTAAGATTTTGAAATTAAATTATCCGCAAAGCGAATTTATTTCTTAAGCCACATTTATTTCTTAAGACCTTTTGCAGACACCAATTTGCAGACACCAATTTGCAGACACAAAAAAACCGTATTGTTTGATTGAATAAATCAGTAATACGGTTTTTTTATACGTCTATATTATTTAGGTAAGGACTTACTTAAAAAACAAATGACTAAATGGATTGAGCATACGTGCTAAGCCCGAAGTAAAATGCAACGGTTTATCAACAATCGAAAACACCAAGCAACCATCTTGAGCATGAGAATGTGGTGAATGCGTATTAGCATCATCCATCACAATAAAATCACCAGAATCGTAATCGGCTAATCCATCAGAGAATTCACCATTGACCACTAACGTCAGTTCCGTGCCTTTGTGTGTGTGCTCCGGTACGCGACCGCCTTTTTCCATATAGATAAAGTTAGCCATGCCAACATCACCTAAATCCACTGGCGCTTGCCATACCTTACCTAATAAATGTGACCAGTTACCGGTATGTTTGACAAATCGTTGCAGTGGTCTTGGTACATCAAAAAAGCGCCCATCCAATTCAATACGCGGTGCTTTGCTGTGTGCCATGCTAGGCACATCTATCACTGGTAATTGAGTAATCGATGCTAACATACTATCTAAAGCAGGGTCAGACATGGATTGTGCTTGGGTAGCTTCAAGCTCAGCGGCCAAATTCACATTGGCATCCATCACTTTGTTTTGACATTGCGTACACACATCACAATGTGCCGATACAACCAATGCCATGGCAGGAGAAATATTACCTTCGGCGAATAGGCTTAGTTGTTGTTGAGTTGGGTGATAATTAATCATGATTTTCTAACATGTCCTTTAATCGCTGTAGCGCTAATCGAGTCCGGCTTTTGACTGTTCCTAGTGGAATAGCTAATTGATCGGCAACTTCTTGCTGCGACTTACCATCAATATAAATGGCTTCAATCACGGCCTTTTGTTTTTCCGGTAGAAGGTTAAACAATTGACCTACTTGCTGTAAGGTAACTTGTTCATCAAGCGATACTTCATTTTGGTCTGGGGTTTGCTCGCACAAAATCGGCCATAGATCATCAGAACAAATGTCTTCTTTGCGATTTTTTAATTTGCGCAGCATATCAAAGCGGATGTTACGTGCGATGGTAAAAATCCAAGTAGATGGAGAGCCTTTTTCAGCGTTAAATAAATGTGCTTTTTGCCACACATTGGTCATGGTGTCTTGCACCATCTCCATTGCTATCGCTTCATTGCCCATTTGCTTGAGTGCGTAAGAACGTAAACGTGGCGCAAAATAACCAAATATTTGGGCATAGGATCGCTTACAACGTTCAGTCGCGACTTCACCTAATAGACGTGACATTTCGTCTGCACAGTCTTTCGGTTTACTGGATTGGGATAAATTATCTTCCAATGAAATTCCAACGAGCATACTCATCACCTTTTCGACTCAATAGACATTATTACGAGGGCGGGTATGGTTAAGATCATAAAAATATTACTCTACCAGTTCCGTTAAGTATTGTACAATTTTGGAGCAATCGTTTTCGGCTAAAAACAGCTGTTTTTGCTCCGCATCAACCGGCAATAATTCCAACCAACGATTAATCACCCAAACGGGGTCATCAAATCGGGTTTCTTGATATAGCACATTTACTTCTGGATAATTATCAAAGATTTCTTTCAGCTTGATATCCATCGGGTACAACGCATTTTTTTGCAAATCATATTGCAGCGGAGAAATCTCAGAGCAGTCCCCAACCCGTAAATCATCGTCTTGACTACGCACATTATCAATCGATACGCAATGCTGACCCTCGACTGTGACACCTAATAAGCCATCCTCAAGTACATCAAAATCCACCACGGTCACAAAAGTACCGATAGGATGAATATGCTGGTTGTGTTCTTTTTCACCTTTAGCATTTAACATACACACAATAAAACCACTTTGCGCAGCACAGGCTTCTTTGATCATCCTCGTGTAGCGAGGCTCAAAAATGCGCAATGACAATCTTCCACCAGGAAGGATATGAGCAGATAACGGAAATAATGGTAATGTGATCACAACGTACACCTTTGTTGATTTATTACACTCTTATACGAGAGGTTGCATGAAAGGTTTAAAAAAATAACTACGATTTGTCGAGTGATCCATCTATTATGAAAAAATGTAAAAAAACCATTACACAATAAGCTCAACACAACGGAAACTAACCCATGTCAGTGATCGACCGCTTTTCTGAATTTTATAATCATTTAGCTGTATCTGATACGCATTTATTGGCTGATATATACAGTGATGATATTACTCTAATTGACCCCATCGGCACGCATCATGGTTTGGCTAAAGTCACTGAGTATTTTACATTACTACTGCGTAATGCCAAACAATGTGACTTTGCTATTCATAATATTGCTGCGCATGAATCCCATCCAGCCATTGCACATGCCGCTTATACTGTCACTTGGACAATGTCTTTTGCAACACCCAAACTCAATGGCGGTGATACGATCCATGTGGACGGGATTACCCTATTAAAAGTGGCAAATGATCGTATTTTTTTCCATCAAGATTATTATGACCTTGGGCAAATGGTATATGAACAGATTCCTATTCTAAAATTCATCGTCAACAAAATCAAAACAGGTATGCGCGCATGAAACGTTTATTAATTACTGGCGCTACTTCAGGAATTGGCGAAGCAGTTGCGTTAAAAGCAGCTGAGCAAGGGTTTAACGTAATTGCGTGTGGTCGCAACCAAGACAAACTTGATAGCCTTGCTCAACATCCCAACATTACGACCTGCCAATTTGATGTAACGGACGAAGCACAAACCCGTGCAGCCTTAGCAAGTGTCGAATGTGATATTGCATTACTCAATGCCGGAACCTGTGAATATGTCAATGTTCAAGATATTGAACCGGCTATGTTTGAACGCGTATTTGCAGCCAACGTATTAGGGGTTGTCAATGTTGTCAGTGCGCTTTCGCCTAATTTACGAGCAGGTAATCGTGTGGTGTTTGTTGACAGTTTGGCGCGTTTACTACCCTTTCCGCGCAGTCAAGCCTATGGTGCAAGCAAAGCGGCGCTGCATTATATGGCCAAGTGCTTTGCAGTAGATTTTGCCAAGCAAGGCATAAAGGTACAAACTATCTCCCCGGGCTTTGTCAAAACGCCCCTTACAGATAAAAATGATTTTCCAATGCCGATGAGCATTGAGGTGGATGAAGCTGCACAGGATATTATTGATGGCATTAACAAAGGCAGTGCCAGTGTGTATTTCCCCACGCGTTTTAGCCTTATATTACGTTGTTTGAATTTGTTACCTGAATTTATTCAACATGCGTTGTGTTTAAAAATGCGAACTGGACAATAACGAACTGGACAATAATTAAGAGCCCAATATGAAAAAAAGAATCGCCATTGTAGGCACCGGAATATCTGGATTAACCTGCGCGTATATGCTCCACAAAGACCATGATATTACCGTCTTTGAAGCCAATGATTATATTGGTGGCCATACTGCCACCAAAGATATCTCGATTGATGATATTCACTATGCCATTGATACTGGTTTTATTGTATTCAATGATTGGACTTACCCGTATTTTAACCAGTTAATGAGCCAAATAGGCGTCAATGCACAGCCCACTGAAATGAGTTTTAGCGTCAAAAACCGTGCCACTGCATTAGAGTATAATGGGAATACGATTAATTCATTATTTGCCCAGCGTCGTAATATTTTTCGTCCACGCTTTTGGCGCATCGTCCGCGATATCCTCAGGTTTAATAAGCTATGCAAATCTGCTGAAGCCAAAACGCAAGCTGCCACTGGCATAACCTTATCTGAATATATTGCATTGCATGGTTTGAGCGATGACTTTAGCGAAAATTATATCTTACCGATGTGTGCGGCAATCTGGTCCATGTCAGTTGAAGATTCAAAATCATTTCCGCTGACGTTTTTCTTAAATTTCTTTAATAATCACGGCTTGCTGAACATTACTGACCGGCCCCAGTGGTACACGATTATTGGCGGTTCAAGCCAATATATCGAGCCATTAACTCGTGATTTTGCACACAATATCAAGCTTAATAGCCCCGTGACACACGTCACTCGACCTTCAGGTTCAGAGCAATTACAAGTCACTTATGGGACACAAGACGCGCAACAGACCGAGCTGTTTGATGACGTCATCTTTGCCTGTCATTCTGACCAAGCATTAGGCATGCTAGCCCAACCAACCGAGGCGCAACAATCGGTGTTAGGCAACATCGGCTATGCCATGAATGAAGTCGTAATGCATACCGACACCAGTATTTTGCCAGAGCGTGAATTGGCATGGGCGAGTTGGAATTACCTGATCAAAGGCGATGAAAATGAGACCAATCAGCCAGCTACTGTGACCTATAACATGAATATTTTGCAATGTTTACAAAGCGAGCATACGTTTTGTGTCACATTAAACAATACGCATGAAATCGACCCTAACAAAATCCTTGGTGTGTATCATTACGCGCACCCGCAATTTACGCCTGAGATGGTCAACGCACAAGGACAACGTGAGCAAATTTGCGGAGTGGATAACGTGCATTTTTGCGGGGCATATTGGTATAACGGCTTTCATGAGGATGGCGTGCGCAGTGCAGTTGATGTGTGCCAACGTTTTGGTGCCACACTGTGAGCAATACGACCAATGCCGGTGCGCTCGGTGATGATGGTCACTCCTTAGACAGTGCCATCTATCAAGGCAGCGTAATGCATAAACGCTTTACCCCGGTAGTGCATGAGTTTGTGTATGATATTTATTTGTTTTGGATCAAACTCAAAGAGCTCGATACGCTCAATCAAATTGATGGCTTCAATGTCAATCGTAAAGGCATGTTAGAGTTTCGACGCACTGATTATATTGATGACCAGGACACCCCGTTAGAACAAGCTGTCTTGGACAAAATAAATAACTTACGCAATACATTAACACCAAAGGTTAGCGAGGTAATCACTGGGGATGTGTATTTTTTGGGACAAACACGGATGTTAAATCTGTATTTTAGCCCTGTGAATTTCTATTATGTACGTGACCCGCACAGCCAACGCTTTACTTACATGTTAGCCGAAGTGAGTAATACGCCTTGGCATCAACGGCATTATTATTTGGTTGATTTGGCCGTGCAAGACGATACCCAAAAAACCTTTCACGTTAGCCCGTTTAATCCAATGGACATGCAATACAAGTGGCATATTCCCCAACCTGATGAGCGACTTCGACTCAGTCTAAGTTGCTACAAAGACATCAAACACATGGTGGCCAGTATTGATCTTCACCGTCAATCCTTGACTGCCACTAATCTAAGTACAGCAAAAAAACGTATACCAAGTATGACACTCAAAACGGTCGGTGGTATTTATTGGGAAGCGCTAAAACTGTTTATCAAGCGCGCACCTTTTTATGGTTACCCCACTGCATCGACCCAATCAAAGGAATAATCAATGTCTCAAGCTGAATCAACAATAATAAAAACAGCAACCGGCTCACTCGTTGACCGATGGTGCAAACGTGCCTTCATCAATGTCCTAGGCAAATTACCACAAGGCTGTATGACGCTTAAAGAAAACGGTGAACTGATCGCCAAACTCGGCGAAATAGAAAGCGATTTGCAAGCCGAAGTCAATATCTTAGACCCGCGGGCTTATCGGCATTTGTTACTTGGCGGCAGTGTAGCAAGTGGTGAAACGTACATGGATGGCTTGTGGACTTCACCCAATTTGACCAATGTCATTCGCATTTTTGCACGGAATTTACCAGTATTGGATATGTGGGAAAAACGTTTTTCTTGGGTCACCTTCCCCATCAACAAAATCCAACATTACTTGAATCGCAACTCGGTCTTGCAGGCACGTAAAAATATCCAAGCACATTATGATTTAGGTAATCAACTCTATACGCAGTTCTTGGACGAAAGCATGATGTACTCCGCTGCTGTTTATCCTCATCCAGAAGCAGATTTAGCAGCAGCGCAGCAACATAAACTCAAAGAAATTTGTAACAAGTTACAACTCACGCCTGATGATCACTTAATGGAAATTGGTACAGGTTGGGGTGGCTTAGCAGTCTATGCGGCGAAACATTATGGCTGTCGTGTGACTACGACAACCATCTCAGATGAACAGTATGCGTGGGCCCAAGAATGGGTCAAACGTGAGGGGTTAGAAGATAAAATCACCCTACTAAAACAAGATTACCGTACATTAGACGGACAATATGACAAGCTCGTCTCGATTGAAATGATTGAAGCGGTAGGTAAAGCGTATCTGCGTAACTTCTTTGAAAAATGTACTGCGCTGCTTAAACCTGAAGGGATCATGGTGTTGCAAGCCATTACTATTGATGACCGTCGCTATGAAAGCTATAGCTCAGGTGTTGATTTTATTCAAAAATACATCTTCCCAGGTGGTTTTTTACCTTCGCAATATGTCATCAATCGCTGTATCAAAAACTACACGGATTTAAGTATTCGTGACTTGCATGACATTGGTTTGGATTACGCGCAAACCTTGTCTCATTGGCATGATAAGTTTTTTGAAAACATCGAAGATCTTCAAGCCAAAGGCTATGATGAGCGGTTTTCGAGAATGTGGCAATATTATCTTAACTACTGTGAAGGCGGTTTCCGTGAGCGCTCCATCAGTACCGTGCAGCTAGTATTAGGTAAAACAGCACACACGCAAGATTTAACCTTCCGTTAAGCGTTATTGCAATACCGAGATGGGGTCAATGAATTTAGGTTTGCCTTGATTTATCATGATCTCAACTCGGCGATTACGTGCCTGCGCTTGTGGCGTTGGCTCTTCGGTCAGTAAACGGTTATTTGACATCCCCACGACGATCATCCGGCGCGGGTCAAATCCAGGGGATGTGATTAATTGTTCTGCCACTGCAACAGCCCGTTGTGCGGATAAATCCCAATTAGAACGATACAATTTATTGGCGATGCTCGATATATCACTGTGACCCGACACTTCTATCTCACCGGGAATATCCGCCAGTACAGTGCCAATACGGACGATCACCGGCTCAAACTGTGGCTGTAAAAACGCAGAGCCCGCGGCGAACGAACCGTTCTCACGAATACGAATGGTAATCTGCTGACCGAGTGATTCCAATTCAATCGCCCCGTCTTTGATTTCTTTTTCCATTTGTTCTGCGATTTTTTTCATTTGTTGATTGATTTGATCTTTATTAGCGGCATCCGCAGCATCTGAAGAAGCAGCCATATTAGTCGCTGTAGCCTTTGCTTGACCACCCGTTTGCGCACCTTGTTGACGTTGTTTACCGCCCGCTTTCGCCTCGTCTCCAGCCTGAAACTCGAGCTCTTGCTTAGTGATTTCTGTGGTGACTTGTTGAATAGTTTCGATTGGCGTGGGTTGTGGTTTGCCTGGCGTAAATTCCATCGCAATCACACTGGTTCCTTTGGGTATATCTTTGACTTCTAGCTTGCTTTGCACCCCAAACGCGAATTTCATCGATCCGGCAATTTGTTTAAACTTGAGCACGTCCATTTCTGAAAACGATAATAACAACACAAAAAAGCACATCAACAACGACATCAAATCAGCGAATGTCCCCATCCAAGCTGGCAAGCCTTCAGGCGGACACTTTGGGCATTCATTATTCATTATTCTTTGGACTCTTCGTCTGACCCACGTTTTGATTCAGCGAGATACGATTTGAGAATGCCATCAATTACCCGCGGATTCTGGCCATCAGCGATCCCCAAAATACCATCAAGGACCAATGATTGATTGACCTTTTCTTCTTGTGATCGAACATTGAGTTTGGCTGAGATCGGCAAACAAATAATATTAGCCAAGAATGCACCATACAATGTTGTTAGTAATGCCACCGCCATCGCCGGACCGATTGACTTAGGATCATCCATGTTGGATAGCATCGCAACCAAGCCAATCAACGTACCAATCATGCCCATTGCAGGGGCTATGTCACCCAATGCCTTAAAAATAGTGGCCCCAAACTCATGTCGTTCAGTGGTCATGGAGATATCTTTGGACAAGGTTTCGCGCACGACATCGACATCGTGACCATCCACCAACATATCCACGCCTTTTTGCATAAACGCGTTGTCTATTTGTGCTTCTTCTAATGCTAAAAATCCACCTTTGCGCGCAGCATCTGCCATTTCGACGACTTTGTGGATCAATTCTTCCGGCGCTTCAATTTTAAACATGAAGGCTTTACCGGCAATTTTACCCGCCCCCAAAAACTGCATCAAAGAAAACTGTGATAACACGACAAAAATCGACCCACAAAATACAATAAGGATAGATGGCACGTTAATGAACATACCGATATCACCGCCTTGTACCATGGCCATCACGATAAACCCAATCGCCCCGATCATGCCAACAATTGTTGCTAAATCCATTCAATACCCTCTTAGACCTTGGATTGCCTTGTAAGATAACTATGTTTTTTATCGACATTTGCGATATTATCTGTAGTACTAATCGAATCTATCTGACAAAAAGTGAATAGAACATGGATCAAGCGCAACCGACTGACACATCAACCCCTAGCTTTGAAGAAGCAATGCAACAACTTGAACAACTTGTTCAAGAAATGGAACGTGGTGAATTACCTCTAGATGTCGCGTTAACCAAATTCCAATCGGGTATCGCTTTAGCTCGTTCTTGTCAGAGTTATTTAAAAGATGCTGAGCAACAAGTCAGTATCTTAGCCAAAGACAATGTCAGCTTAGAACCACTAGCAACGACTGATCATGGCAATGACTTTTAAGGCATTTCATACCAGTACGAGTCTCACGACCAATCAGTTACTCGAGCAAGCATTAGCGCAATACCAGGCTTTGCCTTGTTCATTGTTACCGGCCATGCAGTATGCGCTACTCGGAGAAGGCAAGCGAGTGCGACCGCTCTTTATCGCACTGCTAGGTGAGACGCTGTCGATTGCGCCAGACAAACTGGCTCCGCTAATGGTCGCTATCGAATGTATTCATGCATATTCGCTGGTCCATGATGACTTGCCTGATATGGACAATGATGATTTACGGCGCGGCGTTCCAACCTGCCATATCAAATATACGCCAGGCACCGCTATTTTGGTTGGTGATGCTCTGCAAAGTTTAGCCTTTGAGCATATTGCCGATAGCAATGTATTAAGCGATACACAAAAAGTCACATGCTTGCGTATTCTGGCAAAAGCAGCCGGTTATCAAGGTATGTGTGGTGGACAAGCAATTGATTTGGCGTTTACTGACAAACCAATTACTTTGGCTGAACTCACGCAATTACATCAACTCAAGACTGGCGCATTATTGAGTGCCTGTGTCGATATGGTCATCGCCTTACAACCGGATATCAACGGGTCAAATATTGCCCATTTGCAAGCATTTAGCCGCAGTCTTGGGCTGGCATTTCAAGTACAAGATGATATTTTGGATGTCACTACCGATAGCGCCACACTCGGCAAACCGAGTGGTTCAGATGAACAATTGAACAAAGCGACCTTTCCGGCTCTGTTAGGTTTACAGTCTGCACAAGAATATTTAGCACAGTTATACGCGCAAGCGCTTCAATCATCTGCCCAATTACCTTACAATACCGGTCTGTTGAACGATTTTGCAGAATATTTAATTCACCGAAAATACTAAACCAACGAGTAATAAAAATAATATGTCATTGGATCTAGCACATTACCCTACTCTAGCATTAGCCAATACCCCAGAGGAATTACGGACACTGCCAAAGGATAAGCTGACACAAGTGGCCAACGAGTTACGCCAATTTTTACTTTCCAGCGTCAGCCAATCAAGTGGCCATTTTGCTTCTGGCTTAGGGACCGTTGAGCTGACCGTGGCATTGCATTATGTTTACCAAACGCCGTTTGACCAATTAATCTGGGATGTGGGCCACCAAGCGTACCCGCACAAGATCTTAACCGGTCGCCGCGAACGTATGCCAAGCATTCGCCAGCAAGACGGATTGCACCCTTTTCCTTGGCCACCAGAAAGTGTGTATGACACATTTGCCGTTGGCCATTCATCTACCTCTATCAGTGCGGCAGTCGGCATGGCCATTGCTGCGGAAAAAGAAGGTAAAAACCGTAAAACGGTTGCGGTCATTGGTGATGGTGCCCTTAGCGCTGGTTTAGCGTTTGAAGCGTTAAACCATGGCGGTGATATTAGCAAAGACATGCTCGTGATCCTAAATGACAACGAAATGTCTATTTCTGAGAATGTCGGTGCCCTTAATTCACACCTCGCTCGTTTATTAACCGGAAGTTTCTTTAATACTATTCGTGATGGAAGCAAAAAAGTCCTCTCGAATGTACCACCGCTCAAAGAATTTGCATCCAAAGCCGAAGAGCACATTAAAGGCATGGTGGTGCCGGGTACTATTTTTGAAGAACTAGGCTTTAATTACATTGGTCCAATTGATGGCCATGATGTACCTGGGATGGTGGATACGCTAAAAAATATGCGTAATATATCAGGCCCGCAAATACTGCATGTGGTGACCAAAAAAGGCAAAGGCTACGATGTTGCCGAAAAAGATCCTATCAAATTCCATGCTGTTCCCAGGTTTAATCCTGCGGATGAGCGTCTACCTAAATCAGCCCCTAGTACCCCCACCTACTCGGCTATTTTTGGTCAATGGTTATGTGACATGGCGCAACATGATCCTAAGCTCATGGCTATTACCCCTGCAATGCGCGAAGGTTCGGGTATGGTGGCATTTTCGAAAGAATATCCTGAACAATATTTTGATGTGGCGATCGCCGAACAGCATGCCGTAACTTTAGCAGCTGGCATGGCCATACGTGGACTGAATCCAGTCGTTGCGATTTATTCGACATTTTTACAACGTGCGTATGATCAATTAATCCATGATGTGGCAATTCAAAACCTACCGGTATTATTTGCAATTGACCGTGCTGGTATTGTTGGCGCTGATGGACCAACGCATCAAGGTGCGTTTGATATTAGTTTTTTACGCTGTATTCCTAACATGGTTATCATGACGCCAAGTGATGAAAATGAGTGTCGCCAAATGCTCTACACTGGTCATCAATTGGATCAACCAGCTACGGTTCGCTACCCTCGCGGTGGCGGTGATGGTGTTGAGATAATCGAAACGATGAGTGCCATACCACTAGGTCAGTCTAGAACACTGCGCAGCATCGCAGACAATGCACCTGCACAACGTGTCGCCATCCTTAACTTTGGTACACTCTTACCAGAAGCCAAAGCCGCTGCAGAGCAATTAAATGCAACTTTGATAGATATGCGTTTTGTTAAGCCTTTAGACACGCATGCGTTGACTGAGGCAGCTGCACAACATGATTTATTGGTCACGTTAGAAGATGGTGCAATCAAAGGCGGTGCAGGCAGTGAAGTGGGCGAGTACATTCTGGCCAATGGTTTAGCCACTAGTTTGTTACAATGTGGACTGCCAGATACGTTTATTATGCAAGCAACCCAGACACAAATGTATGCGCAACTAGAAATTGATGCAGCTGGAATTGTGCAACAAGTGCAGCGTCGCTTAGCTACGTCTTAATATACAGGTAACCCCATAGCAGGCCACAAGCAATTAGGCCTGCTACAATATCATCTAGCATGATCCCTAAACCACCGGTGAAACGTCGGTCTATATAGCCCAGTATTAGTGGTTTTTGGATGTCTAACCAACGAAATAATACAAACCCGATAAGTAGATTATCCCAACTCATCGGTATGGCGATAAACACACACATCATGCCTGCAATTTCATCCCAAACAATCGCCCCATGATCATGCACTTGCATATCATCTGCGGTTTTACCACACAGATAGATACCCGCGAGACACATCAATAAGGTCAATATAAGATAAGCCGTCACCGGCAAATAAGTCGCACTTAACCACACAATCGGAAGGGCAGCGAGCGAGCCAAAAGTCCCTGGTGCTTTGGCAGCTAATCCAGAACCAAAGCCTAATGCTAACCAATGAATAGGATTAGTTAAGGAGATGCGTTGACGGATTTCAGGCTGCATGACGACAAGCGTTACGAAGTATGTGCCGGATCAGCACCAAACTGGTGTTCAAAGGCAGCAGTTAATAAATTTGTTGGCTGATAAGGCTTGTCATGCAGACGTAATTCAAGCTGGTCACCGCCGGTCATCTGGCCAATACACGTATATGACACATTACTGGCATGCATCGCTAATTCAAATTCGGTGGTGTTATCTTGAGGCAGAGTAAAACACAGTTCATAGTCATCACCGGCTGACAATGCATAGGAAATGGCCTGCTCTACAGAGACAGCTGCAGATAATTGGCTTGAAATCGGTAATGCATCAACATTAATAATGGCACCACATGATGATGCGCGCATAATATGCTGAATATCGCCACGCAAGCCATCCGATAAATCAATACAGCTAGAAATAATTCGACGTAATGAGGTACCTGATAGTACGCGCGGTGTCGGGCGATGATGCCGCTCGACTAAATATTGACTGATTGCGGTTTGTTCTTCGCTAGATATGTCGGTTAGTGCAGTGATATCGAGCTTGTTGAGCAAAATATCTAACCCAGCACCGGCATCACCTAAGCTTCCAGTGACATACAATAAATCGCCTGGCTGAGCACCACTGCGCGTTGCAATACTGCCTGGTGGTACAAATCCTTGCGCGGTGATCGTAATACTCAAAGGACCACGTGTTGTGTCACCACCAATTAAGTTAACCGAGTAGTATTCACACAATCGTGCAATGGTATCAGAAAACTCATCCAACCAATCTTCATCCGTGTCCTCAAGCGACAACGCTAACGAGATCCAAGCTGGAATAGCACCTACCGCAGCCAAATCACTAAGATTAACCGCCATTGCTTTGTGTGCGATGTCACTGGGAGCTGTATCTGCTAAAAAGTGTACGCCACTGACCAACGTATCAGTCGTGGTGGCTAGCGCTTGGTTAGCAGGTACGGTAGTTATCGCACAATCATCACCCACCCCCACAATAACATCATGGCGAGGCTGGGATTGTCCGGTAAAGAACCGCTCAATAATATTGAATTCTTTCATTACACTCTAGCTTAGCGCTGGTGGTTACGGCAGTTCGTGACGTCTTAATGTTTTAACGGCTTTGTCTAATACACCATTAACAAACTTATGACTCTCTTCTGCACCATATGATTTGGCTAACTCAATCGCTTCATTGATGACCACTTTGTATGGCACGTCAATGCGTTGGGTTAACTCTAATGTGGCTAGTCGTAAAATAGCTTTTTCGATAGGGTCGAGCTCTTCAGGTAAACGACCTAAATAAGGCTTGATGGCAATGTCTAAATCGACTACTTTTTCGGCGGTATCACGCAATAATTCTTGAAAGAATGCTAAATCAACCTTTGCCATGTCGTTTGTGGTCGCTAGATTCAGCTCCACACTGGCAATACTATTGCCAGATAATTGCCATGAATAGACACCTTGTAACGCCAGCTCACGTGCTTTGCGACGTGCTGCTGGCTTCATTTTTGCTTGACTCACGCAATCGCCTCATCAATGGCATCCATGACGTTAACCATCTCTAACGCGCCCATCGCTGCTTCAGCACCTTTGTTGCCCGCTTTAGTTCCTGAACGCTCAATCGCTTGTTCAATCGAATCTGTCGTGATCACGCCAAATGATACTGGTACATTATGCTCTAATGATACTTGGGCTAGGCCTTTGTTACATTCGCCCGCAACAAAATCAAAATGAGGCGTTCCACCGCGGATAACAGCACCCAATGCAATGATGGCATCGAATTTTTGTGATTGTGCTATACGTTGTGCAGCCATCGGTAACTCATAAGCACCCGGTACACGAACAACGGTAATATCGTCAGCGTTAACTTCACCAAGGCGATCAAGGGTATCAACCGCACCTTCAAGTAAACTCTCTACAACGAAACTATTAAATCGAGAAACGACAATAGCAAATCGCTTGCCAGTTGCGCGCATGTTACCTTCGATAATTTGCATATCAGATATCCTTAAACTCATTAATCAGTCAAAATTTTTCGGCGTGCAGTATATCACAACTCAATACAAATGCCGCCACTATATCGCTAAGTACTTATTCGCTAATGTATTCAACTACTTCGAGGCCATAGCCTGATAAACCGGAGTATTTAACCGGCTTAGAAAGCAGTTTCATTTTTTGTACACCGAGTGTGACCAGTATTTGACTGCCGACACCCACGGTGCGTGATGACCCCTGCCAGACTTTACCGGCACTAGATTCACCGCGGTCTTCCGCCGCAAACTGCTGGACTTGTTGGGCGATATTCTCTTTGGCACCTAACAATACCAACACCCCACCCTCTTGAGCGATGCGTTGCATTGCACCAGGCAATGTCATAGAGCGATTTACGCCACGAGTCGAGCCTAATAAATCAGAAAATGTGTTGTGCAAGTGGACTCTGACTAACGTTGCCGCATCCGCTGCGACATCCCCTTTAACTAAGGCATAGTGTAGCTGCTCATCAATCACGTCTTTGAATGTATGTAGTGTGAAATCACCATATTCGGTGGGTAAAAGACACTCAGCGACTTTTTCAATCGTGGTCTCATTAAGATTACGATATTCAATTAAATCTGCGATCGTGCCTATTTTTAGATCATGTTCTTTGGCAAAGACTTCCAGTTCCGGACGACGTGCCATACTGCCATCTGCATTTAAGATTTCAACGATAACCGAGGCAGGCTCACAGCCAGCTAAACGCGCTAAATCAACGCCCGCTTCAGTATGCCCTGCACGGTTTAATACCCCACCTTCTTTGGCGATCAATGGAAATATATGACCGGGTTGAACAATATCAGCAGCAACCGCATCCGGACTCACCGCAGCGAGTATCGTTGCCGCGCGATCGGCGGCAGAGATACCGGTAGTTACGCCTTGAGCCGCTTCAATAGACACCGTAAAATTAGTCGAAAATTGTGCGTTGTTGTTATCTACCATCAACGGTAACTTCAACAAACGACACCGGTCAGCGGTCATGGGTAAACACACTAATCCTCGAGCATGAGTCACCATAAAGTTAATCGCCTCAGGTGTCACGTGCTCTGCGGCCATGATTAGATCACCTTCGTTTTCGCGATCTTCATCATCCATCAACACCACCATTTTACCTAAGGCAATGTCTGCAATAATCTCTGCGGGGGAATGAAACGTCATATCTTATTTCCTATTTAAATAGCCGTTTTCTGCTAAAAACGTCATGCTAATATCTGATTTTGGTTGAACATCATTCGCCGATCGGCCACCTTGCATTAATCGCTCTAAATACCGGGCTATTACATCGACTTCAAGATTGACGCGTGTGCCTACTTTATAAGTACTGATAATGGTTTTTTCAAGGGTATGTGGAATTAACCAAAGCATAAACTCATCTTCCGTCACATCATTGACCGTCAAACTCACACCATCCACAGTAATAGAGCCTTTGTGCGCGATATAATGACGGATCGACTCAGGCATGTGTACCCATACTTCAATGTAATCTTGTTGATCCACGATCCGGCTAATATGCCCTACGCCATCAACATGTCCTGACACGATATGGCCACCAAAGCGACTGGTCGGCAACATGGCTTTTTCTAAGTTGACCTTAGCCCCTGCGCTGTAGTCGCTGAATCCCGTATATTTAATTGTCTCTTGGGAGACATCAGCACAATAATACGTATCACCATATTCAACGACTGTCAGGCAGACACCATTGGTGGCGATACTGTCACCTAATGCAACATCTGACATATCCAAATGCGGACATTGTACCGTTAAACGAATATCGTTACCGTTGTTACGTAACTGGCTGATTTCACCGACTGCTTCAATAATACCTGTAAACATACTGTTCCTTTCCGCTTATGCCGGATAAATAACACGACATGTGTGCTTAATATCACGCCCAACATGGCGTGTATCGGTGATGGCTAATTCAATGCGCTGCGCCATACTCGTTAATCTCTCTAAGTGTATCGCATCTTGTGCTGCATGGCCTAATAAGACGGGTGCTTGATACAAAATCAGCTCATCAACCAGCTTAGCGGATAACAATGCGCCTACTAATCCAGCACCGGCTTCGACCCACACACTATTAATCGAACGGCTTGCTAACTGGTACATGACATCATGTAAATCGCATTTACCCTGTGCATTGATCTGTGTATTACGCGCAGTAAATACGTGGGTAGGCGCTGCAGGATCCGCACCATGAATAATGTGATATTGATCATCAATCATTCCTTGTGAATCTATCACCCCGCGTAACGGTTGCGAAAATGTGGCTAATGGATTCTTAGCCAGTGTCGCAGTCACTGAATTTGGCGCATCGGCCAAACGGACGTTCAATAATGGATCGTCTTGTATCACGGTTTGTGAGCCGGTCAAAATACAACCATACTGCGCTCGATGTGCTTGCACATCCATCCTTGCAGGCGGCTGGGTGATCCATTGACTAATCCCATTGGACAACGCAATTTTACCGTCCAAAGAAGTGGCTAATTTAGCTGTGACAAACGGCCGTTGTCGCTCGACTAACGACAAAAAATGCCGATTTAATTCTCTGGCCTGTGCAGCTAATAACCCGACTTGTACGCGCACACCTGCATTGCGCAATAATGCAATGCCTTGTCCAGCAACACTGGCAAAAGGGTCTTGCATCGCAATCACGACATGCCTAATGCCCGCTGCAATTAAGGCATTTGCACAAGGACCCGTGCGTCCGGTATGGCTGCACGGCTCTAAGGTCACATACGCTGTTGCGTGTGCGCATTGTGCAGCAGATAATTGGCCCGCAGCAATCTTTGCGGAGACTTCAGCCAATGCATGTACTTCTGCATGCGCCGTACCTGCTTGTTGATGAAAACCACGGCCAATAATTTCGGTATCTAAGGTAATCACGCAGCCTACCATCGGATTGGGCGCTACGGTATAGCGGCCTAACTCCGCCAATGCTAATGCTTTGGCCATCATCGCCGTAGCAAACGGTGAAAAACTCGGGTTATTGTTTGCCGGCATCAGGCACTGATCCATCGGTATCATTACTTTGCCCTAACTTGGCAATCTCTAAACCAAATTCACGAATATCTTCAAACGATCGATACACCGAGGCAAAGCGTACATACGCAACTTTATCGAGTTCTTTAAGCTCATCCATAATCAGATTACCAACCAGTTCGCTTTCGACTTCCCGCTCACCCGTTCCACGCAGTGCGGATTTGATTTGGTTAATGCCTTTTTCTACGTTTTCGGTGCTAACTGGGCGTTTTTCTAATGCCCGTTGTAAGCCCAAACGTAATTTAGCTTCATTGAAAGGTTCACGTGAACCATCACGTTTAATAACCCGCGGCAGGACTAATTCAGCGACTTCAAAGGTCGTAAATCGCTCTTTGCATGTTGAGCACTCACGACGACGTCGTATTTGATGACCTTCTGCGACCAGTCGTGAATCGATGACTTTGGTTTCTTGTTCAATACAAAACGGACAAAACATAATTTATGGCTCTTATAAAACACATTAACCGGCAATTGCCGGTTAATCATCAAAATGCATACTCAACTAAGCACTCGGCTTAGCCAATAAACTAACCGTATACAGGGTGTAACTCACACAAGGCAATGGCTTCTTGTTTAACGCGAGCGATAACACTGTCATCCCCCATGTTGTCCAAGATATCACATATCCAAGTAGCCACTTGCTCAGCCTGTGCTTCTTGAAAACCTCGGCGAGTAATCGCAGGGGTACCGATGCGTAATCCACTGGTAACAAATGGTGAGCGCGGATCGTTAGGGACCGAGTTTTTGTTAACAGTAATGTTAGCTGAGCCTAACGCGGCATCCGCATCTTTCCCTGTAATATCTTTGTCGATAAGGTCTAACAAAAATAAGTGATTTTCAGTGCCGTTAGAAACGATTTTGAATCCACGTTGTTGCATTACTGCAACCATGGCTTTCGCATTTTTAACAACTTGAGCCTGGTATGTCTTAAATTCTGGTTGTAAGGCTTCTTTAAACGCAACCGCTTTAGCTGCAATCACATGGCATAATGGACCGCCTTGATTACCAGGAAATACAGAGCTGTTTAGTTTTTTGTAGATGTCTTCATCACCGCATGCAGATAAAATCAAGCCACTACGTGGACCCGCTAATGTCTTGTGAGTTGTTGTAGTGACAACGTGAGCATGAGGGAGCGGACTAGGATAAACACCCGCCGCAACTAGACCGGCAACATGCGCCATGTCGACTAATAGATAGGCACCGACTTTGTCCGCAATCTCACGGAATTTAGCCCAATCAATGATACCTGAGTAAGCAGAGAACCCACCAATTAGCATTTTAGGTTTGTGCTCTAAAGCCAGTGCTTCAATTTGTGCATAATCAATAATACCGGTAGATTCATCAATGCCGTATTGAATCGCATTGTAGATTTTACCAGAGAAATTAACATGTGAACCATGGGTCAAATGACCACCGTGTGCCAAGCTCATTCCTAATACGGTATCACCGGCGTTCAGTAACGCACCAAATACGGCAGTATTTGCTTGTGAACCAGCATGTGGCTGAACGTTTGCGTAATCGGCACCAAACAATTCTTTGGCGCGGTCAATGGCTAAATTCTCAACCACATCAACATACTCACAACCGCCGTAATAACGTTTGCCTGGATACCCTTCCGCATATTTATTGGTAAGCTGTGAACCTTGCGCTTCGAGGACGCGTGGTGAACAGTAGTTTTCAGAAGCAATAAGCTCAATATGATGCTCTTGACGTTGATTCTCAAGATTAATTGCGTTAGCTAACTCGGGATCAAAATCAGCAATATTCATGTTGCGTTCTAGCATTGATTACACCTATGGGGAAAGGTTAAAATAAATTTCGAGGTGGCATTTTAGTCAATAATTGAACAAAAAACCACTACATATTGTGTTTTAGCCACTTAAATTAAGGGGCTAGTTTGTGCACTTGAGTTTCCAGTGTTTTGACGCGCTTAAAAACACTGTCTAGTTGTTTGATTCGGATCGAGTTTCGACGCCATTCACTATACGGAGAATGCGGCATTCCTGATGAATACACACCCGGTTCGCGAATATCACTGGTGACCATAGTATTGCCGGTTATTTGTACATTATCACAAATCGTAATGTGCCCATTAATCGCCACAGTACCTGCAATGATCACATTTTTACCGATATTCACGCTACCAGCCATCATCGTGCCACCACATAAACACGCACCATCACCAATCACGACATTATGCGCAATATGCACCTGATTATCGATAATCACATGCTGACCAATCACTGTGTCTTCTAATGCACCGCGATCAATCGTCGTGCTAGCGCCTATTTCTGTAAAATCGCCAATGATCACTTTGCCCGTTTGCGGGATCGTGATCCATTTACCGCCACTCGGCGCATAGCCATAACCATCACTGCCAATCACAGTATTACTGTGAATGACGACGTGTTGACCCAGTTCACAACTATGATAAATCGTGGCATTTGGATGAATAATACTGTGTGCGCCTATTTGGGCATTCACGCGGATCACCGCCCCTGCACCAATCGATACGTCATCACCCAATACTACCCCAGCTTCAATCACCGCATTGGGTCCGATACTGACCTGCTCCCCTAATACGGCGGTAGGATCAACATACGCACTAGGATGAATGGCGTAGTGTGGCTTGGGTGTCGGGTCTAATAGCTGCGCGGCTAAAGCAAAGCCAACATAAGCATCTTCAACGATTAACGCAACCCCTGCATAATCTTGCGCGAGTTTTTCAGTTAATATCACCGCACTTGCTTGAGCAGAAGCTAAGCTCTTAAGGTATTTTTTGTCATTCAAAAAAGCCACATCTCCCGCTTGAGATTTATCCAGCGGTGCGACACGGGTAATCTGCATATGCTCAGCCTCAGCAAGCAAAGATGGAGTCGGTGAGGCAATCGTCGCATTGATATGTTGAGCCAGCGACGCGAGGGAAACAGAAATCATAAAATAAGCCTAAACAATGCAATAAAAGTGACATGCTATTAAAAAGCGACACACTTATCTAGTAGTTACCCCATAATATCTATTACAATAGGGTAAATTATTATTAATAAGGCATGTTTATGGCTCAATTTGTTTATTCAATGCACCGTGTGGGCAAAATCGTCCCACCTAATCGTTTTATTCTTAAAGATATCTCGTTGAGTTTTTTTCCTGGCGCCAAAATCGGCGTATTGGGTCTCAATGGTTCTGGTAAATCTACTTTATTGCGCATCATGGCTGGTGTTGATAACGAAATTGAAGGTGAAGCCCGTCCCCTACCTGGGATCAAAGTCGGCTATTTGCCACAAGAGCCGCAGCTTGATGAAAGCTTAAACGTGCGCGGCAATATTGAGCTTGCCGTTGCTGATGTGGCGCATGCACTGTCCCGTCTAGATGAGGTGTATGCTGCATATGCCGAAGAAGACGCAGATTTTGATGCTTTAGCCAAAGAACAAGGCGAGCTAGAAGCGATTATTCAAACCAAAGATGGACATAATCTTGATAATGCACTGGAACGTGCTGCCGATGCATTGCGCCTGCCACCTTGGGAAGCTGATGTCAGCAAATTGTCAGGGGGTGAACGGCGCCGAGTCGCATTATGTAAGCTGCTACTCGAAAAACCCGATATGCTATTGCTCGATGAGCCAACTAACCACTTGGATGCAGAGTCCGTAGCATGGTTAGAGCGCTTTTTGCATGACTATGAAGGCACCGTTGTTGCCATTACCCACGATCGGTATTTTCTAGATAATGTCGCAGGCTGGATCCTCGAGCTGGATCGCGGTATGGGGATCCCATGGGAAGGAAATTATTCGTCGTGGTTAGAGCAAAAAGATGCACGTCTGCAACTGGAAGAACGCAGTGAAAACGCGCGGCAAAAGTCGATTCAACAAGAACTCGAATGGGTTCGAACCAATCCTAAAGGCCGTGGTAGCAAATCCAAAGCCCGTATGGCGCGTTTTGAAGAGCTAAACACCAGTGATTATCAACGTCGTAACGAAACCAATGAATTGTTTATTCCACCGGGTGAGCGCTTAGGTGACAAAGTCATCGAAGTACAAGGCTTGTGCAAAGCCTATGATGACCGAGTATTGATTGATGATCTGACGTTTACTATCCCTAAAGGCGCGATTGTCGGGATCATTGGTCCTAACGGTGCGGGTAAATCAACCCTGTTTAAACTCCTTACTGGTGAAGAGCAAGCTGACGCAGGCACTATTACATTGGGTGAAACAGTACAGATTGCCTCAGTGGATCAGTTCCGTGACCACATGAACGAAAACAACACTGTGTGGAAAGAAGTCTCTGACGAACAAGATATTGTAAAAATCGGTAATTTTGAAATTAATTCGCGCGCTTATTGCTCACGCTTTAATTTTAAAGGCAATGATCAGCAAAAATTCATCAAAGATTTATCGGGTGGTGAACGTAACCGTGTACATTTAGCGAAGTTACTCAAAGCCGGCGGTAACGTACTATTACTCGATGAGCCCACCAATGATTTGGATGTTGAAACCTTGCGTGCCCTAGAAAATGCCTTATTGGAGTTTCCTGGTTGTGCCATGGTGATATCGCATGACCGTTGGTTCCTAGATAGAGTTGCAACGCATATATTGGATTATCGTGATGATGGCAAAATTAACTTCTACGAAGGTAACTTTACCGATTACGAGGAATGGTTAAAAGCGACGTTTGGTTCAGATATTGTTGAACCACATCGCTTAAAATATAAGAAAATTAGTAAATAACAGCTAATATTCACTTAATTTACTAGGCCTCTTTATTGAGGCCTTTTTGTTTTTGTAAAGTCATTGTCTAAAGATGATAAACTTTACATCATCGAATGCAGCCCAATCAGATTACCTTCAGTATCATGCACCAAACTAATATTGCCATGCTCACCGATACTAAATTTAGCTTGCATGACACTGCCACCGGCTGCAACCACACGACTTTCTTCAACTGCGCAATCAGTACAGTTAAAATACACCACCGTTGAGTTACCACCGGCTTTGACATCTGCGCTGTATATGAGTGCTCCAGCGGCACCATAGCTCTCATCTGAGGGAAACATTTGCATATCAAATTCGGGCATGTCGTTTTTGGTTAACTCAAGCTGCAATACCGTTTGATAAAACGCTTTAGCCCGTTGCATATCATTCACATAAATTTCAAACCATCCGACTACATTCATTGTTCTCTTCCTTGTGTTATCTAGATTACTAGGATCACAGATAGGATCCGTTACTTGATTAACTCTAGCAGTTCATGGATGGTTTTGACTGGAAATATTTTGGCACCGAGTCCTTCCATCGATTTATGGTAATTACGGAAAGGAATATAAATCTCAGTAAAGCCGTGCTGTGCTGCCTCCTTCACCCGAGGCACACCACTATCAATCGGCCGTATATCGCCATTCAGGCTCAACTCTCCCATGATGCAACTGGTGCGTGGAACGACAAATTCATGTAACGAACTCAATAACGCGGCGACCAATGCTAAATCGATACAGGTTTCTGATTCATCAATTTTTAATCCACCAACAATATTAAAAAACGTATCATGAAAAATCTTCGTCTTGGTGTGTTTACGCAATACCCCGGTGAGCATTTTGATCCGGTTCATGTTCAACCCCACACATACCCGTTGCGGATATTCCGCTTCTGTATCAGTAGTGAGACACTGAATTTCTAATAATAAATTGCGGTTACCTTTACGGATACAAGTGATTGCAGCACCAGGTGATTGCGTTGATGATCCCGACAAAAATATCTCACTGGGATTATCAACACTGAGCATCCCGCGCTCGGTCATTCTAAAAATACCCACCGTATCTATGTCACCAAAGCGGTTTTTGTTGGCTCTCAAGGTACGAATTTGGCCATCGTTGGTATCAATGTGCAACAAGGCATCAACAATGTGCACGAGTGTTTGTGGCCCTGCAATTTCGTTATTTTTGTTCACGTGAGCGATGATAAACATCGTCACATCATTTTGTTTACAATATTGCGTTAAGGCTTGTGCTGCGCTTTTTACCTGAGATGGGGAGCCTGGACTACCATTGGCGTTGTCGGTCACCACAGCTTGAATTGAATCAATAACAGCAAATTTAATTTGGTGCGTGTGTAATTCTTCGATGATCGCCTCGACGCTAGTTTCGGAAAGTAAGAACAGTTGATCTTCGTTGTAGTCTAGCTTGAGTCGATTAACCCGATTTTTAAACTGCGACAACGATTCCTCTGCGGTGCAATACAGCGATTGCATGCGCATTGACATACGTGCAACCAAATCAGATAGCAACGTGGTTTTACCCGCCCCAGGGTCACCAGAGATGATATTGACTGAACCGATAGTAATACCGCCACTCAGTACACGGTCTAATTCACCAATACCGGTCGCTGATTTTTCTGTTTCTGTGGCGGCAATGTCATTGATTTTTTTGGAACCACCTTGGCTTAACCCTGCATATCCAGCCACCTTACTTGGAGCCCTAGCTGCTGTTTTTTGTGCCGATACTTTGATCTCCTGCATGGTATTCCATGCACCACAACGACATTGTCCCTGCCAACGTGGGGCGCTATCACCACAATCAGTGCAAACAAACGCAGTTTTATCATTCTTCGCCATCAATTCAGTCCTTAACTATCATTGCAATACGCCGATATAGTTTACACATAAGCCTATAACGACACTATTAATACTTCTGGATTATCACGCCCATGTCTCTAGCGTTACCTGATCATATAAAAGCGGTAGATGTAGTGCTAGATGCACTACAAACCAACCCAGACGCAGCCTTTAAACACCCTTTAGTTGAAGGTTTAGCCGTCAATGAGCAACAGTTAGTCCGGCAAGAGATTACCCGTTTACAGCAACCTGTCGCACAAATAATCGACATGCGTTGTGTTGCGCCTGATACCTGCCAGCAATATGGTTATGGACCACTGAAACATTATTTAACCCCTTTAGGAGTAGAACGCTTTGAATACGAAATTAAGCGCTACGGTCGTTACACCCTTGGGGTATTTGAAGCGCTTACCCAGTTACAACATGAAATGGTGACTGGGGCTGCTGATGCAACGCAAACGCATAATTTCACCTCACCCACGTTGACGTTTTTTAATTACCCGCAACGCAGTTCTGAGCGTATGCATTTTTCGATTAATATTCTACTGTACACCGAACAAGAACAAAAACACCATTTAAAAACCGTTGATTTATCGATTATGGGACTGCAAGTTAAGTCCGATAAGCCGATTGATGTTGCACCCGGTGATAAAGTCGTCGTGGTGCTGTCAGGTCTGGCTAACGAATACAGTTTTATTGTCAACACCACTATTGATTATGATGTGGTGCGGATTGATCATTACGGTGACGAGATGCGCCTATTTTTGCATCGTGATGATATGCAACATGACTCAGCAGTCACCGAGTTTCTTAGTCATTTTATTCGCGGCAATAAGTATCGCTACAAAATCAATCTAGAAAACACCATAAACGCGATTGAAAACAAAGTCTGCGAACAATACTTTACGCCCCGTTTTCCCTCTTTACCGGTATTTATTAGCCAGCATAACCACACCGCTCCCCCAACATTGCAGCCGACATTTGCAATGAGTAATTCAGGTAACGATGCCATATTAGCGTATTGGCAGGATGAACAACATCAACAGCGGATTGGTGATTTGGTGAGTCATGCACGGATTTGTGAGTTGGTCGCAAAACCATGCCATCAGCGTGAAATATTCGTGTATGCGTTTACACACGTGCAGCAAGACAAAGTGTATTTTTATTCTGCAAGTCAACATGAACTAGACAATATGGCGAGTATTAAGCCGGTATTGTTGAGTTATGGCGCTCATAAAGCCAGTTGGCGTGTGTTTAAGCTTCAGCTGAGCGATATGTCACCGACTCAAGCATACACGCCGTTGTCGATCTCAAATGACAGCCATAAAGATGCCAAAACCGATAACACCCCTCCATCAGCAAGGTTGATGCGCCAGTTAATTGATTTACGCTATATCGTGCTGATATCTGATATTACAGATTCGATTGCCATGCAGACATATCAACAAATCAAATTAGATAAATCCAAAATAACGCAGTTATATCATTTTGCGCATCCGCATAATCAATTGCCGCACCCTATCAATGTTCGTCGCTATAAATACGCGGATATCCGCAAAGAAACCCGCTATTACCTACGTACCAGTGTCAACCTAACCATTGCTGGGATAACGATTAAAGGGGTAACCGAAGATATATCTGGTAGTGGTTTACGCATTGAATTGGAACAAGGTATTCCGGCCAAAGTAGAAGATAATCCGGCGACAGCCTCGGTCACATTGGATTTTCCACGATTACAATCAATGACTAAACAATATGATTTGTCGGCGCTTCGATATGACATTGTCAAAGTGCATGCTAATCGTCATATTTTGCATTTACGCTTTAGTAGTCGATTAAGTGAACATACCGATAACCCGTTTTTTGTCAGTCTTATCACCAATAATCGTGAAAAATTAAAAGCCGACCATTTAGCCGAAGAAACGCCAGGGCTCGCGCATGCATTGCGCTGTATTTACGCTAAGAATGCTATGAACATTGCGTTTTTTATTAATCAACGTACTGAGTTATTTACCCCTGAATTTTCGATCTATAATCAAGGAGATGGACGCTTAAAAAGTATGTTGTCCCGCTTTGCAATTGAAGGGCATTTTAATTTGGAGTTCTTGTATCGTGACCGAGATCAACCCTCCCCGTTTATTCGTCGGTGTCTGGCCCAGCTCAAAAGTGGCGTAGGAATGCAAGAGTATGAAATATTCATTCGCTATCGTCCGCACGAAACACACATCAATGACATGATTTTACCCTTTATAAATCAGCAGTTTTCGTCCATTGGACAACGCCACCAATTTATCGAGCATGCATTGGATAATGGGGAATTTGTCGCTATTCGATTAATCTTAAAAGACACCGTAACCATAGAACTAGACACGTTAAAAACTGAATTAGATTATTTGCAAGCACACGCTAATTATAAAGCAGAAAAAGTATTGAATACCCTTAATACAATCCAAGGTTTTGGCTACATTTTGGACATCACTGATGAAGTGATGTATCGCCATGGCTATACTTGGGATGCAATCAGCGCCAATCATCATCTTGATAGCACTGAAGCATTACCACTAGACCAATGCGTAGAGGGTCTGCTCTAATCCACCAAAACGGATCGCAGCATCGGCTTGGGCTTGGACGACAGGTTTAGCATGAAATGCCATGCCTAGACCAGCTTGGCCCATCATCAGCAAATCATTAGCACCATCGCCTAAGGCAATGGTCTGGCGCAATGGGATAGCATGCTGCTGTGCGATACGAGTCACTGTATCGGCTTTGGCTTGCGCATCGACAATTGCACCGAGTACAACCCCGGTTAAATGTCCATCTAGCACTTCTAGCTCATTAGCAAAAGCGGCATCTAAACCTAATCGATGTTGCAAATAATGCGCAAAATACGTAAAGCCACCCGAAGCAATCACTGTTTTCCAACCGTTACCTTGCAATGTCTGTAATAATGCATGCACGCCTGGCATTAGCGGAATACTATCGCGGATGGCTTGTAATAACTGCACATCAATACCGTCAAGCACTGCAACACGTTGTTGTAGACTTTGCGCAAAATCAAGCTGCCCAGACATCGCCAGCTCTGTCACTTCGCTGACTTCTTCACCTTTGCCACACAATTTTGCAATCTCATCAATACACTCAATCTGGATCACAGTCGAATCCATATCCATGACAATCAACCCCGGTGATGACAACTGCGGTGCATTATTGATACAAAATACGTCCACATTGTATTGCTCAGCAATCTGAGCTAACCAAGTATTATCCAATGGCTCGCTGACACAAATTTGTACCACAGTCGCACTAAACGCATCTGAGAGTGGGTGTAAACGAATGGATTGATGCGTGATGGCTTGAGGGAATTGATTGAGGATAGCTTGCAGCAAATACGCATTTAAATGTTGTGCTGAAATCGTCAATACATACTGATCATCGGCAATAGCAAACTCAGCATCAAGACTATACCAAGCCTGCTCACTCGCCTGGTAATGCTGATGCGGATAAATGGACAAATACTGTAACAATGCCTGATGAGAATAGAGACTTGAATCTGAAAAAACCTGAGACATAACACAATCCTAAATACGTAAAAAAACTTGGCAACATCACTGCATTGCTTTACTGTGAGTAGTGTATCAACAATTCAAAGCATTGCACATGACTAGGTATCTATTCAGAACACTCTTTATCGTATCAAGTTTGATCATTATTGCTTGGGTATGGCAATTACAGCAACAAACAACGGCTGTCTATTATAATGATTACACTCAACAATTAGGTCAGCGCCTCAGTACTATCGCTGCGGGTAGTCTAACCCCTTGGCTGAACCAGACCTTGATATCTGAACAACCTGACTTTCGTGAGCAACTTGATAATACGTTGTCTATCTATCTAACGTTGGGGCACTTTCGCGGCATTGCGGTCTTTAATCGCTTTGGTGTTGAATTAGGTAACGTCGGTCAAGTCGACAATATTGTGACATTTGTTGATGAACACCCAATCGATTATTCTGTTTTTGTCGCACCGATTAAGGTCGATGATGTCACCACAGGATATATTCGGTTTGTGGTTGATGATGACATCATGGCTAATCAGCAAGTGCAATTACACAAACAACAACAAGGCATGTTTGTGCTAACATTGCTCTTAGGCATTATCGTGGGCGGTTTTTTGGTCCGTTTATATTACCGTAAAGCCCGTCGCGCTTTTACTCAATAACGCAAACGTACGCTGCACATTATGGCTCGTCATGGTCGCAATGCTATGGCTATCTTGCTTAAATGCCTGCGACAAAACCTGTACAACATCAGTTAAATAAGCCGGTTCATTGCGTTGACCTTGCCGGCCAGACATTGGCATATCGGGGGCATCGGTTTCTAATACACAATGCGCTAGACCAACATGCATAATACTTGTTAATGTTTTATGTCCTCTTGGGTAGGTGATCGTTCCGCCTACCCCCAAACAAAAACCACTATCGACATATTCCTGTGCAATCTGTGCATTCCCAGAAAAAGCATGGATCACGCCCCCTTGAGTAAAGCCCGTATGCCGAATACGACCAATAATCAAATCATGGGATTTACGGTGGTGAATGATCACTGGTAGGTGCGCCTCTTGAGCTAACTTGAGTTGCGCATCAAACATCGCTATTTGTATATCGATTGGCGTATCTAATGTGCGATCAATACCGATCTCTCCGATCCCGATGCAGCCCTTATTACCAAGCACACGCATTAGCTGGCTGCGCAGCTTCGTCATTAATCCGTCAATCTGCTCATGTTGTAATGCTTTGGGATAAAAGAAAGGATGATGACCTAAGGTAAAATGCACACCACAAAAACGTTGTGCCAGTTGTTCGGCAATCGGCCAATGCGTGGGATCAATTCCAGGAATAATACATTGTTGAATGCCGTTTGCTTGAGCGCGGTGCAGAACAGCATCAATGTCATTGGCAAAACAAGCTAAATCGAGATGACAATGACTATCAATCATGGGTTAAGACGTTGAATATGCCATGTTGTATCAGCTTGTTTGGTATATTCAAAACGGTCATGCAGGCGATGCTCGCCCCCTTGCCAAAATTCAATCTGTTCAGGTTTAACCAAAAATCCACCCCAAAAATCAGGCAAAGGGATCTCGCCATTAGCGTATTTTTGTTGTAACTGCGCAAATTGAGTCAACAACATTTGTCGAGACGACACCGGTTGGCTCTGTTTAGACACAATGGCACCAAGCTGTGAGTCTTTGGGCCGAGAAAAAAAGTATTTCGCGACAGCGCTGCGACTTAGTGGCTGTGCGGTTCCGCAAACACGCACTTGACGTTCTAACATGTGCCATGGAAAATGTAATGAAATATGAGGATTGTGCGCTAGCTCTTGCGCTTTTCTTGATCCTAAATTGGTATAAAAAACAAACCCATCAGCGTGTAGATCTTTAAGTAGAACAATCCGCTGTGAAGGCTGGCCTTTGGCGTTGACTGTGGCGATAGTCATTGCATTAGGATCAGGGATTTCAGCGGCAACTGCGACATCTAACCACTCTTTAAATAACGCCATTGGATCAGGGTTTAAGTCCCCTTCTTCCAATGATCCCAAAGTATATTCTCGGCGATATTGATTAAATTTACTCATGCTACTTCTCTTATTCTTTAATGTTCGCCGTAACCTAGGCTGCGTAAAGCACGTTCATCATCAGCCCAACCTGATTTTACTTTGACCCACAATTCTAAGAATACTTTGTTATCAAATAGCTGTTCTAAATCGCGTCGGGCATCAGTCCCTATCGTTTTAAGATGGCTGCCTTGTTTGCCAATAATCATGCGTTTTTGTGTTTCTCGTTCAACTAATATCAAGCCATTAATTCGATAGATACCGTTTTCAGTCATTTTGAATTGTTCAATCTCTACCGTCACAGAATACGGTAATTCATCTCCGGTATAGCGCATTAATTTTTCACGAATAACCTCGGCAGCCATAAAGCGACTGGAACGATCAGTAATGTATTCTTCGGGGAAATAAAATTCACTCTCCGGCAATTGTCCCATGACCATTTCGCGTAACTCAGGTAAGTATTTACCTAACTTGGCTGAAACCGGCATCACATGCACAAAATCATGTTGCTCATTGAGCCATTTAAGATGTGCCAACAACTCAGTACGATCCTCGACACAATCGGATTTATTCACAATCGCCCAACAAGGTAATCCTGAGGCTTTGATTTTTTGCAGGACCATTGCATCATCAGCATTAAAACGTGTGCCTTCAATAACAAATAAAACTAAGGACACTTCGCCTAAAGTACTCGACGCAGCTCTGTTCATGTAACGGTTAATCGCCCGTTTTTCTTCACTGTGAAGACCAGGCGTATCGACGTACACGGCTTGTTTATTCTCTTCAGTATCAATACCCATGATGCGGTGACGGGTCGTTTGAGGTTTACGTGAAGTGATACTGACTTTTTGGCCCACCAAGCGATTCAAAATCGTTGATTTGCCAACATTAGGCCTTCCTACTATGGCAATCATGCCACATTGAGTTATCAGGTCGTTGTTATCGCTCATGCGTGTATTTTCTCTAAAGTATATTGGGCCGCTAACTGCTCTGCTCGCTTTCGGCTCGGACCATCGGCGGTGACACTCTGCTCTAATAAAGAGGTCGTACAGCTGACAGTAAATGTTTGGTTATGATCCTTGCCCGTTACTGCAACCACTTCATATAAAGGTAAGTCATGCGAATATGCTTGGAGATATTCTTGTAAGCGAGTCTTGGCATCTTTTGGATGATACTCAGGGTCAAGGCGTTGCATGTGTTCGCTAAACCAATCATGAATAAAATCAACGCATTGTTGCTGTCCTGCATCCAAATATATCGCACCGATTATTGCTTCAACAGAATCGGCCAAGATTGAAGACCTGCGCTTACCACCGCTTTTTAACTCACCGGGGCCCAGCTTGATATATTCACCAAGCCCTTGTTTAAGTGCGATCTCAGCTAACGTGTCCCCTTTAACTACGGCCGAACGCATGCGTGTTAATTTGCCTTCTGGAGACTCTGGAAAACGCGTATACAAATAATCAGCAATGATAGCGCCTAAGATGGCATCGCCCAAAAACTCTAAACGCTCGTTATGCTTGTTGTGCGCAGATTTATGCGTAAGGGCTTGCTGTAAAAGACTCAAATCGTTAAATTGATACTTAATCAAGCGCTGCAGATCAGCCCATTCATTCAGGCCTGGATTTTTTGCTATGGAACGGCTAGATTCTGAATGTTTAGCCTTACTCATCGCAACCCACCGGTTCGTTCAAAGCGAATACCGGATGGGATCCATTGTGGTAATAAACTATCCGTAGCGCGCTCAAA
Source organism: uncultured Glaciecola sp. (assembly GCA_937125395.1). Lineage (GTDB taxonomy): Bacteria > Pseudomonadota > Gammaproteobacteria > Enterobacterales > Alteromonadaceae > Opacimonas. Next base: position 66,893 of record CAKZLI010000010.1, read on the forward strand.
TTCAAACGACACCCAAATAGCCACCGCTTTACCAACTAAATGCTCTTCGCTCACAAATCCCCAAAAACGGCTATCGCGACTATTATCTCGGTTATCACCTAACACAAAATATTCGCCTTGCGGCACAATCCATTCGTCCATAGCTGTGCCTGGTTGACGGTAGAACTGCGATGCACTTGCTGATAATACAGGATGTTGCAGTATCTCATGAGAGTCGCTACCAAGGGTCTCGGTATATTGATTTAGTGGTACTAGATTCTGGGCAAACTCGCTGGTGTGTTGTTGACTTAACTCAACCAAATACGGTTTGGCACAATCTTGTCCCGTTGGACAGGCTGGCACAACCGTAATCTGCTTAGCACGGTAAAAGACGCGATCACCCGGTAAACCAACCACACGTTTAATAAAATCCAATTCTGGGTCAGGTGGGTATTTGAATACCACGATATCACCCCGCTCAGGCTCACCAACATCCCAAAATTTGGTTCGAGTAATCGGATCGCGTAAACCGTAGGTAAATTTCTCGACCAAGATAAAATCACCCACCAACAATGTCGGCATCATTGAACCAGATGGTATTTGAAACGGTTCATAAATAAATGACCGCATGACCATCACAAAAGCAATAATCGGGAAGATTTGTTTAGCGGTATCGACGGCATAGGGTAATGGTGGTTCAAACCCATCAATATTCGATACTCCAGCAGCTAGTGCTGCGCGCTCCCGACGTTTAGGTGCAAACACCAATGAGTCAACCAGCCAAATTAGTCCTGTTATCAAGGTTAACAAGACTAAGAATATCGAAAACATTTGGGCCATTATTTACCTACCTTTAATACAGCTAAGAATGCGTCTTGTGGTAATTCAACATTACCGACTTGTTTCATTCGCTTCTTACCGTCTTTTTGTTTTTGGAGTAATTTTTTCTTACGGCTAATATCACCGCCATAACATTTTGCAATCACGTTTTTACGAAGTTGTTTGACGGTACTTCGGGCCACAACATGCGATCCAATCGTAGCTTGTATTGCAATATCAAACATCTGCCGTGGGATTAACTCGCGTAACTTATCCACTAACTGACGGCCACGTGTTTGGCAATTGTCTTTGTGAGTAATCAGTGCCAGCGCATCAACTCGCTCACCATTAATCAAAATATCTAAACGGCACATATCTGCATGGTTGAACTTTTTGAAGTTATAATCCAACGAGGCAAAGCCACGTGAAGTCGATTTTAGTCGATCAAAGAAATCCAATACCACTTCGGCCATCGGCAACTCATAGGTCACCGCAACTTGTTTACCATGATATGCCATGGTGGTTTGCACACCGCGTTTTTCGATACACAAGGTAATGACATTACCTAAATACTCTGATGGCACCAAAATATTCGCTTCAACAATCGGTTCACGTATCTGTTCGATATCATTTACCGGTGGTAACTTGGACGGATTATCCACCAACATCGTCTCGCCTTTGGTGGTCACAACTTCATACACCACGGTGGGTGCTGTGGTGATCAAATCCAAATTATATTCACGTTCTAAGCGTTCTTGGATAATCTCCATGTGGAGCATGCCTAAAAAGCCAATACGGAAACCAAAACCAAGTGCAGATGAACTTTCCGGCTCATAAAATAATGACGCGTCATTGAGGCTTAATTTAGCCAATGCATCACGAAAATCTTCATATTCATCGGAACTAACCGGGAACAAACCTGCGTATACTTGTGGTTTTACTTTTTTAAAGCCGGGCAAAACTCCGGTCGCCGGGTTATTCGCTAGAGTAATGGTATCCCCTACTGGCGCACCATGTATTTCTTTAATGCCAGCGATGATAAAACCCACTTCACCGCTTGATAGTGTACCGGTATTAGTTGCCTTAGGTGTGAATATACCGACTTTATCTACCTGATGCACCTGACCGTTAGACATGATTTTGATCTTGTCTTTGCTATTCAACTTACCATCAATGACGCGCACTAACGACACAACACCTTGATAGTTATCAAACCAACTATCGATAATTAATGCTTTTAGCGGCGCATCCGGATCCCCTTCTGGTGGGGGAATACGCGCGACAATCTCTTCAAGAACTAGATCGATACCAATACCCGTTTTGGCAGAGCATTGCACGGCATCCACCGCATCAATGCCAACAATGTCTTCAATCTCTTCAGCTACACGCATCGGATCTGCTTGTGGTAAATCGATTTTGTTCAAAATCGGGACCACTTCCATCTCCAAATCAATCGCGGTATAACAATTGGCTAAGGTCTGTGCTTCAACGCCTTGCCCAGCATCCACTACCAGTAACGCACCTTCACAAGCGGCTAATGAACGGGATACCTCATAAGTAAAATCAACGTGACCAGGAGTGTCGATAAAGTTAAGTTGATACACTTCACCGTCATTGGCTTTATAATTCAGTGTGACACTTTGTGCCTTAATGGTGATCCCACGTTCTTTTTCTAAATCCATAGAGTCGAGGACTTGTGCAGCCATTTCACGATCAGTTAGACCGCCACACTGCTGAATTAAACGGTCAGATAAGGTTGATTTACCGTGGTCAATGTGGGCAATAATCGAGAAATTACGAATGTTTTTATGTTGCATAAACGGGCTATATACCTAAGTTAAAAAAACTAAATCAAGCATTTGAGTCACTTGACCATTAATAACTCGATTTTACCTTGAACTGCAGCTAAATGCTAACAATAGTCAATAAATCACAGATTGAATGTAGCGTTATAGCGACACTTAACTGTGACTTAACTGAGGTCGATGACAGAGATGTCCGACGAAATTGGCATCGGTATAATCCGACAAAGCTTGGGAGTGTACTGGGCGTTATCACGTTTAAGCCAAGATGATATTAGTATAAAGGTGATAAAGGTGACCAGTAAAGCAACAGTAAACGCCACTAATTCATGACCTAACAGCCCATTATTAAAGATGTGACTCATGAGCATTGTCGTGGCCACAAAAATGATAATTGGCAGTAAATACAGCATGAATGAGGCATGCACTAGGCGTGATTCACTCATGCCCAACTCTACTTTTTGCCCAACACATACCTCTTCATTAACACGAAATAGGAAGGTTTCGGGCTGGGGCGTAAAAAACGTTGCGACGACGCTGGTAGAGCAATTCGCTTCAGCTTGACAGCTACCACAGGTTGTCTTGATGGCTGTGCTGACACCAATGATCGTTTCGTTCAGTGCGCCAGGCTCAGATTGTTCAATGTGGGTTATCACGCCTTGTTCGATAAGCATTGCTATGTCGCCTTTATCACCTAGGGAGTGTTTGGGTCACGTTTGGACTCAGTTGCAGAAGTCGCACTCACGTTTTGGGCTGGAACCGACTCTATCATTTGCATAATACGTTGCGCGGTTGCTGGTGGCAACTTACCGACAATACTTACCTGTAAACCATCATTAACCCGCGATAAAAAGGTCGTCGCATCTTTCACAAATAACACATCTTCAGCTTGTGCTACGACGGCTTTTTGTAAGTAAACTGACACATCGACCATTCCATCAGACAGCAAAGCATACTCAACCACATCACCAGTAATCGATAAGCGGTGAATATCACGTTTCACTTTCACCATGCCGATAGGTAAACGACTTATATTCCAGTTAAGTTCAAACGCTTTAGGTGGGTTGATATGCATGATATCTGGCATGTCACTGTTCATTAATTGCGTAAAACTGGCATTGGGGGAGTCGGTAATGACAAGGTTAGTTGCTTGTACTTGCTCGATCAACTCCCCTTTTAGATTGACGGTATTGAGCTTTAGCGGGAGTAAAGACTCGGTATCAATCCACAGCGTGTAGTTGTAACGGCTACTATCTCGACTGACTACCCGTAGTTGCCATGCGTCATTGCCCGCAACACGGCTTTTTCCCACAAGAATAACTTCGTAGGCCGTTTTGATCTGTGCTGGATCACGGATTAAGTTGTGCGCAAATGGGCCATGAATATGCGATTGCTGTAAGGTATGCGCGGGCATATCTGGGTTAAAATAACTGACTTGGTTATCAAATCGCACGATTTTGGCATTGGGACCATTGAGCTCACTGAGTAATTCTACTGCAACGGTGCTGCTATCGGAGTTGCTGACAACGCCATGCTTCCATAAATAAGGAACCGGCTCCTGTCCAGGACGAAACAAGATCAACGCACTCTCGTAATTGAGGGTATTGCTGGCTTGAGCCATCTGCGCTAATAACTCAGCAGGATTTATTTGGGCCGACTCTGGCATCACGTTTGGCGTATCGTTAGTTTGTGCGGCTGTTGGTGCACTGAGCGTTAATAAACAGAGGAACAAAATGACAAACAGCGACGTTTCAAAAAAAGAAGGTCGCTGTCGTAAAAATAAATGAATGCACATTATTGAGGATTGACCTGCTTGGTTTGGGCTTCTGTAGGTAATGTTTGAGCTGCCTTTAGGCGCAATTGCAGTTGGTGATCGACTAACAATGCATTGATACGCTTGCGTTGCTCTAACACCGCTTGACGTTCATTCATTTGCTGTTGTGGCGTTTGAATAGTGCGTGATTGCGCTAAACTGACGGGAGCTAATCCACCTTGCGGGCCTGACGTCGGTGCGGTCATAAACGGTTGCGTCGTTTCAGTATTGTAATTTTGCACACCCAAAATCATCACCGCAGCGACACTGGCCGCGACCGCGAACTGAGATGATTGTTTGGCTAATGCAACCGCATTCGACCATAATGGGATAACCTTGCCTTTAGAGGGCGCTAACACGGTTGGTTCATCGTCCAACGCATCGGCGATATTTTCGAGGAAACTCTTATCAGTGACCAGCACTTCATCACCGCGTAGCGTATCACCAACAAGATGATAATCTTGCCATTTTTGTTGCAATACAACATCGACTTTAACATCATCAACTTGTGTGGTTGAGGCTTCGCCATCGACCCATGCTGATAGTTGTTCTAATTTATCGCTCATGCCATTATTTCCATCATTATTGCTATGCAATATACTGTCATTGTAGCTTTAGTACATTAAACTCGCAAATAGTTCAAAGTGAATTCGATTATTTAATTAATTATTGTGGATCAATGGTGCAATTACCGCGTCAATTGATTCACGAGCCCTAAATATTCGTGAACGTACAGTACCAACTGGACATTCCATAATCGCGGCAATCTCCTCGTAGCTCATGCCTTCCATTTCTCGAAAGGTGATCGCTATCCGTAATTCGTCAGGTAACCGGTCAATCGCTCGCAACAACACAGTTTCAATTTCTTTGGTTAACAGCTTACTTTCAGGAGATGCAATCTCGCGCAATGCTTCTGCACCATCATAAAACTCAGCTTCTTGTGCATCAACATCATTCGCTGGCGGTTTACGGGATTGCGACACTAAATAATTCTTGGCACTGTTCACCGCAATACGATAAAGCCATGTGTAGAACGCACTATCCCCTCGAAAATTAGGTAATGCACGGTACGCTTTGATAAAGGCTTCTTGCGCAACATCGGGTACATCGCCACTATTTTTGACATATCGAGCAATAATATTGGTCACTCGGTTTTGATATTTGAGCACTAATAAATTAAAGGCTTTCTTGTCACCGGCTTGTACTTTTTCGACAAGTTGTTGATCTGTAAAATGCTCGCTCATTCGAGCTACTACTCCTTTGCATTTGAAAAAAAGACGCGTGAGATAGATAAGTAAGACGATAATCTAAAACAAATCACGATCTTCATGCCCTCTCTAGACTGCCATTTTTGTGTAAAGTTCGCTATTATTCGTTTTTTTGACGTATAAGTGAACCTAAACTTACCTTCGACGGGTATTTATGGGTCAATATTATTGATTTAGTTTACCAAATATAAGGGAAGAGCGTGTCAATACAACATGCGTGTGATGTATTAATTATTGGTAGTGGTGCAGCCGGTCTCAGCGTAGCATTGAGTCTTGCGGAGCATTGCCAAGTGATCGTTTTATCCAAATCAAATATACAAGAAGGCTCGACACGTTATGCCCAAGGCGGTATTGCAGCCGTGTTTGATGAAAATGATTCGATTGATTCCCATGTCCAAGATACCTTAATTGCAGGCGCAGGGTTGTGTGATGAAAACGCTGTGCGTTTTACTGCTTCTAATGCCAAAGATGCGATGCAATGGTTAATTGACTTTGGTATGCCATTTGACCGATTAAACGATAACCAAGATAGTGAGTATCATCTTACTCGTGAGGGTGGACATAGTCATCGACGCATCTTACATGCAGCTGATGCGACCGGTGCGGCTGTGCAAGTTACCTTGGTCGATGCCGTACTCCAACATCCCAATATTCATATTTTTGAAGATTATAATGCGATTGATTTAATTAAATCGAACCAACACCAACAGCATGCGCTTGGTGCTTACGTATATAATTGTAAAACCAAACACGTCGATGTCATTCAATCACGATTTGTCGTACTCGCCACCGGCGGCGCAAGTAAAGTCTATCAATATACCTCTAATCCGGATGTGTCCAGTGGTGATGGTATTGCAATGGCTTGGCGTGCTGGGTGTTCTGTTGCCAATATGGAATTTAATCAATTTCATCCTACGTGTCTATTTCACCCCGATGCAGGGAATTTTTTAATCTCCGAAGCATTGCGCGGTGAAGGTGCAAAATTAGTCCATGCTGATGGCACGGCATTCATGCACAAATTTGATGAGCGAGGGGATCTTGCTCCGCGTGATATTGTTGCGCGTGCCATTGATTTTGAAATGAAACGTTTGGGTCAAGATTGTATGTATCTTGACATCACACATCATTCCAATGCGTTTATTATTAAACATTTTCCTAATATTTATCGTAAATGTCGCTCTTTGGGGATCGATATCACCCAACAACCGATCCCAGTGGTTCCTGCAGCACATTATAGCTGTGGTGGAGTTGTTACAAACCAGCATGCCAAAACCGATCTCGATAATGTATATGCGGTTGGCGAAGTGGCTTACACAGGGTTACATGGTGCGAATCGTATGGCGAGTAATTCATTACTCGAGTGCATCGTATTTGCACGAGCCGGCGCACAAGATATCCAAAGCCGTTTAACCCAACCGCTAAAGCAAGAGACAATCAGTGATTGGGATGAGAGCCGCGTAAGTGATTCGGATGAAGAGGTTATCATTCAACATAACTGGCATGAACTGCGGCTATCAATGTGGGATTATGTTGGGATTGTTCGCACCGATAAACGACTTGAGCGCGCTTTACGACGAATAGATTTGTTACAACAAGAGATCCATGACTACTACGCAAACTTCCGCGTATCTAATAACTTGCTGGAATTACGTAACCTCGTCACCGTCGCTCGCTTAATTATTGTCTGTGCCATGCAACGCAAAGAGTCTCGTGGCCTACACTACAACCTTGATTATCCGCAACTCCTTGACGTGGCGAAGCCAACCATCATTACACCGCCAGAACAATAGAACACAAGGGGGTCTTTGCTAAGACTTGCGCGTTACTTGGGCTTACACAATGTTAGGGCTTGTGCTCAGTTCAGCAGTCAAGCCCTGGGTTAACTCCATTTGCAAATACGGCTTGTTCATTGTCGGCGAGGTAACCCAGCTTTGTGCTAATAGTTGGCTTGGGGTTGTCTTGGATGTACTGACAAGGTTGGTATCAACCAAGATATCAATCTTGGCTGGCAAATAGATCATTTGCATAAATTGCACATCAATGTTCAGTTGATGGTCAAATACTGGGCGCTCCCCGTTACTAATCTGCTCCGCCCAGATATGTCTGGCAGTGGAGCTCATGACCTTGGCTTTGGTCCACATGCCATGTGCAATATGGCGTTTTAAACCAAATAACTTAGCCGTTAACGGATACAAATGAATCGGGTTATAATCCCCAGAAATCTTAGCATACACTTTGCCTAGATCACTGGGCAAAGGTAATTGTGTTTGCATTGCCGTGGCATCAGCATAACTCAATATTTCAACCTGAGGATACGCTTCAAGGCCAGTGTCGACTGTTGCTGTTTGACGAGCCAAATAATGGCCATCAATGCGCATGATTTGTTGTGCTTCTCCGTCAATCCACCCATCCACTCGGGTAATCACATTGAACATATAACCGCGCTTATGCAGCCACACTTGCCCAAATTGACATGAAATGGTAACCGTATCGTTTACGCCAGCCCATTGTGACATCTCAATGCGATTGCGTACGTGTACGATCCCCAGGGCTTTAAAAGGTTGGTTCTTTAGTGTAAATAATTGAGCTTGCATGCGCAAAGCTTGCATTGCAAACCAACATGGATGCACCACACCAAAAGCAACAGGCCAATCGGTACAACAATTGTAAGCATAAAGATTGTCAGCCTGCTCCGGTAAATCAAATGTTTCGGTAATACAGTTATTGGGTAATTCAGGGACTGCCTGTCCCGAAGTGACAGCACTTAGTCCAGTTTGGAGCAACAATTGAAGCATGCATAACCTTTGTTATTAAATAAATAGCGCTTAAGTAAGTGGCTTAAGCTGAGCGCGCCAAAAATATCATGCGCGATAATCGTTTAAAGCTTCGCGACGACACTTGAGAGCGATGTACCCAACGGGTATTGCTTGCAGTAACAAGCATTAACCAATCAAAAAACCGGTTTGAATGACTCAGTAATTCACTGGTATGCCCATCAACACATATCATTACTGGCACATCTTGCCAAATTCGGATCCGATGTTTCAGTTGTAACGTGCCATCTTTATCGTTGTGCCTGCGGCGCAATAAGCAATGGGGCTGTAATTGTAGTAAAGCAATGCGAAAACTGGGTGTTGCCCCCACAAGAGGATCGTCATTCGCAGTAATATCATGAAGTGATAATGAACCTGGAGATGATGTCCTATTCGCCATAAACCTTAACGCGATTCAACACCATTTTGACCATATCAGCTAAATCAGGATCATGACAAACTTGATGTCCCATGAACCATGCAAACAAATCAGGATCATCACACGTCAATAGACGTTCAAACGTGAGTTTATCCCCATCATCAAGATCCGCAAAAGCAGCTTCAACAAAAGGCAAAAACAATACATCAAGCTCTAACATACCGCGTCGACAAGCCCATTTTAAGCGATTTATTCGTTTTTCAGTGAACATACTTAACCTTTAGCAAACATAAATTTTTAATATGCGGCAAGTTTAGCATGTACTAGCAACACTGAATAGTTGCCCGATAGGTCTGTTTAGTATTTTGTAACCTTAGATGAATAATTCTTTTTGTGGCTTGTTTTTTTTTGCTAATCAAGCACACTATACATCAACGATATTATTCCACCTTAAACGCAACGATGTGACGTTGTAATCGGAGAAATTATGAGTGCTTTTTCCCCACAATGGCAAGGCCATTTATCCCATCTTGGATTAATTAAAATTACGGGTGAAGACACCCTTAAATATATTCAAGGACAAGTGACCTGTAATGTTGAGATGCTAACCGGCAATAACTGGCAGTTTGGTGCACATTGTGATTTTAAAGGCAAAATGTGGAATATGTTCCAAGCGTTTAAATGGCACGATGCTGTGTATTTATTATGTCAACAAAGCGCGTTAGCAGGCGCACTGGCTGAATTAAAAAAATACGGAGTATTCTCCAAAGTAGAGATCACTGATGCCACAGCACAGATGTCTATCGTCGGTTGTGCTGGCAATGCTGCGATACTTGACGAATTAGCTATCGAACTACCAGAAATATCTCCGGCATATTCAGCGACACTTGTACCAGATTCAGCTTCGAGCACAACAACACCCAATAGTTATGTGTTGCATATTGCGACCCACTTACCTGCCCCAAATGCGCTTCGACATCTCATCATCACTGACAAAACTGTGCTTACAACCATGCTACCAGATGGAGCAACAATCTGGAATGCTTTGGATATTCAAGCCGGTATTGGGGCGATTAGCGACACTACAAGCAATGAATTTGTTCCACAGATGCTTAACCTTCAAGCCATCGACGCCATTGATTTTAAGAAAGGCTGTTATATGGGGCAAGAAGTCGTTGCTCGGACTAAGTACTTGGGTAAAAACAAACGCGCTGGCTATATCTTAACCACTACTGGCGATATTGACATTGCAGCCGGTGAAACATTAGAAATTCAAGTGGGTGAGAACTGGCGCCGTGGAGGAATAGTCCTTAATAGTGGCTATATTGATGGCCAGACATGGTTTTTTGCCGTCTTACCCAATGACACCGAACGGGGTAGTCACTTGAGAGTCAAAACACAACCTGACATAATAGCCACCACTCAGGCTTTGCCATATACTTTAGACGTTTAAATAGGATAACTAACCTCATGAATATTGTTAACAACTCAATTGTGACCATGCACTACACAGTATCAACAACTGATGGTACACAAATCGATTCGTCACGAGAGGGCGAGCCTATGGTCCATCTGCAAGGCAGCCAATATCTTATTCAAGGACTTGAAAACGCGTTAATGGATAAAGTGAAAGGGGATGAATTTGTCATCGAAGTGACACCTGAAGAAGCTTATGGTGACCGTCACGAACAATTAGTCCAACAAGTACCTAAATCAATGTTTGGCGATAATGAAGTCAATGTTGGCATGACTTTCCGTGCAAGTACCGATGATGGTGAACAAACGGTCATGATCATCGATGAAACTGAAGATGAAGTCGTTGTTGATGGTAATCATCCATTAGCCGGTATGGATTTAACCTTTGCAGTTGAAATCTTAGATGTGCGCGCTGCGACTGCTGAAGAAATCGAGCATGGGCATCCACACGGTGAAGGCGGTTGCGGTCACAGCCACTAGGCCAGTTGAATAACAAAAAGGTGCATTAACTGTACCTTTTTTTATATCACTTCTGCTCCACACTACTATACGCTAGTGGTCTAATCCCCAGCTTGTAGCGCCTGGTTATCACGCCAAGTTATAGTGCTTCGTTATCACGCTCGCCAGTCCGGATCCGAACTGCTTGCTCAACCGCATAGACAAATACCTTGCCATCGCCGATTTTGCCAGTATTAGCAGCAGCCGTAATGGCTTCAACAGCCAAATCTAAGATCTCATCAGCTAGCACTATTTCTATTTTCATTTTGGGTAAAAAATCAACTTGATACTCCGCACCTCGATATAGCTCAGTATGACCTTTTTGACGACCAAAGCCTTTAACCTCTGTCACTGTCATCCCATTGACTCCGACTTCAGCTAATGCCTCTCTGACATCATCCATTTTGAAAGGTTTGATAATTGCTTCGATTTTTTTCATCATTTACTCGCTATCGTAAATTGTTGGAATAGGAACTCGTTTATGTTGTGTTTTTTGATAAATGGACACTAATTTGTCACTGACCGATGGGCTGACATCGCGTCCTTCTAAAAAGTCATCAATCTCATCATAACTTAAACCTAGCGCTTCTTCATCCGCTAGTTGTGGAGTAAGCGATTCTAAATCTGCGGTAGGTGGTTTACTAATCACTTGTTCAGGGGCACCTAAATACGCCGCTAGTTGGCGTACTTGACGTTTATTTAAACCAAATAACGGTGCTAAATCACAAGCACCATCACCGTATTTGGTATAAAAACCAGTAATATTTTCTGCGCTATGATCGGTACCCAGAACTAAACCACCAAGCATTCCTGCGATTTCATATTGGGCAACCATTCGTGCGCGGGCTTTGACATTACCTTTTACAAAATCAATGTGTTGGGCATCATCCGGCAGTAAATTGCTATCGCGTAACGTCGCTATCGTTTCTTGGTGTAATGCATCCGTTGCCGGTTGGATATTGACCGTCACACTATGACTAGGTTGAATAAAAGTAATTGAATCTTGTGCGTCAGCCTCATCCGCTTGGGTAGAGTAAGGTAAACGTACTGCGATAAACTGATACTCGGTTGAATCCGTCGTGCTATTTAAATTATCAACTGCAAGTTGTGCGATACGACCAAGTGCACAGGAATCAATCCCGCCGCTAATGCCTAACACTAGGGTTTTACAGCCAGAAGCTTGCATTTGAGATTGGATAAAAGTGACTCGACGTTGCACTTCAAACTCAGGATCGATGCTCGCAAGCACCTTCATTTCAGCTAAAATTGTGGCGATCATGACCTACCTTTCTGCATAAACAATGAATCAATGTGTCAAATGGTGAAAAATGTAGCAATCGAAACCACATGTAAAATCCCAACTAAAGGACAGTTCCTGACTTGCTTCACTTGTAGAATAATAAGGGTATTTCATTGCTGTGTATAAATAAAATGCAATTTAGGTATACAAAACAAGATGTTTAATGCATTTAGCATACCTAAAAATAGTGATTATTGCATTATTAATATAGCGTTAATCTTCCATTTTAAGGTCATTCGGTGCTTACTCACTTCACTTTTATCCATTACCAAGCAATGACATTTCGTCAGCGCGGTTTAACCTTATTAGAAATGTTATTAGGGTTAAGTATTATTGCCTTAACCATGACATTTGTTGTGCCTAGCGCACATGATATTTTCACTCAAAACAGGATCATTAGTGAGCTCAATCGCACGAGTAGTCTGTTGCAATATGCTCGGTTGTATGCCCTTGAGACGAAACAAACGATGTCGGTGTGCCCCGCGAGTAATTTTAGTACGTGCTCTTCTGATTGGCGCGCGAGCAAAATCGTTTTCGCCGATATTAATGACAATGGCATCCGAGACAGTACCGAACCCTTAATATTAAGCACTGAGACCAGTGAAATACAAAATGTAATGTCTGGCCCAGCTAGCCCAATTCGATTTTTTTTTAGTGGAAGTAGTGCCAGCCCAGCCACGATAAAGATTTGTGATGCCAGCGAAGATAGTCGATTTTCTCGTGCGTTATTTGTGAGTTTACAAGGTCGTGTAACGATGAGTAAAGATAATGATGGTGACGGAGTGTATGAGACTAACGCAGGTACTGCACTGGCTTGCGATTAACGCTTATGTCAATCAATTCAGCATAATTTAAACTAGCACTGCCAACAATATTCACTCGCACTGATACTGCCATTATTGTTTTTATCCCATGCCTTACGTCCGTCGCTAAAATACACTAATACACCATTATCTGCCATCCCCCCAGCTGTGACCGGTGTGGCAGTGATGGTATACGCTGTGCCATTGGTGTTCATGTTACTAATGGTTAAATCAAATCGCTTATTACTCGCACTTTCTTGTGAAGGGGAATAGGTCGCAAATACCGCTGGCACTCCGGTATTCGCTCCGCTTGCACCAGCCCCATGATAAGTATAATTGGCTAACTTGTGACGCTCCAGTGCACCTGCCAATGCCATTAAATCACTTTGGGCTGCGGCGCGGTAAGTCGCCTGACTGACATTGATATAGCTTGGATATCCTACCGTGGCAATAATGCCCACAATGGCAATGACAATCATCAGCTCAACCAACGTAACCCCATTTTGCCTGGATGTATTAGTCATTGTGATAGGCATTGGGATAGGCATTGGGATAGGCATGATTGGTATGTTCATCGCTGGTGAGTTCATGGTTGTCTCTCTATTTCAGTTTGCCAAGATTGAGGTTGAACGCGTTCAAAATGGCCATAGATATTCTGAGCTAAACACGCAAAATCACCCAAACAAGCAATTTTTTGACCGCTGTGATCATATTCAATCACGGCAGAGGCGCACTCAGTGCCTAAACACACCACCGGCTTGACGATATTTTCAATTAATATCTTAGGATTTGGTGCAATGCCTGTTTGCTTTAATTCAGCAAAACGGTCGCTATGCCTATCAACGCTATCTTGGTGTGCATTCATCACGGCATTGCCAGTGAACAAATCCACTAAATAGGCACGTGCATTGCCGGCAGTAGAAGCACTGAGACTCACGCTCTCATCCTTTGGTAAGTAAGAGGTAAACAACACTTGGTAATCGACAATCAAAGGTGAAGCGAGCACTTTTTCACCACCACTTTGTAAATCTATACGCCATCCTTGTTTGGCTCGAAAGTCAGCTTGGGCAAGCTCTTTGACAACGCTATCGCTCGATGTCAACTGCTGACTAGTGGCATTGTATAAGCTATCAGGTGTCAATGGCGAAGACGGCAACGTAAAATGTCCGTAAGTATCTTTGAGATACACACCGTCATCTTTGAACATATAAAAACCATCTTGAATAGCCGTATTTAAAGGATCAGCTCGAAAACCTGAGCCAAGTGCAACAGCAAAATATTGCTCATCCGCTGTTGCTACTTCGGTTACATCAGGACCATAATAAAAGCGGCGATTGGTACTCACTGTATCACCATTAACATCAGCAAATAGGCCCCCTTTAATTAGATCTGATCCCGTTGCACCATTGTAAATATCAAAGCGAAATACTTGCCCTCCGAGATCTGCCGCATACAAATGATCAGCCAAACCATCTGCATCGCGATCAATGGTTGAGATACGACCTGTAATTGAATATTTCATATTGGCAATATTCAAATCGGCGTTATTACTGGCAATTTCATATAATTTAACCCCGGTATTCGCATCAATAATATATATTGCATTGCCGACATTATCTGCGGTTCTGACGCGGTTAGTGTCTTGACTATCAGCATAGCCGCCACCGACAATCATTATATCTTTGACGGTTGAACCAATCCGTATTTTTGTCAACGTCGGGCGTGACCATGTTTGGCCTAACCTTGCATACTCGCCCTCCCCTCCTTGAATGCTAAATACTAATTTGGGGTCGAGTTTGCTGGTCACATCAAACACATAATAATTAGCACCACCGCGACGCATACCAACATACAAATAGATTTTTTCGCCATACCTGCGCACAACCAAATCACCATCTATTCCATAAATATGATTTAGCGAAGGTGTATCTTGATATAACGAATACAAATTACCTAATAATGCTTGAGGAATAATAGCAAAGTGCTCAGTGCCTGTTTGTGTATCAATAGAATGCAAAAAACCATGATTGGTCGCGACAAATATCGCCGAGTCCTTCTCTCCATAATTGACAATCACCGGTTGCGAATGAATCGGATCGCCGATTTGCAAACGCACATCACTGCGACTGCCATCGTTGTCATCGTCTCGCATATCGACACCACGCGCCCATTTTAGTACAGACTCTCGGACCCTATTGGGATCAGGTAAATGGGTTAAGGCTAAATCAGTAGTATCGATTAACATGTTATTTTCATGCACTTTGTTGGCGGTTTGGATAATACTGCCGGCGGCATTAAAAGTGTATACATTGCGCACTAATGATAAGCGGCTTGCTGCCCCTCCTTTGCCGATATTATTGCCATCAACCAGTTCAGACCAAACACTATGCGAGTATTCATAGAAAAAACCCGTTGTACTATCCACCGCTGGCACGCCGTTTTTATCAAAAATTTCAGTCCCATTAATTTTGTATTTTTTTATATTACCAGGCCATAACGTACCGGATGAAGGCTCAAATAATGCGACATACAACTCATCTTTATGCCTTAATGGGTTGAGTTGATTGACGCTAATACTAGGGACAACAAAACCGACAGTATCCATGTTCACTGTACTATCAAGGTAAATATCTAAATCATCAGCATGCACTCTCCAGCCAATCCCCAAGCTGAGAATGCTACTCAACAAGGTGCTTAACAAAAGGGCATACAGATGATCACAGTACATGTTAGTTTTTGTCCTATTCAGGCGGTGATGCGGGTGCAAGCACAGCGACGGATAATGAATTAGCGATTGCAAATGGACTGTTTTGCACCTGACCACAACCCCGAATAATAAAAATATGACAATTGATATTACTGCCTCCAATGACACTAGAAGCACCACGACAAGCGTGTTCTTGCACAAAAGCACTGCGCGACCAACTACGTAATTGCTCTTGGGTATCGTAACTACCTGAAGTGCTGTGCCTAGTGCCGCTTTGTAACCCACTTTGAGTTAAGTTACGTTGCACATAACCTTGATCTGCAAAACAACTTAATGCATGACTCGTTAAATCAATCGCGTTGAGTAGCCTAGCTTCTGATAAAGGGTCGGTTAAGGTACTATCGAGTAATATATGTTCGTCCTCTGACTCAAACATCGCGCCAGCTAATGCAGACTCTGCCGCATCAAAAGCTACTGTTTGTTGCTCCATTGCACTGGCCATTTTGATTTGAATTAGGCTAGTAGATACAGATGCTATTGCTAATAAAGTGACGGATAACAACACCAACAAAGCAAAGATCATGACGACACCGCGCTGTTTATAAAAATAATCCTTCATACTTGATTCCGTTTAGTCATATATTGCATATTGCGTAACATAATCGTCGCTTCAAATTGACGGTATAGATGCGAAGTGTTGGGTAACACAGGCGGTTCATTGAGTAATACAAATGACCGAGTATTATCGATGTTGATAGCATCATCACTGCGGATCAACAGTGCCACACGAATCGCAACCACTCGCTTTGCTTGGGTGATATTATCAGCCGTCACGTATCGGTTAGGATGAGCTAGTCCTGAATCATCGGCATGATTAGCCAAGCCATATAACACCTGAAATCCTTCGACATGATCAAGTAGCGTAAACGCATTGTGATTATTATGGCCCGTTGCAACTTGTTGCCCACGCAATACACGCAAGTCAAACCCACGACATTTTAACTTTCGATCTTGAATAAAATACTCATTCACCACCGGAAACTCTACTCCTGCAGCATACCCTAATGAGTAACCTCGGCAGTCGCGACTATCGACTTTACTGATCACTAAACGATCATTGCTGGCGTGACTTCCTTGAGTCACACCTAAGGCGGTTCTACTAGCAAATGTATTCGGTAAGATCACCGCATTATGTTGTAAGAATACCGCCTCTTCAACCACGTCTTGACTGCGATCCAGTTGCACCGAAAGTGTGTCATAACGACCGGTTAACATAATATCGTGTTGTAATTTAACGATAGCATAGCGACCATTTTCTAGGACACTCGACAAGGCACGGTTTAATTTATCAGTAACGGATTGACTGACCATGACTTGGATCACCGTGACACTCAACATTGCCCCCAGAGCAAGACTGATCATGATTTCAACTAAACTAAACCCTGTTTGTCTCATAAAAACATCTCAACTATGACACAATCATCATTATCATTTGTTGTCGGGTTACATGCTGTATGAGTGCTTACATTAGTGCTTGTATGCAAGCGCCAGTGTGATGCTGGCCAACTCAACATTATTGTATATCTAGAACCTGCACTGCACGGTGTTGCATCGGCTGTATTTTGATCCGCACATGTGACTGACACACGCATATTCGGGTTGTGTTGAATACTGGCACAAGAAAGTTGATAAGCATCAAACGCTGAGAGCTGACTGCGCGTGCAATCGATTTGTTGACAGTTAGCTAATGTTGCAGGAAATTGCTGACAAAAGCATGCATGAGCGTTGACCGAGCTGCTGCAACTCAGATTAGCAAAGTTGTATAAATTGCTATTGACGTAGCCCTCATCAATAATTTTGCCAGCAGTATCTGCCAATCGAAACGCGGATAAACGTAAACGCTCAGACACCTGTCCTGCAACAAGTACCGCTTGTGAACGAGATAACGCATCGGCATGATTAAATGAGGCGACGAATTGCAAAGTGGCTACGCCAAGTAAACCAATGGCTAAGATGACTAATGTAACCAATATTTCAATCATACTTAGCCCTCGCTGCCTAAAGCGGGGATTAATGGACGTTATAGATGCAGAAAGTAAGTTCAAAATATGGCTCAACAAATTAATAGATACTTAATTATGTATAACCATATGCAAAGAAGATCCAGCTAAGCGCATGCAAAACCGATCTTAAGTAATGGATTTAGGTACAAAACTGTCCTGTTCACCGTAACTAATCACTATTAAAAATAAACGAGAATACATGAGTTTGAATGCCAGTATCGTCATTGCGTTGAGGCATAAATATCTCAATAAGCGAATTATCAGTTCTATGGATCAATGGTCTTTTTTGTAAAATGCTCTTTACTTAAACCTAGTATGTTTAGCTATAGCATTTAATCACAGAGGAGTCATACATTGATAACAGCATCGAGCGCTCACTTAGACACAGTGGGAAAAATACAGATAAGAGAAAATCCATGGGCCGTCAAAGACATTAAATGGCAATATTTATTCCCATCAGCTACGCGGTATTTGCATTCATATGATGGATATTATTACCGATATCATGTGCGTAGCACTTCACGACGACAAAAAACATCAAGGCCATTGGACTTCTAATTGCCGTTAGCCCAGAAAGTTAGGAGTTCAAGCTGTTTCAGTTACAGTTGTTTCAGTTGCAGTTCTTTGGGTACCGCAAATTCAATATTTTCTTCGCGGCCAGTGATCTCAGTAACCGATTGTGCACCATGAGCCTGTAACGCATCAATCACACCTTGAACTAACACTTCAGGCGCTGAGGCGCCAGCCGTTACGCCTATGGCGTGTTTATCCACTAACCATGATGGGTCTATCATTGCCGCATCATCAATCAAATAAGATGGCGTACCCAGTTTCACAGCCAACTCACTTAAACGATTAGAGTTGGAGCTATTGGTGGCACCAACTACTAATAACAAATCACAACTTACCGCTAGCTCACGCACGGCATCTTGACGATTTTGGGTGGCGTAACAGATGTCATCTTTTCGTGGTCCATCGATATTAGGGAATGTCTCTCGTAATGCATCAATGACATCAGCAGTATCATCTACCGATAAAGTAGTTTGTGAGCAATAATACAATGCGTCTGGATTTTTGACTGTTAATTGGCGAGCATCGTCTGCAGTTTCAACTAAATAAATACCACCAAGAGGGTTATCGTATTGCCCCATGGTTCCCTCTACTTCAGGGTGTCCCTTGTGTCCTATTAAGATACATTCGACGCCTTTTTTACTGGCACGCATCACTTCCATATGAACTTTTGTGACTAGTGGACAAGTTGCATCAAATACTTTTAAGCCTCGTTGATCTGCCTCGCTGCGCACCGCTTGCGATACACCATGCGCAGAAAAAATCACAATACTCTCATCAGGCACTTGATGTAACTCTTCAACAAATACGGCACCGCGCGCTTTAAGCCCATCCACGACAAACTTGTTGTGTACCACTTCGTGCCGGACATAAATCGGATGTTCAAACAATTCCAATGCACGTTCAACAATGGTAATTGCACGGTCAACGCCAGCACAAAAACCACGAGGATTAGCTAATTGAATTTGCATGTTTTGAATATCCTTAATAAATTAATGAGCATTGCGCATGCTCAACACAACGCTAAGCGTTAATTACGTCAATAATTTCAACGTCAAAAATAACGGTCTGACCTGCTAATGGGTGGTTAAAATCCACTGTCACTGAATGCCCTGCAATGCTGCGGATCATACCCGGTAATTCACTACCATCAGGTTGAGTAAACGCAACTATCATGCCTTCAGCTACTTCAAGCTCTGCTGCAAATTTCGACCGCTCAACATGATAAATATTATCAGGATTAGGTTGTCCAAACGCATCATCAGCATTGAGTGTAAATGAGGCTTTGTCCCCAGGTGTTAATCCGCGTAAACAGGCTTCAAAATTAGGTGTTAGACTGCCATCACCCATGACCATCTTGGCAGGTTTATTGTTAACCCGTGTACTATCGGCAGCTGAACCATCTTCCAGTTTTAAATCAAAATGCAAAATCACTTGTGAGTTATCAGTAATTGCATGTTCACTAGTATTTGTCTCAGTGCTCATGTTTATTTTCCTATCTTGTCATTAGTGGATGCCTGCTCGCTTTCATTGTTCACGAACATATCAAGGATTAATAATCCTGCACCAATAAAAATTACACTATCGGCAACATTAAATGCCGGCCAATGGTAGGTTTCATAATAAAAATGTAAAAAATCAATAACGTAACCATGTACTAATCGGTCATATAAATTGCCCAATGCACCGCCTAATATAAAGGCAAACGCAACTGGCATTAAACGCTGCGACTTGGGTGAATGATACAACCACCAGATAATGACACAACTGACGACTGCAGCAATAATCGTAAAGAAATAACGTTGCCAGCCACCGGCATCACTCAAAAAACTAAACGCAGCACCGTAATTATGCACATACGTTAAATTAAAAAATGATGTCACTTGCACCGACTCATACAGATTAAACACATCAACTACAGCATGTTTAGTGAACTGGTCAATGATCAACCCTAACAAAGCGATCCACACAAACCTTAGTCCAGTTTGGCTAATATGTCCCCAGCCAGATAGCTTAGTCGCCTGCTCTGGCTGAGTTAAATTATTTGCTTGCTTTTCCATGATGCTTGACACCTTATTATGCAAATGCGCGCGCTTCACCTGCACCGTCGATGTTGTCAACACAACGCCCACACAGTTCGGGGTGAGCGGTGATTGTGCCAACGTCTTCACGGTGGTGCCAGCAGCGAACACATTTTTCGCCGCTCGATTTAGTGACTTTAACAAATACATTTTCCATACCTGTTACACTAGCATCGGCAGGTTTATCAGCTAAATCCGATACGGTTGCAGTAGACGTAATTAATACAAATCGCAATTCATCGCTTAATTTAGCCAGTTGTGATTGCATTGCCGCATCGGTGTAAATCACTACATCCGCTTCTAATGCACCGCCTAACACGTCATCTTTACGTGCTTGTTCTAGTGCACCATTGACGGCGTCTTTAACCTGGAGCACGTCAGACCAAAACGCATCGTCATAGCCCTCTTTAGCGCTGACAGTTGGCCATGCATCATACCAAGTACCAGTGAATACGAATTCGTCTGGATTTTGATCAGCTTGTGGTAATACTTCCCAAATTTCTTGTGCCGTAAAACTGGTAACCGGTGCCATCCAACGTACCATTGCTTGGACAATATGATACAAGGCAGTTTGGCATGAACGACGCGCAAGACCATCTGCTTTTGCCGTATATTGGCGATCTTTGATGATATCCAAATACAAGCTACCCATATCAACCGAACAAAACTGCATGAGTGTCTGGGTGACACCTAACAAGTCATACTTTTCATACGCCGCTGTGATGTCAGCTTGCGTCGCTTGTGCTTTGGCCATCGCCCAACTATCCAATGCCACCATATCTTCCGGAGCAACACAATCTGTGGCAGGGTTAAAGCCATTAAGGTTGGCTAGTAAAAAACGCGCGGTATTACGAATACGACGATACGCATCCGCTGAGCGCTTGAGGATCTCATCAGATACGGCAATTTCTGAACGGTAATCAGTAGAAGCCACCCACAAACGTAAAATATCAGCACCGTATTTATTAAAGACTTCTTGTGGCGCAACGACATTACCGACTGACTTTGACATCTTACGACCGTGTTGGTCGACGGTAAAGCCATGGGTTAATACTTGTTTGTAAGGAGCATGACCATGCATCGCAACACTGCTCATTAATGACGACATAAACCAACCACGATGTTGATCTGACCCTTCTAGATATAAATCAGCAGAGGCTGGAATATCGTCACGGCGATCAACTACAAACGAATGGGTTACGCCTGAATCAAACCATACATCCAAGGTGTCGGTGACTTTTTCATATTCAGCCGCATCAGCGCCTAATAATTCTTCAGCAGACAGATCCCACCAAGCTTGAATGCCTTTTTGTTCAACGGCCAATGCGACAGTTTCCATGATCTCTGTAGAACGAGGATGTAACTCACTGGTGACACCATGAACAAATAACGGGATCGGCACACCCCATGTACGTTGACGCGAAATACACCAATCTGGACGACCTTCAACCATTGTTGAGATACGTGCTTCGCCCCACTCAGGGATCCACTGGGTGTTTTTAATTTCTGCTAATGATGAGCTGCGCAGTCCATTTTTATCCATAGAGATAAACCACTGCGGCGTCGCACGGAAGATAATAGGTGTTTTATGACGCCAGCAATGCGGATAACTATGTTCATATTTGGTTGCGAGCATCAATGCATCGACACTACGTAAATGTTCAACAATCACATCATTGGCTTTAAACACATGTTGACCAGCAAACAACGGCGTATCTTCAATATACACACCATTAGCAGCAACCGGATTATACACTTCAATGCCGTATTGTTTACCCACATTAAAATCGTCTACCCCATGTGCTGGTGCAGTATGCACACAACCGGTACCTGACTCAGTCGTGACGTGCTCGCCTAAAATAAGCGGCACGTTAATGTCTAAGTAAGGATGGGCAACTAATGCATGCTCTAAATCTTGCCCTAAGCAGGTAGCAACAACTTGATAGTCACCTTCCGCAATGCCATAACGGGCCATACAGGCTTCAACTAAATCTTGAGCGATGATAATTTGTTGGTCAGCTAATGCTACCAAGGCATACTCAAGTGTCGGGTGAATTGAAATGGCACGGTTTGCTGGAATAGTCCAAGGCGTTGTCGTCCAAATTACCACGGAGGTATTATTTACTTGCTCCGCAGATACACCGAATGTAGCAGAAAAAACACCGGTATCATTAATTGCAAATTTAACATCAATCGCTGGAGAAACCTTATCTTGATACTCCACTTCAGCTTCAGCTAACGCTGAACCACAATCGGTACACCAATGAACGGGCTTAAAGCCTTTTTCTAAATGCCCTGAATTCACAATGCCAGCCAAGGCACGAATAATATCGGCTTCAGACTGAAAATTCATGGTCTTGTATGGATTGTCCCAGTTACCAAATACACCTAAACGGATAAAATCTTTCTTTTGCCCCTCGATTTGACGCTCAGCGTAAGCACGGCATCTTTCACGAAACTCAGCAGCGGTGACTTTTTTGCCCGGCTTACCGACTTTCTTTTCGACCATCAATTCGATCGGTAACCCATGACAATCCCAACCAGGCACATAGGGTGCATCAAAGTCAGCGAGTGTTTTGGATTTAACAATCACATCTTTGAGGATCTTGTTCACAGCATGCCCAATATGAATATCACCATTGGCATAAGGAGGGCCGTCATGCAAAATAAACGGCGTTTTCCCTGCTTTTGCGTCACGGATCTGTTGGTATAGTTTTTTCTCAGACCATGTTTTTAGCATTTTCGGCTCGCGCTGGGCAAGATTGCCGCGCATTGGAAATGCAGTTTCAGGTAAATTCAGGGTGGCTTTGTAATCACTCATATCGACGTCTATCCTGGATGCTTATTGCAAAGGTTTGTTTGCAACAGCGTTAGTTGCAAAAGGTTCGCTAAGAAGTGCACGGGCTTGTTGTGCATCATGCGTAATTTGGGTTTGTAATTCTGCAAAGGTATCAAATTTTTTGATCCCACGCAGTTTGTGTTGCACAGCAACACGCAGATATTGACCATAGATATCTTGGTCAAAATCAAAAATATGGACTTCTAACAATCCTTGATGGCCGTCTACAGTAGGACGTGTGCCAATATTTGCCACGCCGTTATAGCGTTGACCTTGACACAGTACTTGCACAGCAAACACACCTATCAATGGCGCTTTGGCGCGTTGTAAATTCACATTAGCGGTTGGAAAACCGATCGTACGACCGCGCTCCTGACCATGCACGACACGACCATTAATCGTAAATTCACGCCCTAGCATATCATTAGCTAAGGCAAAATTGTCTGCTGCAAGGGCTTCTCTAATAGCGGTTGAACTAATACGGTTATTATCCATCCGATAACTCGCCGTACTAACCACTGCAAAGTCATGCTGCTGCCCGGCAGCTTGCAACATGGCAAAATCTCCCAGCCTTGCTTGGCCAAAACGAAAATCATCACCCACCACCAAAAACGCGACACCTAATGCTTCAACAAGGGTGTGTTGAATAAAATGCTCTGCTGATTGACTGGCAAATTTTTCAGTAAAATGAACGCAAATCAACCGATCAATACCGATTGCTTTGAGGTCATCATACTTGTCTCGCCAGCGCGATAATCGAGCCGGTGCGTGCTCCGGAGAAAACACTTCTTCAGGTTGCGGTTCAAATACCATTACGGTTGAAGGTAAACCTAAGGCGTTAGCTTGCTCAATTAACGAGGTCAGAACGGCCTTGTGCCCTAAATGCACACCGTCAAATTTACCAATAGTCAACACACAACCTTTATGTTGTGCTCGAATATTATGTAATCCTCGAATTAATTCCACAAGCCGTCCTAACTGAAGTTAAACCTTTCATTTCAGGCGCGTGATTATAAACGACTCAGCGCGTATAATCTAATGAAAATCCAAGCAATATCGAGAGGATCAGGTTAATTGTGAGTCGTTTAGGTCTCATTGGTTGCATTTTCGTCATCGAATATTGTTTCTATTGGCTGAGCAAACAATCTCGCCGTCTTAAAAGCCAGCGACAAGCTCGGATCATATTTGCCTTTTTCGATAGCGACAATGGTTTGTCTAGACACATCTAGGCGCGTTGCTAACTGCGCTTGCGTCCAGTCGCGTTCGGCACGTAACACTTTTAGTCGGTTTTTCATATTACAAATACTTTCGGTGGGCCAGTAACATGCCAATGGCATAAGTGATGCCCGTGACAAATAAAACAGTTGATGGATTAGGTGAACTCTGCATGATTTTGGCACTCTCCAATAATCCAAATACGGCCCCAAAAATCACACTACAACCTAATGATAATGCCATTGCTTCAAGATGGATACGTTGTTGCAATTCATCCAAGCCCTCAAGATGCACTTTGTTAGCAATGATCATGTTGTACCCCATGAAGATGTTGGTCACAATCAATATGCCGGTGATTGTGGTGATTGCAGGCTCATAAGTATAATTCCTTTGTCATTAAGTAAAACAAACTTTACTTTAATACTATAGGAATGATATCGCCCTGTGTCAAGCTTGCTTTACTTTTAGTGTGGGACTACATACTTTTTAAGTCTTTAGGACGGATACCTAATACGCCTAACATACAAGCATAAGATATTACTGCGACACACAACCAAGCAAAAACATGCCCGAGTCGACTCACAAAATCTAAGCTTGACCAGTCAGCTTGTTCCCGCAATAACCATACGCCAATCGCCATTACTAATGCCGCGAGTAACATTTTTACTAAGCGCCACAACACCACGGATTCTAGTTGATACACTCCCGCTTTAACTAACCCACGATACAACAGAGCTGCATTGAGTGTAGCGGATAAACTGGTAGCAATCGCCAAACCAACATAACCAAACGGTATCGCAAATATCACGTTAAACCCCATGTTGGCGATCATCGCAATGATCCCAAATTTTACTGGGGTCTTGGTGTCTTGACGCGCATAATAGCCAGGGGCGAAAATCTTGATCAGCATAAAACTAACTAAACCTGAAGCATATGCGAGCAAACTCATGCCTGCCATTGATACATCATTACTCGTAAACGCACCGCGCTCAAAAATTACCGACAAAATAGGCTCTGCCAAAACCATTAAGCCAAAACAGGAAGGTATCCCTAACAAGCACACCATCGTTAATGCCCAATTCATATTGCGCTTAAATTTATCTTGGTCTTGGCTCACATGATCACGCGATAACGCTGGTAGAATCACTGTCGCAATTGCAATACCAAATAATCCTAGTGGAAACTCTAACAAACGATCTGAGTAATATAGCCAACTGACCGATCCGGTCATCAAAAAACTCGCAATCAACGTATCAAATAATAAGTTAATTTGACTCACCGACACGCCAAACAATGCAGGGATCATTAACGTGCGTACTTTTATAACGTTTGGATCGCGCCAACCCCAGCGTGGACGAACTAAGACACCAGCCCGATACAAAAATGGTAATTGAAATAATAATTGCACTAAGCCACCAAAAAACACGCCCCAAGCCAATGCATACGCTGGTGTGCTAAATTGATCATGGAGCAACCAAGCACATAAAATTATGGATACATTGAGCAGCACTGGGGTAAAGGCGGCGACGGCAAAACGATTCAAAGTGTTCAAAATAGCACCAGACAAACCGGTCAAGGTAATAAAAAATAAATAGGGAAAGGTAATTTTGAGCATGATGCTGGCTAATTCAAATTTTTGACCGTCAGGTTCGTCATTCAAAAAAGCGATAAACCAACCGGTACCAAACAAGGCCGCAATGACTGGAGAAGCAATGACACCAACAACCGCGGTAAAAAATACGATCGCGCCTAATGTACCAGATATTTTGGCGATAAAATCCAGACTCAGTTTACGATCATCTTGTGCATGCACTTCAGATAACACCGGCACAAAAGCTTGTGCAAATGCACCTTCGGCAAATAATCGACGCAAAAAGTTCGGGATCTTGTTAGCAAAGAAAAATACGTCTGCGCTGGCACCTGCCCCCATTAAATTAGCCACAACGACGTCTCGAATCAAACCTAACACGCGGGATAACAGAGTCATGACGCTAACAATAATGCCGGATTTTAAAAGCATATAAATACAGGAAACTAATCTAAAAGTGGCCATAGATTAGCACTAAGTGATTGTGTTGGGTACAGGCTTAATAAAAAAGCACACAAAGCCATTGACAATAAGTTCATAAAAACAGATAATCTGCGCCCTAAATTTTACATGAATTTTTTTCGGAGTTCACAGTGGCTAACATTAAGTCTGCTAAAAAACGTGCAATTCAGGCCGAGAACCGTCGTCAGCATAATGCGAGCCGTCGCTCTTTCACCCGTACCTGCATAAAGAAAGTACTTGCTGCGATTGCAGCTGGCGATAAAGATGGCGCGCAAGCGGCACTTGTTGCTGCAACACCAATCCTTGATCGCATGGCGACCAAAGGTTTGATCCACAAAAACAAAGCTGCTCGTCATAAGAGCCGTTTATCTGCACAAATTAAAGCGCTATAATCAAAGCCCTGTAATTTAACGTAGACACGTTTTTGATAAAAAGCACCTTAGGGTGCTTTTTTTGTGCCTGATATGTTACCTTTGAAACCGAAGTACCACCATATTACGTATACATCATATCTTTAAATATAATCAAAACAGGAATGTTTATGCCTAGGTTTCGTATCACGCTACTTGCGTTTGTTCTAACAGCTTTATTCGGCTGTGCTGTCACCCAAGCTCCTTCAGCCCCTAAAGACAATTTATCAGCACTACAAGATATTGCGTTAACAAGCCCACTGGCTTTTGACATCGTCAAATCATTAACCGTTGAAGTCGGCCCTCGCATTGCCGGCTCTAAAGGTGATAAACGCGCCGTTGCCTGGGCTCAAGCAAAATTTTCCGAACTGGGTTTTGATAAAATATACACTCAACCTGTGCGTGTACGAAATTGGGAACGTGGATTTGCCGATGCACAGGTAGTGAGTCCCTTCCCGCAACAACTAGTTATTACTGCATTAGGTGGCAGTATTGCAACCCCTGATACTGGTATCACTGCACAAGTAGTTATGTTTGAATCATTAACGGCACTAGCAGCTGCGCCATTAGCAGAAGTCAGCGGCAAAATAGTATTTTTGAATACCCGAATGCAACGTGATCGCCAAGGCCGATTTTATGGCAAAGTGGTGCCCAATCGTGTAAATGGTGCCGTTGCAGCCGCCAAACAAGACGCATTAGCAGTCATTATTCGCTCGGTTGGTACCGCTAACTCTCGCTTTGCCCATACGGGTGTCATGCGCTATGACGATGCGATCCACAAAATCCCTGCAGGTGCGATTTCTACCGCCGATGCAGACACGTTAGAAGCAATGCTTCAAGGTGAGCAGCCTGTCACTTTAGCGGTGAATATGCAAGCGAAGGATGCTGGGTGGCAGACGTCCTACAATGTCATTGGTGAGTACACCGGTACGACCCGACCTGACGAAGTAGTATTAATCGGTGCGCATTTAGATTCATGGGATGAAGGTACTGGCGCATTAGATGATGGCGCGGGTGTGGGGATCGTTACCGCAGCAGCTAAATTAGTGAAAGAAACATTAGGTCAACCGCAACGCACCATTCGCGTTGTGTTATTTGCTGCAGAAGAAATTGGACTGATGGGTGCTTATGAGTATGTTCGCGCTAATAAGGCAGATCTACCCAATATTATACTTGCTGCAGAATCCGATTTTGGGGCAGGTAAAATTTACCAAATGGACACACGCTTCGCTGATGCGGTGAGAGATGAACCTCAATCGTTGTATAAGCGTTTAGAATCATTAGGTGTGAAGTTAGGTAATAATACGACAAACGGTGGCCCTGATGTCTCTATGCTACCTAAATATGGAGTGCCAGTGATTGCTTTAAAACAAGACGGCACCTATTATTTTGATTACCATCATACTGCGGATGATACGTTGGACAAAATAGATCAAGATGATTTGCAACAAAACCAAGCCATTTGGGCACTCGTGACTGGATATATGGCAAATAGCACATTTGACCCTCGTCCAGCAGAACCAGCCCAATAGATAATTTTTAAAGGAAGCGTTAGCGTGATCAGATTATTATTTTTAATCCCACTTATTTTAAGTGTGGTGTGGATATTGTATTTAAAATCTCGTGGATATACCTTAAAACAGGGTAAACAAGGCTTTTTATATATTTTTATATTCAGTGCTGTCATTGCTGTTTTTTATACGTTGATGATGTTGGTGACACAGCATCAGTAGTGCCCACTCCCCTCTAAACTAAAAAAAGCCCACTGACTGCTGTCAATGACACACAGTAAGTGGGCGAATATTGCATTAGTCTGATATCGATAATGTTGAATCGTTTATGATTAACTCACCGCGTATCGATGAACGCTTTAGTGCCTAGCGAAGATCCATATCTTGGATAATTTCATGTGCGATCTCAGGAGTGGTGACTGTCGGCTTTTGATGCAAGTTCCCTTTTAATAACCCTTTACGGTGCTTTAATGCCGCATCGAGTTTTTTAGCTGCTTGATTAATCGCAGGGTACATAACGGTATTTGTGCCTTTGGCTGCAATACTCGTTCCTTCATATTTGGTGGCTACTTCTGCCCTAAACTCACCGTGTTCTTTGGTGACTATAATGTCAATGGCAATGAGTGTGGGAAAATGACTGGCTATCTTTGTGAACTTTTGTTCGATATCTACTTTAATGGACTCTGAAATATCGCAGTGGTGACCTGAAACGTTTATTTTCATTGGTATTCCTTTTTGCTTAGATTACATTCTAGTGTCTTCATAATAATATCTTGGGACAGGTCAATCTAATTACAAGTCTGACTTGGCGTTTTATTGACTTAAACCAAGATAGCTTCCTTAACATACACCCATTTGGATCGTTTGCCCAACGATAATTTTTAAGCAAAAAAAAGGCCACCTTGCGGTGACCTTAACGGTAATTAATCAATACTAATTGAGTATCTGTATCTCAGCATCTGCTTTTATTGCAGCAATAAAGGCTTGATAACCCGCTTGAGCACGTTGACCTGTAAGGCGATTTAATAATTGCTCACTTGCCTCAAGATCAGGCGTTGTCACGTTATTCACTGCTATCAGTTCAACAAATGCCACATTACCATTTGCTAAGGTAACAGCGGCTTGAGAGTTAGATGTAGAAAGGGTAAACAAACTCGCAACTGCTGTAGCATCCATTGTATCTGTGCTGTTACGAGTAACATTGGCAACAGGTAATAACGTGACCGACTGTTCAGCTAACACTTGAGCTTGTTCATCAGTACCCGCATCAACAATTCGCTGTACATACTGCAATGCAGATGTTTGTGCAAGCTCTGCGCGCAACTGACTTTCGACCAATGTTTGTACTTCGGTTAAAGTTTGAGTGCGTTGTGGTTCGTATTGTGCGATACGCAACACCAGTACATGACCATCATTGAGCTCAATTACATCAGAGTTCATTTCATCGGCAATAAATTCATCCGAAAAAATCTGCGCAATCACGGCACGATTATTTAAGACCCCTGGTACATTGTTCGCAGTGAACAAGCCCGTTGTCACGACTTCTTTGTTGACTGCACCTGCAACATCTTCAAGTGTATCTGGCACTTCAAATGCAATTTCGGCCATCGTTTGTTGTAAACCAAAAAACGCTTCAGCCGCTTGTTCTTGTTTCACCGACTCCGTTATTTCGTTTAATGCATCTGCAAAAGACGTGACTTGCTCAGGTACATAATCTGTTAACGTAATCAAATGTAAACCAAATTCACTGGTTACCACATCCGATACATCACCTACATTTTGTAAGGCTAACACTGCGGCATCAAAAGCAGGATCCATATCACCTGGAGCAACAAATTCCAGATCTCCGCCATTCTCAGCACTGAAGGTATCATCAGAGAATTCACTAGCAACGGCTGCAAAAGTATCACCGTTGTTTAGGGCTGCTTGAGCTGCGCGTATTTTAGCTTGAGCGGCTGCAGCATCATCCCCTAGTTCAACCAATATATGCGACACACGACGTTTTTCTTCAGTGCGATAATTTGCCATATTAAATTGATAATATTCTTGTAACTGCTCATCAGTAACATCAATGGTCGGCAAAATATCAGCGATTTTAAGTTCTACAAACGCCACACTAACTTGTTCTTGAGTATCATACTGATCAATGTTTGTTTGATAAAAATTGTTAATTTGCTCTTCAGTAAGTGTAATGCTGTCTTTAAACAATTCAGTATTGATCACTGCATATTGCGCATCACGAGACTGGCGTTGAAGATTTAATTGGTTCGTGACTTCAGCCGGAACAACAAAATCAGTCGCTAATAACGCACGTGATAATTGTTCTTTGGTCATCGTAGCACGCATGTAGTTTCTAAAATCATCAACTTGAAAACCAGCTTGACGTAACACCGCAAGATAACGGTCGTTATTGAATGCGCCACCGACTTGAAACTCTGGCATGCCCAACACAGTGTCTTTAATTTGTGCATCAGATACACGCAAACCTAACGCTTGTGCTTTTTGTTCGACTAACTTATCCGCAATCAGACGGTCTAACACACCTTGGCGAAAGTTAGCTAAGTAAGTTGGTTCGGCAAACAAGCTACTGATCCCCTCACCAAACTGAGATTCCAAGCGAGCACGTTCATTTTGATACGCTTGATCCAATGCTCTAGCACTGATGTCTTCACCATTCACTTTGGCAGCAGCTGTTTCAACGGGGGCAGCTAAATAACTACCCACACCGGCAAACACAAAACTTAATACGATTAATGCAACGATTATCATTGCCCAAGGGCCTTGTAGACCTTCTCTCATTCTCTCTAACATAAGATCCTGCCAACTCCGTGAAGATGATTGTTATAAAATTTTAGCGTTGCATAATAAACGAATATCTCAACAATCGCCAGTAAATACAGGGATTTTAGGCAATAAAAAAGGCTCTTAAAAGAGCCTTTTTTGAATTCTAATAACGTGTATTAGTTACAAGCGTCTTTTAATGCTTTACCCGCTTTGAATGCTGGTACTTTAGCTGCAGCAATTTGAATCTCTGCGCCAGTTTGTGGGTTACGACCTGTGCGGGCAGAACGGTCACGTACTTGGAAAGTACCAAAACCAACTAGCTGTACAGAACCGCCAGTTTTAAGTTCAGCAGTTACCGCGTCGATGAAAGCGTCTAATGCACGACCTGCTTCTACTTTTTTGATATCAGCTGCTTCAGAAATTTTTTCGATTAGTTCAGATTTATTCACGTAAGATCCCCTACAATTATTTATTTTGAAATTAACATTTATTATTATAATGAACATTTAAATATTCAATATTCAATTAATCCTTTAGGTCATTAATTACCAAACTCAATAAAATAGAGGGCTGTAAGCAATTAATGGAATAAATGTATCATAATTTCTGGAATATTAAAGCCTTTATATAAAAAAAATTAACAAAAAAGACAATTTTTATTTAATTACTATAAAAAACCCGCCATTTTGGCGGGCTTTGTATGTTTTTTATACAGCTTTAGGCTGGTTTTTTGATGGTTATTTGAGCAATGGGATTTTCTAATGCTAGTTCTAAGACCTCATCAATCCACTGAACAGGATGTATGGCAAGGTCTGCCTTCACATTTTCAGGGATTTCTTCTAAATCTCGGGCATTCTCATGTGGAATAATCACTGTTTTGATCCCACCTCGATGAGCCGCTAGTAGCTTTTCCTTCAAACCGCCAATTGGTAATACTTCACCGCGCAATGTAATTTCGCCTGTCATCGCAACACTGCACTTAACCGGATTACCCGTTAGTGATGATACTAAGGCAGTACACATACCGATACCGGCACTTGGACCATCTTTAGGTGTCGCACCTTCAGGTACATGGATATGAATATCGCGTTTTTCATGAAAATCATCATTAATGCGCAGCTTTTCAGCACGAGCTCGAACAACCGTCATCGCCGTTTTGATAGATTCAAGCATCACATCACCTAGAGAGCCTGTACAGGTTGTTTTGCCTTTGCCGACGACGGAGGTAGATTCAATCGTTAACAAATCCCCACCCACTTGCGTCCAAGCTAAACCATTTACTTGACCAATCTGGTTGTTTTCTTCTGCTTTACCATAATCATAACGTTGTACACCCAAGAAGTCCTTGAGGTTATCTTGATTGACAATAACCGGGGCTGTGGCTTCTTTGAGTAAAATCATTTTGACCGCTTTACGACAAATTTTAGAGATTTCTCGCTCAACGCTACGCACGCCAGCTTCTCGTGTGTAATAACGAATAATGCCAATAATTGCCGATTCTTCAATCGTGAGCTCTTTTGCTTTTAACCCATTGCGCTCAATTTGCTTACCAACCAGATGTTGCAGAGCAATATTGAGTTTCTCGTCTTCGGTATACCCAGATAAACGGATCACTTCCATTCTATCCAATAATGGACCAGGAATATCCATACTGTTTGATGTGGCAACAAACATCACATCCGATAAATCGTAATCAACTTCAAGATAGTGGTCACTAAAGCTAGAGTTTTGCTCTGGGTCTAAAACTTCCAATAACGCTGATGCTGGATCACCACGCATATCTGATGACATCTTATCAATTTCATCTAATAAAAATAATGGATTTTTAACTTCAACCTTGGCCATTTTTTGGATTAACTTACCTGGCAATGAACCAATATAAGTACGACGATGCCCTCTGATCTCAGCTTCATCACGCACTCCGCCTAATGCCATACGGATATATTTACGCCCTGTGGCTTTGGCAATAGATTGACCTAATGAGGTTTTACCCACACCTGGTGGACCCACTAAACATAATATTGGCCCTTTGAGTTTTTTGACACGCTGTTGTACGGCTAAATACTCAAGGATCCGTTCTTTTACTTTATCCAATCCATAGTGATCAGAATCAAGTACCTGTTCTGCCCTGCCTAAGTCTTTTTTGACTGCACTGCGTTTATGCCACGGTACCTTAGTCAACCATTCAATGTAACTGCGTACCACGGTAGCTTCTGCTGACATAGGCGACATCATTTTTAATTTTTGTAATTCAGATTTAGCTTTTTCCAATGCATCAGCTGGCATTTGGGCTTCGTCTATTTTGAGTTGCAATGCTTCAAATTCATCAGGTGTATCATCCATCTCACCCAATTCTTTTTGGATCGCTTTCATCTGTTCATTCAGATAATACTCACGCTGTGACTTTTCCATTTGCTTTTTGACACGCGTACGGATTTTCTTTTCGACTTGCAATAAATCGATCTCACCTTCCATTAAGGCCATCAAATACTCAAGGCGATCTTCAACTTTCGCCATTTCTAACACTTTTTGTTTTTCAGAAAGTTTCAGTGGCATATGGGCAGCCATGGTATCAGCCAATCGCGCTACTTCGTCGATCCCCGTTAATGAGGTCAGGACTTCTGGTGGGATCTTTTTGTTAAGTTTGACATACCCTTCAAATTGAGAGATTGCAGAGCGAGCTAAGACTTCTTGCTCGTTTTCAGCGACAGCTTCATCAACCAAAGTAATGATATCACCCTTAAAAAACGGGTCATGTTGCGTATACTGCGCAATCGCTCCACGCACAGAACCCTCAACAAGGACTTTAACCGTACCATCTGGTAATTTTAGTAATTGTAAAATAGTCGCAATCGTGCCGGTCGTATAAATATCGTCGGCAACCGGCTCGTCAATAGCAGCGTCTTTTTGTGCGACTAAGAAAATTTGCTTGTTGTTGAGCATTGCCTCTTCAAGGCACTCGATAGACTTAGTCCGTCCAACAAATAACGGGATAACCATGTGGGGATAAACTACCACATCTCTTAATGCTAGAATGGGCATTTCCATTTGATCGTGCTCAGTCGTCATTATTATACTCTTTTAAGGATCTTATCTATTAATATGAGGCAAAGGAGAGAAAGTTCAATCGTTAGATTAAAATAAGTCATATATTTTTTACAAAAAAGGCCTTGTTACAGGCCTTTTATTGATTACTCGGTTTCTGCGCCAGCAGCTTGGTCGCCACTATCGTAAATCAGAATAGGCTGAGACTCACCTTGGATGACCGTTTCATCAACAACGACTTTACTGACATTCGCTGTAGAGGGCAGTTGATACATAGTTTCTAATAATACCGCTTCAACTATTGAACGTAGACCTCGAGCCCCCGTCTTGCGTTCCATTGCTTTCTTGGCTATCGCAACTAATGCATCATCTCTAAATTCTAATTGGGCATCTTCTAAAGCAAATAATGCATTGTATTGTTTTGTAATGGCATTCTTAGGTTCAGTTAAGATTTGAATTAACGCATCTTCACTTAACTCCTCTAAGCTTGTCACTACCGGTAAGCGCCCAATGAATTCTGGGATTAGACCATAACGGACCAAATCTTCAGGTTCCACTTTTTTGAATAATTCACCAACAGCACTATTATCTGATGTGTCTTTGACTTCTGCACCAAAACCAATACCGGCGCCTTTTTGACAACGCTGTGCAATGACTTTATCCAAGCCAGCAAATGCACCACCACAGATAAACAATATCTTAGACGTATCGACTTGCAAAAATTCTTGCTGTGGATGCTTACGACCACCTTGTGGCGGAACTGAAGCAACTGTCCCTTCAATCAGTTTAAGCAATGCTTGTTGCACACCTTCACCGGATACATCTCGTGTGATCGATGGATTATCCGATTTACGAGATATTTTATCAATCTCATCAATGTAAACAATACCACGTTGTGCTTTTTCGACGTCGTAATCACATTTTTGCAATAATTTTTGAATAATGTTTTCGACATCTTCACCCACATAACCGGCTTCGGTTAAGGTGGTAGCATCAGCCATAGTAAAGGGTACATCGAGCAATCGAGCAAGAGTCTCGGCTAATAAGGTCTTACCGCTACCAGTAGGACCAATTAATAAAATATTACTTTTACCTAACTCGACACCATCATGCACATCACCGTTTTTTAAACGTTTATAATGATTGTATACCGCCACCGCTAAGACTTTTTTAGCGTGATCTTGACCGATAACATAATCATCTAAATGAGCATGGATTTCTTGTGGTTTAGGTAATGCATCGTGTTTTTGTTTCGGTGAGATTTCTTTAATCTCTTCACGAATAATATCGTTACACAGATCCACACATTCATCACAAATAAATACTGAAGGCCCAGCAATTAGCTTTCTGACTTCATGTTGGCTCTTGCCACAAAAAGAACAATACAAAAGCTTATTATCGCCGTCACTATTTGGTTTATCACTCATTAATTAATCGCCTTGCCATTTTGTATGATGCAAAAATATTTATCGCATTTAGGATAAATATAGCTCATTTAAATTTATTTGCCTGAAATAGTATCAGCTCTATTAGTCATTATATGGTCAATTAATCCATATTCAACCGACTCTTGAGCACTTAAAAAATTATCGCGGTCAGTATCGCCAGCTAATTCTTCATAAGTCTTACCGGTGTGCTCGGCCATTAATCGATTTAACTTTTCTTTTATCGATAAAATTTCTTTAGCATGAATCTCAAAATCCGATGCCTGACCTTGGAAACCACCCAATGGCTGATGAATCATGACACGTGCATTAGGTAAGCAATAACGCTTGCCTTTAGCGCCACCAGATAACAAAAATGCACCCATGCTTGCCGCTTGTCCGATACAAACAGTACTGACGTCAGGCTTGATGAACTTCATAGTGTCATAGATTGCCATACCGGCAGTAACCGATCCGCCTGGAGAGTTGATATATAAGAAAATATCTTTTTCTGGATTTTCAGCTTCTAAAAATAACATCTGAGCGACAATCAAATTCGCCATGTGGTCTTCTACCGGTCCCACCAAAAAGATGACATTTTCTTTTAATAAACGTGAATAGATATCGAATGAACGCTCGCCCTTAGCGGTTTGCTCGATAACCATAGGTACCAAAGCGTTTTGTACGTCGTTAAATGTGTTCAAGTGCATATCCTTATAGGTATAAAAAAGCCCAGTTAATACTGGGCATTTAATCAGTTCATGACTATGAAAGTCAAACGTATATTTAAATATTACGCTTGTTTGTTCATAATCTCGTCAAATTTAGTTTTGACTTCTTTTACTTTCGCTTGAGCAAGTACCCAATCAATCGCTTGCTCTTCTAATGCAACATTTTGCATCTGACTCATTAGCTCTTGATTTGTTTTGTAATATTCGATTACTTCACTTGGATCTTCATACGCTGAAGCCGTTGTTTCAATTAAAGCAGTAACTTTATCTTCATCGGCTTTAAGGTCATTCGCTTTAATCACTTCGCCTAAAATTAGACCAATTGATACGCGACGTTTTGCGTTGTCAGTAAATAACTCAGCTGGAAGCTCAGGCATTGTTTTAGGGTCAGCTTGACCTTGTTGTGCAAAACGTTGCTTAGCTTGTTCACGCAACGCATTGATTTCTTGATCAATTAACGCAGCAGGTACGTCAACTTCTTGTGATGCAATCAATGCTTCAATGACGTTCTCTTTTACTTTCGCTTTGACTGTTTGGTCTAGTTCACGCTGCATATTCTTCTTAACTTCAGCTTCAAGCGCTTCAACACCGCCCTCTTCTACACCGAACAATTTTGCAAATTCTTCGTCAACTTTTGGCAGGTTTAAACCTTCCACTTTCTTCACTGTAATAGCGAAGGATGCGGCTTTACCTTTTAATGCTTCTGCATGGTAATCATCTGGGAAGTTAACGTCAGCAACACATTCTTCACCTGGCTTAAGACCAACAATGTTATCTTCAAAACCCGGGATCATGCGATCTTTACCCATTTCTAGAGGGAAGTCTTCGGCTTTTCCGCCGTCAAACTCTGCACCATCAATGGTACCAACAAAATCAATCGTTACGCGATCATCTTTCTTCGCTTTACGCTTGCCTTCTTTCCAGTCAGCATGTTGTTTCTGTAACGTAACCATCATTTCTTTCAGATCTTTGTCTTTGATTTCAACAACTGGCGTGTCAACTTTGATTTTGTCTAAATCTGTTAATACTAATTCTGGGTAGACTTCAAACAAAGCAACGAATTCTAAATCTTCGCCTTCAACATCTTTTGTTAAATCAAAAGTAGGCATGCCTGCTGGCGTGATTTTTTCTTGAATAATGGCTTCATAAAAATGACGTTGCATTAAATCACCCGCCACTTCTTGACGAACTGATGCACCAAAGCGTTTTTGTAACACTTTTACTGGTACTTTACCTGGACGAAAACCATTAATACGTTGTGTTTTAGCTAATTGTTGTAAACGCGCTTTAACGGCATCATCTACTGAAGCTGCAGGAACTGCGACCGTAACACGGCGCTCTAAACCTTGAGTCGTTTCTACTGAAACTTGCATTATTCTACCTCAACTGTGCGCAATCATGCGCGGTTAACATGAACCGATCATCAATAAGATGGTTCAGACCCATTATAAAAGACGGCGTATTATACAGTTTAGAAGTTATTTAGTACAGAAGAATGTCACTAGAAATTTTTCGAGATGGTCGGTGAGATAGGATTCGAACCTACGACCCCTTGGACCCAAACCAAGTGCGCTACCAAGCTGCGCCACTCACC
>CAKZLI010000011.1 GCA_937125395.1 uncultured Glaciecola sp.
CTGGCATTTTTGTCGGGTATTAAATCAATCAATTTCCCAACAATCGGGCTTATCATCGGCTGCAAAAAATTCCACATAGTTAATCCTTAAAGCATTGAGCAAACGAAGATTGCCGCCAAGAAAACAGCAATATACCTACCAGACTGCGGACATTCTCTAAAGAATTTAATGTATTCATCTCTCTGCTTACAAAAAAAATCTTTAGCCTGAATTGAAGCTTGGTGTTTCAATTGGATATGCTTTTCCTTTAGTTCTTCATTCACTCTTTCTTCTGAACCCATATTACTCCTCGCAAATATCTGTATCTATTGATTCGTCAACATCTCTTACGTACTTTGAGATCATGCATGTATTAAGTATCAAGGACTGCCTATTTAGATCTAAAGTTATACTCAATTCTTTTATAGACTTTTTTAACTCCTCTTTTTGCTCTACACTTGTTACTATCTTCATGGTATTAAAAAAAAGAAAAGTAGACATAAAAATGCATAAACAAATAATTATCTTTGTATTTTGATTACTCATTATTTTATTAAACCAACCATGCTAAAGACATTAAATATACTTTCAATATTAAAAAAAAGAGAAGAAATAATAGAAACAAAGCCAGCGAAAACAATAAGCAAGACTTTAATACAAAGACTAATAATGCTCTTGCTTTCCAACTGAGATTTCTCTAATGTCTCGACTCTGCTAGATATTCCAAAAAGCATTCTGTAGATATCAATATCTGAAACATGATCAGGGATAGTGCAGTCTTCCCTACGTCTTTTATTTGGATTGTTGTCCTTTTCAGAATCACTCATACCTAAAGATTCTTTATGAAAATTCTAAATGATCTGTCCACTTTTCTACCCAGTGTTGTCTTAAACCGTGCTGTTACAGAAGAAAATGTATTAACCGTTCCTCCCGACAATATTATCGTTATAGATGAATTCGAATCAGTCACATAAAAATCATCTATAACTAAAGAAGGGTCATCAGAAAAAGCCTCGACTTTCATTGCATTTTCGTCAATGAACTCTCCGTCCTGAAGATAGTCTTGTGTTCCTCGTCCATTCCTCAGAGCAGCAAGATCTACCATATAATCTATGCCTTCTGAGTTTGGATCTTTTGGCTCTAACGTTTTAAACGCCACAGGATTTTCCTTTACAGTCCGAATATTCCTTGCGCATCAAATG
Source organism: uncultured Glaciecola sp. (assembly GCA_937125395.1). Classification (GTDB taxonomy): domain Bacteria; phylum Pseudomonadota; class Gammaproteobacteria; order Enterobacterales; family Alteromonadaceae; genus Opacimonas. Next base: position 1,182 of record CAKZLI010000011.1, read on the forward strand.
CAAGCTGAATGTCTCCGGTATTCGGCGTCACTGGTAAACCGCCAACACCGGAATCTATATATGCAATTAGACGCCATGTGGTATTAGCGCCTGCATTCCTACGATAAAACGCTAAAGCCTCAGCACTATCACCGCCGACACTTGGAAAGGTTACATTATCACCATCAAATATCCTTCCCGTTTGCGTCTTATTTAGTATTTCTTGATCTGTACCAACTATTCCTGATAGGTCACTATAAAATTGATGAGTATCAGAATATGTGTATGTTCCAGTGTCTACTAATGCCACGTACACACCTGTTGCGCCTTCTGCCGAATCAAGTTCAGTATTAGCTGTATGCTTCATTAATTCTTGTTTATAAAGTGGGTATATACTATTAGCCATAATTTCTCTCCTGTTAAGTTAAACTGTTTTTCCTACCTTCTACCTTGTATATTCTCGAGTCCGGCGTAATCAAAACAACCTCAACGGAGATTGCATGACTGTAAAATTGATCTTCTTCATTGAATAATGTTGCTGATAATGTGATTATTGGCGATACTGCGTGCGCATAGAATAAATCTGTGTCTAGGAACAATGACGCACTCAGGTTTATGTCTGGTTCGTCCTGTCCTACCGTATGAGAATAAAATAAGTCATCATCAATGAACAAAGAAGCGCCTAGCAATTGATCGATAACTATTGAAGGAGCGAAAAATAAATCACTATCCAAGTACAATGATGCTGATAGATTTTGGTCCTGACCACCTATTGAAACGGTGTGCCCATAAAATGAATCATTATCTAAATATATTGAATGTGATAGGATTTGCGCAGAACCAACATTTGAAATGTTATGGGTATAGAATAAATCATCATCAAAATATATGGTTCCAGATAAATCCTGAGTCGCCCCACCTAAAGAAACTACGTGAGCATAAAAACTGTCATCATCTAAATAAACTGAATGACTTAGACTTTGAATAGATCCAACAAGAGACAAGTTGTGCGAATAAAACTGATCATCATCATTAAATAATGACGCAGTTAAATTAGTTTCGGAAACAGCATTAAACGGGCTAAAAAACCCTACTCCAAAACCACTTGTCCCTGGATACGTTAATTCCATTTATTAAAGCACTGTGAAAATGTCATTATTAGCGGGAATAGCTTTCAAGTCAGTCACGGTTAACACTGGATTCGCGGCATTAGTGCTACCTGTTATCCTGAAAGAACTACCTCTTAACGCAGTCGTTGCGGTGTTTTTGCTGAATGTTCCAGACTTACCTTCAAATTGATTGAGGACACTCCCAGCAGGATCACACGCAGACGTAACTATTGAGTTAATGGTTGAACCGTTACCAACTGTGCACATAGTGTTCCCATCTACTGCGCGTGTAAATCTTGATAAAGTATCAGCGCTGCTTGCAATCTCTTTTATATCAGAGACCATATTTCCATCAGCACTCAATGAAGCAGGCAATCTACTCAAAATTTCTAACATTGCAAGAGCATTAATCCCAGCAGGATCAAAACCCGTATTTAACGCAATATCATCCAGGCTATTATCTGTTAGATCGACTTTACCACTTGTCAATTCAATACTTAATTGATCAAAGTTATCGGGCAAAACTCCGTTAGCTATGCCATCAATAGTTAGCCAGTTGCTTGTTATATCTGGCATAACAACGCGACCACTTATGTCGACAACAAGAGTCCTTCCTAAAGTTAATTTAGGCCGTACAACTTCCACTCTCAATGCTATAGTCGCCATATCTGCCTGAGTGATATAAAAAATAGCATTTTCAGAATCTAGCCCTGTTGATATGGTTGTGCCTTCAGCGCAAAGAAGCGTATACCATCCTGGCATTAATGACTTATCGACCTGCGCAACTGTGGGAGATGTCATTGCTACAGGCGATGAGTTGCCCTTTATTCTCAATACTCCGAACGACGTTAAATCGGTCAGTTTATTTCCCTCGGTATCAGTAGCAATAAAATGAACGACCGTTGAAGTATTCCCACTTGGAATCTTTACGCCAGTATCTACAATACTTATGTGCTTGAAATTAATAGTTATTGTCGGCGTGGGGGTCGGCGTAGGTGTTGGTGTTGGTGTTGGTGTTGGCGTAGGTGTAGGAGAACCGGATGCCACTGCACTATCACCAAATACGCCTTCTCCTAGTACTATTTCTCCAAGCATAATATTATCCGTTTAAAATTACTGTTACTCGGTTAGCATCACGCGACCAATTGCTTAACGTTTCATCCTCAGTGAAATTTGCAAAATCCCCTCCACGGAATAGTGAACCTGTTATAACGCCTGATGCATTTGCTCCAAGCCAATATGGGTTCGGGTTTGTTGTGCCTTTTAACGAGCAACCAGCTCCCGATGCCATGACAGCAACATAAAGTTCTCCGGAAGGAATAAATATAGGCGATGCCGGTGTTGCGGTTTTAATACCTGTTGTCGATACATCTATCGCTCCTGCAGATGTAAATTCACCGTAAGCAGTTCCAACTTCACCATTATCAAGTTTTTCATATGCGGCTATCTTTACTGTCTGAGCTGCAGCAACACCTACGATTATGCTTGCAGAAGAAACAAAACCATGTGCACTCCTGAGCCAAGGGTATAAGTGTTTTGTATTACCAATTCCGACATTAGCATTATCTAGATCATACTCGCCTACGCTTGCTCTTCCTTTTATACCCGTTGCGTCATCGTAAGCTGCACCATTAGATGCCGCAATAAAACTTCCTGCTTCTGTAGCAAGCTGTATAGTTGCCCCGCCAGCAGTTAAATCAACAGCTGTTGGGTTAGACCTGTTAAAAGTCCCTGATTTTAATGTTTCTTTAATTCTTACCCTTGCCGCAGTTGTAGATGTTAAGAGTCGATAAACACCGATTTCACGATCATCGCCAAGAGCAACGATTGCTTGAAATTCAGCACCAATAGGAACATTTCCTGATATAACTTGACGATTAGCACCAGATGCGGCACCTAAAGTTATCGTTCCCGTACTGCCAGTCGCAGCTTGTTGAATATAATTACCAATCATTTCTTCTCCTATTGAACCGTTAACGTATGTCTTGCTATTGTGTGCAACCCGTCCTCGTCGATCACTTGTATTTTGACTTTGTAAGTTCCAGCTTGAGTGTATGTGTGCGTCAACTGGTTATCAAAAGTACCATCACCCCAATCAACTGACGTTAGGGTTATTGTGTCTTGGCCTGGGTCGGTTACCGTGTAAGTCAGTGTATACAAAGTATCAACAGCTACCGTACTCCCAGACGTCACCGCTGCTCTTGGATTTACATTGAGTGTTGTCAAATTGAACGATCCCGCACTTGTCCCGCCATCGATGTCAGTCGCAGTGACATTAACAGTCATTATTGCATCGCCATCCGGCATTAGCCGTGTGATATCGAAAGACGTTGCACCCGCCGATATCGTGCCGTTGTGCGTTTGCAATCCTCCCCAGTCAACAGTATAAGAGCCGCCATTCCCATCGGAGTCAGTTACAGAAACAGTTCTCGTAAACGTTGTCCCTTCATTGACATATGCATTGCCGCCCGTATCGATAACAAGCGTATCTCCGCCACCACCCCCGCCTGATGAATTGACTGTAATAGTGAAAGAACCCTGAGCCGTTTCACCAACATCATCAGTGATCGTGACTGTTACAGGCACACTGCCGGCAGTTGACATTAAACGACTAATATTGAATGAGGATAAACCTGCCGCAACATTAATATTTTCAGTCACGCCATTCCAGTCAACAACCACCGTCCAGCCATCCGCGTTAGTGTCTTCACCATCGGAAAAAGTAACGGTTCTTGAGAAGGTATCTCCCTGTGTTACGGTGGCATTAGCACCAGCATTAATCGCAAGAGTAGATGGCGTACCTGTACCTGAGCTGCCACCATCAACCAAAAATTGCGCGGTATGAATAAGCGTTGTGGTATTACCTTGTACATCACTCACCGAAGCTTCAATAACCTGATTCATGTCGGTTATGTTTGATCCCAGTGAGATCGTTGTAATGCCGTGCAACTGCGCGGATGGTGCTATATTTGCACAAGTTCCGCCGTTTCTTAGACAGACATTCAGTGTGTTAACGTCAATCCCTGTACCTAAATCAACAGTACCAATTACCAATTCTGATATAGTGTCTGCTGAAGGTACGGTTGCACTCATAACCAATGTGGGATTGTGAGTATCAAGCGGGTCTAATGCACCGCCAGGCGCACCTAGTTCTATCCATCTGGCAAGAGTGCCCAACTCATCTTTAGTAATGGATGTTGGATGCGCTGCACCAAAATCGATATCATCAGAAAACTGCACATCAGTTCTATTATCTGTCCGCTCATTCGCTGCTTTCCAATAGAGCAAGCTACCTCGGCTATCAAAAGCTTTCATGTATTTTGTTAACCAAGGTCTAGCAAAGAATGTGCCTCCACTAACTTTAAACCCTGCAGGCACATAAGTCTGCGTGTGATCGTTTACCAATCTCCACCAAGTAGAACCAGGAGCCGGAAGGTTTGCATTTGGGAATGTATCCATTGTGTAATCATCTAATACCAAACCACCCTCAAGCCTTGGATTTGATCCAGCACCAGGTGAACCACCGGCAGCATGGCAGGAAACACACCTAGCTTGTAATATAGGTCTTATGTCTGAATCAAAATAAGGCGCATATCCATATCCTGTTTCTGTACGTACTATAGGATCACCGTTGCCATCAACGCCATTCATTAAAGGTACGGTGCCCTCACCTAAAACAAAAGGCACATAACCCGGAGTAGCAGCATGTGACTGAGCGAATGTTATCCGTGTATCCCTACTATGGACATGACAGCCGCCGCAAGTTTTTTCTTCACCAGACTTTAACGATTGCCATGTTTGATCCTTATTCAAGAGACGGCCATCACAATCTAAGCCAGCCATCGTGTAAGACATATTCGCAGGCATTCGTACCATGAAACTTGTATCTTCATTGCCTGATGCATCAATTATTGGATTGCCGTTGCCTAGCCTGTTTCTTGTATTAAACTCACCTAAAATTTGCCATCTTTCACCTAAAACATTGAAGATGTCTTTCACTACATTTATATTCGTATTTGGCAATTGACCGTATATCCTGACTCCGCATAAGTCAGCGTCTGTATAATCAATCGTGTCAGTACCTTGCATATGGAAGGCATGAAGAAGGGAGAAATCAAACGGGTCTGATCTTATTCCGTCTGGCGATGTAGTCTCCCTGTCTGTGATTGAAGCAGCGCCAAGCATTGCAAATGGGCTTGATTTACCAAGCGCAGAACTTTTTGGCGTTGTTAAAGTAGCTGGCTGAGAAACCCCATGTATATCTGTGTAAGGTACTACAGCCCGCGGGTATATTTCGTGATACTCTTTTTCATCAACAATCACAACTAAATCATTAGGTGTTGCAGAAGGGATCACGGAAGCCTTGTATATACCTAAATTACATCCAGGTATATCACCGTTCATGCCATCAACGATCATTGATTTAGACAATTCAGTGATTAAATTAGCCATAACACCGCTACCGTTACCTGTTACATGCTGCGGCTGTGATTGAGTAAGATTATTCCATGCTGAACCATTACCAACAACAGAACAAGCTCCGAATCCAGCAACCATTCCAAGACCATTAGATGGCAATGCAAAAGGAAAGCCTATTTTTGGATTCCATGGCATAGGATCGGAATAGGAAGGATGAGAAACTACAGTTGTAGGAAAACCCACAACATCAATTGGCATATTGTCTCTATTTGTTGCCCAAGAAGCGAAGTTAATCGATGTATTAGGGAAGAAAGCATTGTTAATGTTTGCTACTAATGGGTCTTGGCCTTCCCTGCCTGCAGGCTCTAAAACAATTCCTGTTATTACTCCCAGCGCCTGGTTGTTCTGTCTGTAATAATTACCAGTCCAAAACCTTTCATCCGTGGTTTGCGCAAAGTTATGTAGAGCGTTATGATCTTCTCCGTGATCAGCCGCACCGGTATCATTCGTGTGCTGTCCAAGTATTGGAAATGGTAGGGTGCCGTCCGGTCTTTGACCCCAAACTTTAAACATATTACTTAAAGTAGTCGATCCAAGAAGTGGGCTGTTTCCTTTTCTAAAAGCTATACCCGCACCAGTCTGCCAACTTGAAATAGCAACCCTACCATCCTTTAACTGAATAGGATGCTGTTCTTGACTGCGTGCATGATGACTGTCTTGCGTAATATTTGTACCATCAAGTTCAAGCGAATACACCGCATAACCCATGTTTGACTTACCAGTCCTGAAGACCATCTGACTAGTATGACCCGATCTATTCGATGTAAAAGCTATACGCCCATTTGGAGTTCCATTTGCTATGTAAGCAGGCCCAGAATCATACCGACCAGAAACGGAAGGAGTTAGATCAAAGTTCGCCCCGCCTGCAACGGTATATGTACGGAGATGTGAGCCGGTCGTTGATATTTGAGTATTAGGTAAAACTTCCCTTGGGTTGCTGTTATCAGCTTCTGAAAAAGGATGCATGGCTTTATTATCAAAGCTCTGCTCATAATTAAAAAGAGTGCCTTCAAAAACTGCATAAGTTATTTGTGTACCATCAAATGAAACAGCTGAATCAAGCGCTGCACATGTTGACCCGCCCACAACACTCCCACTTGTAGAGCAATCATGGATAATTGTTTCTACACCAACAGCATCACGATAAACAAGATCACATGGCGCTGAAAAATTAGTTACAAAGTTAGTAACATCAGGAAGCACATCAAAAACATCAAGGCCTATAAACTCTTTGGTTATATTTTGCGTCTGTCCCGCAATAACAACATCACGCGTAATGGTATGCGTCGCAGTCGTGGCCTTACACTTAGAATAAACAATAGGTGTTTCAGCCAAAACAGGCGATGAAATAAACAATATAATCAATAATGATGCTAATCTAATCATTTGATCCTTAATATGTGATTGCATTAACTGCTTCTTCTGTTGTTGCTGAATTAACCAAAGTTACTTTTGAGTTTAGATTTGCTTCCGCTGGGGCGTTTCTTGTCAAAATTGCCAGAGCAAGACCCTGCAAATAAATATGTGTCACCGTATAGTTGGTTTCCGTAGCATCTCTCCAATGCTGAGTGAGAGGAACACTCCCGGGAGACAATACTTTTGCTAATATTTCCTGTGCTAATTCATCAGCTACCCAAGTCTTGCTGTCATAGTCTATATTTGCGTATATCTCTGCAGCATATGCCGCTTGCAGTTCCAATATCTTCTG
>CAKZLI010000012.1 GCA_937125395.1 uncultured Glaciecola sp.
GATTATGGCTTCAGAATTTGAAGTGGCAAAATTTATATGGACAATATTATTGGTTCCGCTTGGTTGGATTGCTTGGATCGTGAAGACATTATTCTCACGCCAGAGAGAAACAGAAAAAGAGCTTGCTGCTCATAAACTTTATGCAGCAAACAACTTCGTTAAACAGGATGACCTTCAGGCAACAGAGAGCCGGATATTGAGTGCTATCACAGGACTGAAAGAAGACATCAGAAACAAAGTAGATAAGAATTAACCCCAATAATGAAAGGAAGTAAGATGAATAGAAAAAATCTTTATATTGCCCTAGCGGTGATCGCTATCGCAGTTCTCATTTTGGCGAACACCTAATGGGTGATTTCACACGTAATTTTAGCAGGCATGAATTTGCCTGTAAGTGTGGTTGTGGATACGACACAGCTGACTTCGAACTAATAATCGTGCTGCAATTAATAGCAGATTACTTCGATGCAGCTGTGTCAATCAACTCCGGCTCTCGGTGTTATATGCACAATACGAAAGTGGGTGGAGGCAAAACTTCACAGCACCTATATGGAAGAGCTGCTGACATTACAGTGTTCGGCGTTCATCCTGATGAGGTGGCAAATTATTTAGAACGAGTTTACGAAGGCAAATATGGAATTGGTCGATACAATTCGTTCACTCACATTGATACCCGCAGCTGGAAGGCTCGCTGGGATGAAAGGGATTAGGTTATGGATGTAATCAAGTCTTACAAAAGAGAAGTAGCTGGTGCGCTGTTGGTGTTCGTAGGGATACTGACTATTAAGTTGTTCTTCTTTAGCACGGTTGAAATGATCGCTGCTTTAGCCGGACTTTACACAGCGATCTCTGCAATGGTAATCCCCCCGTCCTTGACGGTTTTCTGCTTTGACTTCTACATGAAGAAAAAAGATGCAAGCCCTAGCTCTTAAATTTTTAATCCCCATTCTGAGATATGGTTTAGGCGCATTAGTGCTGTGGTTCGCGTGGGAAAAATACTCCGACCATCGCGACAACGTAGACATTATGCGTGAAAACCTTGGAAAATATGCGGCTGCTGAAGTAGCTAATATTGAATTGGTTGCCAACCTTAATGCTCAGATAAAATCGTTAAGTGAAAGAGAGGCCAGACAACGGCGAGAAATTGAGCTTAACCAAGAAGATATTGAGAAAGCAAATGAGTACAAAAATAAAGTCGAAAAGGTTCTTGCCAAACATGACATGGACAATCTCGTTAATGCCAACCCTACTCTTATGGAGGGCATTATTAATCGCGGCACTGCTGATGTGTTTAGGGTGTTCGAGCAACGATCAGAAGCCCTTGCAAATTTCAGGCGTCCCACAAACGCTGACGTGTCCAGCTCCACTGTATCTACCACCACCGAAGGCTCAGAGCCACAAGGAAGTGATGTGGAAGATAATGACAGTGAACGGCATTAACTATGCTGCGCTGACTATGAAGGATTACGGAAACCTCACCAGAAACATGGCTGAGATTGACCGTTGGGAAAAGGAAGCCGCCGCCCAAGTAAAGAGATATCTATCTCAAAAACAACAAGTAATCTCATCTAAAAACTGATTTTGTCAATAAGACATTGACATAACGTCATTGATTATTAGGCTAATGATTAGTAGTTTAAATAACAAGAAAGATAATACTATGTCTCTATCCGACCAAACCCTTAGAGAAACCATTGACATTTTGTCACAGCATGACGGTAATATGCTTGCTGCTGCTAAAGCTTCAGGCGTACCAAAAAGCACATTTCGTGACAGGGTGATAGTTGCAAACAAGCGAGGACTATCTCCTGACCATGATTTCAATCATTTGGTTCCTGATGGTTTTATTCACAAAGGGCAGTCAGTACTGCGTGGTAAAGATGGTGAAATAAAATTGGTATGGGAAAAATCGGACGTTGATAAAGAGCGTCAGGTTGAATTGATCAGGGAAATAATCAAAGGCATGGCTGCTGAGGTGCCGAGACTTCCAGCTTTATCGAAACCAACATTAACCAATGATAAGTTATGTAATGTCTATACTTTTACTGATTATCACATGGGTATG
>CAKZLI010000013.1 GCA_937125395.1 uncultured Glaciecola sp.
TATCAAATATTTCATTTGCCCACAGCATAACAATTAGCTCTTCTGAACCAATATTCGTTATATCATGAGTCCAACCAGGTACTGTCTCTACTATGGTACGGACTTTTTCAGATGTTGTGAGCTTATAAACTTCGCCTGAAACAATGTGTTTAAACTTAAAACAAGCTTCACCTTTTACTACTAAAAATTTTTCATTCTTAGAGTGATGGTAATGCCCACCACGTGTAATTCCAGGGTGTGCGGTAAAAAATGAAAACTGACCTGATTCAGTTGTTTTCAGCATTTCGCTGAATGAGCCACGCTCATCATTATAACTAGGCACATCGTATGTAAATTGTTCAGGTTTGAAATAACTTAAATAAGTAGAATAAAGCGCTCGTTCAAAACCTACCCCTACCTTACTGTTTATTAGAGAGATACGGCTTTGCTTAAAGTCATTTAGTAAGCTTAAAACTTGATCTACGGTAGTTTTATACACTGGTTCTACTTGGCTGTATTCTTCTGGCTCTAAAGGCGTATTAGTTAGTAAACTAACAAACGAATTGCAAACATCATCTATGTAAACAAGGCTAAGTGGGGCATCAGCATTGTGTATAGTAATTGGTAAATCATTTATTGTATTATAACAAAAGGTAGCAACTGCAGAATTGTAATTAGGCTTACACCACTTACCAAAAACATTAGGTAATCTGTAAATATAAGAAGTACTACCTACTTTCTCTCTGTAGGCTGCTATCGCCGACTCTGCGCCTGCTTTACTTACCCCATAAGGGTTATCTAATTCAGCTTGAATTGATGATGTAAGCAAAATTGGAGTACTGCGCCCATTGTTAATTAGAATATCAACTATTTTTTGAGTTAGGTCAGTATTTCCCTCTTTAAACTGTTCATCATTTTCAGGCCTATTGACCCCAGCTAAATGATAAATGAAATCGGCATTTTTTACTTTTTGCTTAATACTTAAACCATCATCATTACGGGTGATTGTTTCAATACTTTCAAAGCCAGCTTCTTTTAAATGAATACATAAGTTTTGACCAATAAAACCTTTTGCACCTGTTACTAAAATATTCATTAAACACCTTCGGGTACTACTAATTTACCAGCTTCAATATCACGCATAAAATCAAGTTTACGCAGTAATTGCTTCATCCCTTCAACATCCAAACGCTCGGTGTTGTGAGAGTTGTAATCTTGTATTACAGATAAATCTTTTTCGCCTTTTTCAGTATACTGCGCATAATTTAAATCACGATTATCTGCAGGTACTCTATAGTAATTACCCTGGTCTTGTGCAACAAACATTTCTTCACGGCTACATAATGCTTCGAATAGCTTCTCACCATGCCTCGTACCAATAACATTAACTATATGTTCTGGCTTTCCAATCATTTCAAGAATTGCTTGTGTTAATATTTCAATAGTAGCGGCTGGAGCTTTTTGTACAAATATATCTCCGTTTGTACCGTTTTCAAAAGCATGTAAAACTAAATCAACAGCATCATCTAACGTCATCATAAAGCGAGTCATTGAAGGATCTGTAAGTGTTATTGGTATATTTTCTATCACTTGGCGAATGAACAAAGGAATGACTGACCCACGAGAAGCCATAACATTCCCATAGCGAGTGCCACATATAACTGTATTGTCAGAGCCAACGTTACGAGACTTACCTACCATCACTTTTTCCATCATAGCTTTGGAAATTCCCATAGCATTAATTGGGTAAACTGCCTTATCTGTACTTAAACAAACAACACGTTTTACATCATTTTGTATGGCGGCTTCCAATACATTTTCAGTACCAAGCACATTTGTCTTAACTGCTTCCATAGGGTGAAATTCACAAGATGGCACTTGCTTAAGGGCTGCTGCATGATAAATGTAGTCAACACCACGAGTCGCGTTAAGAATACTTTTATAGTCACGCACATCACCAATATAAAACTTAATCATGGGATTGTTATAACGCTTACGCATGTCATCTTGTTTTTTCTCATCACGAGAAAAAATACGGATTTCTTTCAAATCAGAATCCAAAAACCGTTTTAGAACGGCGTTTCCAAAGGAACCTGAACCACCTGTTATCATAAGTACTTTATTTGTAAACATATAAAATCAACTCTGTAAATTTTGTTGGATAATTTTTAAATAATCGATTGCTCGATTTGTAGCATTAGAAAAATTGAGAACATGATTTTTAGCCATGTCTAACTCAAAAACAGTTTTAGGGTTAAATAGAAAATAATCAGAAATTACTTTTGAGATATCAAAAACGTCAAGAGGATCAAAATAAGTTGCATGTTCTTGACATACATCTTTCACAAAACATCGGTCTGAGGCGAATAATGGTTTTTTCATAAAAAGTGCTTCTAAAGGCGTTGCTGAAAAACATTCCAATAAGCTTGGAAAAATCACAGCATCCATTTGATGATAAAAAGTTGGACATTGATAAACACTCAGAGGACCAACTGTTATACCATAATTCTTAAAATCATCTGAATAGTTTTCCCACTCATCATCGTTTAATGTTAGGTAGAACATAACTGGAATTTTATATTTTTCACGAAGTATTTTAGCAACGCTGGGCAAAATTTGAATATTCTTATGTGAATAATCACGAGTTACAAAACCTATAGCTATTTCATCCTTTGACCGCTCCAAATCCAGAGGTTGCCAAAGACTAGAATCTAAATATAAATTAGACAAAGTATTATGAACAACAGATATTGGTTTCTGTGGGAAAAGACCTTGATGACACAAAGAATGCTTTACATGCTCCAACTCGACAATAAAGTGATCTGCACGTTTAAAAAACCACTTTTTAAAAGCAAACTCAAACTTAAGTTTATACCTCGAAAAAAGAGATAATTTACGAGTAATGGGATTATCAAATTCTAATATCCAGAGCTGTGCGAATCCAACAATGTCAATTTTTGATTTAAACAGTGTGTATTTAGGACCATATAAGGTAAATACAACATCATAATGTTCTTGTAATTTATTTAGCGACGACCAAATAGTTGACAACCCGTAAGTATTAAAAACCTCAATATCCCATTTCGATTCAGCTAATTTTTTTTGATTTAAACCACTTGAAACCTCATCGGATATTAATATTTTGATTCGTTCATCGACATCTTCAAAAAGAATAAGCTCAGAAACAAATGAAATTGCAACTTGTAGAGCCCCCCCGTTATGAATATTAGAAATATTAACAAGTGCGTTTCTTTTATTTTTTTTTAACTCAATCGACTTTTTCATGTAAGTTGACCAATATCCATAGAATTATATAACTAGTATGATTAAAAATTATCGGTGTTTAAAATAACTTTCTTCAAAATTTAAAACATATTATAATAAAAATTAATTATATGACGACAACGATCAGTTACCTCATGACCATCTCTACACAAACGTTCATAACCAGCTTCCCCAATACTGATATAACGATTGTAATTTAAATAAAAGTTTATTTTGTCGGCAAGATCTTCTTCACTTGAAAAAAATACAGCTTCTTTACCAGAATCAAACAAAGATCCTAAATCAGAAGTATACTTGGCTAACATCATTGTTTTTGATGCAGGAATTTCAAAACATCTACGTGTATAAGTATCATTGTTAAGCCTTGACAAAATAACTAAGGCTATTTTGCAAGAATTAAGTGCAATATTATAATCATCTCCTCTCAGCGGTCCAATCTCATATCCTAAGAAGTTGACTAATTCTTTATAGACTGGTGAAAGATGCCAGCCTGTTCCGTATATTTTAAGATTTATCCCCTTCTGTAAAAGGGATAATAATAATTTATCTCTATCATCATGTTCAAAATGACCAATAAAAGAAATATCACTCATAAATTTACAAGATAAAGAACTAGATTCTATTGGATAATTTCTATCTTTTATATAATAAGAACGTAACAGAGAGGAATCAATTCCAATTGATTTATAATCACTAATATTCTTATCACGGTAAGAAAAAACATGGGAGTAATAAGGAAGAGACTTAAAAAAATGACGCCAATAATAGGCGGGGTAGTTATTTGAAAAAGGATCATCATTGTTATAGCCGTAAACAACAAGACCTAAATCATTAGTTAGATATCGTACAGTACTAGGAAAAATATGTAAACCACGATAAATAAAAATTAAATCAGGTTTAGTGCTTTTAGCCAACTGCTTGATATTTTCATTAAGATGTCTAATGTAAAAACCAAATGCGTACTTACTCTCAAATTTTTTATAAAAACCTAAAAGTCTAAATAAGCAATTGTTAGGATAAGATTTATTAAATATCGACCACTTGTGATGAATAACTTCACAACCAATCGATTTAAATGCTTTTGAAAAAGCACCACCATATATATCAGAAGCTACTCCCTCTTCAAGGACTAAAACTTTCATCTAAATAATGCCTTTTTAATAATAGAAAAGATTATAAAAACAACTACTGCTTTGGAGAATGCATTCATAAAACCTGTAAAACCCATCCAATTTGTTACTAGTACTAATTGTATTAAAACAGTTGGGTACAAACCGATGTATATTGGATGAGAAAAAATAAACCTGATAATAAATGCGAAAATGAAACCATAAAATATTGCTACAATAATACCGAAATAAGAAAAATTAGCATAAGCTTCACCAGCCATTGTAACAGCAGATTGAGTTGACTTAGGCCACCCCATACCTCTTGTGATGTCATCGATACCATACCATTTAGGCTTCGAAGTATAAATAATCCTCGGAACAGGCAGCAAAAGCATATCAAAATAAGTTTTTCCGTACACATAATCAACATTAGAACCATATTCTCGTACTATAGAACTAACACCCTCAAGACCACTTCCTTGGTTTAAAACACGGTAAAACTCTGAATCTTTATTAGCAGAAGAAACACCTTTAAAATCATTCACGCTAGAATCTCTAAGTGCTCCATAAAATATAAAAAATAGTGATGCCAAAAATAGTAAGAAAAATATTTTTTTATAAGGAATATTTTTATTACCTTCTATTTCAACATATTTTATTCTAATAAATTCAATAAAAGCAAAACCAAGAAAAAATATAAGTACTGAACCCCTGAACGAAGTTGCCAGGGTAAGAACAAAAGCTATAAAACAAATCAAAAATAAAGTTTTTTTTGATTTTTTTGATAACAATGAACGATACAGAAATCCAAAAAGTAATAGTGAGACCAACATATTACGCCAAGGCAATAAATGGGTAATAAAACTGACTGGTAAATCATTGATCTTACCAAGATCACTTTGAAAACGTAAAGTGAATTTGGCTATTAACCATTCAATAAAACCACCTGCAAATACAATTTCAAAAATCAAAGATGAAATTGACATGAACAGAAAAAAATACAAAAAAAAGAATAAAATCTTTTGATTTAACTTTACTTGAGACATTAAAACAAAAGATTTTACAGGAGCTTTTTGTATAGTTAGACAATATGAAAACAAAAAAACAATAAAAAATAACAAATAAAACAAAATTCCAGATAAAATTGCAGATTCATCTAAAATATGAAACCAGTATGGTCTTGATGGCAAACCATATATAGACCAAAAAATAGAAGGAATTATGACATCAACACAAGCTAATGATAAAAATATAAAAACTAAAGAGAAAACACTCAACCTACTTTTTAAAAATGTAAATAAGAGAATTATTACAATAATAAATAAAATAGTGGTGGCAAAAAATGTTGTTGTGATCATATATTAATATCGTTAAAATACTCAGGATGTTTAATTATTAAAGGTAAAGTGAACTTATATTAGTATTTCAAAAAATTAAAAATATCAAAAATGACTAAATTATAATCATTCTGTTAATTGAATACCTAACTCTTCAAATAGTTTTATGAACCTAAGATTGTATGTGTGAGAATTTTTCGCAGTTGTATAAGCTTTACGTGAAATCACTGCTCGCATGTTGCTATCTGACAACAAACACTTAATTTTTCTTAAGAAATCATGTTTAGTGTCAGCTAAAACTATACCACCATTAGGGTAAAGATCTATTAAGTCGATATTGTTATTAGTTACATAAACAGACCCACTCAAAGGAACATCAAAATCTCTTAGTTTTTGAGTAAAGAAATTTCTACAATGTCCTACTGTACCAATACCAAGAACAACTTTGCATTCATTAAAAAAAGAATTTGCTTTACTAGAATCAAGGTACCCATTATTCCAACCATTTCCATATGCTTGAACAGAAATGCCGTTTCGAATTAAATAGTTAATTAGTTCACTTCGATAACCATAACAGTTTCCGATAAATCCAACATCAAACTTTTTTTGTGTAGTTAATGGTTTGAAAAATTTTAAGGAGCTAGCCATTGGAAAATAAAGTGCATTAGATCCTTCTGTATGATACCAATTAACAACTTCCGGATTACTTACTAAAAATAAATCTGTTAATTGAATAAGCCCAGAAATTCCATAATTGTATTTTTCATTTTTTGGTGTTTTATCAACAAATACCAATCGGTCATCTAAAGAAATATTAATAAATCTTAGTTGATGTTTATTTTTAAATGCAATTAATTTTTCAATTTCAAAAGAACGTCCCCAAGCTTGCATTAAAATAAAATCAGGTTTTCGACCACAACTTATCAAATATTCTATATCATTTATAACTTTTAGAGTATTGAGTACCCGACCTTGTATACCGTTATAATGACGAAGTCCACTGTATTGGCCATAACGACCATCATTTTTATAAAAAGTTACCAAATCAACTAATTCTTCTAAGTCAGGAATTAAACCGCCTTTGTCTTGTGATTCATCAGTTCCAATAAAATAAACAATAGGTTTCAGTTTACTTTTAACACTTTCAACCCAAATATCATCAAAAACAACTTTTAAATTGTTGAAATAACTTTTTTTTGAATATAATCGACCTAATCTATTGTATTTATATTTTACAATTCGAGATTTAATAAAAGCATTCAATATTCTAAATAAACTAATTTTTTTTAATAATTTTTTCAAATCCCAACCTTTTACGAAATGAATAAACACAAATAAAC
The DNA here is from genome assembly GCA_937125395.1 of uncultured Glaciecola sp. Taxonomy (GTDB): domain Bacteria; phylum Pseudomonadota; class Gammaproteobacteria; order Enterobacterales; family Alteromonadaceae; genus Opacimonas. Next base: position 7,051 of record CAKZLI010000013.1, read on the forward strand.
ATTAAAATTGCATATAACAAATATGTTGCCAAATAACTATATAATGCTCCATTTAAACCATAAGTGTTTATCATAAAATAACCTAATAATATTGATATGACCCCTGGGACAATATTTGGAATTAGTAAGTAAGATGTTTTCTTTGCAGCAAATATTTCCAAAGCCATAATACTGGACAACACATATAAAGAATAAGCGATCATCATCCAGGGTAGAAACGCTGAATAAAAAGTATATTCGCTAGAAGCAAATAGACTTATTATTTCTTTACTGTACAATTTCAATATAAAAAACAAAATAAAAAATACAAATATATATCTAATTGCAAATTTATCAAAAAAATCCGAAATACTAGTAGTTTTATCGTTTACTTTTTCATAAAGTATGGGAATATAATATGCATTAACTAAACTTTGAATCGCAGTAGGTAATATTAGAGCGACACTAGCTAAAACTGTAAATATCGCTACTGAACTAGTGTCAACAAATTGTTCTAAGTACCAACGATTAGACATATCTCTAGCCCAACCAAATCCCCCCCAAACTATTAAAGGAAGTGAAAATGAAACTATTCTTTTTTCAATTATGCTTTCAAATTTTTTTATAGGTTTTTTAGGAACATTTAGTCGTAAGGGAAAAATAGAAAAAACATTAGAAGTAATAAAAATAAACACTACCAAATATATATTTAAAATATAAAAAATATTAATAATATAAATCAAAAACAACTTTAAAATGATTTCTATTAGACTTGAAAGTACAACATCCTTTCTATTTCTCGAAGAATTAATTATGCCCCTTAATGTAGTTTTTAAGACTTCTGTCATGAAAAAAATATATGATATTAGTACTAACTTCCAATCGTAATCAGATGAAAAAATAAAAATTATGCTCATTGTTAAGACTGCATACAATAAAGTAAAAGTCATAAACCATTTTCGAGCAACATAAATGAACTCGGATACGCTTCTTTTCCTATGATAAAAGGAGAAAAGTCTTATGTATGATTGTGAAAATGAATTAAAGGGAAGAATAGAGACTAATGCTAACAATGATAAAATTAAGGAATAAATACCAAACTGATTAATTGATAAATAATTTGTTAACATTTTTAATACTAACAAGCTACCAAACATAAGTACAACTTGATTCAGCATAACATAAAATTTTTCTTTCAAAATGATCTCTTTTAAATTGTATATTAAAATTACTGTTTAAATGCTTAAAAGATTATGTGTAATTATGAATATCTGAAGGTATATAAATATAATTTTAAATATCAAAATTGAGAAGTATATAATAATTATACTAACTTAATCGATTTAAATAATTAAATATAAATATTTAATTATTTAAATCGATTAAGTTACCAAGTTTTAGATCCCACTCTTTTGATGTAAAAGGCTCTGTTGCATTACCTGGGAAAAAAGTAAGTTCACCAAACTTTACTTCAGGTAAAGAATAAAAATCTACTCTAGCAAAGTAAAGTCCCTTAGACATTTTTTCTGCAAGACCTAACATCTCTTCAAGAGTATCAGGCCTATTTACACTTTGACTTGATAGTGGATAAAGAATATTGAATTCTTGTTTTATCCAATTAGTATCATAAAATACTCTTTGATGATTTGAAAAACGATCTAAATCTATTTGTATATATTTTGCAGTTCCATTAAAACAAAATATCTTAAAATCTTTTGGTATTTTTCCTTCATTATCTATAAGTAATTCTTCACAAAAGATTTTTGGTTCAATATCCTTGTAAACCCACTCTCTTCCTAATTTATAATAATCTTTATTAATCATTGAATTAAGATTCTTTTTTAAAATTTTTAAATCTATATTAGTTGATTCTTTAATTATTATATTACTGCCGCTTCCATGATTTGTTTTAAGTATACATGGTTTTGGGATATCTTCTAGTTTGATATCATCTACTTTATCCCAAATTTTTAATGTTTCAGTTATATACTGTCTACCCAATATTTGTTCAACTTTAGATTTTACAACTAATTTATCAACAAAACTTTTATAGAAATCTTCTCGTTTATTTAACTTTAACCATTGTAGTTTTTCATTGAATGTTTTAGGATTATCTATACAAGAATCTCCGATCCATCTTTTTAAAGACCATATTGCAAATCTACGATCATCGAAATACTTTTGAAAAAAAGTAAATAATACCTTTTGTATAAAATTAAATTTATCTTTTTTTAAATGTTTAATATTTTTCATATGTTATCAGTAATTATTTCAATATTAATTATTAATTATTAATTATTAATTCAGTGTTGTATATTTTAATTGGTGAGTTGTAAATTAATAAATTTAATTGAGTTTTCCAAGTCTGCAATACTATTTTTAATAAAATTTCTGTTCTCTTCACCTTTTTGTTTAATATTATTAATGTGAACTAATTTTTTAAATGAACTTTCAACTTGTTCTATTGTATCTCCACAATCAATACAATTAATTTCTGCTTGAAAATCAACAAAAGCCCCTACATTTTGATTTGATAATACAAACATACCAGCAGCCAGAGCTTCGTTTATAACTAATGCCCAACCATCATGTTTTGATGGTAATATAAAAACATCATTATTTTGAAACTCTTTTATCATACATTCTCTCTGCATAAATCCCTTTATAGAAATACTATCAGATGAATAATTTCTCATTTCATCTATCAAATCACCACCACCAATTAGTGTTAATCTGAGACTACTATCATTAACATTTAAAAAAGCATTTAATAAATTTAACACGTTTTTACGTTCTATATATTGCCCACTAAACAAAATGTTTACTTTTTTATTTTCGTTATTACTTTTAAGATTATAGAAATCATTGAGGTCACACGTATAAGGATAATTTATAGTATTTTTATTAAACTGACTATAATATTCACGTGCTAGCTCTCCAATTGCAAAAACTTTATTTGCCGAACCTAATTTTATTGTTAAAATTGTTTTTTTTAGATAGCCTAAAATCCCTTTTCTATGACGAATGGGACGCTCAGCCCAATAATATATTTTTGCCCCATATAACGCACCAATTAAGTGAGCCAAATTTGTGCCTCTTTCAGCATATCCACCTATAATCAGATGTTCTGGTCTCATATTATGAATTTCTTTTATTATAGATAAATATTTCTTAATTAAATTTCCAGACAGTATTTTAAAAATTGAATCTTTTTCTATATTCCAATTTCTATTTTTTTCTTTTTCTTTTACAAATATTCCTAACACATTGTGATTTTTTGATAATTCTCTTAGCCAATCATGTTGATAAGGTGTGTATATATTTGATAGAAAAACAATTTTACTCATTAATTATTCTCATTTTTTAATTTATTAATATAGGTTACGATGTCATTTTGACATTTCCAGCCAAGTGCTTTTGTTTTTGCAGAAACTACGTCTGCCGTCATTCTATTTCCTTTTCTCTCTGGTAACATCTCTATATCACCACCGAACATTTCTGCAATTTCTAAAATAGAATAACTACTATCACTTCCTATACCAAAATCATCACCGTAACCATTTTTACCGACAATAATAATTCCATTAATAATATCATCAATATGGGTAAAGTTACGTTTTTGGGTTCCAGGACTTACGACTGTCAATTTTTTTTTGTTTTTAAGTTTCTCTTTAAATATTCCAATTAAAGTTGCGTATTTACCGTTTGAGATTTCGTTATCTCCAAATACATTGTAGAAATACACAATTGCAAATTGAACGTTAAACCAGTTACCATAATTTACTAATAATTCTGTATTTGATGCCTTTGACCATGCGTATGGACTCTGACTACGACCTAAACCGCCATCACCAAACTTTGTACTACTCCCAGCATATATTATTTTACATGCATTTTTTCTACAAAACTCTAAAATACTTAGCATTCCAATTTTATTGAATTTCCAAACAGTATTTACATCTTCAAAACTTTGTTCTACTCTAGAATACTCACCTAAATGGTAAATATAATCTGGTTTAAAATTTATTATTCTTTCAATATTTTCACAATCTCCTTTAAGATAAGTTACGCCATCATGGTGATTGTTAATACTCCCTGTAAAGTAATTATCTAGTGAATAGACTTCGTTGTTTTCATCTTCTATGAGTTTTTTACATAAATTAGACCCAACAAACCCAGCTCCCCCGGTTACTAAAATCTTTTTTTTCATTTTGTCCTAAAATCCTTAATTACCAGTTCTTTTACAATTTACTTATTATCGATTATATTGCTGATACCAGCTTACAAACTTTTTAATTCCCTGTTCGATATTAATTTGTGGTTTAAAATTAACATCTTCAACTAACTCATCAATATTTGCGAATGTCATAGGGACATCACCTAGTTGCATTGGCATCAGATTTTCTTTTGCTTTTAACCCACATGCTTTTTCAATTGATGTTATAAAGTGGCGAAGTGTAATCGGTTGATTATTCCCAATGTTATATACTTTATAAGGAGCAGATGCATTGGTTATTTGAGATTCCATTTTCGTTGGTGATTTTTCCATTACTCGAGTAATACCTTCTACAATATCGTCAATATAGGTAAAGTCTCGTTTCATTTCACCATTGTTGAACACATCAATTGTTTTTCCCTCAATTATGGCCTTTGTAAATTTGAAGTAAGCCATGTCAGGACGCCCCATTGGTCCGTATACTGTGAAAAATCTTAATCCTGTTGTTGGAATGTTGTATAAATGACTATATGTATGAGCCATTAACTCGTTTGACTTTTTAGTTGCGGCATATAAGCTAATAGGATAGTCAACTCGATCATCTGTGCTGAATGGTTGTTTAGTGTTCATTCCGTATACTGAGCTAGAGCTGGCATACACTAAATGCTTTATCTTATTTTGGCGACAACCTTCTAGGATATTAACAAAACCCACAAGATTCGAGTCGACATATGCGTGAGGATTATCAATCGAATAACGAACACCTGCCTGTGCAGCTAAATTTACAACAATATCGAAATTGTGTTCCTTAAATAACGATGAAATACCTTCTCTATCCTCAAGCGCTAATTTAATAAACCTGAAATTTTCACCTTTATCGTGTACGTTTAATATCTCTAAACGGTCATACTTCAACTTTACATCGTAATAATCGTTTATATTATCGATGCCTATAACTTCGTACTCTTTTTCGATTAATGCCTTAGATAAATAAAAACCAATAAACCCTGCTGCACCTGTAACTAATACTTTCATTTTAGTCACCTCCATATAAATCACGGGTATATACTTTTTCTTCAACATCTTTCAACTCTATATTCATTCGATTAGTTATAATAATGTTAGATAATTTTTTGAAATCACTTAAATCAATTATAACTTCTGAATTGAAAAATCTTTCTTCTTTTAAAGACGGCTCATAAATCACAATCTCAATCCCTTTTGCTTTTATGCGTTCCATCACACCTTGAATAGCACTTGCTCTAAAATTATCACTTCCTTGTTTCATGACTAAGCGATATATACCAACAACTTTGGGATTGCGTTTGATAATCGAATCTGCAATAAAATCTTTACGGGTAGAATTCGCATCAACAATTGCGGTTATGATATTATTTGGAACGTTTTTGTAATTTGCTAGTAACTGCTTTGTATCTTTTGGCAAGCAATAACCTCCATAGCCGAAACTTGGATTGTTGTAATCAGACCCTATACGGGGATCTAACCCCATTCCATCAATAATTTGTTTAGCGTTTAAGTCATATGTTTCACAATAAGTATCCAGCTCATTAAAATACGCCACTCGCATTGCGAGGTATGTATTAGAAAAAAGTTTCACGGCTTCTGCTTCTGTTGAATCAGTGAACAATACTGTAATGTCATCAGCATTTTTTTCTGCGCTCTCAACTAGTAACTTGGCGAATATTTTTGCTTTTTTTGATTGGCTACCGACAATGATTCGTGATGGGTATAAATTATCCCATAGTGCTCTCCCTTCGCGAAGAAACTCTGGTGAGAACATAATATTGTCTACACCCAGCTTTTCATTAAGTGCACGCGTAAACCCAACTGGAATTGTCGATTTAATAATAATGGTGGCATTTGGATTAATTGCTAAAACATCAATAACTACTGATTCAACCGAGGCTGTATTAAATTTTTTGGTGACAGTATCATAATCAGTAGGTGTTGCCACCGCCACAAACTCTGCAGACTTATAAGCAAGTAATTTATCGGTTGTTGCTGTTAAATTTAACGATTTTTGCGCTAAAAATGTTTCAATCTCAACATCTGAAATTGGAGACAACTTACTATTAATAAGGTTAATTCTTTCCTCATTAATATCAAGCGCGGTAACTTTATTGTATTGAGCAAGTAATACAGATAACGATAAACCGACGTAACCTGTTCCAACCACTGTAATATTTTTCATATTTATTTTATCTTTATTTATAAGTTTGTATAAGTTTTTTTACACCATTTTAATTGGTATATTTTATTAATTTGCGATAACTATTTCAGTAAAGTTTCTAAAAAAATTTATTTTATATACGATAATGCCAGTTATCAAAATTAATTGTACCCATTTGGATTATTTGACTGCCAACGCCACGAGTCGCAGCACATATCATTTAATCCTAATTTAGCATCCCAACCTAAAATTTGTTTTGCAAATTTAGGATCTGCATAACATGATGCAACATCACCTGGTCGTCTACTAACTATTTCGTATGGTATTTTTTTGTTGGACACTTCTTCAAAAGCTTTAATAATATCGAGCACAGAATATCCAGTACCTGTACCTAGATTTATAGTCCACAGCCCAGATTCTTGTTCAGTTTTTTTCAGTGCTTGTATATGACCTTTCGCTAAATCAACTACATGAATGTAATCTCTCACACCAGTTCCATCATGTGTATCATAGTCACCACCAAATACTGATAACTTTTCACGTTTACCTGTTGCTGTTTGTGTAATAAAGGGCATTAAATTATTAGGAATTCCCGTTGGATCTTCACCAATTAATCCTGACTCATGCGCACCTACTGGATTGAAATATCGTAGATTAACAATTCTCCATGATTTGTCATTTTTATGAACATCAGTGAGGATATTTTCAATCATTAACTTTGACATACCGTAAGGATTTGTTGGTTTTCCTGTAGGCATTGACTCATCAAGAGGTAATGAAATTGGATCACCATACACAGTAGCTGAAGATGAAAAAACGATGGTTTTTACGTTGTAAGCAGCCATAGCCTTTAATAATTGCAAGCTACCATACACGTTGTTTTCATAATATAAAATCGGTTTTTCAACGGATTCACCCACAGCTTTAAGACCAGCAAAATGAATTACCCCTTGGAATTCATGATTAGAAAATACTGACTCTAACGAGTCATAGTTTCGTATATCACCATTGACATAAGATATTTTTTTACCAGTGATTTGTTCAACTCGCTGTAATGATTTTTCAGATGAGTTAACAAAATTGTCAAAGACAATAGGTTCATAGCCATTTTCAATCAACTCTACTAGAGTATGAGTTCCAATATAACCTGCGCCGCCTGTAACTAAAATTTTCATACTCATCCTGTTAAATTTTTCACTTTAAAGTTTATTAATTTATAAATATAAATCATATTCTTTTGATATGTTTTTATAACAAGCGATAATGCCCATTATCGCTCATCTTCATTCAGACTGAATTATTTCGCTCAACGTCAGCCTGAAGTTCTTTAATTTCTTGCTTTAACAGCTCATATTCTTGCATCTTACGTTTCAAGAACTGGCCCGTTATTTCGCCTTTTTCGACAATACCCTGTGGAGTCAGATAATACGCATAACCACGTTTATGATCTGATTTGACAAAGTTATCGACTTTTATCAATCCTTTGTCCACTAAGGCCTTAATACAAAAATTCACACTACCTAGACTTACCCCTAGCTCTTTCGCAAGCTCACGCTGACTTGCCTCAGGATTGTGTTCAATCGCTTGCAAGACTTTATAACGAACAAATTCACGTTGAGTCGGAGACAATTTTCTTTATCCTTGAGAAGTGTCGAATTAATGTAAGTATCTATCTGCTAATATCGGTTGTTTATTTTGTTTCGGGCAGGCTACCGCAAGGAAATACCAACACTTGTTGCGTAATTCCTTGCTGAAACAATCAAAGCACCGGATAGAATGACTAAAAAAAATACAAATATAATAGCAGGTGCGTTCAGGATGTGAACAATAGCAAAATCAAGGATTGTAAACAATAAGAAATTTTCTTAGTAATGGCAATTTTATACAACATAGTTAGGTTTATAAGGTTACTCATATTTTTTACGTTTGTGATGGATATAGGGCTTTGACTTGTAATGACTTCCCATTGCTGTCGATACTGCTACTATTTAAGTTTATCCGTTACATTGTAGGATGGGATATTTCGACGAAATTCAATTAGTCCTATCTATTGTTTTATGTCGCATTTTTGCATTTGATAATTGTCGTATTTTTGCTTATTGTAAATGTTATATCCTAAGGGGGGCAGATGACAATTAATAAAAGATTAAAAACACGAATAAAACGCTCCAAAGCATCTGTATTCTTGCGTTCTGACTTTAAGGATATCGCTGGTTATGACCAAGTAGGGCGAGCGCTCAGAGAGCTTGTTCGTGAAGGCTTACTTATTAAGATTGGTTACGGCTTATATAGCAAAGGAAGAGTAAACCGTATCACAGGAAATATGATGCCCGCACATCCATCTGGTCCTGATGGTGTTGTTATTGAAGCATTAGATAAACTCGGTGTTAAATATAATTTTGATGATTTATCACAGTCAAACTTTTCAGGGAATAGTACACAAATACCCGCCAAAATAAACATCATACCTGAAAGCAAGCGTTTCACGCGAAAAATAGTGATTGGTTCACAGCATGTCAATACCCTTTGATAACTCATTATTTGCTGATATTGCGGATACCTTAGGGTTAGGTAACCCCGCTATCAAATCTCTAGGTAAGCTAATAGCACAAACTATTTCGCTGGATGTAAAACGTTTTGGAAATCAACATCCACAATTAGTGAATAGCCCTTTTGATGAGCTGAAATTTGGACTTAATCTTCTTAGTAAAAAACCAAATTTCAGAGAACGTTATAATAAATACGTGACCCCAATGGTCTATAATATAAATCCAGTTACTTGGGATGAGGCACTACGTGTTTTCACGAAGTTAGCCAGTGAGGTATTAGCTTATATATCTAAGGAAGATGACTAGGCTGTCTCAGTGTTCTTGTTTCATTAGAAAATAACGATGTAGATATTTGACACCACCACTAAATACTCCTTTTTCCATCGCTATAATTTGATTACGACTCAAACCGGTCTGCTCAGCTATATCTCTCTGCGTTAGGCCCCGAGCTTTACGAGCTTGAATAATCGGTAAAGGATCAAAGTAAGAAATGTGATATCTCATTGGCACTCATCAAAATGATAGTCATGTACTTAATGTTGACCAATTGCACTCATATGTTAACTTTTATATCTAAAATGCTAAAACGTTAATATATATTAACCATTACTTGAGACAAATGCTCCAAGGCAGCAGTGACTCGATATCGACATCGGGTTGATGTATTTCAGATAGAACATGCATCAGCAAAGGGTGATAACTCGAATTCATGCTTGTATACCTCGCAAAACCGCAACAACCCACTCCAGCTCAACGGGTAAAGGAACGTGCAGCACAATATTGCAATGATTATCTTTAGACTCATGAGAGCAGATATTATTATCAATGGTACAACATCAGGATGCTATATGGGGTTCACCGGACGGACACTTTTAAGGTTATTGGATGAGCTTAATTTCTAGGATATTTTCTATTCTCTGTTTTTTGCCACTCCAAATGTATTTGTAATGTCCACCTTGTACTGGAATAGTGACGGCTTTGGGCTTAAACGCAGCAACACACTCTCCCCCTTCGTCACGAACGCTTTTGTACACTAGGCCATTGCTGCCATTGGTACGTAATTCCTTCGCAAACTTCTGTGGAATGGTATAGTCATTAGCATATAAGTGCTCAAACTCAGCGCCTCTAACATCATGGAGTTCAAGCCCTACTTTATTGATATAGCAGCGCATCGTTAGTTCAGTATCAGGCTCGTTAGTCGCTGACAGAAACTTTTCTCGCTGAAAAATGGTCTCAGCAAATGCCGTATTTAGGTCTTTTGCCCCATAATAAACACCATACTGAGTCCCATCAGTGAATCGAGTCGGTATAGAAATATGAGTAAATGCCGCCATCACCGGTGTAGAGCCAGGGCCAGAAACTCTCTCTTCCTCAGGTACAAGCGCCAAATCGCCAACTTCATCTCTGAGCCTTGCATTAGTCATTGATTCTATAGCAAAAACAATATCAAGCTCATCAGGAGAAGCAACATTTTCAAATAAATCGATCGGCGGGAAGTGACTGGAAACTAAACGGTGCAATTTTTCCCAGTCAGGTAAGACAGTATTAACCTCGTTGGGCATCAAGGTATCTCCGCAAATCGTTCAAGTGGATCATGCTACCTTTTAGCATATAGTCTAACGCCGATTCATTGTTAAAATGACTATTAGGCTTTTTAATCCAAGCGTCAGCTTGCTCCCGCGTTGGAAACAAAATACCTAGCGCCTTGTAAATACCCATAATGTAAGAAATTCTCTCCATCGTATCTACTGATAGACTAGATGCCTGGCCTTTCTTCCAGTTATAAAACGTCGTCGAACTCGGCTTACCAAGTAAAGTGATTTGATTTGGGTTTTTAACGCTCCACTCCTTCATGATGTTAAAAAACACCTTAAGTGCAACTTGAGCAGTTTTGCTTGGGTGTTGAGCTAGTACCTTATTTTCTAATGCAGGCATATGATCTCTCCTTTAACTTGATAACCACAATATAGTACACATATGGAGTATTTTCAATATTTACTACATATTCATATTTTTAGTGAAAAAAAAGCCACATAATGTGGCTTTAGATAGCATTGAAAAAAACGTCTTATTATAATTGAACGGCCTGTATTTTATTAATAGTCATCAATCAATAATTAAGCCACATCCTCATCATCCGACTTTTGACTAAAATGCCTCACCAACACAATCAGCACACCCAACATACCACCTAACATTACCCCTAACACACAGATTAATGCACGTTTAGGTTTGGCTTTCAGCTCAGGCACCACAGCAGGATCGATCGTCTGAAACAGATACTCTGGACTGGCATTCGCTAGCATGATGGTTTCTGTCTGCGATTGAATTAGCTCAAACAACCCCGTCTGTAGTTCAGCTAATTGAGTCGTGGCAATTTGTTGCTGCAGATAACTAATAGAGCGCTCTGCTTTAGCGACATCTTGCTCACGGATAGTCTCATTAATAGACTGCACTAATGCATCCACCCATGCTTTGGCGATGTACGGTGAAAAATGCTCCACTGACAGTGTCACAAATCCCGTTTCTTTGTCTTGTGCTACCGCAATGAGTTTTTTGAACGCTTCATGAGACTCTTGGACACTCGGTTGCGATAGACGCGGTGGCTTAGGCTCTCTTACCCAAGTATTGGTTTGGCTATCAAATACCTCAGGATCGATATCCAAGGTATTATCGTGACTATTCCATCCCTTAGCTGCCATTAACGGTACTAATACGTCATTTGCCTCACTAAACTGTGCAAAAAACTGGCGAGATTGCATGACTTCTATGCCCAAAGTGGTTTTATCGGCTGCACCGCCACCACCGAGTGATACACCGGCAAGACTGGCTAGGCCGCCAAACTTGCTGGCCAAACCGCCCATGCCGCCGCCGTCGCTACTGACAGGCGACAACAACGCCTCAGCTTTGTATATATTCGGTAAATACAAGGCATAAGACACCGCAATGACCGCCGCCAAGATGGTGGCGATAATAATGGTCAACTTGCCGGCCCATAAAGCAGCAAATAATTCACGTAAATCAATCTCATCATCCTCATACGGCTGTTGCATAGGCTGAGGCTGCATGGCTTGGTGAGGTTGTGTCTCTTGTTGCTTGTTATTCATAATGTATTGTTCCTGTATAGCTGAATAAGCGTCATAATTACAACGCTGCAATTGCAGCTATGGCCACAGTGCCTTGATAAATGATCTGTGTGACATCACGCCAGAATGGAATACTGTCTTTGTATTGCGCATCTACTGGTACCACAATGGTATCACCGGGTTGTAGGTTGGCATCCGCCTGACTGAAACTGGTTAAGCTGGTATTGGGTATCACAACCGCACCATTGGCCTTCACAATATACATGGATGCATCATCGGCGCGTTTGGTTAACCCAGCAGATAATGCCAGATAGTCATTAATGTCTAACGCTTGCTGGAAGCCATGCGAGCCTTGTCGTCTCACCTCACCCACAATGGTAATCGTGTTAGCACGCTTTGGAATAAACAGCTTATCGCCATCCATTAAGCTTATATTAGCCGTATCATCCCCACTTAACGCCGCATTAAGATTGATCAACAGACGCCCTTGTCCTTCGAACTCTTCTAACTGGCTAGTGATGGCATATATCTCTTCAAAAGTAGAAGTATTGTTCTCTTCGGTTAATATTGATGACGCGTAATCTCGACGCACAGTTTGCGCAAATTCTTTAGCACGCTCTGATTCTAAATCAGCGATACTTTTGCGCGTAAATATGGCTGCATTAGCAAATGCTTCATCTTCTAAGCCCCCTGCACGCATAATCACTTCGTTTAACGTCTCACCTGGGCGGATCAAGTACGTACCAGGAAAGCGCACTTCGCCGCTCAGCTCAATGCTGTCTTCAGGGTTCCAATCAACGTTTTCACGGACATTCAAATTATCGCGTGATTGCAAAGCCAACGCTGCTAGTTTGCTATTACTACTAAGATCATACTGTTGATACAGGGCTTGAATACTCCCATCGGTACTTTCAGTGATCCGGCGTAGTTCAACTGATTGTAAGAACGCCGAGTCTTTAAACCCGCCTGCGGCATTGACTAAGCTTTCTGCGGTATATATGCCACTGATCGGATATTGACCAGGTGATTTAACGGCACCAGATACAGAAACAAGTTGTACGGGATCACCTTCACGGGCTTGCGATTTTAGTTTTTCAAGTATCGGAGCAAGTAAGACTTCACGGCTGTTTTCAGTAAAGATCTTATTGTCATCATCCTTTTCAAAAGCCTGTACGTTGTTTTTATCGCGCTGCTGTGCATTATACTGCTTAGCAAATGCTTGCGCCTGCTGCGCTTGTTCTTGCTCATTATTATCTAAAGTATTGCCCATAGCATTCACATTGTTATTACTCAGGCCTGACATGCCTGTATTTTTCTGTGATTGCTCTTTCTCTTGGTCAAAGCTAGTAGTACTAATATTATCAAATATTAATATTTGATCATGCATCGCTAATAGAGGGTCAGCATCGCCGCCTTTATTTAATAACGCATCGATTAATGAAAACTGTAGCACCTCAATATCCAGGCGAGCGTTCTTTTCACGTATGATGATCGAATAAGATAAATCAGCGGTCTTATCTAGATCGCGGCGTATGTCAGAGATGATATCTGACACTCGTAACCCTTGATACCATCCATAATCACCGGCACGAACCACCGCTCCTTTGATTGAAACGGCATTAGTGACCGCTTCACTCAATGGCATAGCTGTGATCTTATCACCGTCCACTAATCGCGTAGCGACTTGCTGTGCATTGTCTAATTGAACGTTAATGACTTGCGGTAGGTCATTACTGCTTGAACGTTGCACTAACACAATCTGTGAATTTAATGCAGAGCTCGTTAGTCCACCAGCCATACTAATAGCATCGGTGATTGTCTCTTTACCTGATAATTCGTAGATCATTGGCCGCTTCACTTCACCACTGACTTCAACAAGTGCTTGGTATGTCGGAACAAAGACCACATCACCTGAGCGCAAGCGAATATCTTGTGCACTGTTACCCCGTAATAACAAGTCATACACATCAAATCGTGCCACGATCGCACCTTGACGTTTCACTTGTACATCGCGCAAGCTGCCGATATCAGACAAGCCACTGGCTTGAAACAATGCTTGGCTGATGGTGGTCAAGGCAGACACGGAATATGCACCAGGAACTTTGACTTCACCGGCCATAAAAATATTAATCACCCGTAAACGACCCATGGAGACGACAGCATTTACACCGATAAGACTTTGTTGGACTTTATCTTTGATCAAAGCGGTAGCATCAGTGAACAACAACCCGGCGATACTGATATTACCTAGACGCGGCATATTGATCTGGCCATCACGGTTCACTTCAAGTACTAATTCTTGGCTTTCTTTACCAAAGAACTGCACAATCAGCTCATCGCCCACACCCAATACATAATCATTGGGTACTTGTGCATTGTCCGTAGGAGCAAACGTCGACACGGCTTGATCAAATAACTGCATACCATAGCGAGGCAGCGTGTCATCATCTTGTTCTTGTTGAGCTTGCAGCTCGAGTAGCATCTGATCAGACAGTGATTGACTATCTAGCAAAGCATTATTGTTGAACGCATTGGGGCCACGTTGTTGTAGAGGTTCACCTTGTTGGGCTAAGGGTGTTTTGGTCCCCGTCCCTGAGCCTGATATTGAATTAATATCAATGCCGTATTGTTTGGCTAGGGCTTGTTGCTGTGCTTTGGGCATCGATTGAAATTGCGCTAGCATAGCCGGGTCAATGCCTTGTGCGTTGACAGACACACTGGTCATACTCACACCCACCACAGCAGCACAAAGGATGCTAACAAGATCAGAAGAACGAAAAGACAGGTTAAAACTCATAAAATATATTACCTTGTTGACACTTTGGTTAAGCTAATTTGTTGATCAATGTATGGGATGTATTGCGATAATTGTTGCAACTCATCATTTGCATACACAAGAAAATGTTGTTGAGTCTTAGCGCCAGCACACACCAATGTGGTTTGACTAGACTGAGTGGTCTCATCGTGTTCTTGTACATATGAGACGTATGATACTGCATTTGCATTATGTTTGTCGATATTCTGTGTCTGCCATGCACCGCACGCTTGACGCTCAAACAGTACGTCATTGACCGTAACAGTGCGGGTGATATTGCCTTGTTCGTTGGACGTATCACTGATATTAATCTGGGCATCCGTGACTGTTGGCAGCAACAAGGTGGTTAACGTATCATCGTTGAGTATTAATATATCTTGTGCTTCATTCGCAAAGACACGCTGCCCGTCGATGGTTAACAAATACACTTGAGTCTTATACTCACCCACTTGTAGATCCCATCTGTGTTGATCAAGTGGATCAGCCGGCGGCACCATCATTTGATACAAGGCATTGACCTGCGGTAAGTTAACCTGAACACAACCTGGTAACAGCAAGCCACAAAGGATAACCAACATGCGTGTTGAAATAGATAATAGAGTGAATTGCATCATTAGCGCCTTATTGGATCAGAGAACATATCAAAACGGGCATCGCGTAAGTCCCACCACATATCACCAGAGAAACCTTCTAAACGTGCTCCCCCATCGCGCTGAATAGGTCGTATACGAGTTTTAAAGGCCGATTTTTTGCCTGTTTGGAATAAGCTATCAAATGGGATCCTAAAAAACATGCCTTTATCAAAGCTGCCTTCACCAAAATCTTCCGCCGACACATCGGTTTTAGTCGCCCACAGACCAATCTGCCAGCCATTATCAAAGGTGCGGCGTACTTCAATGGTCGCACCGATATCTTTGGCTAGGTAACGCCCTGCATGCACGGCAACATCATAATTATAAAACGGTGTCGCCCAATATACACTGGCATGTCCGGTAAGTACTTTGTAATCTAAATGGCCAAGACCACCGTCATATTCGCGCTGCATCGCATACGCACCACTGATCGCAAAAGCCAGACGTGATGCGTGCGGTTGATACATGATCTCACCGCCCACACCGGAATACATGTCTTCTAATACCCCACCAAATACTCGGTAATGTAATTGAGGCTCTATATTGAAGGTATCACGCTTTTCGACAAACAGATTCTGTAGGCCGTTTTCACCCTGTTGCAGGTACTTTAATGAATCAGAACGCACATGTGGCAACACCGAACTCGATACGCGCGACAAGGTATCGATATTGTTATACACATCGACGCGATAACTGGCGCGTAACATCCACTCTTTGGGTAAATCGATTTTGGTAGAGATGTTAGCAAAGATTTGATAAGCAAGCGGATTATCAGGGTCAAATAGCATCAAGCGATTATCCAGCTCAACATCGACTTGCACTGTATCTTTTACAAAATTAGTAATGTGGTCTGGTTGACTCGTCATGCTTGCGGGGAACACATTGGCTATCTGTGCAAAATCAATCGATTGTCCTAACTCACTGCCCGTTAGACGCGGTAAACTCACAGTATGTAATACATGTCCCTGTTCATTGATCAGGTAATCAACGTGTTTGATATTATTGGGTAAGTGCATGCTGGTGATACGATGCGCTTGAGCGAGCGCATCTGGCCAATACACATAATCATCATTGTTGATTTCGATCTCTGCACGACCTTGGGTTGGATACAGCTTAGCCCCTAATAAAAACAAATCAGAGCGCTCGATATCCAATAACAAATTGTCATACCAAAAATCAGGGTTTAGCCCATCAGGGATGTAGCTGTTGTTTTTATCCAGTGATGAAATAAACGGCGTCGGCTTGTATTGGCTTGGCGTTTGTGTAGTATCTAATCGCACTTGAATACCAATACCAACATGGTCAAGATGCTGGTGCGCTAAACTAATATCAATGGTGTCATCCACATGCCACACTAGTCCGTATGATAATGGCGATTTAGCTTGGGGGTCACGCCCTCTGCCACCTTCCCAGCGATTCTCGTCGGGATTATATTCTGCTTGTAGGGTAACCGGGTAATCATCAAAGCGATATGCAACGCCACCAAAAATCCCAGTATGTTGACCTCTAAAAAATGTTTTACTTGATAGCTCTCCACCGAGCCCGGTGTCTTGGATCCGGGTTTCAAACTGATCACTGAGGACGGTCAGTGGATTACTCAATGAGGAGTTATCAGCTAACCGTCCCCAACCGAGTCCCAATGTCACATCAAAATTGTCCCAACGTTTATTGGCAACTATGTATTCACTGCCAAATTTACCTGTCCCAACTAAATCTCGGATCCCCACTGAGATTTGTGGTAAGCGCTCAGTCTCTTCGAGTAATCGCGCTTTGACTTCATAGTTACGATCCCAATAAAAGAATTCTTTGGTCCCTGTATACCGAAAAGTGCCTTCCAACCACGGAAAAGCTTGATAAGTAATCGCATAAGACTCTAATAATGCATCATGCGTGATAGCAAAGCTAAAGGTGCCATCGGGCTGCATTCGAGCAGAGGGCACTTCAATGATGCCTGTCGTGCCATAGTTAGATGCAAATGCACTGGCAGGATAGAGCACACCGCACAACATAAGGATAACGGGGGTTTTGAGAAGTTTGGGAAGTATTTTTTTCAAGGGAATTATTGCTTTTATTATGTTTCTACTAAAAAAGGAAGCCGAAGCTTCCTTTTTAATCATATATTCCTAGGTGAAAATATCACCTAGCAGGAGGTTTGACTAGCGAGTACCAGTAGTACCTGTAGAAGATGTGTTACCTGTGCTATCTGTACCAGAAGTGCCTGTAGCAGAAGTAGTGGTAGTACTTGTAGCAGTGGTGCCTGTAGTACCTGTAGTTCCTGAAGTGTCTGTCGTACCTGGAGTTGGATCAACTGGATCAACTGGGTCTACCGGGTCAACTGGTGCTACGCTAGACACGTTAGAGTCATTATTGATAACAATTAGACCGGCAGCTGCAACACCTGCAACAACACCAATTTTGGTCATTTGTGCTTTATCAATTGAGGTTTCCGCTTCTTCAGCAAAAGTAAAAGGGGCAATTGATAATGCAGCGGCACAAGCCACTACAGATAAAGTACGTTTAAATTCCATTATGAGTCTCCAAGACATGTGTAATAATTAAGCAATAATGTAATCGATCACAACTTAGGGATCAAGTTTATTTTTCATTAATTATATTGCGATATAATATATTTTAAGTGGATGTGTGTATTATTTTTTTAATTTAATAAAATAACAAGCAGGCTACCGCAAGGACCTGCCACCAAAGCGAGTCCTTATAATGACAATCGAATATTGATGGTTAACGCTAGCACAGGCCTTTGTAGTCACGAATCAACGTGTCAAATAACCATATTCAACCCGTCTATCAACGTAATTTATATTAGCAAACATTCAACTATCCAACAAATTTAAGCGAAGGATAATATTACTAAGTGATGATATTTTGACAGAACTGCCTGAATAATGATGTTTTTGATTTATAAGTACGCAATCACTAAGAATATCTCCTAATAAGGATTAAGCGCACTGTTCAATAAATAACCAGAAAATTAATCGATTAAACGAAACTCTGTATTATCCACTTCGACTAGCACGGGTTGATTAATCAGCTCGATTAGAAGTAGCGCGCGCTTATCGCCCTTAGGCTCTTGGTAAATCGCTTGGATGTTGTTGTAGTTTGCAGACTGGACCATCACCGTATCACCCGATTGCGGTAAACTAGTATCTAAGCCAGTGGCATCCTTGATCTCACGAAATATATTGATTAGTGACGATGATACTTGCTGATAGGCTTTGCCTTGCTTGACAAATCCAATGACACCGCGCGTAGAGCGCACAGACGTAAAATTATGCACACCGTGATCGAGCTGCGCAAATACATAATTGGGGAATAAGGGATCTTCTACTATTTGGCGTTTACCGCGCAGCACTTTGGTTACCATGACCTTGGGGTAGAATGCTTCTATGCCTTGATTTGCCAAGTGCATTACCGCACGACTCTCTTCTTTGGCTTTGCAATACAACAAATACCACATTGTTCCGGTTGGACCGGCAAACAATGCATCACTGTTGGATTGCTTAGCAGGAGAATGACGATCTGACATGGAAGGCGCCTCGTGGAAAATTTGGCAGGGGCGGAGGGATTCGAACCCCCAACCATCGGTTTTGGAGACCGCTGTTCTACCAATTGGAACTACGCCCCTGCAACAAACGCTTCGCATTATACAAGGCTTTAACTAAAGGTAAAGAAAAAACACCGGCTTTATGCACATTCCCTATCCCCTGCCCTTAGACGCATATATTACTGCTTATCAATTAAGCAATGCCAGAGTGTATTGATTAGGTGTGCCAGTGGTAAATAGCGTTCACATTGTACTTGCACTGTCTCTTGCGGTATTGCGCTGATATCCGCATAGGTTTGGATCAATGCCGCTTGTTCATTTGTATCCAATTCATTGATGAGTATGCAATTAACCAGGTCATAATAGCGCGATCCAGCCCCAGCATATTCCCAATCAATCATTACACCAGCTGCTCGGACATGCTCAATCTGCAAATCATTGTGACACAAGACAGGCAAGTTTGCGGTATTTGCGGTATTTGATGCATTGAACGTATGCGATGCACTTGGCTCGGCAATCATACCATTCGCATCAGCAGTAAATTTGTTAGTTAGCGCAGCGAGTCGTGTCTCGAGTTCAAATATGAAGGATGGTTCTTGGACTGTACCCGTTTCGCACTTTATTTTAAGCTGCGTGAATAACCTTTGCGCTTGTTCCAGTGGATCAACTTGGCGTAATGTCGGGTCTATTGCTTGTTGATGAAGACGCCATAAACTATCACATAACGGTTGGATAGGATTGGTTGAGTCAGCGTGGTCAAAAGCAGCTGCCACATATTGCTCTATCCACAATGTCTGATGAGCATTTAACGGAGCAAGATAATAAGGCTTGGCAGCCAGATCTTGCTGATACAACCGTTGCTGTAACTGATATGTGGATTGCACAGAGAAAGCGGCTGCACTGTGCCCTTGGCAAATTTTGATGATAAATTGGTGAGGCCCTACCTGACAACGCCACACAGGGTGAGTTCCCGATAAAGGCGTTAGACAATAGCTATCCTGCTTGGCCAAATCTACTGCTTGGTGATAATCAAATTGTTCAGCTAGCACGTGTGAAAGAGCTGATTCTAGTGCAGTCTTTATCAATGGTTCAAAAAATAGCTTTGGCACTGGCTCAAGCGCATGCTGATTTGAGGCGCTCATGTCCCTGTGCCTTTACCCGCGCCTGTTTCTTGGCCTATGCCCCTGCCTACGCCTGTAGCCGCGCAACTTTCATCCATGGTATTCGTCATTAATATTTGCCGCCATTGCCACCAGCCATATACCGCAAAACCAGTATACAATAACATCAAGCCACCACTTAATTGTAAGCCAGTGCTAAAATACACCCAAGCTGCGAGGGTATTGATGACCATCCAATAAAACCAGTTCTCATAGATTTTATGCGCCACCATGACCGTGGTTATAATGCTAAATACTGTGACAATCAAATCACCTAACGCAATCATATCCATCTTGGCTGCAACTGCAGCTGTAACTGAAGCTGCTGACACTGCTGCCGGCACATCAATTGGCGCATTAACTGGCACATACGATAATATTGAACCTTGAACCCACATCACCACATAACAGCTTAATGCCCCACCTAGTAGGACCAATGCATGAAACCACCAAGGGCGTTGTTGAATGCTTAGTGTGGTTGGCTTCTCAAGGTCTTGCACCCCGACCTCATTAGCATTAGCATTAGCATTAGCATTAGCATTAGCATTAGCATTTGCACTATCATCAGCATTTGCACTATCATCAGCACTGTCAGTTGTGCTGCTATTGGTATTACGCATAGCATTGTGAACTGGCAATGGAGGGGTTTTACGCCACTGCCAATAACCATAGCCTGCCATCAGCATGTAATAGGCATTTAAGGCTGTGCTGTAAGACAGCGCCGCTTCAAAAAACACCACCGTAAATAACGCTGTTGAGATAAACGCAAAATACCAACACAGGCTATTTTCTCGCGCCACATAATATAGGTAAAGCAAGGCAGTCAAGACTGCCCCACCCTCTAATATCGACATTAGCATGCCAGATCACTCTGGCACGATCTCAGCTCACTGATGCCCATAGTGTTAATACCCATCGTCTGAACACACATCACATTAAAACGCATACGAGACCGATACACCTGTTTGACGCTGTGCACCAAACTGAAAATACCCTTTGGGGATCTCATAATATTCACGCGGATCGTTACTGAATCCACCAAAACCACGCACATAATAAGTTTTGTCGGTTAGGTTTTTGATGTATGCACTGATCACCCAGCCATCCCACGCGCCGGTTAACGGCATATTAATATGCGTATTGAACAGGGCATAGGTCGGATTGATTTCATCATGACCATCCGAAAAACGATGTGAGGTTTTACCTTCCATCGACACATGCCAAGTCAACATATCTGCCAACTGCATATTAATAAACGCATGCCCACTGAATTTAGGGGCTTGGGCTTGGCGTTGACGTTGGATCACCTCGCCATTAGCGCGCTCATAGCCAGAAAACGTCGCATCTAAGTACCCAAGATTCACACCGACATCCACACTGGGGTTAATTTGCCAGTTAAACTCCGCTTCAATCCCTTGGTTGATCCCTCTATCGGCATTATCCACGATATCGATAAACTCAGTCACGCCGCTCATATCAGTAGCGCTGTCATCCGCGCTAGCATCAGCGCTCGTCTCTGGCGTAAAAATCGCATAATCACTGATTTGGGTATTACGACGCGCGATATGAAATAAAGCCAAGCGCAAACTGGCATCTAGCTGTGTAAAGCGTGATTTGACACCGATCTCGGTATGCCAGTTATATTCAGCCTCATAAATACGTTGTGCATCTGGCACTCGCTCATCAGGGTTAAACCCACCCGCTTTAAAGCCTCGTGCCACAAAACCATAAATCGTATTGGCAGCTTGTTGATAACGAATGGCGATTTTGCCGCCCACTAATGTCTCATCGTTACTATCGACAAACGCATTACTATCAGCATAAACAGTCTGATGTTGTTCAACACGCACACCCGCTTCAACATCCACATGCTCAAATGGCACGGTGAACTGCGTATAAGCCGCTACACTACTTGGCTCATAACTCGACACAAAATCACTGTCATTATACGTATATTCTCGGCGCAAGGCATCTTGGCTTTGTTTGTGTAAAAGCCCGGCTACCCAAGCAATCGGCGCACTGTCTAACGATTCCGCTTGAAACTCGATCGCGCCATTGTCCCGATCACGAAAATAATAATCGGTCGACGTATACTCCCATGGATGAAACCCCACATAGGTCCAGTCCTCATCATAACCATAAGTGGTTTGTGCCTCACTCATGCTCGATTGTAAGCGCCACTGCCCCCATTGCTCACGGCTTTGTAGCGCAATACTCAGCGCATTGGCTTTGATGGCATCTTTTCCTGGCGCATCCGATAGAGTCACATTGTCATTGTCTAACGAAAAGGCGTCATAACCATTATCCACATCCACGTGTAATAACTGAGCCGTCAAATCAAGGGTATCACTGACTGCATAGGTTGCCATCAATCGGGCACTGCGCTCATCAATGTCATTGGTATCACTGCGTTGTAAAAACGCGTTGCGCACAAACCCATCTGAAGTAGTTTGTTTAATGGCACCACGCAAGCCCAAGCCATTATCTAACGTCAACCCGTATGCACCGGCTAAGGCTGTGGTATTTTGACTCGCTCGGCTTACAGACAAGGAGCCTGAAGGTGTGTCGGTCGGTGTGTTACTGATAATATTGACTACGCCAGCCAGACCCGATGAACCAAATACAGTGGCTTGTGGGCCACGTAAAATCTCAACTTGTTGCGTATCCAGCATCACTGCCATGCCACCTAAACCAGACACATCCATCCCATCAATGACCAAGCCGACTGATGGATTAAGTGGTTCAGAAAACTGACTGCGCTCGCCTATCCCACGAATTTGAATGTATTTGCCACGAGATGCACCCGAGGTAAAATTCACATTGGGCGCAAGGTTAAGCACATCTTCAAGATGTTGACTGACCCGTTGGTTGATTTGGCGTTGATTGATGATCGTGGCGGATTGCGCAACTTGATTGAGTGATAACTGACTATAATCGCCATATAACTCAATGCGCTCAATACTGCTTTGTGTTTCAATATCGGCTTCTGATTTAGTTTCAGTTTCAGTTTGCGCGAACACCGCAGGCGCTAACAACAAACTAGTCGATACAATACAAGATAATAAATATGATTGTTGTGTCATGTAAGACCCTTTTTATATAAAACATAAAAAAGATCCGGTTTTGGGGCAAAGATGGAAGGTTCCATTCCCTACGCCGGCATTATCCGGATCAGGTAAAAGGGTTTCTTTCGATCTCAGCCTGTATTAATAAAAATACCAGCACCCCTTGGACGAGGCAGATAATACTCAGTAATAATTACAAAAGCAACACATTAGCCAAAAGGTAATACCAGCTGTAACGACACACAGCCATCCTTGCCATATTTTTTGCTGACTTCGGGCAGTACGCTACTGGTGCAGGTGATGATCCAGTTATTGCGCTCACATATTTCTTTGACCACACCTAAGCCTAATCCATTCCCGGCGATAGTTTCAGAGTTGAGACGCACAAATTTTGTGAATATATGTTCACACTCATCCTCGGTTAACAAATCATGGGCATTGTTGATGGTTAACACCAGCGTACTCGCCCGCTTAGTGGAGTAAGTTAAATCAATGGTCACCCATTCAAATTTGTCCGTGTATTTAAGGGCGTTACTCAGCAGGTTATCCACCACTAACTCTAACGATACCTGATCATACAAGGCATCAAAATGATCAATTCCGGAAAAATTAATCACCGCATCAATGTCATTATCTTTAAATTGCGCTATGTATGGCTTGATAATATGGCGTAAATGCGCAATCAACTCATGCATCTGTGGATTAAGCGCTAAACGCTCAGTGGTTTTCACATCCAAAATATTAGTCACCAATTGACTCATCTTGGTGGTTTGAGCGGAGATCGTGTCGAGATGATATGGGTTGTATTTTTCCTCTACGGGGGTTCGTTTTAGGTGATGCGTTGCGAGTGATATCAACGTCAATGGCGTATTTAGCTGATGCGAAATATACGCTAACATATCCGATTGAGTCTTCAAGTTATGAGTTAACTTGGTGTTGACCTGCACTAATTTGGTTTGCTTTCGTTTGATCACATTGTACAACTGATTAAAATACAAAAACGCCGCAATCCCCAACACCGTCATAAATAAAATCAATACCCAGTTAATATTGGTAATGCCAAAAGCAAGCCTCGTTTGCAGAGTAATCGGCCGACCTAAAAAATTCACCACTTGTTGAGTATCAATATTAATACTCAAAGGGTAAGGCGTATATGCGTCACCAAACCACAAGGTTTTTTGATCCAAACTCGGCACACCAATGCGTAAATTATCGGTATTGATTAACTGGGCTAAGTAGATTTTAAACGCTTCTAACTCAATCAACATGGATGTGATGTATTTAGGATAACGAACACCATCAACGACCACTTCACCAGCGCTTTGTAATACCGATATCGCATACCCACCTTCAAATAGGTGAAAGGCGTCAACCGCAGTCTGATTTAATGTATTGGGCGAGGCGAGCAAACGAACAAACTCTGATGCATCACTTTGTGCAAACAACCCATCCAAAATATCTAACGAGAGTACCTCAAGGCCAATAATCGGCTCAGTCTTGGCTGTTAATGGGTAGACAAAATCAGTTACGATATTAAAATCCTGAACGTAATAAGGCATCAAATCTCGATGCCCATCAGCAAATTGATTGGTTTGCTTGAGGATGAAGTTGGGTGAGATTTTGGCCTTCAGCGCTTCTTTGTCATAAGCGGTGGCTTTGGTCAGGGTGTAAATAAAAGGCAGCTGTTGGGTGACCAATGAGCTAAAGCGATTTTTTTCTTGGAGTGTGGGAGCTGGCTCAAATTGAATAAAATCAGTAAAGTTGGTCAATGACAAAATTGCCTGATTATCCAACTCAGACATGAGCTTACCTAACACCAATAAATTTTGTTTTTGGTTGAGCTTGAGTACCCTAAAGTCATTATAAATAGAGGTCGCACTCAACATACCCCATATTACAAAAATGGAAAATGCCCGCAATAGTTTAAGTCGGGCGATGACTTTCTTACTTGAATTTTTTCTGGCCATGAAACTCTACGTCAATTTGTGATACATTACGGCTTGTTCGCATAACCATATAATTAATACAGTTAGCACTATGCATACTCACCATCGCAACTTACTTATCGTATATTCAGCCCAGTCTCACTTGGGTACTATAACGCATTATATCACCGCTTATGTGCAACGACAGCATAATATTTGTAAACCTATTCTATGGGTCAGTGAACAATGCCCTGAATGGCTTACTAATACTCAAAATACGCAATTATCCAAGTCTGTTAAACATATCCAACCAAAACATTATCGCCAGATATTAGGGCATGAATTTGCAATGGTCGTGTACGATGTGGAGTTGGGCGTGCGGGCCAATCCACTATGTGCCCTAATCGGTACAGTGACCATGGGCGGGATGTGTGTATTGTGGTGCCCTACCGACTCTCTAGTATCACTGCCCAATGCACTGCCGTTATCGTATCAACCGACTATCTCTGTATCCGAACCGGTCGATAAACCCGTGCGTTTTCATCAGCATTTGCTTGCTACGATACAGAGTGTCTTTGCTGATGCTGAGATCCACAAAGTAACAACGCTAGAACAGCGGTTGACTACCTGGCTGGATTATCATATAGGAGATACAGACGTCGCGGCAATTGATGCATATCGAGATGTTGCTATTACAGCCCAAAACGACATAATCCGTACCATTAATGAATCTGCACCGCGCATTGCATGCTCGGATAACACCCTCGACACACCACAATCGTCAGCGGTTTCCCTGCCTCAATACCATATTCTTAAAGCGGATCGGGGGCGTGGTAAAAGTTATCTATTAGGACGGCTCGCGGTTGGTTTAGCTCGACAAGTGCTTATCGTGACTCACAATCACAGCGCCGCTACAAGTATAATCGAAGGCATTGTCAGTGCTAGTGCTAGGGCGAGTAGTGATCTCAAAAACGCTTTGCAACAACGCCACTTTGTCTTCAAGCAAACCCACATTCATCTTTGTGCTCCCGATGATAGTCGACTCCTATCAGCTGTAGACGCACCCGATACGTGGTTATTAATTGATGAAGCTGCCGCTTACCCTGTTAGCTGGTTGCAGCGCCAAGTCACGTCTTTTAGTCGTATCGTCTTTGCTACTACTGTGCATGGCTATGAAAATAGTGGAATGGGCTTTACACATCGATTTTTACCCTGGTTATATGCACAAGACAAACCCACAACGCATCAATTAGAGGTGCCATTAGATATGCCAATAGATGTGCCATTAAAGGCTCAGCCCGAACAGAATTCAGATCTCAACGCGCAAACAAGTATTCATGTGCATAGTTTAGATCGCCCTATTCGTTTTATGGCTCCGTGTCCATTAGAGGATTTTGGCTTGAGACTGTTAGGTTATGGACTATCTGGTGGTGGCTTAACTGGCAATGAACTAGAACACGCTCCAAATAAGAGTATGGCAAAGTATCCTGATGGTTTATATGCACTTGACAAGACAGTGTTACTGCAAGATATCAATCTACGTAATCAAGTAATGAGCTGTTTAATCAATGCTCACTATCAAACTTCCCCAGATGATCTGCAACGACTGCTTGATGCCCCTGATATGCATTGCTATATCTATGTCGTCAACCAAGAACTGATTGGCTGCATATGGCTGGTAGAGGAAGGCGGGCTGGTAGAGAATAGCCGAGAACATGATAGCCTAGAACAGGATAGCTTAGAAGAAAATAGCCTAGCTCTGGAATCCACTACCCCTACCACCAACCATAATCATGATTCAGACAGTGTGGCATTAGCGACACAAATCAGCCAAGGTCAGCGGCGAGTCAATGGCCATTTATCATTGCAGCAGTTAAGTCTAAGTTATGGTATACCGCAATTGATGCAGCTTAACGTTTGGCGGATCAACCGCATTGCCGTGATCCCATCGGTGCAACAGCTAGGCCATGGCAGCCGCATGTTATCAGCACTGTGTGATATAGCGACACAAAGACACATTGATGCTGTGACAAGTACCTTTGGCGGCTCAGCATCACTATTACGCTTTTGGACTAAGAATGGCTTTGACTGTGTAAAAATGGGTACAAAAATAAATTCTGTCAGTGGACTAGCTAACGCTATCGTCATCAAAACAATGACTAACAAAGGTGACAATAGTGACAAGGGTAGAACTGAATCTCAGTCTACCGTGCAATTAGTGCAACAGCTTTTGACTTGGCACCACGTCAACAATCTATGGCTTGCCCGCTTGCAACAGCCCAATCCTTCTATCAATGCGGTACAGACTGATCAAGCTGGTGCTAGCGATGAAGCTGATGTGGGTGTTGAGGGTGTTGGAAGGGTTGAGAGGGTTGAGAGGGTTGAGAGGGTTGAGAGGGTTGAGAGTGATGTGACAGACAGATATGGAGCAGATCAACTGCAACATGCAATGCATTTAATTCAAGATTACATTGCTGGACAGCGACAACTTGCTGAGACTGAACGATTTATTTATTATTTTTTGCACTGTATGAGCAACCGTGCGCATGCTGCTTCCCAGTCCAACACGTCATGTGTACTAACGCTTCGTTATGGTCAAGGCTTGACGTTAAAGGCGGTAATGGACGTGTGTGGCTATTCAGATCATAAGGCACTTGAGCTACATCTTCGTCAGACACTACAACAACACTTAACTAGCTTTAACAAGCTATAAAAAAAGGGTAGCTAATTTAGCTACCCTTTGGTCTTACTCTCTAACTCACAGTACATTTAACAAAAGACGTAGTCCATGGTCAAACATTCATTACATATTTTATATGTTGATCCCGCGATTTTTAGCTTTTTCTTTGATGTAAGGCGCCCATGCATTAGCGTTACGACGCATCTGCTTTGACTTCTTAGCTTCAAGTACGTGCTTATAAGCTGTGCGGAATTTGTTTTGGTAGAAATTCGCTTCCATTAATGAGAAGTGTATACGACCAGGTTCTTCAATTCCTAAATCTAACGCTTTTTCAAACGCAACCACTGCACCTTTATAATCTTCAGCAGACATTAATAATAAGCCTTGCTTACGGAATAGTTCAGGGTTGTTATCAAAATTAGCAGCAACAGCATAGAACTTAGCTGCACTTTTGTGGTTTTTGGCAGAGTGATGCGCATTCGCTAATAACGAATAGTTTGCTTCAGTCTTTTCAATCAACCCACTAGCTAAGTATTTTTCCAAGATTTGGGTGGCTTTGTTAGGCACATCCAATGTTGAATATAGCTGAGCATAAGCTTTGAGTTCTGACGCTTTAGTTAAGAAACCTTCCCCATAAGCGATTTCAAATGTAGATAACGCTTTCTTGTAATCTTCTACTAACATGTAGAAGAAACCAAGCTGAGTCCACCAACGCGCAGTATCCGGGAACTGACGAACAAGTTCTTCAGCTACTTTTACTGTGTTTCGGTAGTCTTTGCGCTCATAATATGAAGTCAACTTTAACACATATGGGTTTTTGTTAACTTTACCTTCTTTAGCATACAAAGCGATGGCTTTGTCGGCTGGTGAGATAATGTTAGCAAGTTGCTTAAGCTCATAAAACGCTTGTGCCATACGAGTGTAGATAGCAGGATCTTCTTTACACGTAAAGTCCATCCAGCTGTTGTACCACTTAACCGCAGTTTTATACTCTTTTTCTTGAAGGTTTAAGTCACCTAAAAGACGAAGTGTATCAGCATGTTCACGATCGTTTAGGATCTTAGTCGATACTGACGCTGTTAAACGAGTCATTGCTTCTTTAGCACGCCCTTTTTCAGCAGCCAGTAAATTACCTACAAAACGATCAACATACGCTTTATCAAACGTATCTGAAGTTTCGATATCAACTAAGATCTGGATCGCATCAGCAATCAAATCTTCATTGTAAGCTTCAAAAGCACGTTGTACTTTTTTACCTGTACGCTCACCCACAATCTTAGTAGAGCCACGCTTATAGCCAGGACACATAACCGGTAAAATCGGTGCAGGTGCGGCTTTTTTAGCAGCGGCGTTACTATCTTGTGCCTGAGCGACATTAGCCGTGATTAAGCAAGTCGATAATGTTGCAGCAGCAACCGTTACTTTAAATAAATGTCTCATTATGATTTATCCAATTTAAAGTCAAGCTGAACTTTCATGTTAAATTGTTTTTCAGGTTTCCCATCAACAATTTTGGGCTTGTATTTCCACTTACGTAAAGCACGTTTCGCTTCACGGTCAAATACTCGCTTAGGATCAGCTTCAATTACAGACACATCCTCTACACCACCTAATTCATTAATGGTGAAGTTTAAGCGAACCCAACCTTCTTTACCATCACGTGCTGCTTGTACAGGATACTTAGGTTCGATACGAACGATCGGCGTTGCGTCACCATCACGGCGCATAGCACCTACACCACCAAGGTTAATGCCTACACCACCAGTATCAATACCAGGGATATTTAAGCTAAAACCATCTGCATCCGGGTCTACATCTTCCGGCTCAGTCGGCTCCATTTTGGGTGGCTGTTGTGGTGGCGGTGGTGGCGGCGGCGGCACACGATTACGCGTCTGCGTATCGTCATCCGGCGTGCTCATCACAATATCAATCACTGGCGTCGGCGGGACTTCTTCCGCTGGACGGTTAGTGTTTTCGATTAATTTTGCCATAACAACAAACAACGTAAAGGCGATACCGGCACCAATTAAGATAGAAACTATAAATCGTCCCATGTTAACCCCTCGTTGCTATAGAAATCTTATCGATTCCTGCGTCTTTTACTTGATCCATTATCTCTACCACTAAACCATGTTTGGCTTTTTCGTCAGCTTGAATAATGACATAGTCAGTTGGTTGTTCTGCTAAGATACGCTCTAAGTTAGCTCGTACAGAATCTGAATCAACTTGACGTTTATCTAACCAGACATCACCATCTTCGGTAATCGCGATAAAGACATTGGCATTTTTTGGCATGAATGCTTCAGAAGCTTCCGGCTTATTAACTTCAATACCGGCTTCTTTAACAAACACTGTCGTGACGATAAAAAATATCAGCATGATAAACACAATGTCGAGCATCGGTGTCATATCAATCGCTGCATCTTCTTCTTCTTCTCTGACTTTTCTAGCCATAATTATCTCTCTCTAGTGATGAGGTAGGCTATCAATGAGTTTTTCTCGTGCCAACTTCGCTTTAGTTTCTAAGCGAGATGAAACGAATAACCCTGATAATGCCGCAACCATTCCAGCCATAGTTGGAATTGTCGCCATTGAAATACCTGCCGCCATCAAACGTGCGTTACCAGTACCTTGCGCTGCCATGGTTTCAAATACGGTAATCATTCCAGTTACAGTACCTAACAAACCAATCAGCGGGCACATAGCCACTAACGTTCTAATAATCAACATACGTGCATTCAGCGCGTCTGATGCTTCTGAAATCCATGTATCACGGATTCTATGCGCATACCATGAAGTGGTGTCTGTTCGGGCGTCCCAACGAGCGATAATATCGCTGCGTAACTTAGGGAAGACCGAATTCAAAAACCAATAACGCTCAACCATCAATACCCACATGAGGAAGAGCGCGGCAGCGACGAAATACAACACGTCACCGCCGGTAGCGATAAAGTCCCTGACAGATTCCCATAATCCAATCAGGTAATACATATTACGCTTTCTCCGACTCTGCGTGCGTTGCTACGATACCAGCAGTCTGCTCATCCAAGATGTGAACGATAGACTTGCTGCGTGCCGCAACGATGCTATGAGTTAAGATTAATGGTAAGGCTGCAATAATACCTTGTGCAGTCGTTACAAGTGCCATTGAGATTGATCCAGCCATAATACGCGGGTCACCTGTACCGAATAACGTAATTTGTTGGAACGTCGCAATCATACCAAGTACCGTACCTAGTAGACCTAGTAACGGTGCAATCGCTGCGAAAATCTTAATGATGTTAATACCAGAATCGATGCTTGGTAATTCACGTAAGATTGCTTCATCTAACTTAAGCTCTAAGTTTTCTGTATCAGCAGTCTTGTTGGCATGATATACCTTAAGAATACGACCTAGAGGGTTCGCTTCAGATGGGTTTTCGATGTTCTTAAGCTGAGCCGTCATTTTGCCTGATACCATGCTTAATGTAACTAGCTTATACACACCAATTAATAGACCAATCGCTAGCATTACTGTGATGATATAACCAACTACACCACCAGCATGATAACGTTCCATCATTGTTGCTTTTTGCTTTAATAGACCAAGGATTGAACCACGTGATGGATCAACATACACTGGAATGAAACCACTGTTTGCATCACGTAAATCTTCAGCTGAAGATACCATGTGACCATCTGGCTGACGACCTAATGGTACGATTTGGTTATTCGCATCATCATAGACTAGGTAACCTTGTTCACCGATTAGGTTAAATGTACCAACACGAACAACATCTTGTTCCGCTGAACCACCATCTAGGCTAATGACATTTGCTTTAAACTTAGATACACGACCTGACTCAGTCATCTCTGTTTGTAGGGCAAACCACAAGTCTTCTAGTTCACGAATATTTGGAAGACCTTTAGAGTCTTCTGACATACGTGCTAAGAACGCATCACGACCAGGGAACTGAGCGCTAACGATAGACGTTGAAATACGACCAAACGCTTCTGAAGACGATTGACGTACCACACCAAACATTTCACCTAGAGTACCGGTAGCTTGGTCAAGTTCAATTGCTTTTTCAGACAATGTTACTTCGTTATCAGCAAATTGCTTTGCTAAACGGTCACCACGGTCTTGCTCAGCTTTTAGTTCGCGCTGGGCACGATTTAAAAGTGATTGCTTATCAGCACGAGCTGATTGGAATTCTTTTTCACGAGCTGTATTAGAACGCGCTTCAGAAACACGGTTTTGCTTAACTTGTTCAAGTAGTTGCTCAAGAGATTTCGCTTCTTGTGCTTGTACTGAAAAAGATAACACTGCTATTGATGCTGCAGTTACTAGCGTTTTAACTATTGTTTTCATTATGGTTACTCCGCCGACGCAGCTTTGATTGGAAGTTTAATTAGATCCGCAGGTACAAGGTTACGGGCCATACGCACTGCATTAATCACAGAACTTAAGTACTCATCACCTAACTGTTCCCATGTGCGTGCTTCGTTGTCCCACACCCATGCATTCTTTTGATCAAGTGATAATGCTAATAACGCAGTACGACCTAAGTTAAAGAAATCAACTGTTACCACAGTACCATTGATATCAATCTCACCTTGATAGGCTTGAATACGTGTACCGTATTCATTTTCGATTTGATACGCTTCGATTACTTGGCGGAACTGTTCAGAAACAGTCACGTTAGAGTTAGACATAACAGTACGTAAACGCTCAACACGTGCTAGACGCTCTTCAAGGTTAATCGGTACGTCTAATTTAACAAACTGTTCAAGCGAGTCGATCATACGGAACATCAACGGTACGATATTTTGCTTGGTTTCTTCAATTGAATCAATTTGTCTTTGAAGTGAAGCGATATTACGTTGTTGATCGGCAACTAAGCTAGCAACGTAGTCGTTATACACTTTCAAATTCTCAGTCTCATCGACTACAGCACGATATTCAACTAACAAGTCTTGCGACTGTTCGAATAACGAGTTGATTTTTTCTTGAGATTTTTTAGCAGCAACGTGAATTTTTGCTTCTTCTTTATGAAGTGCATTTAGCGGATCTGCTGAAACGACGGCACTATTACCAAGTGCAAATGCACCTATAACAGTTGTCGCAATAAGAGTTCTCTTGCTCATTTTGGACATAATTCCCAACCAATTGTTTTATTTTATGTTTAACCTGCACGTTACAAATACGTGCAAGTATGTAAAAAACGTTTTAAGTAAAAATGAATAATGGACATACATAACGCCCATAACATGTAAATAATCCCATAATAGACGGTGTTTATCAAGCTAACATATCTTTAACAACGTAAATAAATTTGTTGACAGAATAAGTTTTGTTGTCACACCGTCATTACATTACCGGTTATTTTAGGTGCTTAGCTAAGAACGATTCCATCTGATTATAAAAATCATATTTGTTCTTGTCTTGTTGGTATCCATGACCTTCATCTCGCACCATTGAAATATAAGGTTTACCAATTCGTTTTAGATTACTCGACAATGAATCATACTGTTCCATTGGCACACGAACATCTTCACGACCGTGTGCGATAAATAAATCTGCTTTGATCTTGTCTACGTTGTACGCTGGGGAAAACTCGCGTAAACGGGCCTCATCAGTACCTACAACACGATCAAGGTATTTACGACCCGATGCACGTTTGGGTACATCGCCCGATTTTTTGAACTCTATCAATGAGTAAACACCCACATAGCCAATTCCGCATTTATATAGATCCGGTTCACGCACGACTGATTGCAATGTGCCGTATCCGCCATAAGATCCACCATAAACACACATTTTGTCTTTATTAGCGAAGCCTTGATCAACCATCCACATCGTCGCATCGGTCATGTCATCAATCATTTTACCGCCCCACTCATTGTAGCCGGCTTCTTGAAAATCAATCCCATAACCACCTGAACCCCTAAAGTTTACAGAGACTACCGCATAACCGCGACTGGCCAAAAACTGTACTTCACGATTCCATCCCCATGAATCGCGTGGTCCATGTGGACCGCCATGAATGATCTGAACCATCGGCCAAGGTGCTTCACCTGTAACAGGTAAGGCATAATATCCATTAAGCTCTAACCCATCACGTGCGTTTAATTTAAATGGCACCATGGTGGCCATCATGCTTGGATCAATGGCCGTTGTGGCTACATCTAGCAATGAAATCGCTGGTTTTGAACCATCAATACCACGATTAAATAAATAAAATGCACCCGGATCTTTATCTGAAGTCAGACGGAATACTAATTTATTACCATCTTCAGTAAATGAGGAAATGTTAATATCGGTATTTTCATCATTAACACCAAACGTGGCATACAGCTGATTCATCATCTGTTCCATTTCGGTATTGTCAGATAAATACACAATACGATTATAATCAGGTGATAATGCGATGGCTTCTAACGCCCCATTATACATCTGACCTAAACCGGTAATCTCTGCCACATTCTCTTCATGCACCAACTTGGTCTTTAATGACGCCATATCAACTGAATAGACACTGGGGACCTTAGTTCTATAATCAGATGCCACATAAGCATGTGATCCAGCGGCATTAAAACCTAACAGACGGATACTGCCGCCTTTTTTGTAGATTGGTAACGTGATTTTGCGCCAATCTGCCGTTGCGGTTTGTTTGATATAAAATATTGTCTCACCTTTACCAAACTCATCGTCATCGGTTTCTTCATAGGCAAATGCAAAGCGTGGATTACCTTCAAAATCAGTAATGATCCCTTGAGCACCGCGAGGCTCGCCTGCAACATAGCTTTCTTTACCATTTTCGATATTGATTTCAAATAACTTAGCAGCGCCTTCATCAGCCCAATGTTGCTTCGTTACCAATATTTTGTCGGGTTTGTTGGGTAGCATGCTGATCACATTATAACGAGTACGTTGTGGTACGGTTAATTGACGGCCATTTTTGCCATCCAAATCATACGCTACTAAAATGGGCGGACTACCATTAGTATCTAAATATCCGACAAATTTTGCATAGGATAATATAAAGCGGTCACTTCGAGGCCACATCACACGGCCAATACGCATGAACTCACCAAAGTTAATGCTGGCTTTCACTTCTGTTAGACCTACATCCATGATCGCAACACTATTGGAGTTGCCAGTATCATAAATTACCGCTAGGTGTTTGCCATCGGGTGAGATCGACATACTAGAAAATTTTGCATTCTTAAAAAAGGCTTCCATCGGGATATCAGCAGGGTTCATCTGCTGTGCTGTGTTAGTTTGCGCATGTGCACTACTGATTATCAGTAACAACATGGCAATAATTGACCAAATTCGCATTGTATTTCCTTGTGTTTGGTTTATTTTATCCCATTGAGCGAAATAGCTATGGGTGAGTCTGCATATTCAATCGTTGTGGTATTTAACGTTGAAAATCCAAATAATGTATGTTCATTATTACTCTTTGTTAACCGGTTCTGGTTTATCTGCTGCACAAACGCATACGCATCTGTTGCAGCTTGAACTTGTTGGTGTAATCGCTGACATTGAGTATTTAATTGATTATTAAATACTGCTAGCTGTGTAACGATATCTGCAACTGCTGTATTAGACTGTAAAATGTTAAACACATTTTGTCCAATTAATTTAACATCATCTTTACTATTATCGGGGACTTGCTGTAAATGCTGATTTAATATCATTAAACATTCACGTTTAAGTGCGTCATAACTCAAGTTCTGTAAGGCGTTAGGATCCGTAAATAATCGACTCTGACGCATTTGCTCTATTACTGCAATCGTGATTTTTGATTGCACTGTAATGACACTATCAGGATGGTGCATGAGCAGCGTACTTTGACCACCCGATTTAAGCACACGTACAACTTGTGCCATTGATATAGCAAGCTGGCTGTATTCAATACCATACATGCTATAAACGATATCAATACTATCAGCAGCATAGGGTAACGCATGCATATCCCCTTGTTGATGATACACATTTGGATGTTGGGTGGCTTGGTTTATTTCTGCATAATCCAGATTATCCCATTGTTTAAATGCTGTTGTGGTTGCTTGGTTAAGAAACAATCCACTCAGAGCGCCATTGCCAGCCCCTAAATCAACAATATAGTCGTCTTGCTTGATTGTTTTAAATTGTGCCTGCCAAAATCGTCCGATCACACCAAACGGACCTGCCTCTTGTGCACTGTAATCAGTGTTAAAAGAATTGCTTGTCGGGTGTTCTCGCCAATAATCTCGCCATGGTGTTGCTGACATACCATTTCTCTCTAATTAGTCTATCTACTGCCATTCAGGTTTGATGTGTCACAATCTAAATGTGCTCGACATAAACCAAACCTAACATATCACAGTTGGCAGTAATTTTTTGCAAAAAAAAACGAGCCGAAGCTCGTTTTTATATTAGTTAACTAATCTTAGAAAGATTGAGTATAACGTGCGTATACGATACGACCATAACCGTTATATAGGTTAAAGTTATATGGACGCGCGCCACCTGGATCAGTATCTAACGTTGGATCTTTACCACCGATGTTACGTGAACCTAGAGTAACTTTACCGCCCCATGCTGCATTGTATGTAGCTTGTAAATCATTAGTTATCCAATGACCTACTGGTAAGTAATCGTCTCCATCAAAGCGAGTTGTGTCGCCGATGATGTTGATGTTCCATGCGATATCAAAGTCACCGATAGAGTATACGTTTGAAACAACACTTCTGTATCTTGGGAACGCATCAAAATCTAGTTGTGAGTTACCATCAACTTCATATTTTTGCGTGTAAGAAACAGTTACGTTTTGACGTAAAGAACCCATTTCGTTGAAATCAAAGCGAGTGTTAAGATTTAAATCTAAACCAGCTGTGTTCAATGTACCTTGGTTACCGAAACCACGTACTACCTGATCGATGTTAGAACCACCATTGATTGGTGTTCTAGTTACCGACATACCTGCTGGTAATGGACGACCTAGGTTATCAAGGTTGATTAGTTCACCAGAAGAGAACGACTTGATACGGTTTTCGATCTTGATGTTGTAATAATCTAGTGAGAAGTCAATCCAATCAGCTGCTTCATAAGCTAGACCAAATGCATACTGCTTAGACGTTTCTGATTCTAGGAACGGGTTAGCGATAACACGTGCGTCGATTTGATCAGAACAGTTTAACTGTGGCGTACCATCAGCATTAACAGCACCAATCGCGATACAATGCTGTGGATCACGAACTGAATCAGCAGACATTGATTCTTTTTGAGTCAAGATATCAAGCGTTGGAGCACGGAAACCTTCACCATAAGATGCACGAAGTACTAACTCGTCCATTGGGTTATATTTAACCGATACTTTTGGTGATACGTCAGAACCGTAATCTGAATAGCTATCACGACGTAGCGCAGCAGTTAGTTCTACGTTATCTTGTACTGGGAATACCGCTTCAATGTAAGCTGCACTTACTTGACGTGAACCACCAGCAGAGTTACCACTAGAACCACCGATTACACCACCTTCTGATAATGAATCATATTGGTCAGTGAACAAGAT
The DNA here is from genome assembly GCA_937125395.1 of uncultured Glaciecola sp. GTDB lineage: Bacteria > Pseudomonadota > Gammaproteobacteria > Enterobacterales > Alteromonadaceae > Opacimonas. The sequence continues at coordinate 44,456 of CAKZLI010000013.1, forward strand.
ATCACGCCACTCACCACCAACGATTGCAACAGCTGTTCCGCCGTCCATTTCGAATAAATCGAACTGTACAGAACCGAATACTTCGTCTTGGTTATATTGACCAATACGTGAAACAGTCGCTTTCATTGAGTTAAGGATATCAGGATCGTTGTTAGCCGCAAGACCAACTAAGTAGCTACCGTCAGCCATATATTGCTGTGCAATTGGCTTAACAACATAGTTACGACCGATGTCATAAGTTTTAGATTTGTTACGACGTACGCCGAACTCAACTAATACACCATCGATATCGCCTTCAAAACCTACTAATAGATCTTGTAAGTAGTTATCTACGTCATTATCACGATTACCTAGACCAGCAAAACGGTGAAGGATATATACGTCATCTGAACCAGTTGGGTTACCGTCAGCATCTACATAACCAGAGTTAAACGCTGGATCGTAGTAAGGGCTATCAGGGTTAGTTGGGTTATTTGGGCTAGTTGGACCAACATAAGTTCCCGGGAACGGGTTATTTAGTGATGGTGCATAACGACCAAATGAAGATGATTTAGAGATATTCATGTTTGAATAAATTGACCAATCATCATTGATTTCATAACGGCTGTTTAAGAAGAAACCAACGTTACCAGTAGACGCTTCATCAGCAGCTACAGAGGCAAAGTTAAAGCCACAACGTACATCTTCGCCCGCAGAGTTAGTTGATGCAGGACCGTAAGGGATAGTATAGAACTCACCTTGCGCTTCGCTACATGAACCTGGGATTGCAGTCCAAGAATCAGCAGTGTTGTTATAATCATTGAAGTTCATTGAATAGAATGAACCACCTGGTGTGTACCAAGGGAAATCACGTTGAAAAATAATGTCACGGCTGTTCCAAGAAACACCACCTAACATTTGACCTTCGCTTGATGAAGCACCAAAGATGATTGAACCATCTTCACGATCACCGCCTTCACGGTCGATTTGGCTTGCGCCAAGCTTCATTTCAACACCGTTGAAATCTTTACGAGTGATGATGTTAATTACACCACCGATTGCATCAGAACCATATACCGCAGATGCACCGTCAGTAAGGATTTCGATACGCTCTACCGCAGCAGCTGGGATACCGTTCAAATCTTGTGAAGAACCAGTAGAAGGTGAACGTGCTAAACGACGACCATCAACCAATACCAAAGAACGGCTAGCACCAAGACCACGTAAGTTAATTTCTGAAACACCTTGTGAAGATGAACCTGAACGTGGACGGAAAGAACCAGTAGAGTTAAAAGATGTGTTACGTAATAAATCAGCTACAGAAGTTTGTCCTGAGAATTCAATCGCAGCACGATCGATAACAGTAACAGGTAA
>CAKZLI010000014.1 GCA_937125395.1 uncultured Glaciecola sp.
GTTAGCTCAGTTGGTAGAGCAGTTGACTTTTAATCAATTGGTCGCTGGTTCGAATCCAGCACGACCCACCATCTAATTTACCTTCTATGTTAATTTTGGATGAGAACCAGCGAAGCTGGTCGACAATTTCGTCTGGAATGAAATTGCACAACGCATAGCGTTGCCCGAAGGGTGAGATGCAGGATGCATCGAATGAATCCAGCACGACCCACCATCTAATTTACCTTCTATGTTAATTTTGGATGAGAACCAGCACGCCCCACCACATTGTCTTTTGATACGCTCTAGTAGTATAATCTCTATATCACTTATCAAGCTTGAATTACCACTATGACTGACGCGTTACGCATTGCCCCAATTGATTATCCGTTTCCTGAAAAGCCTGCGGTGTTATCTGCTGATCGCAGTGCATTTTTGACTAAAGAAATTAAGCGTTTGTTAGTCGCAAACAATGCGACGCTAATTGCCCATTACTACACTGATCCGATTATTCAAGCACTAGCCGAAGAAACAGGGGGATGTGTATCTGATTCCTTGGAGATGGCACGTTTTGGTCGTGATGCTCATGCGGATACGTTAATCGTGGCTGGGGTGCGTTTTATGGGGGAAACTGCAAAAATCCTATCTCCTGAAAAGACTGTGCTCATGCCAACCCTAGAGGCAACTTGCTCACTAGATTTAGGTTGTCCAGAAAAAGAGTTTAATGATTTTTGTGATGCACATCCCGACCATACCGTAGTGGTGTATGCCAATACATCTGCTGCCGTCAAAGCGCGAGCAGATTGGGTAGTGACATCCTCTATTGCATTAGAGATCGTAGAGCATTTAGATAGTGAAGGGCATAAGATAATCTGGGCACCTGATCGTCACCTAGGGAATTACATTGCCAAAGAAACTGGTGCAGATATGTTGATGTGGCAGGGCGAGTGTATTGTGCATGATGAGTTTTCTAGTCAAGCTTTGTTAGCGCTTAAAAACGTCTATCCAGATGCAGCTATCCTAGTTCACCCTGAATCACCAGCCAGCGTAGTAGATTTAGCCGATGCAGTAGGCAGTACATCTCAGCTTATCGCTGCGGCCCGCACTCTCCCAAATAAACAGTTAATAGTGGCAACTGATCGCGGCATTTTTTATAAAATGCAGCAACAAGTACCGGACAAAGAATTACTCGAAGCACCAACCGGTGGTAATGGTGCAACCTGTAAGAGCTGTGCGCACTGTCCTTGGATGGCGATGAATGGCCTTGAATCGATTTATGCGGCGTTATCGGATGGTAATGGCCATGATATACAAGTAGATGAAAACACACGTTCAGGCGCGTTAGTATCGTTGAATCGGATGTTGGATTTTTCAGCGCAATTGAAGGCTAATGCATCAACGAATGCGTGATTATTAGTTGCAAAACTAGGTTTTATTGATATTTGACGTTGTTTTGGTTAAAAAATAGCTAAATATGAATGTAATTGCATAAATTCCTTGTTATTTAGGGTATGTTTTTCTACTATACGCGCCGCAATCAACAACAATGATTAGCATAAGATTTGGAGAGGTGGCTGAGTGGCTGAAGGCGCACGCCTGGAAAGTGTGTTTAGGGTTAAACCTAACGAGGGTTCGAATCCCTCTCTCTCCGCCATATTCTAAAATTAAGCCTCTGTTTTATAGGGGCTTTTTTGTTTAAGGGATTTTAAAGACCGTCTATAAAACCGCCAATTGTATTTCCTGCTTTTTAAATCCTTGGTTTGATAAGAACATCAAATAAGGTTAATGTTAAAACATGCTTCCATAACTATTAAACATATGAACTATTATATTTTAGCATTAATGCAATTTTCTAATTTTAGGGGTAAAAGTTCCTCAAAAGCCTATTCAATGTTCATTATATTCCACTTGTTAATCATTTTTATATTGTCCTTTTTAGGTGGTTACTTTGGGAGTGCGATAAATATTGGTTTGGTTTATGGGCTTTTAACACTAATTCCGTATATTGCTATAGGTGTAAGAAGGTTCAGAGATATTGGAAAATCTCCTTGGTGGGTATTGTTACTTTTTATACCTTTTATTGGCTATCTAGTCCCGTTAGGGCTATGTTTTTATCCTTCAGTAAAAAGTGAATAGTACATGCTAGGTGTAATTGCAGGTGATATCATCGGTTCAAAATATGAGTTCACCAAAGATAAACGCTATCACTTTGAGCCATTATTCCACCCAAAATCAAAATATACTGACGATACGATTTGTACTACGTCTGTAATGCGGTCTTTATCTGACAATACCTGTCCTGTTGATACTATGCACGCTCACTGCCGAAAGTATTTCAGTACTGGTGGATGGGGGCAGCGGTTTATTCAATGGATGGCGAGTAAAAACCCCGCACCTTATGGTAGTTGGGGAAACGGCTCTGCTATGCGGATAGGACCTGTTGGCTGGGTGGCAAAGTCAGTTGAGGATGTCATCGCACTTACCGATAAATATACGCTTATTACTCACAATCACCCTGAAGCAATTGATGCAGCAAGAGCAACGGCTTTAGCAGTCTTTTATGCTCGCACAGGATACTCATCTGATGAAATAAGAGAGTTACTGTCAGATATTTATACGCTTGATTATACGATTGCATCCATACAAAAAGACTATCAGCGCACTGAGCGGGCACTATACTCAGTACCTCAAGCGATTACAGCTGCTTTAGAAGCTAAGTCCTTTGAAGATGCACTAAGACTAGCTATTTGCTTAGGTGGTGATACAGATACTCAAGCAGCTATAGCCGGTGGTATAGCAGAGGCCAGATTTGGTGTGCCTGATGATATTGCTAAGCAGGCAATGTCATATCTAGATGACGAACTAACTAGTATCGTCTCTGAATTCTACGCAAAGTATCTGCCAGTCCAATTTAAACATTTAAAAACAAATTTATGATTAAAGTCGTTCATCAAAACTTGTTCACACTCGATGTCGATGCCATCGTTAACTCAGCAAATGTGTCTCTATTAGCTGGTTCAGGTATATGCGGTGTTATCCATAAGCATGCTGGTAAAGCACTTGAAGATTACTGCAAAACATTAGGGAAGCAAGAATGTGGTAGCGCCGTTATATCACCTAGCTTTAAGTTAAGTACAGTATGTGAGTATATTATTCATGCCTGTGGGCCTCGCTATCTGGATGGTAAACGTGGTGAAGCTGAATTACTAGCTCTCACCCATACAGCAATTATCAATGTAGCCCTTGAAAATAACCTTTCATCGATTGTCATTCCGCCTATTTCTACAGGTGTGTATCGCTTCCCTGCTGACCAAGCTGCAAAGATAGCCATCGATTCGGTTGCTAGCGCATTAGCTAACTCTGATGTTGAAATAGATGTGTATTTTGCTATGAAAGAAGCAGATAAATATCAGGTCTATCATGATGCGTTGTTAAAATATCAGTTCTTCGATAAATACAAAAATATCTTGTCCCCTGAGCTAATAGAGCCCTATTTTGAAACGTCATTTATTTGTGATGATTATCCTGATAGCGTTTTACAATTTGAGCGAACTTCAGAAGATTGGCGCAATATCTTTGATACTCAAAACATTAACAGTGTCGGTGTTATCACCGCATATAATCCGTTTAGCCAGCAAGATAACCATCTTGATAATGTGAACAATCAAAAGCGTTTGTATAAGATGCTCATTGATGATGGGTATACTGTGTTAAATGGTATGGGCATGTCTAAGGATAAACAATGGCAAGAGCCAAGTTACTTCGTTATCAATATCGAAAAAGTACAGTTAGAAAAGTATCTAGTGACATTTAACCAAACGGGCGGTGTTTATTTAGATAACTCAGCAATACCGATATTAATACTGAATCATACCCAGTAATTAAGATAATAATAAGCGTTTAGTGGATTATTTGAAGCGGTTTATATTATCGATAGTTTAAACTCTTAGCTTTACCAATCATCTATAATGTTAGAGTAAAGTTGACATCGTCTTTTCCCTAACGCACTGTTATGAATATCAGATAGTACGTTAGCTGATGGTTGCCATGTCCTTTGTCGTTGTATTGCTTCAATATATAGGGACACTATGAAGTGGTGTGTCTCTCCGTCTAAATCAATGCCTATATGCTTAAATCCGTCATCTAAGGGACGAGAGTTAGATAATGTTTAATCATAATCTTGATAGCCATTTTCATCAAAATATAAGTAGCTACACGTGCTCTCAAGTACCATTACTGGCTTTCTATTTTCTAGTTTAACCAAAACCGAACAAATCTTAGCTTTTTTATCATCAGATAGGTCACTTCTAATGCGCTGTAATCGATAATAAAACCTCTGTAATATTGCTTTGGGAATATGAAAAATCTTATCATCTTCAGTTACAAGGTATGTTTTTGTAGCAGTTCCAGGCATTAATATTCCTAAATTAAGTTATTTTATAGATTAGTTAACTTGGCGACACTTGAATAGGTGAGATTGCTTTGTTGTTTACCTAATTTACTTTTACCTTAAAAGTAATCGTCAACATATCGAAAAAGCTAGTTTATTAGAATAGATGCTAATTACTTTGCGGCCTGTATATTCTCAAACTCGCTTAAATACATGCCAGATAGACCATTTTTATTTTGGTTAGGCTACCAAAGGTTATTTACAAACAAAATACTCTCAAACGAGAGTAAAACCGCCATACAAAAATTACGTCTAATTTTGTCTAACACCAATACTTACTAATGCTTACATTCCTAGTTCATACACCCCCTGTATGGATCATGTTCAGCTAATATTTAAACTAGACGGCAAGTATAGCAATAACGCATTAAAACGTCGTACAATGACATATAAATCTTTACAGCTACCGCGCTACGCTTGCTGGATACCTAGATCATATAATTGTAAATTATACTCAGCGGCATCTACATGAAAGACAAATGTGTTGCTTATACATGTTTCTTGAAGCTAGCTTTTGCATAATTTAGATGAGATAAGAAAGGAATTCACTTATCTTTAAAAGCATATAGAGGGACTACAATTAGCTGTCAAAAAAGCTAAAGCAGCCATAAGGAGAATTGAAGAAGTTTTATCTAGACGAATAAATGGGAAGAGTAGAGCACCAAAAAATAAGTAGGTAAGGCGTTTTCTTAGTCGTTTTTTTATACAATGGTTGTCGCCAATTTCTATTTAAATAAATTTTTTTCTTGCAATCTATAATGGTAGCCCTGTCATGACTAGTTATTTTTAGTTCTGGGTAAGCCAAAGAAACATATTATAAGAAATTTTTTATTCATGAACTTGATTAGATAGTACAATCAGCGATATATGCATTTTAATAATTTCTTCGATACAATAATAAGTGAAAGATTATGCCAAACGACTCAAACTCTCCTAAGCTAATAGACCTATTTTCCGGTTGTGGTGGTCTATCATTTGGTTTTGAACAAGCCGGATTTGAGTGTATTTTAGGTGTTGATTTTGATAAACCAGCCTTAGATACTTTTTCTCATAACCACCCTCATGCAACAGCTCTTCAACTTGATTTATCTAATGATGAATCGATTGAGCGAATTCTGGATGTTATTAAGTCACAACCTATTGACGTAATTGTTGCGGGCCCACCATGTCAAGGGTTTTCATTAACTGGGCCTCGGCGAGAAAGTGACATAAGGAATAAGCTCTTTTATTCAGTTTTTAAATTGGCCAAGGTAATAAAACCAAAATTTATAGTTATAGAAAATGTACCTGGGATAGCGACACTTTACGATGGCAAAGCTAGAAAAGCAATTCTCGAAGAATTTGAGAAGTTAGACTATAAACCATCTGAAAAATTAATGTATGGTCCTGACTATGGTGTTCCGCAAATTAGAAAAAGAATGTTTTTCGTTGGTGTGCTAGATGAAAACCCTTTTGTCTTCCCTCCCGCTGCGGTTAAAAAAGAAAACTATGTAAATTGTGAACAGGCAATTGGGGATTTACCTGCATTGGATAACAGCTTAGGAGCTGATGAAATGGAATACCCAAACCCTGCATTTTCAGACTATCAAAAAGCGATGAGAAGAGGTTCAGAAAATATAAAGAATCATACTGGTACAAAACATTCTGATTTAGTAGTGTCTGTAATCAGACAAGTACCAGAAGGTGGAAATCATAAAGACTTGCCTGAAGGTGTTGGAGACAGCAGGAAATTCAATGAAGCGTGGACGAGATATCATAGTAAAAAGCCATCGAAAACAATTGATACAGGCCATCGAAACCATTTTCATTATAAATATGATAGGGTACCGACGGCTAGAGAAAATGCACGATTACAGTCATTTCCCGACTCTTTTGTGTTTTTAGGAACTAAAACACAACAATACAAACAGATTGGTAATGCTGTACCACCTTTATTTGGTTACTCGTTAGGCACACAAATATTAAGAAATATGAAATGAAATTAAATACCATTGATTTGTTCGCTGGCTGCGGTGGTCTTACTGATGGATTCAAGGCGAGTGGTAATTTTAACCTACTTGCTGCGGTCGAGTGGGATTTGCATGCAATAAATACTCTTCGAAATAGATTAAAAACAAAATATAATTATAAAAACCCTTCTGAAGTTGCTATTCATTTTGATATTCAGAAAACAGATGAGTTATTGAATGGATTTGAAGGAAATATTGAATTTAAACCATTTGATGGTTTAAACAAGCTTGTGGGTAATAAAAATGTTGATGTGATAATCGGTGGGCCTCCTTGTCAAGCTTATTCTGTAGCTGGTAGAATTAGAGATGACAATGGTATGCATGATGATTATCGGAATTTTTTGTTTGAGTCATACTTGCGTGTTGTAAATCACTTTAAACCACCTGTATGTATTTTTGAAAATGTCCCTGGCATGTTAAGTGCAAAACCTGGCGGTATACTTATCTTAGAACGGATATTGTCAGCATTCAGAGATTGTGGTTATGACGTATCAGAAAAATTGGGAGTTAACGGCGTTTTTAACTGTTCTGAGTTCGGTGTTCCACAAAATCGAAAGAGGGTAATAATAATAGCCATTAGAAAAGATGTCCCTAATTCCAGTAAAGTAATTGAAGAATTTTATAGTGAATTAAATAGTAAGAAATCAGTGTGTGTTCCGACGGTCAAAGATGCTATATCAGACTTACCAAAACTATTCCCGATTAAATACAGTCAAAAGAAAAAGTCTCATGAAGCAAACAAGCAAGTTAATATCTATAATCATATACCAAGATTCCATAACTCTAGAGATATTGAGATATTTAAGCTTTTGGCATCAGACATTGAAGAAGGGCGTAATGAGTATTGTAATGCTGAAAAACTGAAAGAACTGTACACTCAAAAAACAGGTAAAACTTCTTCTGTTCACAAATATTATGTATTACGTTGGGATAAACCAAGCAACACTATTCCGGCACATTTATATAAGGATGGACTTCGTCACATTCACCCGGATCCTCTTCAAGCGAGATCAATAACTGTCCGTGAGGCTGCTAGGTTTCAGTCATTTAGTGATGATTATGAGTTCTTAAGCAGTTCTGGCGCGAATTATAAAATGATTGGTAATGCGGTTCCTCCATTGTTTGCCAAAGAAATTGCTGAATCAGTACAAACTATTTTTCACAGTAAAATAAAACAATGATAAAGGGGGCTTTTGGATGGATGTTTTTGTAAAGGTATTGAGAAGTCAGGAATCTGGGTATTCTGGAGACGTTCCAAATAAAAGAGGGAAGTATATGCTAATACCTCAAGCTTCACTTGACTTTTTCCCTCCACTTTCAACCTCAACCTTAAATGATACCAAAACAATTACTTTTAAAACTGTTACTCATGCACAAGTTGGATTAAATATTGTGTATCATAATGCGAAATACTTTCCTCAATTGAAACAGCGAGCACACAACGAAGTTCGAATTTACCGTAATTCATTTATAGATGAATCTCTAGGTTTAGATAGAAATGTGATTATAGTTGCTCTTCGAAAAGGACTTGATAATTATATAGTTGATTCAGTAAACAATAGTAATGATGACTATGAATACTGGCTTAATCTAAGCAAGCGAGTTCAGTCAAAGGGACCATTTGATAGTAATGAAATAAAAAATAATCGTTTGGATAGACTTATAACGGTTTTAAATGATCGTTCAGGAGACTTAATACTCAACAAAGCAGAGATCATTCAAGATGCATCAAAGCGGTTTAAAGATGCTAGGCAACAACAACCCGGTTATGAAAACGATCCTTGTTCAATAATGAGTGCACTTTTCAAAACACAAAAAGATTTTGCTGATTATTTGAGGTTAATATATAACAATAAATGTGCTTTAAGAAAAACAGCATTAGTGGACCAATCATCAGTAGGTCTTGAAGCAGCTCATATCAAAGGTCATGCAGTAGGCGGGCCTCTTTTACCCTCCAATGGATTTTTGTTATCAGCGGATTTACATAAGTGTTTTGATCAAGGAATTTTTGTTCTAGGTGATGATAATCAAGTAATAATTAACTCAAATGTCAAATATGGGTCTGATATTTTTCAGTACGCAGGCCGTGTTATTGAACCAATTGCTGGATATGATATTTGCAAACCTTATCATGAGTACAACAAGTATCATCGTGATATACATTTTGTCTGATTTTTAGCCTCTCTTACTTTTGAGATTCATTATGAACTTCGATTCACTAATTAAATTTGAATCGCCAAAAGTAATGTAGAAACTTAACAAGCGTCAACTGTATATTAAATCACATCTAATTTTGTCTGAAGTCTATATTTAATGATGCGTACATACCTATGTTGTATACCTTTGTACGGTTCAAGTTTAGCTAATGTTGAAACTAGGACTAAGTACAGCAGACCGGTGGTATTAATGTAATAAATCAAGTACAAAAGACGTCCTATAACCATAAACGTGTCAAATAAAAAAGGGGTTAGGGGGGCTGTAAACAACATTTTTTTATAAGTACAATTATTTTTTTATTTTAAAATGTTTTTGGTATTACCCCCTAAAACACATATAAAATAGCTAAGACCTGCTTATTTACTGGCTTTGAGGCTAGGGGGTGGTGAATTTCATCCCCCCATTGTCTCCCTTTTCACTCCCTTTTTAGGGGGCTGTTTCTGGAGTGTTTAATCGTTCTAACCAGTAACTCTGCGAACCACTAATTTTTTTGCTTCGTAACGCCATATCATCAACATTTCGGTCCACAAATTGTTTAAACAGCTTACCAAGGTGAGCGCTAGATTGAAGTTTGTCCCTATTTACAAACGCATAGACAGCATCAGCAAGGGTATTACTTGGATTGTCACGAATGCAACTTAAAGCATTGGTAGCCTTGAACACTTTGCCTACTCCAAACTGCTTTTCTAGCGCTTTTAATAACGCAACCAACAACTCTTTGTCTCCAGCATCTGCTTGTTGACTAGTTGACACATCAAGAATGTCTAACAATCCTGACTGGCTGTGTTCTTTACCTAAAAATGCCAGCGGTTGTCGCACTAATGTGTCCCATTCAGTAAACGAGGTCATGGTCCCGCTACTTTTGGTTTGACCACAATGCCCCCAGTGATTGATTAGACTCAACACGCTACTTATAATGTCATGTCGTTGGGCTTTTGCTCGCTCAACAGGGTCAAATTCATAGCATCGTTTGGCTAGATCCTTTTCTTTTGGAACTAAACGACATCGTAAAACCCGTCGGACCATGTCACCGGAAAAACGCAAATTGTTGCCTGTCATCAAGAACAATGTCTTGACGTAAATTTTCGACGTTTTGCTGTGCTGGAGGATACGATCTTCATAGTATTCACTCGTAACCGCTGCGGCAAAAGAGGGTGAGTCAAATTCTCCAACAATGTTGTCAAACAAACAGACCTTCTCGCCTCTTAGAAGCAGTGCAAACAATCGTTTTCTGAATTCTTCATCGTAATCAGTTCTTCCTGGTGCAAGTGCTGATGCAGTTTGTCCTGATGCAATCATTGCAATGGTTTCAGCCAGTAATGTTTTACCACTTCCTTGCATTGGAGCATCAAAGCCAAACACCGGACAAGTCGGTAATACTTGTCGCACCACAGCAGAGAAAACAGCAGCCATTATCACTGTGAAATCTGATTTACTTTCAAATGAGAAACCACTAAACAGTGCACTAATTCTTTCCAAGTGCATCATGACCTCTTCATCTGTCAATTGTCTGTCTGTAAAATCAAAATGTTGGTGTTCAAACTCTGCAATGAGCTTCATCTTACAATCGTAACCTTGCTTTTCAAGCATGTTCAGATCTGGTGAAATGATTGGATGGTCAATAATACCCTTAACTGGGTTTATCTGTTTTTCAGCTCCAATTTTGCAGATCCCATCAACGAGTTCATTTGAAGGGTCGCATTTTACTTTGCCATTTACGAACTGAATCATTGAGCCTAGCATGTGCTTCATTTTGGGGCGATCTGCATTCACTAGCTTATTTTGTACCGGTGTAACGATGGTTCCACCAAAAGTGAAGATCTGTTTTCTTCGCTCTAGCAACTCCAAGGATTGGTTCACCGCATCGTACAATTTTCCTTTCAATTGCATCATGTACTGCACATTGTTCAGTTCAAATGTTCGCTCACCACGTGCAAAGCTAAAAATGCATGGCGAACTTTGGTTTATAAAGAGCTGGGCCACAATGCGTTTGTTGTCATAATCGGGCTCTATTGGATCTAGGCACAACATCCCGTGATATTTGAACTTGTCGTTTAGAATATCTTCAACACGCACCTCATGAAATTTTACATCATCCCAAACATGAATGATCCAAAACGGTGGGAGCACATATTGCGCTAAGGCGTTTTTAATTTCTCCCTCTATATCGCAATCAATATTGTCAGGTACTGATATTTTTTTCTTCAAAGCAGACGCGTATTGTTTAAAATTCTCCTCGGATTTCACATTGCTAGCACTCTTCTTGACTATTTTTAATGCACTCACCTGAGCTGTCATCTCTGGCGTGTTTTCCGGCAATGCTTTTTTTGTGTTTAACAGTCGCGCCTGACCTGATATGAGGAACGGTTGACCTCTTTGCTGTTGCAATGGAGCAACACAAGATGCACCAGCCGCAAAATCTAACCGTGATGGCTGATATACACACATGTCAAAGGGCACACGCTCTAGCATTGCACCAGAGGATGACACTTTGATTTTGCCATGCCCTTCTAGCCATAGCCGCTCCTCAACGACTTTGGCAGTTCTAGGTATGTCACTTGCGTCTTCTACCATGAGATAAATTCGTTGACCAGTCACCTCCGAAAGTACCTCACCTGTATCATTATTGGATATGTTTGACGATGAGGATGTCCACCACAGGTGGTCAATATCCTTAACTTCAGGACAAACCAAATACAATAGCTCAAGAACTTCTTGCTTTGTGAGTGTTTCATCGTCAGGATCATAGTCAAACATCATCACCCCGGGTCCACTGGACCATTCAAAATGTTTCGATGAGCGAGTGATGACACTCGACTGTTTATGGTCTGCGTTATATTGCTTAGTAGTGATGATGGCGGCACGCTTAATTCCATGCTTAGGTATGCCATACAACAGAGCTTGATTAGGTGTCAGTGTTTGGAGCATATCGGCAAACTCACGCATATCGGTTATTGATTTGACTATCGCTTCTCCTTTGGAGAGATGCGCGGATGGAATTTTTACCATTGCACCATCGTTACCAAGGCTTATTTCCTTAGATAACACCTTTGGATATTGTGCTGTTATCAAAGTAAGTTCACCTAATGTTAACTGTTCACTTTGAGGTTGGGGTGACTTCAATAAGGCTTTATGCATACAACCCTCCGAATAAATCCTCTATTTGTAAATAATACCTATAATGTGAGTGAACAACATTACCGTTAATAACATGACTAGCTTCATGCTTGCATTTTATTGGGATATTTTTTTTCTTAAGTCTATACACAATTGCGCTTGGGTTAATAAACCCTTCAATTTCTAGTTCAAAGTACGAGAACGATGCACCTTCTGCGGCTAACAAGTACATAAACAGGGCTCTTTCTTGTGTTTCTTTGGTGGGAAGCGTTAAGCGCCCCGATGGTTTTTTAACCGGTACTGGTTTTTTTACAGTTAATGGCTCTTTACTAAATAGTGGTTTTTTACCAAATAGTGGTTTTTTAACAAATAGTTCTTCGCTTAGTTCCATGGTTTAAATCCTTGAATGATTAAATTTACGTTACGGTTAACGAGAAACTGAGCTATAATCAAATTGCTAAAGTTGATGAGTCCGCTCTCGTAAGTTGGGACGGGCTTATTTTTTAGTGCTTTCGTACATGAAACACAAAGCCTGTCATATTTATGTTTCAACATGTTTACTCCTTAGTAGCGTTGCTACAGTCATTAATTTATTTTTCTCTAACAATCTGATGCTGTCAGGAAACATTTCTTTCTTAGCCACTGCATAGATGTAGGGCTGACATAATTCTGTTTGTGTGGTTATGCGTCCGTTGACAACCATTTCTGCTACTATTTCACTTTGTTGCTCAGTGTGCTGTGTGTGGAATGTGCGCACTCTTTTTTTGTCTAAGTAGATAACCATTACGCTACCACCTCATCACGTTGTTGGATTTTTGACTCCATCCATTCATCAACTTCAGACTCGAGCCAACATACTGCTGTGCCACCCTCGACTAATTTAATACTTCGAGGGAAGCCCCCTGTTTTAGCAAGCGCATATATATACGACTTAGATAATCGCGTTTTTTTCATAACATCTTCTATCCGTAAAAATCTGTGGGATTTTGAAGTGGTCATAGTGAATTCCCTCAATTGGGTTAGTGTAAAATCCGCAGCATTTGCCTTGGGCCATGTGCATACTATGAGGGTGGAAATGGGTGATGTCACTTGTGTGGATGTGTGTATTTCTTGCTGATTGACGTCAAACGAAGCTAGGCTGCAGGGTGCAGGGGACATGTGTGAAAATGAAATACACACATGTTGATGGTTTATCCTTTCCTCACTCCTGTGGAAAATTCAATTTGGACTCGTTTTTTGTCGCGAAAAAAATCAATAAAGGAACAATTAAAAATTTTAGGGTTATACTCGAATAGTTTGCTGTAAAAATCTTTTCTGGTCATTAGTGGTTTAAATGACTCGTAAACGCTTTGGTGGGTATCGTTTGGTAGGTTCTTTTCTTGAGCTATCTTTTTGCAATACTTATCGAACTCTCTGTACCGCTTTTCCATTATGGGTTCACTTTTAGGCTTAGCTGCGGGGGTGGGGGACGATTTTGGGGCTTGAGCTACCGCGAAATCCATCTGGATGTCACGCCTAAAATATGCTGTTATTTCATCTCTTGTGGCAAACATGTGTTGATGGGTAATGCAGATATTATCGTGCGATACATCAATAACATTGTTCTTCGCATCATCTATAACACTTATGACTTTGTAGATGTTGTCGCGTGTTAAGGGCGTTGAGTTGCTAAATAAAACCGATTTTTCTTGTTGCAGTGCGATAGTGTGTATTAGGCGCTTATTGGCTAGTTTACTGTCTATATCTTGTATTCTGATTGGGAGCCTGTCGTCGTTGATACGTTCAATTAGCTGTATTTCATTACCAGATGTATATGATAGCGAGCCCAGCCCAAGGTAATCAAATACCTCACTTAAACTCAACCTTAACGGTAAAACGCTATTTCTTGATAACGTATATTGTGAATTATTGTCGTCATGCACTGATACTGTCCTTCTTTATTGGTACCACATTACCACCTGATTTTAACCCATCTAGGTAATCAGCCCAAGCCTGCATCATATCAATTCTTTGCTCCATCCACTGCGCTTTATTATAAACCCCCCTAATTTTATCTTTAGGCGAATGTGCAAGCTGCAGCTCAATGATATCAGCGTTGAAACCTAACTCATTGAGCATAGTGCTTGCGGTGTGTCTAAAGCCATGAGAAGTCATGTAGCCGGTACCAAATGGTTTTTTTGTTGCTGGATTAATTAGGCGTTTAATTGCCATTGTAGTGGTATTTTCACTAAGCGGAGTATCCTTACCTCGATTTGCCACAAACACGTATTCTTTATCCCCGGTCACTTTTTGCATATCAGACAGTATAGCCACTGCCTGAGTAGCTAATGGTACATTCAACGGTTTGTTATTTTTAAGCTCTGTTGCGGGTAAGCTTATAATTCGCTTATCTAAATCAATGTACTCCCACCTTAAAAAACGGATGTTATAAGGACGAAGAAACACCAGTGGCATCAATTTCAAGGCCTGCGTGACCGCATAATCTTGCTTTGCAGATGGAGAGTCGATTTGGTTCAGTAGCACCTTTAATTCATCTTCTGATGTGATATGCCCAAAATTGTTTTCATAGCGCTTGTCAGGATTGGGTAGCAATTCAGCTAACCCTTGAGCTGGGTTATTTTCTATAATGCCTAAAATCAAAACTTCATTAAATACATTCCTAAGAATGCCGGCTAATCGCTTTGCGGTTTCTTTAGCACCTCGGTCGCTAACCTTCTTCAAAATGCCAAATAGATCTAGGGTAGTGTACTCGTCTAGATTTTTCTTATCCATGTAAGGCAAGAGGTTTTTCTCAATCCGCTGTCGTAAATCTTTTGCGGTTGGTTCAGCAAATACTTGTTTGGCAAACCACTGCTCCATGTAATAGCTAAACCGTCGGGTATTCAGCTCATCGTTTACCTTCCGCTGAATTTTGATTTGTTTAGGGTTAACCCCTTGAGCAACACACTCCCGGGCTGCAATATGTTCTTGCCGTGCTTGTTTTAAACTAATATCAGGGTATTTCCCAATCGTATAACTACCTCGTGTGCCATTTAGCCGGAAATCATACTTCCAACTTTTATGACCCGATGCTTTTATGAGCAGGTATAAGCCGCCACCATCGGTGAGTTTGTATGGCTTATTAGTTGGCTTAGCATTTTTAACAGCAGTATCAGTAAGGGGCATATCGTAACCTAGCATTTGGAAATAGCGACCGTGAAAGACCGTCAAAAAGACCGTCACATTTAGTGGCTAGTATAATACGATAAATACCGATATGGAAAGTAATTGCTTTAAAACAGTGGCTTAAGAATTAAAATCAGACTGTATAATACGCTATGGAACTATGTGTGGCGTTCTCTCTCTCCGCCAAATACTATCAAGGCCTCGCAATACGCGGGGCTTTGTTTTTTCTGGGCTGTAGAGAATTAGCGTAATTGCCAACTGGTACAAACGGTTGGTACAAATGAGTATAATGACATCACCAATAAAAATTAAATCTTCTGGTATTTACTACTTCAGACAAGCAGTCCCAAAACCTTTAATGTAATGATCTAATAACCTTAGACACTTTGTTAAGCACTTTTTACATTTCTTAACTCATATTCCTCTGGAAAAATGTTACCCAGCTTTGCATGTCGTCGCTTTTGATTATAAAACGGTTCTACGAGCGATATTTGGGTGCAACGTTAAAAGCTCAGCTAGCGTGACACCTTGAAGAAATGTTTTAATGCTAGCAAGTAGGTAAGTGGAAGAAAGCATAACGATTTGACGCCAATATAAGTAATTGATGGCGTAATTATGGCGCAGTTTTATGACACAACACAAACTACCGCTCCGATTTTCTTCAGGCTCTTTCGGGCGGAAAACGGATATAAGAAAAGTGTTTGCTTTACGTTACGTTACTCACAACCGAGTAAGGGACATGTGAATTTGTCTAAATCCAAACATTTGTTTCTTGGCCACCTATGATAGCCATAATTTCAACAAAGTCGTTTTGGACTCGATAATAAATTGAATCTGAACCACAAGGGCAGCGCCGATAACCCCTTCGAATGTTATCAATCGCAGGATAAAGGTTTGGATTTTCAGCTATTCGCTCGAAAGCTTCAAAAAATTCATCGTAATATAAATCTGCTTGTTGCTCGCCAAAGTTCTCGAAACCGTAAAAATATATTCGTTTTAAGTCTTCTTTAGCATTTGAAGAAAGTCTGTAGCTGTTCACTTCGACTTTAGCTCTCTCTTAAACTCGTCTCGCATCTCTTCTTTCGACTGTTCAACGAAACTAGAAGATTCAGCTGCTGCTAATTTCTGATTGATAGCTTCATTTCTTCGCGCCTGACGAATTAAATCGTTTACCAATTCACTTTTGCTCGCATACTCTTTGTCTACTTCGATATGATGCTTTAACCAAGCATCATTTTGTTGCGTTAGGGAAATACTTTGTCGTGGCATTTGGTTTTCCTTTAGGATGGCTTGGTGTAATATTACACCACTGATTCGTATGTGCCAATCACTTATTAATGAAATCTAGAATTAACACTGCAAAGGACGGGAAGCCGCCTAAAAAAATTGTTAATTGACAGTGTGGTGGTCAAGTCATTTTGGCTACTGGTTTATAGTATTTAAAGTATCTATTTTCCGATTCATTTGGCGACAATCCGCCGCAAGGTGGTGTTTTAATGTAAAGGGGACATTTATGAGCCATCATTACGATATTAATGCCCTCAAAAAATCTATCTCTTAAGACAAGAAGAGCTTTCCCTTATATCGTCGACATTCAACATTCTATTATCAATGACGTGTTTATTATGGTGTGATAACGCCTTGATAAACGGCAGGGCATTCTTAATGCAGGCATTATTTCTCCGGAGAACCAATAGATTTTATTCCCATATTGCTCAATATTTAAGGGCCCAGCTCCACCAATAAACGGAACGTGAATAGCGATCGAATTGAAACGAAATGGGTGATCGATTTCATCCGAAACATGCGACATTAATCAACCATCAAAAACGGACACGTACTCCAGCATTAACGATAAATCCATCATTGCGTGACCAAATATCAGTTGTCCATTGTCCACTTGCCGCACGTTGAGGTAAGAGCAAGCTATCCTCTTTGGTTTGTCTAATATTTAATAAATTCTCCATATTAATAAAATAGCTAAGCCGACCTCGAGTGATTTCTCCCAATAAGCCAAGGTGCCAGTATGGTTTGCTTTGGTTTAGATAAGGGTTCCCCTCTAAACGCTGAACGCCAGTATAATAAGCTTCAAAACCAATTCTAAATTTACCATGTTGTTCTTTCATAGCAACAAACCCAGCAGAATGCTGTGGGGTTAGGTCGATTTGTTGTCGTATGTTTTCACCAGCATTCAATTCGGTGGCATCAAGATATAGATAACTTGCGGTGAGCTTGTAGTCTTGCCATTTATAACGAAGCAACAACTCTGTCCCATATATTCGTGATTCTCCAACCGCATTAATAAGCTTTACACGGTCTAAAAAATCATTCTCTTGTGATGAATAAGGGCTAAGTTGTGTCACGCCATCTACGATGGAAGAGAACAATGTTATGTTACTTTCTAACTTATCAAATCGGTATCCAATATCAATGGAAGAAGTGACTGCTGTTTCAACATGAATATTGTCAAGTGGCTCTAATCTAGATAATCCAGCGTCTTCAATTTCTTCAACAAACGGGGTAGGGGCAAAGTAACCTTTTCCATACGACCCCCTAATTGTCCAAGTATCAGGGCGGTATAATATTGAAATTCGAGGACTAAACTGTGATCCAAACTCACTATGGTCATCCCAGCGTCCGCTTAGTGACGCGCTTAATTGATCGGTCAGATCATAATCAGTTTGAGCAAATATACCCGGCGCATCGTAACTGTAGTCAAAGCTTGGATACTGTTGCGAGGTAAAACTATCCGATTGCATCGCAATACCCATTAGCCATTGAACCTTTTGGGTGTAGCCTTTTACCGAACCTTCTAATAAATAACTTTCATGACGGTCATCATCGAAAGAATCGCCAAAACGTTTGTCATGATTTTGCAGCATGGCGGAGGCGCGCAAGCCAAAGGTCATATCTTCATTTATGGGCGTATTGGCAATAATGCCTGCATCAACACGTTCACTGTCCTGATTTTGTGCAAAGAATGTATTATCAGGAACGGTGCTCCCTGCGCGTGTGCCGCCACGGCGATTTTCGGTCATCAGGCCTATAGTTGCGTAGATATTCGATCCGTCTTCACCATCCCAAAACAAACGCGGTCGTGCGGTATATCTTTCGTAACCGGCAATATCAATCCAACCATCATTGTCTAAATCTTTATGACTTTGATGATGAGCTCCTCCGGTAAAAGAAATCCCAACAGCAGCATTAATTGGTTTAGCAAAATAGCTTGTAAGATCTTGGCCATCTTGTGATGTTGCATTTAGCAAAACTTCAGCTTGAGATTCTTGAGTCGGTTTGCGCGAAATTAAATTAATGACGCCTCCCATTGCCGAGCCGCCAAAAAGTGATGAAGCAGCGCCTTTGATAATCTCCACGCTAGCTAAGTCCGTTGGAGGAATTTGCAGAAGACCAATAGAGGAAGCTTGACCGCCAAACAAAGGCAAACTGTCGTTTAATAATTGCGTGTAACGACCATAAAGCCCCTGCAGGCGAATATTGGCACTACCTAATGTGGGCGACGTAGTTTGTACCCGTACACCACCAGTTTCTGCCACGAGCATTGAAATGTTGCCTGGGCGCATAATAGCCTTTTCTTCCAATTCCTCGCGATTTATTACTTCTATTCTTACTGGCTCAGTATTAACCGTTCGGCCAAGACGGGTCGATGTAACAAGTATGGTTTCGACTTTGTCATGATCGTGTTCATGTGCATGATTGTCGTGGTCTTCCTTGGTTTGCGCATATATAGAACTTGAAAAAACACTCATAACACCAAGGGAAATAAGAGATAGAACTGCGGTTTTACTAATTTGAGGTATGTTCACAATGACAAAATATCCTTTAATAAATAACGAAAGCTGGAATTAATGCGTTACTTTAGTTGCTTAATTTTAGTATGATAAAGGTTCTAGTTACTGTAAGGTCAAGTGAATATGCAAATAAAACAGCTGGCTAATGCAAGCGGTGTAAATGCTAAAACAATTCGCTATTATGAAGATATTGGTTTACTACCAATGGCTGAACGAAATTTAAATGGATATCGAGTTTATAAACAAAACGATGTCTCGTCACTAAAGTTTATCAGGCGCTGCAAAGATCTACGCATGCCATTAGCTGATATCCAAACATTGGTTGCCGTCCAGAATGATGAAAGCGCTTCATGTGAACAAGTTGATGCGTTGATATTGCGGCAACTCGAACAAATACAAATTGCACAAGCTGAACTGCGTTTACTTGAAGGCAATTTAAGGGATTTAGCCAACTGCTGTGAATATCAGATTGTAAAAGATTGTCAAATTTTGCAGCAGCTGCGCTCAACTTAATCTTGTATCACTCTACAAGTGAAACTGGCCTTCGCGTTCGGATAAACAAGTGTAAGCAAAAACTCCTTATCTGTTGATGCAACTCGAAATTTAACGGTTGAATTCATCGTTACAACATTACTAGGCATTTTTTCTGGTTCAACAACGACTGCTCTATCTAGTTCTGCTTCAAGATCGTCTTTGTTCGGAAAGTCAGCATTAGTCATTAAAGAATATTCATAACTCTGTTAACATCTAGTCTTGCTGTGTATTTTGCCAAATATACATTTGTTCATCATCCATTTTTAAATGCAACCCAAATTTAAGCATAATATGTCCCATTCCTACAAAGCCAAATTAATTGCTCATGTCATCAGCAAACTCGAACACATTCATGCTACGGCGTTGCATGCTGCAAAACATGCCCACCAAATGGCCACTGACAAACAAAATATCGCTGAAAATAAATATGATACGTTAGGACTTGAATCTGGCTACTTGGCACAGGGGCAAGCCCAACGTGCAGCAGAGTGTGTTGCCGAACTGGATGATATCAAACATATAGCAGTAAAAGATTTTGACGCAGAGGATATTATTACTATTGGCGCTTTGGTTGAGATTATCGACCAGAATGAGGTGTCGCTTTGGGTCTTTTTAGCGCCGGTGTCAGGTGGAGTTAAGTTTGAATTTGAACAGCGTAAGATCATGGTCATCAGCGCACACTCACCGTTAGGTAAGCAATTACTAGGCAAAGAAGTATATGATGAGTGCCATATCGGGCAGGGGATTCATAGCAAACATTATCGCATAACCGGTGTTTGTCAAACTAGTTGTCGTGATTAACCTATTTTACATCTTCAATTTCAACCCTATCACGGGCAGGATTTA
>CAKZLI010000015.1 GCA_937125395.1 uncultured Glaciecola sp.
ATTAAATGAAAACTCAAATACGCAAAACGGCTCTATCACTTGCTATTGCAGCATGTGTTGGTGTTAGTGGCGCTGCATTCGCTAGTGACACAACCTCGTCGGTAAAAGGTCAAATTTTCGGCCCGAATGGTAATCCAGCAGCGAATACTAAACTTATACTTGTTCACGAACCTACAGGCACACGCAGAGTTGTTACAACTAATGACACTGGTACTTACAATGCAACAGGCCTTCGTGTTGGTGGTCCTTACAAAATAACAATCGATTCTGATGTGTATCGTGATGTCCAAATCGAAGATGTCTACCTTTCTTTAGGCGAAACAAGACAAATAGATCAACAGCTTTCCAGTACTACTATGGAGTCTATTGTTGTAACTGGATCGCCTGTAATATTTAACTCATCAGCAAATGATTCGTACTTCGGCCAAGAGGCAATAACAACTACTCCTAGTATCGGTCGTGACATTAAAGATATTGTAAGAAATAATCCTTTGGTTGTAATCCAGCCAGGTAGCGAAAGTTCAATGACGATAGCTGGTTCAAATCCTCGAACTAACTCAATCACAATTGACGGTATACCACTTAATGACGACTTTGGCCTAAACGGAAACGGTTACCCTACACAACGTAATCCTTTCCCTCTAGACGCTTTAGATCAGGTGTCAGTCTCTGTTGCTCCGATTAACGCTAAGTCAAGCGGTTTTACTGGCGGTAATGTAGACGCAGTATTTAAGTCGGGTACTAACGAGTTACATGGTAGTGTGTTTTATGAAAAATTAAGTAGCGATTGGGCAGGCACCCCAAAAGATTCAAGCGGAAATGACCTTGAGCTTGATTTTGAAGAGAAGAACTACGGAGCATCTTTTGGTGCACCTATCATCAAAGATAAATTATTCTTCTTTGGTGCCTATGAAAAGTTTGAATCTCCTCAGCAACTTGAATATGGTGTTGGCGGTTCTAGTGTTGGTACTAACAAAACAACTGTAACTACTGCTGATTTAGAAGCAGTTAGAGCAATTGCAAATAATGTATACGGTGTAAGTGACATCGGTGAATCAGACGTTCAACCTCAATTAAACGATGAAAAATACATTGCTAAAATTGACCTAAACATAAATGATTTTCACCGTGCTAACTTTGTTTACATGCACAGCGAAGGTAACAGTACTCGTAACATGACGAGTAGCAATAGAGAGCTAAGATTAAGCAGCCACTGGTATAATAACAAGCAAGAGCTTGATAACTACAGCTCAACTTTATATTCTGATTGGACTGACGAATTTTCAACACAAATTAGCGTAACTAAAAAATCAGTTAGCACTGGTGCAATATCTTTAGGTACCGACTCTAATTTAGGTGATATCACAGTTCAAAACTTAGACGTTGATGGTGATGGAGAAGATGGTTCAATTGCTTTTGGTTCAGATGAATTTCGCCATTCTAACTCATTAGCGAATGACCTTTTTAGTGTTCAGTTTGATGGTACATATTTACTAGATGAACACACAATTGAATTTGGTGTTAAATACGACGTTTTAGATATTGAAAACCAATTTTTACCCGCTTCTAAAGGTGTTATTGCATTTGCTAGCTTAGAAGATTTTGAAAACCAAATCGCTTCAAGATACAAATATGAAAATGGCAGTGGTAACAACCCTTCAGCTGTAATAGCAAAGTTTTCTCGTAAAGATATTGCCTTTTACATTAATGATACATGGGATTATAGCGACGACTTAATCTTATCTGCCGGCTTGCGTTATGAACGCTTAGGATCTGATGACGAACCTAATTATAACGAAGGGCTAGAGACTCGAACTGGTTTTAGTAATACTAATAATCTAGACGGCGTAGACATACTTTTACCTCGTGTGGGATTTACTTATACCTTAAATGACGATGTTACTCTTCGAGGTAGTGCTGGTCGTTATGCCGGTGGTAACCCAAATGTATGGATATCTAATTCATACTCAAATGATGGTATTAGCAAGCAATCTTTTGCACCAAGAGATCCCATATCTATCCCTTCTACAGCTTTAAACACTCCAATACCTGAAGCAATAGATGCTGTAAATTCAGGTACACGTGGTTCTACATCAAACTTTATTGATCCCAATTTTGAAATTCCTTCACAATGGACTTTCATGCTAAATAGTGATGTAAATTTAGATATTCCATACATTGGAGAAGGTTTCGCTTGGACTACAACTGCTATTTACACCAAGAAAGAAAATACTGCTGAGTGGATAAATGCTGCACTATTACAAGATGGTGATGTTGTAGGTTCAACAATTGATGGTGCCCTACCGTTTTATGACACGCGTGAACTAGAAATAATGCTTACAAACGCTGATGATAATGGACGTTCTATTATTCTTAGTACAGGTATTTCAAAGTCTTGGGAGAATGGCTTTAAGTTTGATGCATCATATACAAATCAGGATATAACCGACGGAAATCCAGGTAGCTCATCAACAGCACGCAGTAATTATCGTTTTGGTCATTTCGGAGACCATCAGCAAACTCAAGTGGGTGTTTCACCATACGAAACTGAACACAGATTTGTTGTTAATCTAGGTTACACTGCTGAATTCATTGAAAATTATAAAACTAAATTCAATTTATTCATTGAGCGCAATTCTGGTTCTGCTTACAGCCAACTATCTAGCTTAGAGAATCTAACTGGTGGACGCTTCTTTAACCAAGATCTAATCCAACCTTCTGGTTTTGGTTCAACATTTGGTGGCAACTACTTAGCATACGTTCCTACTGCAAACGATCCTAATGTAATCTATGCTGACGGGGTTAGTGAAGCTGATGTTTTAGCTCATTTTGAAGAGCTTGGTCTATCAGGTTCTGCTGGTGGGTTCGCTGAAAGAAGTCAGGGCAAAACACCTTGGGTAACAACAATGGATTTATACGTTTCTCAAGAAATACCTGGTTTCGCTGATGACCACCGTGGCGAATTTTACTTTGTTGTTGATAACTTGCTAAATCTTATTGACTCATCAAAAGGTAAAGTTTACCGTCAGGATAACAACTCTAGAAGTGTTATTGAACTAGATATTGATGAAGCTACGGGTAAGTACATCATTGGTAACCCTATAAATGATGATTTTACTTTCGAAGCTGAAGATTCAACATACAAAATAAAATTAGGTGTACGTTACACTTTCTAATCTAACTTGTTAGACTAGTTTATTTGATAAAAGCCCATCATTTGATGGGCTTTTTTATG
>CAKZLI010000016.1 GCA_937125395.1 uncultured Glaciecola sp.
AAATTATTAGCGAATTTATTTAAAGAATTATAAGTTTCTTCAGCACTTTGAGAGGTTACTCTTTCTCCTTTTCTTAATTCTTCAATTGCAGATTTTAAGTGTTTTTCTGTAACTCCTTGATCTTTTAAAACTTGTGCAATATTACTTTTCGATTTAAAAATTGCCAAAATTAAATGTTCTATCGAAACAAATTCATCATTCATTTTTTTAGCAATTACAGAAGCTTCTGTTAGCGTTTTGCCTGCTTCTCTAGAAATCATTAACTCAGCTCCAGATACTTTAGGCAAACTTTCTAATTGTTTGTCTAAAATCTGATTTATAATATCATTATTGATATTCAGTTTCTTTAATAAAAAAGGAAGTACATTTTCATCCACTTGTGTTAAAGCTTTAAAAATGTGCTCATTTTCTATTTGATTATGACTAAAACCTTGCGCTATTTGTTGCGCCATTTGAATGGTCTCCTGTGATTTTGTTGTATAATTATTAAAATTCATTTTCTCTTTTTTTTAGGGTTTCTACTTTTTCAAATTGATATGAACAATTTTAATACCAATTAGAATCATTGCTAAAAGCAAGTCAAAATGTCCGTTAAAACCTTGTTTCTACTGACTTTTTAACAGTTTTAAACAAAAAAAGCACACTTATTTTAGAAAGTGTGCTTATAATTAATTTTCGATAAATAGTTATTATCTTATCTAGATTCTCTTATTTTTTTTACCATGCTTTTTGTGGTAATTTTACCTTTATTCCCCCAAGAATGGTTGATGTAATTCATTAAATCTGCAACTTCACGATCACTTAAATGGCTTTCTCCAGACATTTTACCTCTATAAATTTTACCATTTACTTTCATAGAACCTTTTGCTCCAAAAAGAACAATTTTTATGGCTCTTTTTTGATCTTTTAATAAATAGTCTGACTTTGCTAAAGGAGGAAAAAGATTCATTTTATCTATACCACTAGATTCATGACATCTTACACAATTGGCTGTATATAAAATATAACCTGCCTGAATGCTTTTTCTTGAAGGTTTTTCTTGATAAATTTCTTTTAATTCATTTTTTTGTTCTGTCTCTAAGTAAATGTTTTTAGAGAAAGAGAAAAAAACAAAAGCTAAAACCAATAACGTAAGGGATTTAGAAACTTTTATTAACATAAAATATTGCGTTCTTTTAAAAAAAAGCGCAAGGTATAATTTTAGTGGTTTTAATGAAAGGTTTATTACATTTATCGTCTAAATAGTAAATTTTATATTGATGAGTCTTTTTAAAAACATTTTCGGAAATAAATCTAATGATAATATAGAGAAAAAGTCAAACATAAACTGGATTTCCTTAACATCATTAGAACAATTAGAGGAAATTAAAAATCAATCTAAAACAGAATCAATTTTTATATTTAAGCACTCTACGCGTTGTGGAATTAGCAGTATGGTTATTAAACGATTTGAAGCTCTTTTTAAAGAAGAACATCAGTATTTAAAAGTTTATTATTTAGATCTTTTAAACTACAGAAATATTTCTGATGAAGTAGGATATACTTTTCAAGTAATGCATCAATCTCCACAATTAATTGTTGTTAAAAACGGTATTTCTGTACATAATGCATCTCATTATGATATAACTCTTACAGATTTAACAAGATTTATATAGCCAAAGTTTGGTAAAAACCTTTTTTAAGTCTTATTTTTGCTACACAAAATTTATATCCCTTTGGCAGAATTAAATACTACAGTAACAACTACAGGTAAAGAATTATACGGATATCAGAAAGATGCTCTTCAAGAAATTTTTAGAAGATTTGATGATGCACCTAAAGATTATCATTTATTATATCAATTACCAACAGGAGGAGGAAAAACAGTTATTTTCTCTGAAATTGTTAGACGTTATTTAGAGAAATTTAAAAAGAAAGTTTTAGTACTAACTCATAGAATTGAGCTTAGTAAACAAACATCTAAAATGTTAGATGAGTTTGGTGTTGCTAATAAAATTATAAATTCTACTGCAAAATTAGATGACCAAGATCAATTTAGTTGTTTTGTAGCAATGGTTGAAACCTTGAAAAACCGTTTAAATGATGATAAATTAGATATTTCTGATATAGGTTTGGTGATTGTAGATGAGGCACACTACAATTCTTTTACAAAAATATTTAAGTTTTTCGATCAATCATTTATACTTGGTGTTACAGCAACTCCTTTAAGTTCTAACATTAAGTTACCAATGTATGAAAATTATCAAGAATTATTTGTAGGTGAAACTATTCAGCACTTAATAGAAAGTGGTTATTTGGCTTCTGCAAACATGTATTCTTATAACGTAGGGTTAACTTCTTTAGAAGTAGGAGCAAATGGAGATTATACTGTTTTCAATCCAGATTTAAGTACCGATTTTATTTATTTGGATGAGGTTAAGAAACCTGAAGTATCTATTAAATACAGAAGTGAAAAATGGTCAGCAAGATTTAAAACCAGTTATTTGTCTAGAACTTTAGAAAATAATGATGAGTTGCGTCCGGAGTTCAATATAAAACGAGATTTTGAAGCTATAGAATTGAGCTCTAGGTTTAGATATAAGTTTAGTCCAAAATCTTCAACCTATTTTGGTTATCGTTTGGATAATAGCCCGCCTAGATTATCACAATTACAGGCGTTTGAAAATGTGTCAGACCCTTTAAATACAATTATTGGTAATCCCAATTTAGATCCCACTAATAGTCATAGAGTTTACGCAGGATATAATGCCTTTGATTTTCAAAAAAGAACAGGTTTTTACACCTATTTAAATGCGAATTTTGTTAACAATGCTGTAGTTTCAAAATCCATAATTGATGAAGATTTTGTTAGAATTACTACTTATGATAATGTTAATGGTAATTACAATATTAATCTCCAGTGCTTTTATGCGCTATACCATTTTGGTGCCGGTGACTTTTGCTTTTGCAGCGTTGTGTTTACTCTTGGTATTGATTAACCCTAATTCCTATTCGTTAACTGAATATCAAGCCTCGTCGATGATTGTGCATATTGTATTATCATTAACCGCTTATGGCTGTATGGTTGTGGCATTGTTGTATGCATTACAAATGCGCTATATCCACAAACAACTTAAATCAAACCCTTTGTTACTCACTCAACAACAGCTTCCTCCGTTACTTGGCGTCGAGGCGTGGGTACTCAAATTAGTGATGCTTGGTTCGATTTTATTAGCAGCTGCTTTAGTGTCTGGTTTTTTGACCATAGATACTATGCTCTCTGCACAACATGCACACAAAACGGTGTTGAGTATTGTCGCTCTGTGCGTTTTTGTCAGTCTGTTAATTGGGCATGCGCGCTGGGGATTATCGACAACCATGATCCTAA
Source organism: uncultured Glaciecola sp. (assembly GCA_937125395.1). GTDB lineage: Bacteria > Pseudomonadota > Gammaproteobacteria > Enterobacterales > Alteromonadaceae > Opacimonas. The sequence continues at coordinate 3,368 of CAKZLI010000016.1, forward strand.
CCTTGACCAGTGTTGGGGTTGCTGTACTGACCTTGGGATATTTTGGGACGCGTATTGTACGAGAAATCATTTTAATATGATCTTGCATCCTTGACCGATTTGGTTATCATCCAAAATTAAGCCAGTTAATTTTACTGGTTCATTTTTAACAGGAAAATCGTTTTTGGATGCTATATCGACCACCACCTTGTTTATCATTCTGGGTGTATTAATTTTTTGTTCTGCCTATTTTTCAAGCTCCGAAACCGGCATGATGTCACTCAATCGGTATCGCCTAAAGCATCTCAACAATGAAGGTCACCGAACTGCTCGTCGAGTTCAAAAAATGCTCGACCGCCCCGATCGCCTAATCGGATTAATTTTAATTGGGAATAATTTGGTCAATATCGGTGCATCAGCGATTGCTACCGTGATTGGCCTACGTTTATTTGGGGATGTGGGGATCGCTATTGCGACTTTTGCCCTGACCTTTATCATTTTGGTGTTTGCTGAAGTCACACCGAAAACCATCGCCGCCTTATATCCCGAAAAAATCGCCTTTCCCAGTTCCTACTTATTAAAACCATTAGGCGTAGTGTTGTATCCTTTTGTGATTTTTGTAAACAGCATCACAAATTCGTTATTAGCTATTTTTCGTATCAGCCCTACTAATAATCAAGGTGATGAGCTTAGCCCTGAAGAGCTGCGTACGGTGGTATACGAGGCAGGGACTCTAATCCCTAAAGCTCACCAAGATATGTTAGTCAGTATCTTGGAACTAGAGCATATTACCGCTGAAGACATCATGATCCCGCGTAATGAAATCGTGGCGATTGATATTAATGAAGATTGGAAAGATATCCAACGTCAACTCACACATTCGCATTACACCAGAGTATTGTTGTATCGTGATTCAATTGATGATGCCGTTGGGTTTGTGCATGTTCGAGATGCCTTACGCCTGTTAGCTAAAGATCAGTTTTCAAAAGCCAGTTTGCTCCGTGCCGTGCGTGAGATTTTTTATACGCCCGACTCAACCTCATTACATATGTTGATGTATCAATTTCAACAAGCCAAAGAACGCATTGGCTTGGTTGTAGATGAGTATGGTGACATTCAAGGTTTAGTGACCCTAGAAGACATTTTGGAAGAAATAATCGGTGATTTTACGACGAATATGGTTCCTGACCATCATAAACAAACTAACGCCCAACAGGATGGCAGTGTGTTAGTTGACGGCAGTGCTAATATTCGCGATTTAAACAAAGAAATGGATTGGATGTTTCCTATTGAAGGACCCAAAACGCTCAATGGTTTGGTGTTAGAAGAACTGCAAGATATTCCAGAAAATAATATGTCAGTGCGCATAGCCGGATACCCCCTAGAAATAATCGAATGGAACGAAAATATGATCAAAACAGTACGGGTGATGCCGCAGTTTTATCGTTCTGAACAACCTATCGATTCATAATTCATGTTGCTAGCAACATTATTCTGTTTCACCAGTGCGATTTAACGACTGGGTCAATGCTTCAGCTTGTTGCGCAGCCAGTTCCCGAGATTTGCGATTACGGACAATCTCCCGCTTAACATCTGCCACTTTACGATCAAGTCGATTTAAGTCGGTTAAGAGTGCCTTATAATCAGCATCCTGAGGAATATCATGGTGAAAAGCATGATAATTCAAGGCTTCTTTTAATAGAGTAGGTAGAGATTTTTTTTTCGCCATCATCCTTGACTGCGTTATCTATAAGCTTAATTTGTATCGGTTATAAACATAATTTCTTGATGCTAAATTCCTTGAAAATGTGTGACTAATTTACCTCTTGATAATTGCGTATCGTATTCAATCAGCGCCACAGCACCCGTTGCAAAAACCGGAGCAATTCGCTCTTGACATAATGCATCCACAAAATAACTAACAAAAGGCATGTGCGACACTAACAAAATACATTGGGGATTGTGCATGGATGTAATTTTGGCATCCAGATAATCGTGTGCCAACGACGCAATACTGGTCGGGACAATATCAGGGCACGATTCAACTTGCTGGATTGTTAATTCACTATTAAGTTGTGCAAATGTTTGACGTGTCCGCAAAAAAGGACTCACTAATGCTAAATCAATGCTCGTCTGATCAACCAAAATATGTTCACTAAGCCACTGAGCCGTATGTTGAACTTGCTCCACACCATATTCAGTTAACGCTCGATGCATATCACTTGGCGCAACTAATTGCGCTTCACCATGTCGCATTACTAATAGTTTCATACTTCTATTCCAGCTAACATTTGACGACTATTCATTATCTTGTTTCTGCCATTGAGGTAGATACTTTATCTTTAAGCACAATGATCGCAATAAAAAGATGACGTAACGGATATCTTTAGCTATGTTTAATCTTCTTGGTTCGCCATTATAGAGGTAAGTAGAATCGAACCACAATGCTTAAATCACCAGATCATTCAAGGTTGGCCTATTACGTTGTTATCGCATAGCGAAACTTCGCATGTTGTTCATTTGCAGATCAACACGGGGTATTTTTCTGATCCGGAGGAATTACCTGGGTTAGCGCATTTAATAGAACATATATTAATGCTCGGCTATCCTCACAAACAGCGCCGTATTAGCGCATATACCTCCGCAGAAAATATCCATATTACCGTGACTCATATCGAGCATAATCCACAACAGATCGTGACCGAATTATTAATCTATATTTGCCAATTTGAGGTCACTCACGCAGCGATTGAGCACGAAACACAGACCATCGCAAATGAATTTACAGCCCTCAAATCTGATGGCCTAGCTGCGATCCAAGAAGTCAATAAAACAACCTGTAATCCGGCACATCCTTATCACAAATTTTCCACGGGTAATCATGCCAGTTTTAGCCGCCAGAGCACCAGTGCATTAGTCGAATTTGCGCAACAATGGCTTCAGCAACACGTATCGCCCAGTAATATCAATGTCTATATTATTTTAGCTGCTGCCTACCCAGCTGATAAAATTGATTTAACTAGATTAACCCTACCACAAATGCAGACTGCTTCACTCTTCCAGCCTACAAAAATAGCCAAGTCACAACCCGTCCCGACCTTTGAGCACTGTTATCCTGAGTTATATTTACCAAGACAACAACAGATTGAACTCTTGATCAGCGCTTCAACCAGACAACCTAGGGTGATCCTCAGCTTTGCATTACACATTTCTGCCACTACCCAACCTCATTTAGATACACTGATAGTGTTATTGAATTATCCAAACTGGGATGCCCTACCCCATCAATTACAGCAACATGGCTTGATTCAGCACTATCAGATTGATACCGGGCTTCAAGTCGGTTCAACAATAGAGTTAAATATAAACATGGCTGTGACCGCATTAGGTCTTCGTCAATATGCACGCATCGTGCATTTGTGGTTGATGTGTTTGCATGCCCATGCAGATTTGACGCTCAGCGCATCGCAGACTAAACATATTGAGTTATTGCGCTTTTGGCGAAATAATCTAAGCGAACTAGCACCGATTCAATGGCATGAGTGGTGTGAACATTATCACCCCAGTTCAGTTGCTTGTACTGCAAACATGCAATCTGGCAACGAATTGCACGATATTATCCGTCAATGTCAATCTACTCAATTACGGGTACTCTTAATTGCTCAAGACGAATATTTGCCCTATAACGCAGACGATATACAGTTAACCCCTTGGTATGGTACCAAGTTTCAAATACGCCCTATCTTGCCGTACCATAACGATACTGACCCACTCGCGAGGTATGCAATACGACCTTTTATCCATGATCTGCAATGGTTATCTGATTTACCCACACCCGCAGCAATTAAGGCTTATCGGCAGACGTGTCTATCTTCTCCGGTACATTCTCATAGCCCTAATCATCAATTGTGGTATCAACCTAGCGACCCTACACAACCTTCTCGACAGGATGTTGCACATTGTTATTTGGCTTTTGAACAACCTGCCAATGTCGCAATACACAAGCGTGTTGATGCACCACTGAGCATCGTTGCAAAACGTATCTGGGTCACCCACTTACACAATCAATGTGCCGCATTGCGCTACCAGCTCACAATGCTGGGCGGTTCTTGTAAAATATACCCTCAACAAAATGGCTTTACTGTTAAACTCGCCTGCCCAGCGCCGCTACTAATGGACATCCTGACAGATCTCATTGCGCAAATCATTACCCCACAATCCTCATTGCCAGAGTATGCAGAGCTGCATCACTATCAGCTCCAACGCATTACTCAACAACAACCTATTAGTGCTTACCAAGCCGCCTACGCACAATTGAGCACACATTTAAATCACTATCCTGATTTACTTGAGCCCGATACTTTTAACGCTATAAGCCAACTTAGCGAAGCGGCAACAGTGAAGTATCAAACACGATTTTTTGAAGCTTTTGTCTGTGAGGGACTGGTCTGCGGTTCATTACCCGCTGTGCAAGTCGAACAATTAAATCAATTACTGCTCAATCTAACTGCACGCTCAACACATCTAAATGAGCAAGATGATATACCTACATTACCTTGGCAACAGCACCCTAGCCCCATATTTACTTCACGATTATTAGTGAGTGAACATACATTTGCAGTGCCATGTTGGGTGTGCTTATTACTGACACCGCATAAGACATTACTCGATACTATTTATGCCATGACGTTGGCTGAAGTGCTCGCAGAACCTTTTTTTCAGCGCTTTAGACAAGAGTTACAACTTGGCTATGATGTTGGGTCTGGTTTTATCACGCACCAACAACATCCTGGTATTAGTTTTTATATTAACTATACACAACAAAATGCATTAGCTATTCATGCTATGTTGCTGGATTTTTTTGCAGAAATGAGTGCGGCATTGCCTCAGCTATCATCAAGTTGGTCGAGTATTCAAGCCAATTTGACTCACCAACTGAGTGTTGATCAACAAGGTGCCGCACAACAAGCACAACATCTATGGATGCAACTAGGACAATTAGGTGGCATTGATCATGATAATGCATTGATTACACTGATAAATCGTTGTTCTTTTGCAGAATTTTTGGCGTACAGTCAATCGTTACTTGATCCAACGTCGAATCCGATGCTGGGGAGCATTTGTACTGTGGGTAACGATCCAAGTATCGGCCCGTTATTAGATCGATTTGCAGATGCCAGCTCACTAGACAAGACGTATTGAGATCATAAAAAAAGCCAGCAACAAGCTGGCTTTTGATTCAATAACGTAATGCATACGCAACGATTAATAGTAGGTACGGTTCTCTTTAGCCATCTCTACCAAGCAATCTGCTGGCGTAAATTTATCGCCATGATCAGCTGCATAAGCCTGTAATCGACTCACTAAGGTTGCAATGCCGATACTGTCCATGTAACGGAACGGTCCACCCAAGAATGGAGGGAAACCAATACCAAAGATAGCACCGATATCACCATCACGGGCTGAACGGATCACGCCTTCGTCTAAACAACGCGCAGCTTCATTTAACATCATGTATACCGAGCGACGCACAATATCCTCTGCAGCAATACTGGCTTTAGGCGTAATATTGAGTAATGTATAAATACTCTCATCAACCACTTTGCCTTTGTGCTTTGATGAGTAATCATAAAAGCCTTTGCGGTTTTTCTTGCCTTTGCGATCATCGTCTAGCACTTTTGCAAATGCATCCGGAGCGATAAATCGATCGCCAAATTGAGCTTGAAGAATAGGAATGATCTTTGTTCCTACATCGATGCCCACTTCATCTAATAATTTGACTGGACCGACAGGAAAACCAAACTTGACCATGGTTTTATCCAGTAAATCAATTGGTTCACCAGACAATAGCATCTGTGCCGCTTCGTTCATGTAAGGCGCCAAAATACGGTTAACATAAAAGCCTGCACCATCTTTGACAACAATCGGTGTTTTACCTTGCTGTTTAGCAAATGCTACCGTTGTCGATATGGTTTGATCTGATGTGCCGGCATGTGCAATAACTTCTGCCAATGGCATTTTGTCTACCGGAGAAAAGTAATGCAGCCCGATGACATTCTCTGGGCGCTGGGCATCGCTAGCAATCTGCTCAATAGGAATAGAAGAAGTGTTCGATGCAAAGATGGTCTGATCGTGACACTGTGTTTCGATATCCTGTACCATTGCTTGCTTGAGAGTTAAATCTTCAAAGACCGCTTCAATAACCATATCCACATCTTTAAACCCGCTAAAATCAGTAGTACCAGTGATTAAGGCTAGCTGTTGTTGCATCTGTGAATGACGAATAATGCGGCGCTTCACGCGCTTATGCAAGATATCATAGGCGGTTTTAAGGGCATTCTTAATCCCCATCGTCTGGATATCTTTAATGCGAACAGGGACTTTTGCTTTGGTCGCGCTGACAAATGCAATCCCACCCCCCATCAATCCACCACCAAGCACACCGATTTTATTAATCGATTGTGCGGATACATCAGCCACGCCTGATTCTTTTTTCATCGCGGTAGTGGCAAAAAATACACTGCGTAAATTCTTTGATTCAGGCGTCATCACCAATTCACCAAAACGCTGTGCTTCAATCTGTAAGCCCGCTTTTAATCCTTTGTTCAAACCAGTTTCGATACATTCCAAAATAGCCATCGGTGCTGGATAATTACCTTTAGTTAACTGTAATGTTTGTTTGCGGGCTTGCTTAAATACTATGCTCCTACCGATGCTGGTATTTTCTAGGAATCGATTAATCAATGATTTTTTGATCGCGCCACGTTTTGGTTTACCTGCCAACGCCATTTGTTCTGCTTGGGCTAACAAGATACTGTGAGGTACAACCGCATCGACAATACCGTGTTTGAGGGCTTGTTTAGCCCGCACTGACGCACCAGTAAGCATCATTTTTACTGATTGTTGAAAACTGATCAATCGTGGTAAGCGTTGTGTTCCTGTGCTGCCAGGTAATAACCCTAATTGTACTTCGGGTAAACCAACAACAGTGCTGCTGTCATCTGAACAAATACGTGCATGACAAGCTAGGGCAAGCTCAAGACCACCGCCTAATGCAGGGCCATGAATTGCAGCAATCACTGGGATAGCCAAATCAGTGATGCGGCTAAACATCGCTTGACCACCGGCGGCTATGGTTGTTGCTTCCGTTGCACTGGTGCAAGCTTCTAACATACTGACATCGGCGCCCGCCATAAACGAGTTGTCTTTGCCTGATATGAGCACTAAACCAGTGATGGATTTGTCTGATTCTATCTGCGTAAGTATGGCATCGATTTCATCGGCAAATTCAGCCTTGAGCACATTCATCGATTCATTGGGTACATCCATACTGAGGATGGCAATACCGGAATCTTGTTGGGTAAGTGTAAATGCTGCTTGTGTCATTATTCTGTCTCCACAATCATAGCCGCACCAAGACCACCGGCAGCACATGCTGTCAATAATCCTGTACCGCCACCACGACGTTGTAATTCATTCAGCATTTGCGTAATCATACGCGTGCCGGTTGCTGCAAATGGATGCCCATAAGCAAGTGATGAGCCTTGAACATTAAATTTATCCATGTCGATTTCGCCAATCGCCGATGACAAACCTAATTTGTCTTGCGCAAAAGCCTTAGAGCCGAACATTTTGACATTGGATAATGTCTGAGCGGCAAATGCTTCATGCATTTCTATTAATGTTAAATCGTTTAACGACATGCCGGCACGGGCTAACGCAATCGGCGTCGCATAACTTGGCCCCATTAACATATCTTCCCATACATCAATCGCGGCAAACGCATAAGATTTAATATATCCAAGCGGTTGATAACCTAAGGCTTTGGCTTTGGCTTCATTCATTAGAATAACTGCCGATGCACCATCTGTTAATGCCGTGGCATTTGCAGCAGTGACGGTACCATACTTACGATCAAATACCGGACGCAATTTTGCGTAACTGTCTAATTGAGAATCAAAACGAATATTGTTGTCTTGCTCGATGGCTTTTTTGTATGGTTCAGGATATGCCGTCATGACTTCTTGTGACATATGACCTGCGCTCCAGTTTTGGGCAGCAAGCGTATGTGAACGATGCGCAAGTGCATCTTGCTCAGCGCGAGTAATGCCATGCGATTTGGCCATCTGCTCCGCCGTATTGCCCATTGATAAACCCGTAGAATATTCAGCTACCGCAGGTGGAACCGGCATCAAATCTTTCAATCCTAGCTTTTTGAGGACTTGCCATTTTTGGCCCATGGTTTTGGTTTTTTGCAGATCGACTAAAGCACGTGCCAAATTTTTGGATACTTGGATAGGGGAGACAGACGTTGAGTCAGCGCCCCCTGCAATCCCTACATCGGCATTGCCTAACAAAATCGATTCCATGACATTTGCTGTAGATTGAAAGCTCGTCGCACATGCCCGAGAAACACTGTACGCATCGGTGTTCACATGCATGCCTGTACCTAATACTATTTCGCGCGCAATATTGGGGGCTGCAGGCATTTGTACGACTTGACCATATACCAGTTGGTCAATTTCACTAGGCGCTAAATCGCTGCGCGCAAGTAACTCATTGACGACCATTTTGCCTAAATCGACGGCAGGTATGCCATGAAAATCTGTTGCCATTTTTGCAAATGGGGTACGTAACCCGGCGACAACGGCGACGCGATCACCCTGTGCTGTTTTAACCGTTTGTAACTTTGCCATACAAGCATCCTAAATTAATGTCGTTGTGTCTGTGATTGTCCGAAATGAACAGCAATACGCCTAGTGGTCAGACCTGTAAATTCAATTGTTACAAAACTTTGACACTTTATCTAGTACAAATGTAAAAAAATTGAAAAAATTATCCTCGAACCTTGTAATATGTAATTTGAACCATATTTTCTATGTACTGTCTTTAGAGCAAGTTCGTTGCATTGGCAACGGATAATGATGACAACAAATATTAACAAATTCATTAAAGGAACTACGCACCTATGGCATCGACTGATTTTGCGCCTATCCGTGATTATCTTAACGCTCAAATAATTGGCCAGCATACACTGACTGAGAATATGTTAATCGCCCTACTTGCTGATGGTCATCTACTTGTCGAAGGTCCTCCGGGTTTGGCTAAAACTCGGGCAATCAATGCATTAGCTGAGGGTATCGAAGGCGATTTTCATCGTGTTCAATTTACCCCAGACTTGCTTCCTGCCGATCTCACAGGAACCGATATTTATCGTCCAGAAACCGGTGAGTTCGTGTTTCAATCAGGTCCGTTATTTCATAACTTAGTGCTCGCTGATGAAATCAATCGCGCCCCTGCCAAAGTCCAATCAGCGTTACTCGAAGCGATGGCGGAACGACAAATTACCGTGGGTAACAAAACCTATAATCTGCCTGAGCTATTTTTGGTTATGGCTACCCAAAACCCGTTAGAGCAAGAAGGAACCTATCCTTTACCAGAAGCGCAACTTGACCGATTTTTGATGCATGTCGAAATTGATTACCCTGATGCTAAATCTGAAATGGCGATCTTGAGTTTAACTCGTAATGAAGGACTCGCTAATCATGTTGCTCCGCCTAAAGCATTAACTCAAGCACAAATATTTGCTGCTCGAAATGACATTTTATCAATGCACATGAGCGATGCACTTCAAGAGTATATCGTACAACTCGTTATGGCGACTCGCCAACCACAACAATACGATGCACGTTTAGCGCAATACATTGCATTAGGTGTGTCTCCAAGAGCTACTATTGCCTTAGATAAGTGCGCCCGTGCCCATGCTTGGTTAATGGGACGTGATTTTGTTGCACCAGACAATGTCCACGCTGTGTTTCATAACGTCTTGCGTCACCGATTACCATTGACTTACGAAGCAGAAGCCGATGGCATTTCAATTAATACGGTACTCGATACAATTTTAGCAACGGTCCCTGTTCCTTAAGGCGGCAAGCAGCTATTTATGTCTATCTTATATTCGCTTAATCAAGTCACCGCTCAAGATGCCGTGCACTTAGTCATCAAACGTTTGATGCAATACAAGCTTGCCCATAAATTAATTGATTTAAGCCCTAAACGAGTGCCTCAAGGCAAACTTGCCGGTAGTTATATTAGTAAAATGAAAGGGCGCGGCATGGAATTTGACGAAGCACGACATTATCAACCTGGAGATGATATTCGTGCTATTGATTGGCGTGTTACAGCCAGAACCGGTAAAACCCACACTAAGATATTTCGTGAAGAACGAGAACGTCCGGTTTTTATTGTGACTGATGTCAGTGCTACCATGCAATTTGGCTCACAGTTACAGCTCAAGTCAGTGTTAGCTGGGCATATTGCCTCGGCACTTGCCTGGTCGGCCAAAGCACGTGGTGATCGAGTTGGTGGTTTGGTGTTTAACTCTAGCGCGCATCGAGAAATAAAACCCAAAGGACAAGACCGTTCTATTTTGCATTTACTCAGTAGTATTTGCCATTTACAGCACAGTCAACCTTTGCAGATACAAGCGCAGCTCAATCCTCTTGAAGAGGCATGCAAACGCATTCGACGCTTAGCTAAGCCAGGCAGTCTGGTCTGTATTATCAGTGATTTTCATCATCTCAATGATACTGTCCTGCAATACCTGCGTAGTATTACAAAACACTGCGAAATTCGCGTGTACGCCATATCAGACCCATTAGAGCGCAATCAATCACATCTCTCATCACGCCAACCAATTTGGGTTACCGATGGCACAGAGCAAGCGCTGCGAACGATTAAACCCAATAGCAGTGAACAAATGACTGATAATATCAAAACACAGTTGGCCACATTAGGCATTCATCAACAATGGTTTTGTGCCGGTCAGTCATTGATTTCACAACTTTCAGGGAAGCGTTAATATGGAACCTATGATTTTTGTGCCCCCCAATGATGTGATCACGCCAACGAGTATTAGCGCTTTCCCGCCTTCATGGGCTTTACTTGGGCTGATTGGATTTATGATAGTGACTATTATATGGTGCGCGTTAGCTTGGTTCCGTTTTAAGCGAATATACCAAGCGCAACAACATGCGATCGTCGAGTTAGCTAACATGACCTTGCAGCCAGACACTGACGGCTTTGTGACTATTACCGCGTATAATCGAATACTGAAACGACTAGCTATTCATTATTATGGCAATTCCGTTCACCTTCTGCATGGTCAAGCATGGGCTGACTGGTTAGTTGCACAGCTACCACATAAACATGCCGGATCACATAATATGGGTTTACAGACTATTGCATTATCCGTCTATCAAGCAGACTCACAATCTTCTAAGGATACAAGTATGGCCTTTGACAGCGCGGTATTATGGTGTCAAAAAGCACTGCCGCGCTTTGATTGGTTTCGGTTAACCCAGCAACGCCTCCCCACCTCAACCCATGTCTCGTCGGAGCAAAGCTCATGATCGAGACAGTCAGTACCCTTTGGCAAAATATCTCATTTGCTTGGCCATATTTGTTTTTGGTGTTGCCATTACCGTGGATAATTCAATGGTTATTGGGAAAACCACAACACACTGACACTAAACCAATCTTCATGCCGTTTTACCATGCGTTTACGCAAGCTGCGACAACCACCACCACCCAAAAATCAAAATGGCGCACGGTGTTATTAATGCTTGCTTGGTGTTGCTTTGTGGTCAGTTTGACTCGACCTGTTTATTACGGTGCCCCTATCACGATCCCCAATGAAGGACGTGATTTGATGATAGCTGTTGATTTATCTGGATCGATGCAAACCAAAGATATGCAAGTCAACAATCAAGAAGTCGATCGTTTGGTCATGGTCAAGACGGTTTTAGGTGATTTTATTCAACGGCGCATTGGTGATCGTATTGGTTTGATTTTGTTTGCTGATACCGCGTATCTTCAAGCACCGTTAACATTCGATCGCACTACCGTCTCTCAATTGTTATCCGAAACCGTGATCGGCTTAGTCGGCGATTCTACTGCGATTGGTGATGCTATTGGTTTGGCAGCCAAACGATTTACCGACAAACCAGATGTGACAAAAGTGCTGATATTATTAACCGATGGACAAAATACAGCTGGTAATATTACGCCCGATCAAGCATTGAGCCTAGCCGTTGATCAACAAATCAAGATATACCCTATCGGTGTCGGAGCCGATGCGATGGTAGTGAATAGCTTATTTGGTCAACGTCAAGTCAACCCCTCAGCCGAATTGGATGAATCATTGTTAACCCGACTCGCCAAAGCAACCGGTGGTCAATATTTTCGCGCTCGTGACACCGGTGAGTTAGAACAAATTTACCGATTGTTAGACCGGATTGAACCTGTTGAAGATAATCAACAGACCTTACGCCCTCAAACAGCATTGTTTTATATATCACTTGGCGTTGCGCTGAGCTGCGTTGCGTTATTGGGTTTGTTGAGTTGGCTCTCTCGGCAATTTAACTGGCGGATGGAATGGTAAATGCTGGATTTTGATTTTTTATTAACACAATTAAATGCGCTACATCTGTTACGTCCTATTTGGTTGCTAGCATTAATACCCGTGTTTATCATTTATGGTTTGCTTAGGCTAAATCAGCAACGACAAAATCAATCTGGTGCATTGATCAATGACGTACTGTATGCCTTTTTAACCCAAGGTGGTGAAGCCAAACAAACCTCCACCCGTCTATGGCCTTTACTGTTAGCCGCACTGTTGTGTGTTATCGCAATGGCAGGACCTACAACACAAAAAATCCCTAAACCGGTTTATGATGTTGCACAAGCCAAAGTCTTACTTCTGGACATGTCTTTATCGATGCGCGCTACCGATATCACACCTGACCGGCTATCTCGCATGCGCTTTAAAGCGATGGATTTGATTAACAATAATAATGGCGGTGAGATTGGTTTAGTCGCTTATGCCGGTGATGCTTTTGTTATCAGTCCCATTACTACCGATGGTGGTAATCTTAATGCACTCATTCCTGGTTTGACTCCTGAAATAATGCCTGAGTTTGGCAGTGATCCGACACTGGGTCTGCAACGTTCAGCTGAAATGTTAGAGCAAGCTGGTTATATCAATGGCGACATCATTTGGTTTACCGATGGCATTGATTATGACCAGATCCCTGCCCTGAATAATTTACTTGCCCGCATTAATCACCGTGTTTCAATCATTGCTGTTGGCACTGCTGATGGTGCTCCCATCAAATTACCGAATGGCCAGCTACTAAAAGAAAGTAACGGTGCTATCGTCATCCCCAAATTAGACAGTCGCGAATTAGCAAGATTATCTGAAAAAACCCAAGGTGGATTTAGCCAAATGACTGCAGATGATACAGATATCAATTATATTTTATCTGTTGCCGACTCTCGACTAGCAGATGCCACTCAACGCGAAATGCTGCAAGGGGATGATTGGTATGAATTGGGTCCATATTTATTGCTGCCAGTGCTACTTATTTTATTGGTATATGCCCGCAGCCATTGGGTTATGTTACTGGCTTGTTGGCTATGCCTACCCATTAGTCAAATTGCGACCAGTCCAGGTGCATTAGCGCAAGCGACTCTAGTCTCTTCGCCGGTGCAATCGGACCAAGCTGCGCAGAGTGGGCAAGCTGTCCCCACAAGGGAGGCGCTCAATGCAGTTGACGACCCGTTAGATTTTTTGCCCAAAGCATTACACAATAATAATCAACAGGCATTATCCGCATTCAAACAAGGGGACTTTGCTTCTGCTGAAGCGTTATTTTCAGATCCTAGTTGGCAAGCCCATGCGCAATATGCACTTGGTGACTATGATAACGCACTCGCACAATTCAAAGCTTCACCCAATGATGCGATCCAACAATTTAATGCCGCTAATACTTTGGTTAAACAAACTCAATATGACGCTGCGTTGAAAGCGTACAGCAACGCGCTAGCGTTACAGCCGGATTTTGTTGAGGCACTTGAAAATAAAGCCGCTTTGGAAGCGTTTTTAAAAGAGCAATCTTCTCAGCAAGACCCGTCTGAACAACAAGGCTCAAACGAACAATCTGAGAACCAGTCAGGTGAAGATGCGGGTGAAGAGTCTCAGCAACAAAGCCAACAAGGCGAAGAACAAGGCGAAGAACAAGGTGAGAAAAACTCTGACCAGCAATCAGAGCAAGACCAGAAACAAAATAGCGGTTCAAATGATGAATCGCAACAATCGCAGCCCACGCCAACAGATGAATTGAACGAATCAGAACAGCCCTCAGAAACTGAAGAGTCTGATAATTCGCAACAAGAACAAGAACAAACGGAGCAAGAGCAAGCGGAGACCAACCCAGCGCAAGCTCAACCAAGTGGCGTATCCGATAAGCCGCTAACCCCTGAAGAACAAGAAAAATTACAACGTATGCAAGCGTTAATGAATAAAGTGCCTAATGATCCAGGATTTTTGTTAAAACGCAAAATGGAATTAGAGTATCAAAAACGAAAACGCCAATCAGCCCCACCGGCGAGGACTAAACAATGGTAAGCACCCTACAAAAATCGGTTGTATCAATCAGCCTGTCACTTAGCCTGTTAATGAGCATCATCAGCACACCGATATGGGCTTTCGACCGATTAACCGCTACCGTGGATAAAAATCCGGTCATGCTCGATGAGTCGATCATATTGACCTTAGAAGCAAATGACTCATTACCGAGAGACGCATTTGACACATCGGTTTTGGAGAAAGATTTTAAAGTTGTCCGGACTTCTGTTAGCAATCAAATGCGCAGTGTCAACCTGACACGCTCAGTGAGTACGACTTGGACAACCGTATTATTTCCAAGAAATACAGGCCGCGTCAGCATCCCTGCAATCACAATTAATAGTATTCAATCCAACCCGATTGATGTGTTAGTTGTCCCCGTATCCCAAGCAAGCTCACAAACCCGAAATGTTTTTATCAGTGCAACAGTGAATCCGGACATTGCTTATGTGCAACAACAACTAACCTATCAAGTGAAATTGTTTTTGGCGGTTGAATTAGAGCGCGGCTCCTTACAAGTGCCCAATATTGATAACGCGATCATGGAGCAAATGGGCGAAGATAAAGAATCAAGCGCGATTCAAAATGGTAAACGTTACCGTGTGATTGAGCGTAATTATTCGCTTATCCCACAAGAGTCAGGTCAATTAGTGATCCCCAGCCCCGTATTTGAAGGCAGTATCAGAACGCGTAATAGAGGCAGTTTTGGTGGGTTGTTTAACCCCAGTAAACCAGTCAACCAAATTGGACCTGAAGTGGTTTTGGATATTAAACCTATCCCTAATAATTACGACGAGCCTTGGTTACCCAGTGAATTTGTTCAAATTGATGAAGCCTGGTCTGCTGACGTGAACGCGTTGACGGTCGGTGAACCAATTACTCGCACAATCACACTGAGTGCTATCGGTGTGGATGATTCTGTTCTACCCCAAATTGACTCGCGTTTACCGCCAAGTATCAAAGCTTACCCAGACCAACCGCAATTAACGACTGTCGATAAAGATAATACCTTGATTGCCCAAAAGGTAATTAATACCGCTTTAGTGCCTGGTCGCGCTGGAGACTTTGTACTACCTGCAATCACAATACCATGGTTTAACACCTTAACTGGCACCACAGAATATGCTGAAATTCGAGCGCAACGCATTTCTGTTCAAGCCGCTGTCGGCAACACTAATACTGTCGCACCTAAAGCAACACCTATTACTAATCCATCAAATGCGCTGCCCATCAGCAATGAGCATCCTGGTGCATGGTATCAACAAGCTCTGCCTTGGCAAATAGCCACATTCCTAGTGCTTGTTTTATGGGGTTGTAGTATTTGGTTTGCGTCTAAAACTCCCCCTTTATTAACCGCTCAAAATAATAAAAACCACGCTATACATGGGTCTCAACACGGTGCTAAGCAACACATATCGCAACGGACTATATTGCGCAGTATTGATAACAATGCATTTAAATATATGCAGCAAGATTTATTACAGTGGATGTCACAGCAATATCCTTATCAACCCACCTTGCATGCTTACGCACAAGCAACGGGTGACACAACACTGCAAGAGGCGATTACCGATATGTATGCTTGGATATATAATCAACAAGGTGATGAGCAATTGATCAGGGCAAATTTACGTCAAGCCGTGACGAATTTAGCGATGGCGAGTGAACAAGACCAAGGACTTGCACCTTTGTATCCAAATACGTAATATCCATAAACAATTAGGCATAATAATGTCTTTAACAAAAAAATCTAAAATAAACATATTGACCAATAATAAGAATAGGAAAATCCTGATGAATACATGGCGCAAATCACGTATCAACCTTGCATTACTCAGCGCTTTAGGTGTAAGTATTGCAATCGGCCTTAGTGGCTGTAGTGAGCCTCAACCCACTCAACAAAACAGCACTGCCCCATCAGCAATGACAGGTTCAGCAGCGGGTTCAATTAAGCAAGCGACGCAAACTGAAAGTCAAAAATTGGCGGCGTTTTTTCAACAAAGCTTCGATGAAGATGTGGCCAACTCACCAATTTGGCAGTCGTATCTCGGGATTAAAGATGACTATGATAAGTGGGATGATGTCTCGCAAGCTGCCAATGAGCAAGATATTGCAAAGATGGTGACACGCTTGGCCCAATCAAAGTTATTTGATCGCACCGCACTATCTGATCAAGAACAACTAAGTCTCACTATTTATCAGTTAGATATAGAACGTAAACTGGCTAACAATGCGTTTCCAGTTCATACCTATATTATGCATCAATTTAGGGCTGCGCATACCTTAGTGCCAAGCTTCTTGATTAATATACATCGGGTTAGTGATACCAGTGACGCAGATGCATACATTAAACGGTTGCAAGGGGTGACGAGCTTTTTTGATCAAGTCATTGACCAATTAGTGCTGCGTGAAAAAGCCGGTGTCTTCCCACCCAAATGGTCATACGATCAAATGATCCAAGCATCACAAAATGTTATCTCTGGTTCACCGTTTAATGAAACTGGCGCCGACTCGACTATCTATGCGGATATTTCTGCAAAAATCGCAAACTTAGAGTTAGAACCTGAGCAACAGGCTGAGTATTTAGCACAAGCAAAAACAGCTTTAATTGAACAGGTTAAGCCGGCGTATGAAAAGCTAATTGCCGAATTACAAAAACAACGCGCATTAAGTCCTGAAGGCGATGGCGTATGGCGCTTACCACAAGGCGATAAATGGTATCAAAACCGGTTGGAATGGTTCACTACCACTGACTTGAATGCCCAAGAAGTACATCAAATTGGCGTTGCTAATGTTGCTCGTATCCATGCTGCGATGCGCGATATCATGGCTCAGGTTAAATTTACAGGAAGCTTAAACGAATTTTTTGAATTCATGCGTACCGATCCGCAGTTTTATTATCCAGATACAGACCAAGGTCGAACCGATTACATGGCAGATGCTAAAGCGTACATTGATACGATGGAAGCAAAGATCCCTGAGTATTTTGGGTTAACTCCAAAAGCGCCGATGGTGGTAAAACGTGTTGAAGCGTTCCGTGAACAATCTGCCGGCAAAGCATTCTATCAATCCCCGGCAATGGATGGATCACGCCCTGGGATTTATTACGCAAACTTATTCGACATGCAAGCGATGCCGACGTATCAAATGGAAGCACTGGCGTATCATGAAGGTATCCCAGGTCATCATATGCAACGCGCTATCACGCAAGAGTTACCAGGGATCCCACAATTCCAAAAATTTGCGAGTTTTACGGCTTATACCGAGGGTTGGGGGTTATACACTGAAGAGCTTGGTAAAGACATGGGCTTTTATGCAGACCCCTACTCTGATTTTGGTCGTTTAGCGATGGAGCTTTGGCGAGCCTGTCGTTTAGTGGTTGATACTGGTTTGCATGCCAAACAATGGAGTCGTGAAGAAGCAATTGAGTACTTAGTCGAAAACACACCCAATGCTCGTTATGATGCGGTTAAAGCGATTGAACGTTACATCGCTATGCCTGGTCAAGCAACCTCATATATGATTGGCAAACTCAAAATAATGGAACTGCGCGATAAAGCTAGTGCACAACTGGGCGATAAATTTGATATCAGAGGCTTCCATGATGAAGTCCTTAAAGATGGGCCCGTCCCCTTATCATTACTCGAATCAAAAATCGATAACTGGGTGGCTCAACAACAATAGTCAACGCATACTCATTGATCGAGTAATTACATAAGGAAATAAGACCTGAGGCGTGAAATTTTTTCAGCATGTCTCAGGTCTTTTTGTATATGATGACCAAACAACATAAATATGAAACCCTCGTTCGTGCATTTCATGCTGATATTTTTCGCTATGCTATCTGGTTGATCAAAGATAAAAGCATCGCTGAAGATGTGGTCCAAGAAACCTTTTTGCGCGCATGGAAATCATTAGATAATTTGCATGATGAACAAGCTGCTAAAGCGTGGTTAATCACCATCTTACGCCGTGAAAATGCCCGACGATTTGAACGCAAACGTTTTGACCTAGTGGATATCGATGACGTTAGCGCGATTGATGAGCAAGCAAGCAGTGATGGCAATGCACAACAGCGAGAACTGCATGCTGCCATTGAACAACTCAGTGACGAGTATAAAGAACCTTTAGTCATGCAAGCCTTGTTGGGCTTTTCGGGTGACGAAATAGCTCAACAACTTAATCTCAACAAAAATACAGTGATGACGCGATTATTTCGAGCGCGCAGTCAACTCAAAAAAATCATGACCCATGAACATTCGATTACAGGACACGCCAATGGATGAATTAACGTTTCGCCGCCATGTGTTAGCTGACCCCTATTCTGTTGACCCTGAAATAGTGCGCGCAGCACATGAGGATCCTGCAAAAAAACAATTTTGGCAGGAAATCAAACAACAAGAGACTGAATTACAGGCTGTTTTATCTGTTCCTGTGCCTGATGATTTAGCTGATAAATTATTGTGGCAGCAAGCATCACATTCAAGACCGGTGCTAAAACAACCACGCGTTTGGTATGCAACTGCGGCTTCAGTGATGTTAGTCATAACCGCAAGCTGGATCGGCTTGAATACTCCCAAACAACGTTTTTATGATGATGCATTAGCTCATGTGCAACATGTATCAGAGCATGAAATAACAGGTGAGCTCGTCTCGCTAGCCAGTTTAAATACCAAACTAGCGCGCTTTGGTGGGATTATTAATGAAGCGTTTGGGCATATTTTGTCAGCTAATTTTTGCGTCATCGATGGTGTTGAATCTTTACATGTGCAAATGGGCAACCCTGACAACCCCACTTCTATCTTTGTTTTACCTAAAGATGTGGATGTTACCGGTACATTAAATGACAAAGAAATCAACGGTAAGATACTTGAATATCAAGCCGCCAATATCCTGATTATGGGCACGGTGAGTGATACATTTAGTAATATCGCCGATCACTTTGCACAGCATGTAGCCTTTACGCGTTAAACCACAGCAATGTGTAGTAAGTAGATGGTGCCTTTGTTACAATATTGTTAAGCAACAATAATAACAACAAAGGCATTTTTTATTATGGATATAGGCGTTTTTATTTCCCTTGGCGTGTATTTTGCCGTCATGCTCAGTATCGGTTTGTTTGCATACCGTAACAGTGAGGCTAATGTCGAAGGGTATCTGTTAGGTGGTAGACAACTCTCCCCTGCGGTCACCGCTTTGTCAGCCGGTGCATCAGACATGAGTGGCTGGATGCTGATGGGCGTACCTGGAGCCATGTTTGTTGCAGGGATGTCATCTAGTTGGATTGGGATTGGTTTAGTTATTGGTGCTTGGTGTAATTATAAATACGTTGCGCCACGTTTACGTGTTTACACCGAAGTCGCGAACAATGCGATTACTATCCCTGATTATTTTTCTGAACGCTTTATCGATAACAGTAACCTACTGCGGATCATATCAGCGTTGGTCATTATTTTGTTTTTCACTTTATACACCTCATCAGGGGTGGTTGCTGGTGGCAAACTGTTTGAATCTTCATTTGGTCTAAACTACCAATTGGGTGTATTTATTACCGCTGGTGTCGTAGTGGCATACACCTTATTTGGTGGCTTTATGGCGGTCAGTCTGACGGACTTTGTGCAAGGTTGTATTATGTTTATCGCCTTGATCCTTGTTCCGACAGTGGTGGTGTTTGAGCTTGGTGGGATCAATGATACAGTCAGTGCAATCAACAACATTGACCCTAATTACTTTTCAATTCTAACGGCTGTAGGCTCAACGGAAACCATTTCTTTTATTGCGATTATTTCTCTAATGGCATGGGGCTTAGGTTATTTTGGTCAGCCTCATATTATTGTGCGCTTTATGGCATTACGTGATGTAAAAGATATGCCAACCACTCGTCGCATTGGTATGAGCTGGATGATCATTGCATTATTCGGCGCATTTGCTACTGGATTATTTGGCATGGCCTACGCCACGCAACAACAATTGGTCGTAGCTGATCCTGAGACGATATTTATTATGCTTTCACAGCTTTTATTTCATCCGTTGATTGCTGGGTTTCTATTAGCCGCTATTTTGGCCGCCATCATGAGTACTATCTCGTCACAGCTATTGGTAACATCAAGTTCATTGGTCAACGATATCTATGAAGTCGTCCTACGCAAAGATGCTTCCCAAAAAGAACTCGTCTTAGCCTCTCGCTTAGCCGTGTTAGCGGTCGCTATTGTCGCTATCATCTTAGCGTTAGGAGAAAATAAATCAATATTGAGTCTCGTCAGTAATGCGTGGGCTGGATTTGGTGCTGCGTTTGGACCATTGATATTATTGAGTTTGTATCGTAAGGATATATCTAAGATTGCTGCGCTTGCGGGCATAATCTCTGGCACAATCACGATTTTAGTATGGATGAATATCCCTTATGGGGATAATCAAACCTTGTCAGCGTGGATGTTCGAACTCTTACCTGGTTTTATAATTAGCACCTTGATGATTTTGTTATTTACCAAGTTATATCCTAATCAAGAAAGCCAAGTAAATGAACACTTTGCCAAAATGGATGCGCAGCTTAAGGGCCATTAACAATCAGCCGAGCTAACATTTAATGCTATTGGCATGACGATGTTGGCTCGGCGTAAAACAAATATTAATTAATACAAAATAAATATCAATTTGAATAAATTAGTGTCGATAAAAAATATACATGGATGAAATGAGTGTAAGGCACTAAATGAGCTTTTTTGCAGCTAGACAACCTATTTTAGATACACGTAAAGATGTATTTGGCTACGAACTATTGTTTCGTGACAGTTATCGCAATGTGTACCCCGACATTTGTAACGAAGCGGCCACATCCAGAATGATTAATGGACTGACGGTTGAGTCTGGTATAGAAAATTTTGCCCAAGGGAATGTTGCCTTCATCAACTTTACCGAAGCAAGTTTACTTAATCGTTATCCATTCCTACTCCCTCACGATAAAATTGTCGTTGAAATATTAGAAACCGTTCAACCTAGCGCAGAAATTTTAATTGTGTGCAAAGAATTAAAAAAAGCAGGGTTCATACTCGCCCTCGATGACTATGTCGATTCTGATGAATGGACGCCATTTTTAGCCGTAGTGGATATTATCAAAATAGACTACCAAGCGTTATCAACGGCTGAAATTAATGCGTTGTTTGTCAAACTACAAGATTTTCCGAAACTACAATTGCTCGCTGAAAAAATCGAATCCAATGACGAGTTTTGTCATGCTAAAACACTCGGGTTTACCTTATTTCAGGGGTATTTTTTTAGTAAACCTGAAATCATTAAGTCACTTTCTTTAGACCCTAGCCAAACGACTATTGTACAATTAATGCAGATTATTCATGAGCCAGAACCGGACATTGATAAGATTGTCAAAATCATTAAGCACGATGCCAATCTATCAATTAAAACGTTACGCTATGTGCAATCACCGATCTTTAAACGCAGCACGACGATCAATTCAATTAATCAAGCTATCGTCACCTTGGGCATGGATAATTTAAAACGGTTAATCAGTGTGTTGTTTTGCGCGCAGATTGCGGGGAACAAACCAACCGAGTTATCACGTATTGCCATTCAACGAGCGTATTTTTGTGAGCACATGGCGACGATATTACGCAAAAACATTGTTAATGACGACGCGTTTATTATCGGTTTATTATCATTGATTGATGCCATGCTAGATGGTGATATCAAAGCTATCATTGATACGTTACCGGTTAATGCAACCGTCAAAGAGGCTTTTTTGAATAAGGATTCATGGGCTAATTACATGTTATCACTGTGCGAAGCCTTTGAGCGGGGTTCGTGGGATGATTTATTCGCCATCTGCGATGAACAACAAGTGGATTTTTTTATTGCCGAAGAAATCTATATGCGCGCCCAAGATTACTCGACTCAACAAATCCAAGCAACCCAATAGGTAACTCAGTTGTAAACACAAAATTGACCGCATAATAGGCTCAATTTAAGCCTATAGCTTTCTAATAGTATTACTCTCTTTCTAATAGCTAAAGAGCATAGTTGTTTTTAATTTTAATATGCTAGTATTCTAAGTATAGAATTAATTAGCATATAAAAATTGGACGTTCATAATGACTGATACTATGACCCACCTTAAGCAACTTGAAGCTGAAAGTATCCATATCTTTCGCGAAGTGGCCGCCGAATTTGATAACCCTGTTATGCTTTATTCGGTCGGTAAAGACTCCTCTGTATTATTACATCTGGCCAGGAAAGCCTTTGCACCAGGTAAAATTCCCTTTCCATTGTTACATGTAGATACAACGTGGAAATTCAAAGAGATGATTGCGTTTCGTGATGAGATGGCCGCCAAGCACAACCTAGATTTGCTTGTTCACATCAACCAAGAGGGAGTTGCTGCTGGAGTCGGTCCATTTAGTCATGGTAGTGCCAAACACACAGACATCATGAAAACCAACGCGCTCAAACAAGCATTAGATAAATATAAATTTGATGCTGCGTTCGGTGGAGCGCGCCGCGATGAAGAAAAATCACGCGCCAAAGAACGGGTGTATTCGTTCCGTGATGAACATCATCGTTGGGATCCAAAAAACCAACGTCCTGAATTATGGAATATCTATAATTCACAAGTCAACCAAGGCGAAAGTATCCGAGTTTTCCCTATGTCGAACTGGACTGAGCTTGACATTTGGCAATATATTTACCTAGAAAACATCGAAATCCCTTCTCTGTATTTAGCTAAGCCTCGTCCCGTTGTTGAACGTGACGGTAACTTATTTATGGTCGATGATGAACGCATGCCATTAGCCGAAGGCGAAACGCCGATGATGAAATCAGTGCGCTTTAGAACACTTGGCTGTTATCCATTAACTGGCGCCGTTGAATCTGAAGCAGACACATTACCAGAAGTCATTCAAGAAATGCTCTTAACCACCACCTCTGAACGCCAAGGAAGAGTGATAGATCATGACTCGTCAGGCTCGATGGAAAAGAAAAAAATGGAAGGATACTTTTAATATGACACAGACAACCAACACCTCTACCAGCAACATTGTGTGGCATACACACCAAATTGATAAAGCCGTACGTGGTAGCAATAAAGGCCAAGTTCCTCGTGTTTTGTGGCTTACCGGGTTGAGTGGATCAGGTAAATCAACCATTGCAAACTTACTCGAACAAAAACTCGTTGCCCAAGACAAGCATACCTATCTCTTAGATGGCGATAATGTTCGCCATGGGCTATGCGGTGATTTGGGATTCAGTAATAAAGACCGAGTCGAAAACATTCGTCGCATATCCGAAGTGGCCAAATTATTTGTTGATAGTGGAACTATTGTGATCACTGCTTTTATTTCTCCATTTACTGCCGATCGTGATTACTGTCGTGAAATATTAGAAGACGGCGAGTTCATTGAAATATTTGTTGATACCCCGATTGAAGTATGTGAAGCGCGAGATCCCAAAGGCCTATACAAAAAAGCACGTAGCGGCGACATTCCTGATTTCACCGGTATTGATTCAGAATATCAAGCACCACAGTCACCCGAAATCACCTTACAGTACCAAGATGAATCAGCAATCGATACTGCAGAACGTTTGTATCAATTACTTGTTGCTCAAGGAGTCGTTTGATGCTTAATACATCCCAAATCAAAGCGCTACAAGCAGATGTTAAAGCTGTTGCTATTGCGGCTGGTAATGCCATTATGGATATTTATCAGCGGGATTTTGCTATTTACACCAAAACCGATGAAAGCCCTCTAACCGAAGCTGATCTAGCCGCACATCATGTGATTGTTGATGGCTTAACAGCCCTAAGTGATTTACCAATCTTATCTGAAGAATCAGCGAATATTGCATGGTCGGAACGACAAACATGGCAAAGTTACTGGTTGGTTGACCCACTTGATGGTACCAAAGAGTTTATTAAGAAAAACGGTGAGTTCACGGTTAATATCGCACTCATCCAACAGGGTACACCTGTCTTTGGCGTCGTCTATGCACCCGTTTTAGATACCCTTTATTCAGGCATTGTTGGTGTTGGTGCGGTAAAAACTAAGGCTGGTCAAGCCACCCCCATGCAACCGGCCTCTAGAGAGAACGCGACAACTTACCATGTTGTTGGTAGCCGATCGCACCAAAGCCCTGAAATAACACAATTTATTGAAGCGTTAGATAAACCAGCCGAATTGGTATCTATGGGTAGTTCCCTAAAATTATGTTTAGTCGCCGAAGGCAGTGCACATTTTTATCCACGCTTAGGGCCGACCAGTGAATGGGATACAGGGGCAGCACATGCGGTCGCATTAGCCGCTGGGGCGAGCGTAACAGAGTTATCGTTAACGAAAATTACTGCATCTGCACAAGCGCCTGAGCAGCAAACACCGCTGCGTTATAATCAACATGAATCTGTTTTAAACCCTTTTTTCTTAGTGAGTTGTTAAGCCATGGAACATAAAAATACATTACTTGAAAACGATATATTAGGGTATCTCGCCCAACATGAAAATAAAGACATGCTGCGCTTGCTAACCTGTGGCAGTGTCGATGACGGTAAAAGCACCTTAATTGGTCGATTATTGCATGACTCAAAAATGATTTACGAAGATCAACTTGCTGCGATTACACAAGACAGCAAAAAAAGCGGTACAACTGGCGAAAAAGTAGATTTAGCATTATTGGTTGATGGACTGCAATCAGAACGTGAACAAGGGATCACGATTGATGTCGCATATCGATATTTTTCGACTGATAAACGTAAATTTATTATTGCTGATACACCAGGGCATGAGCAGTATACTCGCAACATGGTAACAGGCGCATCGACTTGTGATTTGGCCATCATTCTTGTTGATGCCAGAGAAGGGGTTAAGACACAAACCAAACGTCATTCGTTTTTAGCGTCATTGTTAGGTATTAAACATGTCATCGTTGCCATTAATAAAATGGACCTGATGGAGTACAGTGAAAATGTCTATGCAAACATTAAGCAGCAGTATATTGAGTTTGCAGAACAACTTAATATTGACGATATCCAATTTATTCCACTGTCTGCTTTAGAAGGTGATAATGTCGTCAATTTATCCAGTAATACTCCTTGGTATACTGGCCCTGCGCTGATGTCGTTACTCGAAAATATCGAAGTGCAACGGACGATTAACCGAGATGACTTTCGTTTCCCTGTGCAATATGTCAATCGCCCGAACTTAGATTTTAGGGGCTTTGCTGGCACAGTGGTATCAGGTAATATTGCAATCGGTGATGCCGTAACCACATTGCCTTCAGGCAAAAGTTCAACGGTAAAATCAATTGTTACCTTTACCGGTGAGCAACCGAGTGCCGCAGCTCAAGCCGCGATCACCTTAACCTTGAATGATGAAATTGATATTTCGCGTGGTGACATGATTGTTAAATCTGACAATCTGCCCTTACACGGTGCGCAATTTAGTACCCACCTTGTATGGATGGATGAGTCGGCGTTGATCCCGAATAAACAATACAGCTTTAAATTTGCTACTCAAACCGTCACTGGCGCAGTCAGTAATATCGATTATTTGATTGACGTCAATACACTTGAGCATGGTGATGCGGTACACATGCAACTCAATGAAATTGCGAAAGTCGGCATTAAGCTAACGCAGCCTGTTGCGTGTGATGCATACACTCGTAATCGCCAAACCGGTGCGTTCATCATGATTGACCGCCTGACCAATGCCACAGTTGGGGCGGGCATGATCATCGAACAAGTGCAAGCGCAAAGCGAAGTACAACACACTCATTCAGCCTTTGAAATCGAGTTTAATGCATTAGTGCGCAAGCATTTTCCTCATTGGGGCGCTGCGGATATTACCCAGCTAAAATAGTGTGAAACGAACGTTAGGAATACGTTAAATGGCGATAAGTTTATTGCAATTACTGGTTATAGCCATCTTCTTACTCACAATCATTGCGCTGATTGTGAGTAAGCAGCGTCCGTCTATGATATTTAGTATGGCAACGTTAGCTTTATTATTATGTCGTGCAATTGATATTGATACTGTACTCAATAACGCAACTAACAAAGGCTTAATTACTCTGTTGTTGTTATTGATCATCAGCCATGCCATCGATAAAACCGCGTTGCTTAAACGGCTTGCCCGTAAACTGATTATTAAGGATTATTCGACGTCGTTTTTACGTTTGTTCGGCATTACTTTTGTTGCTTCTGCTTTATTAAACAATACAGCGATTGTGGCAAGCTTAATCGGTTCAGTGAAACAAAACCAACACCATCCGGCATCTAAATTACTAATCCCCCTCTCCTACGCTGCTATTTTAGGTGGCACGGTAACATTGATTGGTACATCGACTAATTTGATCGTCGATAGTTTTTTGATTGAAGTCGGTCATCCTGGTTTTGCTTTTTTTGACTTTACCTTATTTGGCTTAACTGCAGGTCTTGTGTGCGGTATATTACTGTATGCATTAAAAAATTGGTTGCCTGATATTGCAACTGATCGTCAATCTGACTCTGGGTATTTACTAGAAGCCGATGTTAGTAACGATTCTGAACTGATTGGTCACACCGTAGAGCAAAATCATTTGCGCAACTTACCTGAGTTATTTTTGGCTGAAATCGTTCGCAATGACCAAGTCATCTCTCCTGTGACACCCGATGAAGTGATTTACGCTAATGATAAGCTATTATTTAGTGGCAACGTCCAAAAAATGGACGCGTTGTCGCACATCAAAGGTTTACATTTATTTGCAGAATACAATGGCTTAATGCGAGAAGCATTGACCGAAGTGGTTATCTCTAATCGCTCTGGTATCATTGGCAAAACATTAAAAAAAGTCGGTTTCAGAGCGTTATTTGATGCGGCTGTTGTGGCAATCAAGCGCGATGGCGAGACATTATCGGGTAAACTCGGCGAAATCACATTACAAGCCGGTGATTTTTTGATCTTAGCAACCGGTCAAGATTTTCAACAACGTAATAATATTGCCAAGCACTTTTTTATCGTCTCCGAACAAACCATTACTCGTAAATTATCTTCTTCGCAAGATTGGTTAACTATCGGCGGTTTTTTGTCTGTCGTTGTCTTTGCGGCCTCGAGTATGGTGCCGTTAATCATCGGATTATTGTTTTTTTTAGCGTTATTGATAGGGTTAAATGTGACCTCATACGCTGAAGTAAAACGCAATCTACCGTTGAATCTATTATTAGTTATCGTGGGTGCATTAAGCTTATCTTCAGGCCTAGTGAATAGTGGTGTGATTGAGCTGTTGACCGATAATCTGCACGGTGTTTTGCTGGACACCTCACCGTTAATCGCATTAATTGTGCTGTATGTCTGTACCTTGTTATTAACGGAGTTTGTTACTAACAATGCAGCTGCAGCCTTAATGTTTCCGTTTGCTTGGGCGTTAATCGAGATGTTGGGAGTGCCAGTAATGCCATTTGCATTAGCGGTTGCATTTGCAGCAAGTGCGAGTTTTATCACTCCCTATGGATATCAAACTAATTTATTAGTGCACAATGCTGGCGCGTATCAATATAAAGACTTTGTGAAAATTGGCTTACCCATTTCCATCCTCTATTCCAGCATCGTGATCACTTTATTAAATTGGGTTTACTTGTAATTACCTAAATAAGACTTTTTCCCGATTAAACCATTGGATACAAAAGGCTAGTAACAGTCCTGCAATTGCTGTGGTAGATAAGAAAATGGGGATCAACGCCATATAATCCATCGTTCCCTTGATCAATTCTTTGATTGCAAGCGCCACATTCATCAGCGGTATCCAGGCATAAATGCCTTCTAATTTTATCCCAGGTAACATCGCCAATATAATCGGTATAAGCACAATAAACACCAACGGCGTCATATACCCCTGCGCTTCTTTAAAGCTTTTAGCATAGATAGAAAGACTCAGTAATACTGCGGAGAAAATGGCTACGACAGGGATTAACATGGCAAACATCAACACAAAATCAAGCGCACTGATTGCCCCCATAAATTCGGTGATCAGCTCAACCGCCATTCCTTGCGATAGCATCACCCCCCAGACAAACAAACTGGCAACTGTGACCATGGCCGAGGTTACCCCCGCAAACGCAATCGTCAAAAATTTCCCCATGACCAGCTGATTACGCGGAATAGGCGATATCAATAACGTTTCTAGCGTGCCTCGTTCTTTTTCTCCTGCCCCAATATCCGTGGCAGGTAACATGGCACCTTGTAAGCACAAAATAAACACCATGTAGGGGATCAACCCTCCAATTTTTTCACCGATACTTTCACGTTTATCGGCCGTTGACACTTTATCAATGACAATCGGCTCGATTAAGCCTTTTTGAATATCTTCAGCAATGCCTAATTCAATGAATGCTTGATCACGATTCGATTCGGACAGGTTATCGACAATATTATTCAATCGACGCTGCACCATATTCAGGCCTGCATCATTGAGGTACAAGGTCAGTACATTTTGGCCAACTTTGAGTACACTATCACTATATGTGTTCGGTATAACCAATACAAAATCGACGCTTTCAGACTTCACTAATGCTTTGATCCCAGCCACATCATCCGCTTCTAACGCACTGGTGTTGAGTGAAAGATCATCTGCCTGACTTAGTTTGCCGGCTAAAGTCGGGGCAAATTCAGCACCGATGATGGTGTACGTAAGCACCTTGTTTTGTGCTTTTTCAATCGCTTTACCGGAAAAATACGCTACTCCACCAAAAATAAGAGGAAACAATAATAAGGGCAAAGCAATCATAAAAAACAAGGTTTTTCGATCGCGTAATAATTCTTTAATTTCTTTTTGAAATACTAACCACATCTCAGATTATCCTTTATTCGATACTGGTTAAAAATGATTGGTGTAATGACCCATCAGCTAATGCAGCAAAAGAATGCAAATCACCATTGTATTTGGTTTTGCCTTCGTCAATAACACTGACGGTATCACACAGTTCAGATACTTCATCTAAATGATGCGTTGAAAAAATCACGGGTACTTGTTGTTGCTTTAATGTCCGAATAAATTCAATAACGGTTTGCGTCGCCATAATATCCAATCCCGTTGTCGGCTCATCTAATACCACGACTTTAGGAGTGTGAACTACTGCACGAGCAATGGATACTCGTTGTTTCATCCCCGTCGAGTAGTTTTCACAACGGCGATCTAAAAAGCTAGATAAATCCAGAACCTCTGCCAACTCTTCTATTTTGTCAGCGATGGTACGTTTGTTCATACCATGCAATCGACCAAAATATTCGATATTCTCACGTCCAGACAAACGACCATATAAGCCTGTTGAACCTGACAAAAAGCCAATTTTTTGTCGAGCTATTAACGGATTTGATAACACATCTTCACCATCAATTAAAATTGCACCGGTATCCGGTTTTAGTGCGCTGGAGAGCATCCGCAGTACGGTTGTTTTGCCTGCGCCATTAGGTCCGAGTAAACCCAATACTTGGCCCGTGTCACAGACAAAGTTAACATTTTGAACTGAATGAAAAAAACGTCCTTTTAGACGCGGATCTTTTTTTTCTTGCTCCGACAACTTTTTCGGATTGTCGACTTTAAATTTCTTTGCTAATTGCTTGATTTCAATCATGCATTGCATCCCTTTATGCTCAGATTAACCATTGAATTGTAAGACTGTTTATGTGGCATCTGACAGATTTTAAGTATTTGTGTAGGTGTTAATTACATAGTAGCTATATCTACCCAATATGCATTATGTTTAATACAAAAAATTGTTAATAAATGTGAGCAAACCTATTCTAAAGATCTAAATCGACACATTTATTCACAATTTGTTTGTGCAATATCGTGTTTTATCAAATACTATTAAATCGAACAGGAATTTGTCTCTAACAAACAGGAACTACTATGAGTAATGTGACTAACCCATTTCAAGCGTGTAACGAAGTATTTTATAAACCAGGTGGGGTCTTTGAAGCACTAAAACACAACAACAACTGGTCGTGGTTACCATTTTTTATCGTTATTATTATGGCGGTACTTCCCAACTATCTGTATTTTACGTCTATCGATCCGGATTGGTATATTGATTATTTACTCAATACCTCGCCGGATTTTGCGGATCTCAGTCCAGCAGAACTTGACGGTATGCGCGATGTCATACCGGTTTCCTCTATGGCCACCTGGGGTGCGTTGGGCGGTATAATTGGATTTGTCGTCATTAATGCCATTATTGCTGTGTATTTTAACCTAGTAACCAAATCAGATGAAGAGAATATCAATGGCTTTACCGATTGGTATGGTGCGACTTGGTGGATGGGGATGCCGGTTGTCATCGGTTCTTTAGTATCAATCTTAATGATCTTGTTTGCCAATGATGGCTCCGGTCAAATGCCCGTTAGTATTGTGTCATCGACGTCATTTGCTCATATTTTTGGTATGGATATTTCTTCGCCATGGTTTGGTTTAGCCAATGCATTTAGAATAGAGTCATTGTTATCGATTTATATCGGTGCTGCCGCGATTGCTTCATGGACTAATTTTGCATGGAATAAAAGCCTATTACTCTCAGCATTGCCAACTATTATTGTGTATGGCATTTGGGCCGTTATTACATTAGTTTAAATCAGTAACAGACTGAGTCTAGGCAGGTTACTTTGCACTACTTCCTAGATTCAGTGGCTCGTTT
This sequence comes from uncultured Glaciecola sp., assembly GCA_937125395.1. GTDB lineage: Bacteria > Pseudomonadota > Gammaproteobacteria > Enterobacterales > Alteromonadaceae > Opacimonas. The sequence continues at coordinate 34,480 of CAKZLI010000016.1, forward strand.
AGGTCGAAAATACGCTGTATCAGCGTAAAAATCACTATTTTGATTGGGCCACCACCCAGGAATCCCCAGTATTGGCAAGGGTTTGAGCTTTTGAGCGAAAAACTCAGGGTCTAATTGTTTCGCCAGTATCGCGTCTAACAAATTCGTTTGTAGACGTGGATGCTGTGCAAAGAATCCATCGGGTACCGCTACTCCGATCCATTTTGCCGTTAATCCAATATGCGGATCCAACAACATCTCCAAATTAGCATGCCCAAAAACATATGGATGTATTTTTGCTCCCCACTGCGCTCGTTGTTCGACAAAGGCTGCATGCCAAGCATGTTGTGTTAATAAGTCTGGAATAAAGGGGGAACTCTGCGGGGATGACCCAGTTGATTGCGGAGGTAAGGTATAGGCAAGGATGACACCACATTCATCAAAATGTGTAATGCGATCTCGTAATAACCCACGCGGCTTTGCGCCAAACGCATTAATGTATTGAATATGTAACTGGTTTAGCCGTTGTTTACAACGCGGAAATTGATGCCAAATACAGGCATTAAATACATCATGCCAATTACGTCTAGTAGGAATTGAGGACGTAGCATCGATAAACCCCTCATATCCAAGCTGTGTTAGTTGAACCTGTTCTGGACTGCCCATGATGGGATCGTCAATAAACCGCATTGGAGCAGACGCAATATCATTCAAGACTCGACTATCCGGCCATGCTGTTAGCTCTGCCAAATCAATCTGATGCTGTAATGCGACAAAAGCGGGATGGGTTAAACGAGAATGAAGTTGTGTTAAAGAATCTAAAAGCATATTTACGCCGGTCGTTGCATCTATCGATGGTTTGCTTATACTAGGACGGTATTTTACAACAATAAGAGTCATAACATGAATAAAAAATATTTGGCTGGAAGCCTAGTAGCTTGTGCTGCTATGACATTATTAGGATGTTCTCCTGCCCCACAATCATCATCTCAAGAGACAACAAGTGTTGCTGCTCAAGCAGAACCGAACGTAGACAATTTTGCTGAAATATATGCCAGCCTGAATGGTGATGTGCTCAAACAACATGCAAAAGTGCTCGCATCAGATGAATTTGAAGGACGTTTACCAACAACGATCGGCGAAGAAAAAACCTTAGATTATTTGATTTCAAATTTTAAACAATTTGGGGTTGAACCCGGTAATGGCGATAGCTATTTACAAGAAGTCGCATTGATGCAAATCACTGCATCACCTGATGCAATCTTACGCATAGGCGAACATGAGTTTGCCTATAAAGAAGATATGGTTGTGAGCTCTAAGCGCGAACAAACCCAAATTAACCTGACCGACTCTGAGTTAGTGTTTGTTGGCTATGGCGTAAATGCACCAGAATACGATTGGAACGATTATGCCGGCTTAGATGTTAGCGGTAAAACGGTTGTGATTTTGGTCAATGATCCGGGTTTTGAGAATCCAGACAGTGGTAAATTCCAAGGCGAAACCATGACTTATTATGGGCGCTGGAGTTATAAATACGAAGAAGCAAGCAGACAAGGTGCAGCTGGTGCGCTTATTGTTCATGAAACGGCTCCTGCATCTTATGGCTGGTCTGTAGTTGCGAACAGCTGGTCTGGTCCTCAGTATGGGTTAGTCTCGGCTGATCAAGGCGCCTCTCGTGTATCCGTTGAAGGCTGGTTAACGTTGGATGCTGCGCAAAAAGTGTTTGCATCAGCAGGCAAAGATTTTGCAGCTGAAAAAGCGAAAGCATTACAAGGTCCTTATCATTCAGCCTTAAATGTGAAGGCATCAACAACCGTTAATAACGAATTTGAAAAATCAAAAAGCTATAACGTTTTTGCGACGGTTCGTGGTGCCGAGTTACCTGATGAGCATGTTATTTATACCGCACACTGGGATCATCTAGGTAAAGATGAATCGCTAGAAGGTGACCAGATTTATAATGGATTTCATGATAATGCCACAGGTACCGCTGCGGCTATTGAAATGGCACGTGCATTTGCACAATCAAGTGTCACGCCGAAGCGCTCTGTCAGCTTTTTGATTGTGACCGCAGAAGAACAAGGTTTATTAGGGTCTAAGTATTACGCTGATAATCCTATCATTGCCTTAGATAAGACGGTTGCCAACATCAACATGGATGCATTGAATGTGTTAGGCAAAACCAAAGATGTTTCTGTAGTAGGTATGGGTAAATCAGACTTAGAAAAGAACTTACAGATTGCCGCAGACAAGCAAGGCCGAGTGTTAACGCAAGAAGACCGTCCAGAAGCCGGTTATTACTATCGCTCTGATCACTTTAGCTTTGCTAAACAAGGTGTTCCAGCATTGTATGCCGGCGGTGGTAATCTACCATATGATGATGCAACTGCAGCGTATCGCAAAAAAATTAATGTCGTTGTACGTGGCTGTTATCATCAAGTATGTGACCAGTATCGTGATAGTTTTGATTTTTCAGGGATCGAACAGGACGCTCGATTATTATTTGATGTAGGCTATCAAGTTGCTAACGCTGAAGCGCGTCCACAGTGGTCTAGCAGCAGTGAATTTCAACGTAAATAATCATTCTCAGGCGTTAACATAATCTTACGCGAGAAAAATAAAATATAAAAGCACACAAGCTAATCCTATTTTGTGTGCTTTTTTTATATGTCATGCTTAAATATACTTGCAATTTCTACGTAAAATGGCACAGTGACCACCTGTAGCGGTAAAATAAAAAACAACAAACATCGCACAATTATAATGCACCTCCCTCTCTTTTTTATTTGTATAAGAATTCAGAGAAACGACAGACCGTGTAGTTATTTAAAACTAGTCAACAGAGAGAACCAATTATATGTGTGGTATTTTCGGGATCCTGGACATCAAATCAGATGTGGCAGAATTACGCACTCAAGCTTTAGAGCTGTCTAAATTACTTCGTCATCGCGGACCAGACTGGTCTGGCATTTGGAATAATGATAACGCGATTTTATGCCACGAACGTTTAGCTATTGTAGACGTTGACACTGGCGCACAACCGCTTATCTCAAGTAATGGTCAGCAAATACTCGCCGTCAATGGTGAGATTTACAATCACCAAACACTGGCTAACGAATTTGCATCAAGCTATGATTTTGCAACTAAATCAGATTGCGAAGTTATCCTGCCTTTGTATCAAGAATTTGGTAACAGCTTTGTCGATAAACTCGAAGGGATGTTTGCCTTCGTATTATATGATCAAGACAAAAATAGTTACCTGATCGCACGTGACCACATAGGCATCATTCCCTTGTACACCGGTTATGACGAGTTTGGTAATTTTTACGTAGCCTCAGAGATGAAAGCACTAGTGCCGGTATGTAAGACGGTGAGTGAATTCCCACCGGGTCATTACTTAGATAGCTCAACTGGCGAACTGGTCAAATACTATCAGCGTGATTGGATGCAGTATGACGCGGTCAAGGATAATCAAACGAATTTAGACGATTTAAAGGCAGCATTTGAAAAATCAGTCAAATCGCATTTAATGTCCGATGTACCTTATGCGGTGTTGCTTTCGGGTGGACTTGATTCATCGTTAGTCTCGGCTGTCGCGGCGCAATATGTTGCCAAGCGGGTTGAAGACGGTGACCAAAGCGATGCGTGGTGGCCTCGTTTGCATTCATTTGCTGTAGGTTTGGAAGGCGCACCTGATTTACTTGCTGCTCAAAAAGTAGCAGATATGATCGGTACTGTACATCACGAAATTCATTTCACTATTCAAGAAGGCTTAGATGCTATTCGCGATGTGATTTATTATTTAGAAACGTATGACACGACGACAATCCGTGCTGCAACTCCAATGTATTTGATGACTCGCAAAATCAAAGCAATGGGTATCAAAATGGTCTTGTCAGGCGAAGGGGCTGATGAGATATTTGGTGGGTATTTATATTTCCATAAAGCGCCAAATGCCAAAGAGTTTCATGAAGAAACTGTCCGTAAACTAGACCGCCTGCATATGTTTGACTGTGCGCGTGCGAATAAATCTACGTCAGCATGGGGTGTGGAAGCTCGAGTTCCGTTCCTCGATAAAGAATTTATTGATGTTGCAATGCGCCTTAATCCACAAGACAAAATGTGTCTTGATGGCAAAATGGAAAAATGGATTTTACGTAAAGCCTTTGACGATAATTCATACTTACCTGATGAAGTATTATGGCGCCAAAAAGAACAATTTGGTGATGGCGTCGGTTATTCGTGGATTGATTCAATTCGTGATTTTGTCGAAGACCAAGTCTCAGATCAACAATTATCTAATGCTGGCTTTCGCTTTCCGATTAACACCCCTGACACGAAAGAAGGATACTTCTATCGAACGATTTTTGAAGGATATTTTCCACAAGAATCAGCAGCTCAGTGTGTGCCTAGCGGTAAGTCAATTGCTTGCTCGACGGTTGAAGCATTGGAATGGGACGCAAGTTTCAAGAATAACGCCGACCCATCAGGTCGCTCAATGAAAGATATCCATCAACAAGCTCCAAGCGCTTAACGGATAATTTGATACCACAACGCGCTGTTTTCAGTTGGGGTATTGACGGGTAAAAGTGGGTTAGTTAGCGAAATTAACTCTCTTTTATCCAGTCCAAGTTGTGCAATAATTGGTGCATACGTCTGATTAAACAACGCATCAAACGAACCATCCTGTAACGCAATATTTAATCCCTTAGCAAGTAACTTTTCTAATATCCCATCCCGTTTATTCACAAAAAAATACGTCGCAGATGGATACTGTAATACATAGTTAGGTTCAATCAGCAGCGATTTAGCTAAATTCGGTTGCTGCAATTCATCCAGTGCTTCGATTATAGAACGTGGAAAAATATCCGCTTGTTGTCGATGCATAATAGCAAAGGCTTCATCGTAGTTAGTGGCACTCACTACATTAAAGCCATTGGATTGCAAAATCTTAGTGTCCGGCCAATCCATTCCTTGCACAGCATAATTATCACGCAAAGGCGTACTTTCCAACTGTGACAATTTGTTTGGATGAACTAACAATACTCGCCAGCCTATCAATCCCTTATAAATGGGGATCCGTATCGCTTTAAAATCTGCCTCACGTTGCTCATCGGTCATTGACCAAACAACATTAACAGTGCGATTATTTTCTAATAAACTGAGCGCCCTCCCCTGCAAAATAACGTCATCCGATGCAATTAATTCATATCGAACTCCGGTTTTTTGTAAGGCTAAATCTAATAATTTTACGACATACTGCGCATGAATACTCTGTTCTACAGGAGGTTTGGGGTAGGTAATTGTCCAAATTGCAGACAGTGCAACCGAAGGGTAAACAAGCCCACAGATGCACACCAAGAATAAAGCAACATAGCGTTTATTCTTGCGGTATGGCGATGTGATTGGATCAATCAATAACATGTACATCTATCAAATTTAAACAAAGCGATAGCATAACTGTAGCATTATTAACCGTTTATTCAATACCTATAAATTTATGGGTTTGTAATGACAAACGCCAATTCCTAGCAATACAGGTACTTATTGCTAATTCGGTTGCACGGGCCTGTTGGGATATCGGTTGTAAATAGATCGCTGTTGTCTCAGGCACTGGACACGCAATTAATAAGGCAAGTAATTCATCGACGTGTTTTTGCATCGCGATAGCGTGTTTTATCTCATTGGCGCGAGCCATAGCACTTGGCAATATAGGCAATTTACCTGGCATATTGATTTTGGGCGATACGGTGACAAATACCGCATCATCACAGCGCACTGCAAACGTGCCACTTGTTTCAATCTGAACCGAAAACCCTCGGGCAATTAATGTTTGCGTTAAGGGTAATAAGTCATGCATCGCCGGCTCACCACCTGTAATGACGATATGCTGAGCGTTGTAGCCACGCAGTGTATATTCGTCCAACAAATCCTCAACACTCATTATACTATGAGTGGGCGCTTCTGCTGATTTTTTACGCAATTGTATAATCGGTATAATATCAGCGCTATCCACCGCCCAAGTGTGTTGAGTATCGCACCATGGACACCCTACTGGACACCCTTGCAGGCGAATAAATACCGATGGGACTCCTGTATATTGACCTTCACCTTGAATCGATTCAAAAATTTCATTGATTGGGTATGTGAGTGATTGGGGCATATTACATCCTGAACTTGAACATAGCAGATAACTATCATTGGCGAAGTGCGCATAATACATTAAAATACATGATATTAAACACACAATCACAAAGCGTATTACCGATAATGACACATTCAAGCATTCCAACCTCTCCTCAATCCAGTCACCGCGATCCTAAAAATCAGTCCATGACCAAACAAGCAGTGATCATTTATTCTGGTGGTATGGACTCGTTTACGTTATTACATCATGTCTTAGCAACCGGATTAGCTCGCCATGAGATTGCGGCTTTAACGTTTGATTATGGGCAAAAACACAGTAAAGAAATACAATACGCTAAACATGTTTGTACAGAATTAGGCATTGCACATAAAATTGTTGATATACGCAGTATCAATAGCCTACTGGGTGGATCATCTTTGACTGACGATATCGCTATTCCTGAAGGCCATTATGAAGCAGAAAACATGCAATCAACGGTTGTTCCTAATCGCAATATGATTTTATTATCACTGGCCGTTGCCTACGCCGTGTCTTTAGAAGCCAGTCAAGTTTATTATGGCGCACATGGTGGTGACCATGCCATTTACCCAGATTGCCGCCCTGAATTTGTTGCCAAAATGGATGCCGTTTGCCAAATAGCAAACTATCAATCGGTAAGTATCCAAACGCCATTTATTGCGCATACCAAAATAGAGATATTACGCCGAGGCATTGAATTAGGCCTTGATTATAGCCACACATGGACATGTTATAATGGACGTGACAAAGCATGTGGACAATGTGGTGCCTGTGTTGAACGCGTAGAAGCCTTTACCGAGAATGGCTTAATTGATCCCATCCCTTATGAGCCAAGTTAAGCGCATTGTGTTGAGATGCCATTACTCCATTGTGATACGGTAGAACGAATTTCAATGCAGCTGAGATTCAATCACAAAATGCCTTAATTCCTTGATTAAATGTCGCAAGACCGGGTTCAAACGTGTGTTTTTACCATTCATAACGAACAATTCATGCGTGAACGTAAACATGTTGCCTCCGCCGACAGCAACAAGACCTAAAGCAACGCCTGATTCCTTTGCCATGTAATCAGGTAATAACCCCACGTATTTGCCAGTCATAATCGCTGCCATGCACGCATCAAAGGTATCGGAAAAGGTCTGAATCGACATTCGGTAATCATCCTCAATATAATTAGACGAGGATAAACCCGAGATGCCAATGGCTGGAAAGTCTTCAATATTGACGTGTTTCGGTAAGATTGTTTTATATTTGGCTAATGGATGACTTGGCGCACAATAAAGTCTCCCCGTAAACTGTGTGCCCGTTTGATGGAATACTACAGACTCTGGCTTGAGCATATCATAGGTCGATAACACCAGATGACATTCACCTGACAAGGCAACATGTTCGACCTCATGATACAAACGATGTTGAATATTAACGTGAATATCGTCGTATTTTTTCATGGTAGATTGGACTGCACGACTGATAGCGAGATGCACCGATAGAGGCAAACCGGCCATGACGACTAAAGTGAGGTGACCTGAATAATCGTCATGTAAATTTTTGAGATTAAACACAAAGTTATCAAACGAATTAAAAATACGTTTAGTTTCTTGGTAAACAACCTCACCTTCTTTGGTGATTTGAAAGCCCCCGCGTCCACGATGGCATAAGATAAGATCTAGGCGCTCTTCGAGTTTCTTGATAGCTGCGCTGATGTTGGGGCGTTGCATCCTTAATACCGATTCAGCAGCTGTAAATCCGTTACATGAGGCTACCGCATAAAAAACCCGAAGTAACTTAATATCGGATTCCTGCAAGCGATTAAGCATAAATGTACCTTAAGTAACCTTAACAATAGGTATGATTTGCAATACCATAAAGCTTAGTCAAGATTACTTAGTGTGCAAGTATTATGTTAACTGGACGAAATCATGAAGTTAATTGGTTATGAAATTTTGACAATCTCTGCTCGAAGCTTTTCAATATCGTCACGCAATGCACCTGCTTTTTCAAATTCCAGCTCACGCGCGGCCTCAAACATATCTTTTTCGAGTTCAGTGACTTTATCCATCATTTGCGTGGCTGTCATTTTCTGGAAGGTCTTTTCTTTTTCAGCAATCTTCCGTAAACGAACCTTACCTGCAGCAGGATGTGCAGTTTCATCACCCACGTCCATTATATCTGTAATCGGTTTGTTTAATGAATGCGGCACAATCCCATTGCGTTCATTATGCTCAATTTGTTTGTTGCGGCGACGATCCGTTTCATCAATCGCACGTTGCATCGACCCGGTGATTTTGTCACCATAAAAAATCGCATGCCCATTGATATGACGAGCAGCCCGGCCTATAGTTTGGATTAATGATTTATCTGCCCGTAAGAAGCCCTCTTTATCCGCATCCAAGATCGCAACCAAAGAGACCTCTGGCATATCCAAACCTTCACGTAATAAGTTGATACCAACGATGACATCAAATACGCCGATACGTAAATCACGAATGATTTCGATACGTTCAACAGTATCAATGTCTGAGTGCAGGTAGCGCACTTTGACCCCATTTTCGTTGAGGTAATCGGAGAGATCTTCCGCCATCCGTTTGGTCAATGTGGTAATGAGTACCCGCTCATTGACCGCAACGCGTTTATGGATTTCGGATAACACATCATCGACTTGAGTCGCCACTGGTCGAATTTCAATGTGCGGATCTAATAGGCCGGTAGGACGCACGACTTGCTCAATCACATCCCCTTCACAGCGTTCTAATTCGTACTTACCCGGCGTTGCCGACACATAGATAGTTTGCGGAGCAATATGCACAAACTCGTCAAATTTTAATGGTCGATTATCCAATGCCGAGGGTAACCGAAAACCATATTCAACTAAGGTTTCTTTGCGTGATCTATCCCCTTTATACATCGCACCAATTTGCGAGACGGTGACATGAGATTCATCAATCATCAATAAGCCATCTTTGGGAAAGTAATCGATTAATGTGGGGGGTGGATCACCAGGATTGCGCCCTGACAAATACCGGGAATAGTTCTCAATACCTGAGCAATAACCTAACTCCAACATCATCTCAATATCAAATTGAGTTCGTTGAGAGATACGTTGCTCTTCAATTAATTTGTTGACTTCTAGTAGCTGTGCTTTTCGATCTACCAACTCAAGTTTGATACGTTCGATAGCCTCGACTATTTTTTCTCGCGGCGTCACATAATGCGTTTTAGGAAAGACGGTTGCTCTCGCAACAACTTTATCAACCACGCCAGTTAGTGGGTCAAATAAGCTGATCCGTTCAATTTCTTCATCAAACAATTCGACTCTGACAGCTTGTTTTTCACTATCAGCAGGAAAAATATCAATGACATCGCCCCGCACCCGAAATGTCCCCCGCTCAAAGGCAATATCATTTCGTTGGTATTGTAACTCAGCCAAACGACGTAACACATCACGTTGGTCCATCGTATCGCCTTGGCGAAAGTGCAATAGCATTTTCATATAAGATTCAGGATCACCCAAACCATAAATAGCAGACACACTGGCAATAATAATAACATCTCGACGCTCTATTAATGCTTTAGTCGCGGACAAACGCATTTGTTCGATGTGTTCATTAATAGACGAGTCTTTTTCAATAAATGTATCAGTACTAGGTACATAAGCCTCAGGCTGGTAATAATCATAATACGAAACAAAATATTCCACGGCATTATTCGGAAAAAACTCCTTCATTTCTCCGTATAATTGCGCAGCTAAGGTTTTGTTATGTGCCAAGATAAGCGTCGGTCGTTGCACTTCACTGATCACGTTAGCCATGGTAAATGTTTTACCTGAACCTGTTACCCCGAGTAAAGTTTGGCATGCAAGCCCATCATTAATCCCTTCAACTAAACTTGCGATAGCAGTTGGCTGGTCCCCGGCTGGAGAATATTTTGAATGCAGTTGAAACGTTTTTGACATAGATAATTATTCGCTTGTGACTTCGTGTAATTGTGTTTGGTAAATGTGACGGCGAAACCAATAAAAAGATAACGCTGCCATGACAAGGTTGGCTATCACTGCCCCAATGAATATTCCATGTAACCCATACCATATACTCCCTAAATAACAAAAAGGGACAAAAAATAAAAATAAACGTAGCGCATTAAGTAACAGCGCGGACATCGGCTGATGAATCGCATTAAATGCAGAATTGGTGAGTACGACTACGCCTTGTAAACCATAGCCAAATGGTACTATCATCAAAAAGAGTGTAATCAATTGGGCTACCCCCGGTTCTTTGGCAAATATCTGTGCGATATACCCAGATAAACCGTACAGCACAAAAAACACAAGCAGTTGAAAGCCCAATACAAAGCCAATAGCGATTTTGTAAGCACTGTACACACGGTTCATTTTATTGGCGCCCATATTTTGTGAAATTAACGGCGGTAAAGACATCGATAATGCGAGCATTACAATACATGCAATCGATTCTAGTCGTCCGCCAACTCCCCATGCCGCAACTGCCGCATTACCATAGTCAGCGACAATAGCTGTCACTATCCCTGCAGAAATAGGGGTCAACATATTCGCCCCAGCAGCAGGGATGCCAATTTTAACAATACCACTGATATTATTTATAAATTCTGTTGCCGTGAGTAGCCGAGGGATCACCAGTTTACGTTTCATCAGTAGGACCAAAATCCACACCACACCAACAGCCCAAGCAATCGCGGTAGCGATGGCTGCACCTTGGATCCCTAAACCGATAAAGGGCCCATAACCAAAAATCAGCAATGGATCTAATGCTGCATTGATTGCACCGCAAGCCGCCATAATAATACTTGGGGTTTTAGTATCTCCATCAGCGCGTAATACACTGTTCCCGACCATTGGCACTGACAACAACACCCCAGCAACATACCAAATAGTCATGTAATCTGATATGGGTTCGAGTAATGCGGGACTTGCTCCTAATAAGGTAAATACGGGTTCGATGGTGTTAATACCAATAAATGACAACAAACCCACCAGGCATATCACAATCATTATTGCAGCCGTAGCGGCTAATTGCGCCTTAGCCGTTTGCTTCGCACCTAATAATTTAGCAATAACGGCTGACGTACCAATCCCTAAACCAATATTCAAACTGATAACGGTGAACGTAACAGGAAAGGTAAAACTAATAGCAGCTAATTCTTGTGTCCCTAATAAACTAATAAAAAACGTATCTACTAGGCCAAACGTCATTAACATGATCATGCCCAAAATCATTGGGACTGTCATGTTCGTTAAGGTTTTTTTGATGTCGCCCTCTAACATAGGGTTTATTTTTTCTGATGAAGCAGAATGATTGGTTTGGCTTGTCACAAATTGTCCTTTTTTAGAGCGCTAAGCATAACACGAATAAACTAATAACTAAGGAGAATATCGAACCTGAGTATGGATGGCATAAACGGCCATTGCGAAGTGCCATATTTTTGACCAATGTCACTGAGAAACCTGGTCTTTTCTTGTACAAGCTCCGTTTATTATCACGTCATCAAGATGTTATGCACATCAAATTAAAAACATCAATAATATGCTACAAAATAACCAGCCTTGTTGAATCAATTATCCCTAACACTCACAAGCAATTGATTTTAATAGATTTTCTACTGTCAATCGCTTTATTTTTCAGTTTGTATCTTGACTGGCTACATTATACTCATAAATGCTTTTAATAAAGTAATACACATACTTATCCACAGTTATGGTGGATAAGTTAAAAAACCGTTATATGACAAAGTATTGACTCCTTTAACCTGTTTTTTTTGTTAGTGAACGCTTACCTGATAAGAATATATTTATGGTATAAATAAAATTAACACTGTACTTATGAACAGTGCATAAGAGTTTTTAATCACAAAGTAATCTATATTGATACTTTTTTGGAATATAGATAAATATGAAAATAAATAATGTTTTTAGTTGACACAAGGCGACTCGATATTTAATATTCGCGCTCGTTGAAACTCTCAACTCCCCCTTAGCTCAGTTGGTTAGAGCGACGGACTGTTAATCCGCAGGTCCCCCGTTCGAGTCGGGGAGGGGGAGCCAGTTTCATCGAATGTTTTGTTTTGCGCTTCCCCCTTAGCTCAGCTGGTTAGAGCGACGGACTGTTAATCCGCAGGTCCCCCGTTCGAGTCGGGGAGGGGGAGCCAATCAAACACTTAGTTACAACATTTCATAATCGCCCCCATTACACATATCAATATATATTCTAGTAGTTACTACTCCGCTAAGCTTATTCGTAATTACAGCAATGTTTACACTTAATTTGTTTTTATTACATAATAAACACCATATTTAGCCATCATTTAAGACTTTATCCATTGTTTCTTAACCCGTTTCAACCGATAATACCATTATATTTATTTCTTAATAATTAGCCAAAGAACTCGCTTTCTATGCTCACAGAATTTATTTTACTGTTAATCAGTACGGTATTAGTTAACAACTTTGTATTAGTCCAGTTTCTGGGCCTATGCCCTTTTATGGGTGTATCAGGAAAATTAGAAACTGCGATTGGCATGTCTATGGCCACAACCTTTGTACTGACATTAGCATCAGTGTGCAGTTATTTGATTGAAACTTACCTACTTGCCCCGTTTGGTTTGGAGTATTTACGTACTTTGAGCTTTATCTTGGTGATTGCGGTTGTGGTTCAATTTACCGAGATGGTCGTACAAAAAACTAGCCCTACCCTGTATCGATTGCTTGGTATATTCCTGCCGTTAATCACAACGAATTGCGCCGTGTTAGGCGTTGCTTTGTTAAACATTAAAGAACAACACAGTTTGGTTGAATCTGTTGTGTATGGCTTTGGCGCCGCTGTTGGCTTCTCTTTGGTGTTGATTATGTTTGCTGCTATGCGTGAACGATTAGCCGCCGCAGATGTACCTAGTCCATTTAAAGGAGCAGCAATTGCGATGATTACTGCCGGACTCATGTCGTTGGCATTTATGGGTTTTACTGGCTTGGTGAAACTCTAATGACTCTACTTACCGCTTTGCTCATTATCGGTTCTTTAGCATTAATATTTGGTGCCATTTTGGGCTATTCAGCCATTAAATTTAAAGTTGAGGCCGATCCATTAGTCGAACAAATCGATGCATTGTTGCCTCAAACTCAATGCGGACAATGTGGTTACCCAGGCTGTAAACCTTACGCCCAAGCTATTGCTGATGGCGATGAAATTAACAAGTGCCCACCAGGTGGTGAATCTACGATAAAACACCTCGCCGATTTAATGGGCGTAGAAGTTAAGCCACTTGATGGTGACCATGGCGTTGAAGATGTGAAAAAAGTCGCCTACATCAGAGAAGACGAATGTATTGGTTGCACTAAATGCATTCAAGCTTGTCCAGTTGATGCAATCATAGGTGCATCTAAACAAATGCATACCGTAATTATCGACGAATGCACAGGATGCGATTTATGCGTCGCTCCCTGCCCGGTCGACTGTATTGATATGATCCCTGTTAAAACAACACCACAAAACTGGCAGTGGGATTTAGCAAAAGGTGTCGGTGACATTCCAATCAAACAGGTAGAATCATGATTGATGCAGCTCAAGTAATCAGCCAATTACAACAAGGCCAAATGTTTGATTTTCCTGGCGGAGTTCATCCTCCTCAGCAAAAAAGCCTAGCTAATAGCACACCTATTGCACAGGTTGCTGAACCCAAACACCTATATATTCCGGTCAAACAGCAGATTGGTAGCCAAGGTAATGTGTGTGTCCAGGTCGGTGACTATGTGGCAAAAGGGCAGCCTTTAACCCATTCCAATCACCCTTTTTCAGTGCCTGTACATGCTTCTACTTCTGGGACGGTGGTCGCTATCGCGCCGCACCCAAGTGCGCATGCCTCCGGTTTACCCGAACTTACCATTGAAATTGCAACCGATGGATTAGCAAAATGGCAGTTGATGCCATTGTTAACTGATTACATGCAATTAGATAAGATGCAGTTGTTAGAGCGTATTTGCCAAGCCGGTATTTCAGGTATGGGTGGAGCTGGTTTCCCAACACACATCAAAACCAACACGCATAAGCCTGTAGAGTGCTTGATCATCAACGGTATTGAATGTGAGCCATACATTAGTAGTGATGACCGCATTATGCGCGAACATGCGTGGCAGATTAAACAAGGTATCGATATATTACGTCATATTGTTGAGCCTAAGCATGTGATTATTGCTGTTGAGGATAACAAACCCGAGGCATTTGATGCCATGCGAACTGCATGCTTAGAAGATAATGGCTATCTAGTTGTCAGTTTACCAACCAAATATCCTGCAGGCGGTGAGCGGCAACTGATCCAAGTACTTACTGGTGCAGAAGTCCCCGATAACGGACTGCCTATTGATATCGGTTGCTTAATGTATAACGTGGGCACATGTTTTGCGATTGCCGAAGCGGTATTGCACGGCAAACCACTCGTTGAACGTGTTGTGACTTTAACTGGTAAAGCGCTCAACAAACCACAAAATGTATGGGCGCTATTAGGTACCCCGGTTCAACACTTATTAACGCATGCTGGTTATGACAGTACACAACAAAAGCAACATAAAGTGATCATGGGTGGCCCGATGATGGGCTTTACGGTTCATAATGAACAAGTACCCGTCGTCAAGATGACCAATTGTTTGCTCGTCCCTGAACGCAATGAGTTGCCAGAAATCGAAGATGAACGACCTTGTATTCGCTGCGGGTTGTGTGCAGACGCTTGTCCTGCAGGCTTACTTCCACAGCAATTATTGTGGTACAGCAAAGCGAAAGAATATGACAAGGCCCAAGAATATAATTTAGATGCTTGTATTGAATGTGGTGCGTGCGCATATGTATGCCCATCTGAAATTCCATTAGTTCAATATTATCGCCAAGCTAAATCAGATATTCGCAACGCTGCGATTGAAAAAGACAAATCAGAAAAAGCCCGCGAGCGCTTCGAGACTCGTCAGGCTCGCCTACTTGCCGACAAGCAAGCGCGAGAAGAAAAACACCGATTAGCCGCTGAGGCGCGCAAAAAATCGATGGAAAATAAAGGCAGTGATGCCAAAGACAAAATCGCTGCAGCACTCGCTCGAGCCAAAGCGAAGCGAGCAGCTGCTGCTAAAACAGACACAGATACCACTCAATCAACACCTGATGTATCTTCACATAATTCGCCATCCACTGATTCGGATAACTAAATGCAGTTTTCATTATCTAGCTCCCCACACAATCGTGTCCGTCGAGATACTGGTCAGGTTATGCGCATGGTATGTTATGCCTGTATACCTGGCGTTATCGCTCAAACTTATTTTTTTGGTTGGGGAACGATTATCCAAATCGCATTAGCGATGTTCACTGCAGTCGTTACTGAGTCGGCAATCTTAGAGCTCCGCAAAAAAAATGTCTCACGAGGCATTCGCGATTATTCAGCGATTTTAACCGCTTTGTTATTGGGGATATGTTTACCGCCTCTTGCTCCATGGTGGTTAGTGGTTATTGGTACCTTTTTCTCCATCGCTATTGTTAAGCAGTTGTATGGTGGTCTGGGTTTTAACATGTTTAATCCAGCGATGATTGGTTATGTCGTGTTGTTAATCTCCTTTCCTATCGCCATGTCAGCATGGATACCTGTGCAATCGATGGCTCAATCACCCTATGACTTTATTGACGCGTTGAGTACCATTTTTACTGGTTACTCACAGTCAGGGTACAGCTTAGCACAATTGCAGTTAGGCATCGATGGCATTACTCAAGCTACCCCATTAGATGCGGTTCGTACTGGTTTACTGAGCGGTTTAACCTATTCTGAAACACTCAATGCAAATATTTTTAGTTCCGACTGGGGTTGGTCCTATGGTTGGAGTCCGGTGGCATTAGCATACTTACTCGGTGGTCTATTTTTATTAGGAAATAAGGTGATCAATTGGCACATGCCTATCAGCACTCTGGCGGGTGTTGTTTTCACCGCCGGCTTTCTTAATATTCTTTCCCCCGATCAAACCGGTTCGATCACGTTCCATTTGATGTCTGGAGCAGTATTGTTTGGTGCATTTTTTATTGTCACTGACCCAGTATCAGGGTCAACGACCGACAAAGGACGAGTAATATTTGGCTTAATGATTGGTTTTTTAACGGTGATTATACGTACCTATGGCGGCTATCCTGATGCGATTGCCTTTGCGGTTGTTATTATGAATATTGCAGTGCCGTTGATTGATTATTACACTCAACCTAGAACCTATGGTCACAAATCATGAGTAATCCATTCAATAATTCTCAAAGAAACGCGTTGATCTTAGGGGCTTTTGCTCTGGTGACAACCTGTTTAATTGTGCTGACTTTTTTAGGGACCAAAGATACGATTAAAGCCCAGCAACAACGGGTATTACTTCAAGTCATTAATGATGTTGTTCCTGCGGAAAGTTTTACTAATGACATACAGCACAACTGTGCTTCATTGCCGGTCGATCAACAACTTGGCGGTGCTGACGACCTAAAAGTGTATCGTGGCTATTCGATTAATAATACTCAACTTACGAGCGTTGCTATTGAGACAGTCGCTGCAGATGGCTACAGTGGCGATATTAGCTTGATTGTTGGAGTCTCTGGAGAATTTCTTAGCACGGTAACCGGTGTGCGGGTGTTAGAACATAAAGAAACACCAGGATTGGGTGATAAAATAGACTTACGCATTAGCGATTGGATTTTAAGCTTTAACAATCAACAGTATCAGCCGCAACAAACCAGTCATTGGGCTGTCAAAAAAGACGGCGGCCAATTTGATGCGTTTACCGGCGCGACTATAACGCCAAGAGCGGTGATCAAGGCAGTGTTAAATACTGTTCAATACGTACAAACTCACCAAAATGAATTAGCCTTAGCTGACAATGAATGCGTTCAAGGAGAGCAACCATGAGTCGTGTTGCCAATGAATTTAAAGAATTAACATGGCAAGGCCTATGGCAAAACAACCCTGCCCTTGTTCAATTACTTGGATTATGCCCACTTCTTGCAGTCACCACATCTGCGGTAAATGGATTTGGCCTAGGTCTCGCAACCTTGTTAGTGCTTATGGGTTCAAATATTACTGTCTCTGTCGTGCGTAATTTTGTCCCGAATGAAATCCGTATCCCTATCTTTGTCATGGTGATTGCTTCATTTGTGACGGTTGTACAATTATTGATGAATGCATTCACCTATGAGTTGTACTTAGCACTAGGGATATTTATCCCGTTAATAGTGACTAACTGTGCCATTATTGGTCGCGCAGAAGCTTATGCATCCAAACACCCTGTCAAAGAATCAGCATACGATGGATTCATAATGGGCGTTGGCTTCGCTATCGTATTGGTAGTGTTAGGGGCGATGCGTGAAATCTTAGGTAGTGGTTACTTGTTTTCAGGGATGGATTTGTTGTTAGGTGATTGGGCAAGTGTCATGACCATACAGATATTTGAGCCTGAGCAACCTTTCTTATTGGCTATTTTACCGCCTGGTGCGTTTTTGGGTATGGGCTTAATTATCGCACTCAAAAATATCCTTGACCCTAAAATGGCGCAATGGTTTGCTCCTAAAATAACAAAAAATGTCGAGCGAGCTCGCGTTACCACCGAAACGAACACAAGAGAGCAGTCATGAACACAGCAAAACGTAGAGAGATATTAACGCGTTTTCGCAACGAAAATCCACATCCGGAAACGGAGCTTAACTTTAGCTCCCCTTTTGAATTACTGGTAGCTGTCACACTCTCCGCCCAAGCTACCGATGTAGGTGTAAATAAAGCGACAGACAAATTATTTCCTGTGGCCAATACCCCTGAAGCGATTTATGCATTGGGGGTGGATGGATTAAAAACCTACATAAAAACCATTGGATTATTTAATACCAAAGCAGAAAACGTCATCAAAGCATGTAAGATGTTAATTGATTTGCATGACTCTGTTGTACCACAGGACCGAGCAGCACTTGAAGCTTTACCTGGTGTTGGACGTAAAACGGCAAATGTCGTGCTCAATACGGCATTTGGCTGGCCTACAATTGCTGTAGACACACATATTTACCGAGTCAGTAATCGTACCAAACTGGCAATGGGTAAAACAGTAGATCATGTCGAACAAAAACTCCTCAAAGTCATCCCTGCAGAGTTTAAAGTGGATGTACATCATTGGTTAATATTACACGGACGCTATACGTGTATTGCGCGCAAGCCTCGCTGTGGTAGTTGTATCATTGAAGATTTGTGTGAGTTTAAAGATAAAATTGACGATTAGGGTTATTTAGGATGGTATGCATCTTTACTTAAGGTGCTTTTGATAACTGCACAACAACCCGTCGATTATAACCCTTCAGCAATACCTGCTCCGGAGCAATAGTGCGCTTATCAGCATGAGATTGCACTTCGATTCGAGTAGGGTCGATCCCTTTATCTGCAAAAAATAACTGAATCGTTTGTGCGCGTAATTGTGCGATATCTTTCTGAGAGGTCGATGGCATAATAGCATCAGTATGACTATCAATTAACACTAAACTCAATGCATTATCATGCTCTAAATATTGTGCAATCATATCAAGGCGTTTTTGAGCATAGCGAGTCAACACTTGGCTATTTGGCTTAAACGTCAAAATCGTAAAGGCAATGTCGGTTAGATTAAAGGGCAATAACTTAGCATGACACTCAACAAAATCTTGATATGCAGGCATAAAGTTAGTGGCGTGTAAGCTGACCATAATCGCATCATGTTGATTGTACCAATCTTGATATGCAAACGTCGGCCAAAAACCTTTTTCTAACTCTGACAGTAACGTCCATGCCATTTTTTTAGGCAACTCTGGTTGAAACTGCTGCTTGAGATCCAATTGTGTCAGTAATCGACTAGGCTGACCAGGCATCCATTGAGGTGCCATCGTGTAGACTCCTGCTTGGGCATAGGTATCTGGTAACAAGCGCATCTGCAAGCTAAATTGAAGTGTTAATTGTTTGGCGGCTTGACTGGTAAATTCAGCGCTGCCATAGCGATCAATTTGATGTACTAAGCGGCATGATAGTGGATTGGACGCAGGATCAAGTTGCCAATGGGATGTTTCTACCGTCGCCCGATAATGACGTATTTGTGCAAAGGCACTGCTACTTGGCAATATCAACAAGCCGACTACAACTAATACCCATAATTTACTGTTCACGACTCACCTCTCATCTTACCTATCTAATTATCGTCACATCACGTAAAAGGTTTAACCCTTAATCACATCCTTTGCTAGTAGTTAAACGCATTCCTTGCGATAATAGTGTTCGCTTTTTATTGAAGAGAATATTGTTTTGTCGTCACCATTATTAAAAGATCGTTTTAGAAATTATTTCCCTGTCATTATCGATGTGGAAACCGCAGGGTTTAATGCACATACCGATGCGCTTCTAGAACTTGCTGCGGTGACACTCAAAATGGATGACCAGGGGATTGTTCATCCTGAACACGAAATTCATTTTCATGTTGAACCTTTTGCTGGTGCAAATATTGAACAAGCTGCGTTGGATTTTAATGGAATTGATATCGAATGTGCGTTACGTGGTGCTGTTAGTGAAGCTGATGCAATGAAAGGCTTATGTAAAGCCATTCGTAAGTTACAAAAAACTGCTGATTGCCAACGTTCAGTCATTGTCGCGCATAATGCGAGTTTTGATATGGGATTTATTAACGCTGCACTAGAGCGAACACAAATCAAACGTTCTCCTTTTCATCCTTTCGTGTCTTTTGATACCACCTCACTGGCAGCGCTGAGCTTAGGGCAAACAGTACTAATTAAGGCATGCCAAGCGGCAGGAATTGAATTTGATCAGAAGCAAGCACACGGCGCACTATATGATGCTCGACGAACTGCTGAGTTATTTTGTTTTATGATTAATCGTTATCATCAGCTGGGTGGTTGGCCACTTGCCAGCGCAGAAATCGACGCTGAAATTGAAGCACAAGACGACAAGGATCCCAGCGAAGCGAGGCAATAATGGCGAATGGGCATTTTTTTACCGTGATTTACAAAGAAAAACCTGGCATGTTGGCAATACCCATCAACAAAACCCAAACAGCAAAGAACACCTTGACCTGGTAGGGACTAAATTTTAACACCAGATGTTTAGCGATAGTCCCGCCAATCACCGCGCCAATACCGGCAAAAGCTGCGATAGGATAGACGATAATCGGATTAATTAAGATATAATATACCAATCCAGCCCACACTGAAAAAGCCGTTAACATTACGGCGCACGCAATACTTAAGGTGACACTAAAATTTCGCAATATCAGATACACAGCAACTAACTCGCCAACGCCCACTGACAACCATGCGGTGATCATGCCACCTAGATACGCAATAACCGCCAATGCGATCCGATCAAATTGACTGACTGATTGAGCTGATATAGGAGATTTTAATTTGCTCAACGAACCCAAAATCGCTAATGCTAACAAGATAGAAAAAACACCAAATAACCAATGTATTGTATCTTCGGCTTGCGTCACCCACTCTATTAGCGGGCTATATTGAACCGTCCAAATACCCAGTAATGAAAATGGCACGGTAATAACGAGTAATGCAGGTAATACCGACCAAATCGATGCCTGAACGCCCCCCTCACCCTGTGCATTGAGGTACTGATCGCGCCAAGCAATACTCCCTGCGACCATACCAAAGCATTGGATAGCAAAGCTTGTCGCAATAATTTCACTGGTGCTTAATTGAAACTGGTTAAACACAGGCACAAAAATCACGCCGCCACCGGCACCTGTTGCATTGGCGAAAATAGCTCCAATAACACCGAGTCCAATAAACCCACTAAATTCTTGAAATAAATCAATCATGTTGGACTGCATAAAAAACAATCCAATTAAACTTAATAAGAGTATAAATAAAGCAATTACACGTTTTTTGATTGGCATAGGTTGATGTTCTTGTTGTTATTATTCTGTTTCAATGGGTAATCAGTCGTTATATATGTGCAGCATAAATTAACAAAATAGCATTATCCATGACTCAAACCACAACTCAAATGAAAACATGATAAAAATACAATTTAATGCACCCACCACCGTGATTACGTTAACCCCTAATCGCTCAGCGACATGGCTTGAAACAAAGACTATCATTATCATTATGGTGGTGATTGTGATGAGCATTGCTATCGGTTGGGCCTTTTCTGGGGCATGGGTGATATTACCTTTTGCAGGTTTAGAGGTGGGATTGTTTGCCTATTTTATGTACCGGGTATGTCGCAATGGATTTGCGCAACAAATTATTACCATATCGGATGAATGGGTCATCATCGAATCGGGGATCCAACGAAGAGAAGTCGCGCGTTCATACCATCGAGACAGACTTAGCTTTGAAATTTCGGAAACCGAACGAGATTGGTATTTACCGGATATTATTCTGTGCTTAGAACACTATCGATTTAGCATCGGCGAGTTTTTGAATAAAGAAGATCGTGTATTACTCAAAGAAACACTTCAACAATCAGGATTCCCCTTATCTAGAACGCATTGGTGGAAAGAATCTTAATTGGTTGTGATTATCCATGCACACACTGCACACTTCTAAAAGCGACCAAGCAGTAATTTAGTCGGTTCAATGTTGCCTTGTATAATATGCTGATATCGTTCAATTAATGCCGCAGTACCAACAAATTCATCATATTCAAAATGCCCTTGTAAACCATTTGCAACTTGTTGCCAAGCTTGTCCATATTCCAATACAAATCGTTCTCTTCCCCACATTTTATTTAATAGCTTAATGTGATCTGGAGCAAAAAACATCTCGCCTTTTAACTTACCAGGTGGCTTGCTTTGTTGCGCTTGGATATCCGTAATTCCGATAAATAAGGTCGTATAATGTAAATGGTCTAAGATTTCTTGGAGTTGTTGCAACAGGGTTTTATTCCCTGCAAAGTCTAAAATCCATACGGGTGTTTTATACCGCATGTTAGCCACTTGCCCATATTCTAAGACTTCATCATAGCAATCTAATTGTTCTACAAAAGCGACATTGTGGGACGATGTCAAGCCAACCACATCCAGTTGAGGCAGTTGTTGTAACAACATAGCACAACCAATTGCCGTCTTTGAGGACGCACTGGTTAATAATATTGTGGAGGCTGTTTCGACGGTTTCACTCGCTAGGTATTGAGCTAAAGCAAACGAGGTCAAAAACAACGGACGAAAATTTGCCTGCCAAATTTCACGCTGAGGATCATAATACGGGTCAGCATCGCACCATTGATAACTATCGTACAACGGCGAATTACTCACGCGTGACGCTAACTTGTCAATGAAACCGAAGTGGGTGACCTGTTGCGCATCCATGACCCATTCACTGGCCATCGGCAAATAGCCGAAGAAGCGTTGACCAACCGCTATATTGGTATGATTTGATTCAATGACTTGAGCAAACCCCCATAAAGGAATAATCCCAAAGCCCGTTGCAAAATCAGGCACTGACAACGGACTAACCGGAAAAAATCCCCAGTAGCCAAAGCTGTCACCAGTGACCGCATACGTCACATTATTGGCCGATAATCCAAAATGTTCAATGCGAATGCGAATCTGATTAGCAGCCAAGTGATTTAACTGAACGGGAACAACATGAATATCAGCGATATTTTGCTTGTTAACTACTACTGCGAATGGCTCTTTGTTCGGTATCATCAGTCATACTCCCGTATTATGTATTCAAAAAAATGATGGGTTTTTACGAATTAGCATGTTTTTTATGAGCTTCAGTATTGTACACTTACCCTCAAATTGTCATTAAATTTACTTATTTTTTGTTAAATAAGTCCATCATTTATTATTCAGGAAAGTGTTATGTCTCAAGATTCACCTCGTTACGATATCATTATTTACGGTGCCACCTCGTTTGTGGGTCAAATAATGCTCGAATATCTCGCACAATACTCAGACGAACCGATAAAGTGGGCTATTGCCGGTCGTAACGAACAAAAATTGATTACTGCAAAAGACGCCAACCAGTTAGCGCATATATCTCATATTATCGCGGATGCGGATGATGAGGCGGCGCTTCGTGCAATGTGCGCCCAAACCAAGGTCATTATTTCAACGGTCGGGCCTTATGCTTTGTATGGTGAAACGTTGGTTAAGGTCTGTGCTGAGACCGGGACTGATTATTGTGATTTGACAGGTGAACCACAGTGGATCAAAGCCATGTTAGATAAATATGAAGCAACGGCTAAAGCATCCGGCGCTCGCATTATAAATAGTGCTGGATTTGATTCAATTCCCTCTGACTTAGGTGTGTACGCTTTACAACAACATGCTATTGAAACCACCGGCAAACCCGCTTCTCAAATCAAAATGCGCGTTCGTAAACTTAAAGGTGGTGCCTCAGGCGGTACTATTGCGAGCATGCTGAATGTCGTCGAAGAAGCCGGCAACAATCCACAACTAAGAAAGCTACTAGTTAATCCTTATGTGTTGTGCCCAGATGGTCATACTTTTACACAGCGTCAAACAAATCATAAAAAAGCACAATATGAAGAAGATACTCAGATGTGGATCATGCCATTCATTATGGCTGCAATTAATGAGCGCATTGTGCACCGGACCAATGGATTATTACACAACCAATACGGCGAACAGTTTTTATATGATGAAGCAATGTCAGCAAAAAAAGGCATTCAAGCTTGGGGAATGACCTTAGGATTAGGTGCGTTTATGCTAGGTGCGAGTTTCAAGCCTATTCGGAATTTATTAGCTAAGCACGTGTTACCTAAACCCGGTGAAGGTCCAAGTAAAGCAGAACAATTGAATGGTTCGTTTGATATGCGCTTTTATAGCACGTTGGACAATGGTAGTAAGGTCGTTGCACAAGTGACCGGTGATCGCGATCCAGGTTATGGTTCAACCGCAAAAATGCTGACTCAAGCGGCTTTGTGTTTAAGCAAAGATGTACCTGATCTAGCTGGCGGGTTTTGGACCCCAGCTGCAGCACTAAACCAACCTTTGATGGATCGCTTAGCTCAGCATGCTGGGGTTAATGTCACCATAATGGATTAACGACTACGGCTTCGTGTGTTGTTTGTTATCAATGACAATATCAGCTTGTGAGCGCAGTTTTGGTTTATTTCGAATATTTGCAAAGACGTCTTTGTTCACATTGGGTGAGGTGCTAGCACCTTGCCCTTGATGGGTTTGTTTCTTACGTAAAGGTTGATTGGGCTGTTCAGGGTCTTGCACTTTTCGCTTGAAGGATAATATACGTTTTAAAACGGTATTATCTTCACCCGCCTCTGCTTTTTGCATTGCTTTTTTATTGTTTACCCATTTATTGGCATAAAAACACATAACAATTGCTGCGATGTAGACTAGATATTTAACCACAAATGACCAACCAATCGAAACAGGTACCGAACCGTTACTTTGAGTTAATTGATATTGTGCCCACTGTAAATAATCATCATGAATTAATCCTACAACAAATACACTTGCAATGAGCACCAGCACAGAGATGATCATAAATTTGTAATTACGCCATAACGCAGCGGTGAGGATGATATTGATAAGTTTGTTCATATTATCCAAACACTCCAATACCCAGTACCGCTAACACTGCCAGAATGCCTTTTTCTTTGATCGCAGAATAGATTTTACGTTCTTCTTCGGCGACAATAATCTCAAGCTCCTCTTCAGAGAAATCTTCTAAAGCTCGCTCACACAGCAATATACGCACTTGCGCATTTTCAATTGCCTTATCTCTGATGGCTTGATGGGTTTTTTCTTTGATTGTTACAAATGGATTCACGGTGTATTCCTGTGTTGACTAACGTTAGTCTACACAAAAAAATCGAATCTCTCAGTAGTAGAATCATCATCTTCTTTGTTTTGGGGCTGATTATTTTGTTTCAAATTGTGTGTTTTTTGATGGATCACCTCATTTATAGGGTGATACGTCTCTTCGGCAAGATCAGGTTCATCTTCCCCTGATTTGCGCACAGATGTGTGCCGTTCGACTTTATTACGTAGATTTCGAGTATATAGTGAAGTCGAAGGGCGTGGTAAAAATGGCAACAGCGCATCACTCATTAATAATCTCCCTCAATAATAAAAAAGTGCCAATCAAGTAGCAGTACATAATCTATCTAAGACTCATATATTATATCGGCAAGCGTGAATAACTCTTTATTTTGTATTTAAGAGCGTTGCATCTGCGGCTAATTTTAGCTAATATCGACAGACTTAATTAATACACAGAATCTAATGAATTTTATTTACGCAAACCATCATCATCATATTAGTGCATAACCTTTCAGGTTGGTGCTGGAAGGGTGTGTTCCTTCCAGAGGCGTAGATTATTAAATTTAACCCCCGGAAGGCATCTTTCGGGGGTTTTTCGTTTTTAAGGTCATTATTCATAATCATTTTCAATTTTAACGCGAGAGGAAATATCGCATGAGTGATACACGCAGGCTGCGCATTGCTATTCAAAAATCAGGTCGTTTATCCGACGACAGCATCGCATTATTAAAAGCGATTGGCGTAAAATTACAGATCCGTGACCGTCTATTGATTGCTCACTCAACCAATGAACCGATTGATTTATTACGTGTGCGTGATGATGATATCCCAGGTCTTGTTATCGATGGTGTCGCTGATTTAGGTTTTATTGGCGAAAACGAACTTGAAGAAAAAATGCTTGAGCGTAAAGCGTCTGGCAAACCCAGTGATTTTGTTACCCTTCGTCGTCTTGATTACGGTGGTTGCCGTCTATCCCTTGCGATACCAAATGAAATGGATTATAGCGGCGTAGTGTCTTTGGAAGGTAAAAAAGTCGCGACCACTTATCCGTATTTATTAGAGCGTTTTTTCAAAGAAAAAGGCGTCAACGCCCAAGCGGTGATGTTAACCGGTTCGGTAGAGGTTGCTCCGCGCGCCGGCATTGCTGATGCCATCTGTGATTTAGTGTCAACCGGTGCAACGCTTGAAGCCAATGGTCTACAAGAAGCCGATGTGATTTTTGAATCTAAAGCGGTATTGATCCAAAAATCAGCAGGGCTCAGTGACGAAAAACAAGCCATGATCAATCGCTTCTTACCGCGTATGGATGGCGTCATGCAAGCTAAAGAAAGCAAATACATCATGTTGCACGCGCCTAAAGCATACCTAGAACAAGTTAAAAGCTTATTACCTGGTGCAGAAAACCCAACGGTGTTGCCGTTAGCTCAAAATGATGACACCGTCGCTATCCACGTGGTCAGTTCAGAAACGTTATTCTGGACGACGATGGAAAAGCTAAAAGCTTTAGGTTGTAGCAGTATCTTAGTGATGCCAATTGAAAAAATGATGGGTTAAGAGGCACAACACATGCTCATACAATGGTCCACACTGAACAATGAACAACAAGTGCACAGTTTGGCGCGCCCTGCGCAAACCAACAACCCACAGTTGTCAGAACAAGTCACTGATATTATTGGTCGCATCAATACCAATGGTGACGCAGCATTATTAGATTATACCGCTCGCTTTGATGGAATTAATTTAACTCAAGTTGCGTTAACACAAGCAAATAAAGCTAGCTCTCTTGCCTTGCTTGATCCTGCGGTGAAAGCCTCTATTGATGTGGCATATCGTAATATCAAGGCATTTCATCAGGCGCAAATGCCTAATGATGTTGAACTAGAGACTCAGCCCGGTGTGGTCTGTGAACTCAAGCATGTGGCATTAGATGCCGTGGGTCTGTATATCCCAGGTGGCAGTGCGCCATTACCCTCAACCGTATTAATGCTCGGTACGACTGCGCAAGTCGCTGGCTGTCCTCGTAAGGTCTTAGTCAGCCCGCCCAATGCACAGCAATCACTTGCGCCAGAAATTTTATATGCTGCGAGCTTATGTGGTATTGATGAGATTTATTTGTGTGGCGGCGCTCAGGCCATTGCGGCATTAGCACTGGGAACTGAGAGTATTGCCAAAGTCGATAAAATATTTGGTCCTGGTAATAGCTATGTCACCGAAGCGAAACAACAAGTCGTTATGCTGCCTGGTGGCCCCGCAATCGATATGCCAGCTGGACCATCTGAGGTATTAGTCTTAGCAGATGCTGACGCAGATGCCGATTTTGTTGCGTCTGATTTACTATCCCAGGCCGAGCATGGCAAAGATTCACAAGCAATTTTAGTGACTGAATCGCTGAGCCTAGCACAAGCGGTACAATCTGCTGTGGCCGAGCAATTAACCCAATTATCGCGTAAAGAAATTGCTGAGCATGCGATGCAATATGCGCGTTATATTGTGTTTGATTCAATTGATGAAGCGATTACGGTGAGTAATCAATATGCGCCGGAGCATTTAATTGTGCAAGTCGCAGATACCGATGCCGCCCTAGCCAAGCTGAAATATGCCGGTTCTATTTTTGTTGGGGCATATTCGCCCGAATCAGCCGGTGATTATGCCAGCGGTACTAACCATGTATTACCGACTTATGGGTATTCACGTAATTATTCCAGCTTAGGGTTAATAGACTTTATGCGTCGTTATACGGTGCAAACCTTATCTGCACAAGGCTTACAGGATCTAGGGCCAGATATTATTCGTATCGCAGATGCAGAAGGCTTGGATGCGCATGCTAATGCTGTCGCGATCCGCCTCGCAAAACTGGCCAAAAATAACAAACTTGCTGGAACACCGATATGAGCATAACGTCATTTATTGCTAACAACATCGCTAAGCACGTAAAAGATTTAGTGCCTTATGCGTCTGCACGTCGATTGTTTGCAGCATCTGCGCAAACTGGCTCAGAAGACGACCATTCTGTTCCTATTTGGCTCAATGCCAATGAGGCGCCGACTAGCACTCAATACGAGTTAGATACCTCATTATATAACCGCTATCCGGATTGTCAGCCTGATGCAGTTATCAATGCGTATGCACAATATGCCGGCGTTAACAAAGACCAAGTATTAGTGTCACGCGGCGCAGATGAAGGTATTGAACTATTGATCCGCGCATTTTGTGATCCAGTTACCGATAGTGTTCTTATCTGTCCTCCGACTTATGGTATGTATGCTATCAGTGCGCGTACCTGTAATGTCGGTGTCAAAAGTGTCCCTTTGATTAATAATGACTTAGGCGATTTTCAGCTCGATGTTGCTAATATGACTGCTGCCAGTGCCAATGTAAAATTGGTATTCATCTGCGCACCCAATAATCCAACGGGCACGTTGCCATCGCGCTCAGATATTGAAGCGATTATTCAACATTATGCACAGACAGCCTTAGTGGTCATTGATGAAGCCTACATCGAATTTACTGATGAGCCGCATTTATCCTTATTAGCCCAATATCCCAATGTCGTCGTATTACGCACGTTATCCAAAGCTTTTGCTTTAGCTGGTTTACGTTGTGGTTTTACGTTAGCACAACCCGATATTATCCATGAACTGCTCAAAGTCATTGCCCCCTACCCACTCTCAGCGCCCGTTGCAGATATTGCTGCACAAGCTTTATCAGCAGAAGGGTTAAAACGGATGCATGAGCAAGTGGCCACTATTTTACACGAACAAGTCGCACTAGTTGATGACCTTGCGAATATTGGAGATATTGAGTTAGTCGGTGCACAAACCGGTAATTTCATCTTATTCCGTACGATACACAAAGATGCACTCATGCAATTTTTAGTACATCACAAGGTCTTTATCCGGGACCAATCCAAACAACAACAATTGCAAAACTGTTTACGCATTAGTACTGGTAATGCCGCTGAAAATGCGCGTTTATTAGAACTCATTACCCAGTTTTATCAAATTCAGGAAGCAACCGCATTATGAGCAACTCACCCTTAGCACAACCAATTTTATTTATTGACCGTGATGGCACATTGGTTGAAGAGCCCCCCGTAGATAAACAACTCGACACATTAGCTAAACTCGTGTTTGAGCCGAATGTCATTCCTGTTTTATTGCGCTTACAAGCTGCAGGGTTTCGTTTGGTGATGGTGTCTAACCAGGATGGGTTGGGAACAGATAGTTTCCCGCAAGCAGATTTTGATTTACCGCATAATGCTATGATGAATATTTTTGCCACGCAAGGGGTTACATTTGATGATGTGTTGATTTGCCCACATTTCCCTGAAGACAACTGCACCTGCCGCAAACCTCATCTAGGGTTGGTCAAAGACTACCTACAAAAAGGTCGTATTGATTTTACGCGCTCGTATGTCATAGGTGATCGTATTACCGATGTACAATTAGCAGAGAATATGGGAATTAAGAGTTTTCAATATAACCCACAGACGCTCAATTGGAATGATATTGAACGTGCGTTGTTATTCAATGAACGCATCGCGACTGTTGAGCGCAATACGTCGGAAACCAACATCTTAGTCGAAGTCAATCTCGACCAACAACGTCCATCTGAGATCAGTACTGGGATTGGCTTTTTTGACCATATGCTCGATCAGATAGCCACACATGGTGGGATTTATCTCAAAGTCCAAGTGCAAGGCGACTTGCACATTGATGACCATCATACCGTTGAAGATACCGCATTGGCGTTAGGTGCATGTTTAAAACAAGCGATAGGCAACAAACGCGGCATTGGTCGTTATGGATTTGCTTTACCGATGGATGAATGCCGAGCAGAATGTCTCATGGACATTTCTAATCGCCCAATATTAAAATTTGATGCCAACTTTACTGAAGCAAAAGTTGGCGAACTGGCAACGCAAATGGTCGAACACTTTTTCTTTTCTTTGGCGCAAAGTTTAGGGTTGTCATTACACCTGTCGGTGTCAGATGGAAATGCACATCACCAAGTAGAAGGCATATTCAAAGCCTTTTCACGTGCATTTAGAATGGCTATCAAGAAAGATGGTGATGCCTTACCTAGTTCAAAAGGAGCCTTGTAATGACAGCATGCTCTTCGACGGCAGGCTCTTCGGTGGCCAAAAAACAAAACATTGTCATTATTGATACGGGCTGCGCCAATATTTCTTCGGTTAAGTTTGCATTAGAACGCTTACATGTCGCCGTCACCGTATCGGATGATCCCGCGTTGATAAACGCCTCTGACAAAGCCTTTTTGCCCGGTGTCGGTTCGGCGCAAAACGCAATCGCTTCCATCGCAAACAAAGGCTTAATTGAGACGATTCAAGGCTTAACTCAGCCGGTATTAGGCGTATGCTTAGGCATGCAATTAATGACGACAATGTCCCAAGAAAGTGGCTTGCATAGCGATGATAGCGTGTCGTGTTTAAATCTTATCCCTGGTACAGTTGAGCGCATGCAAGTAGGTGATTTACGTCTGCCACACATGGGTTGGAATACCGTTAATCCGGTTAACCCGGCTAATAATCCATTGTTTAAAGGGATTGGTAATGGAACGTATTTTTACTTTGTACATGGTTACGCTGTGCCAGTATATGAGCACACGTTAGCAGCCTGTGAATATGGGTCGGCGTTTAGCGCGGCTATTCATAAAGATAATTTCTATGGCGTGCAGTTCCATCCAGAACGCAGCGGGGATGCTGGGGCGCATTTATTGGAGAACTTTGTTAATCTTTGAGTCTACTTCTACCCTGAGATGATTATTAGAGATTGTAGTTATAAGACAAATACTCCTTTTGCAGTAAAAGTCGCTAAAACAACCCCAAGCTATAAAATTGTTTTAGAAATATTGCTACATTTGTAGCGGATTGCTACAATTAACATAAAATAAAGGGGAATAATATGGCAACTGCAAGCATAAGATTAGATGAAGCATTGGTAGAAAAAGCCACAATAATGGGTAAAGCACTTAATCGAACAACACCCAAACAAATCGAACATTGGGCCAAAATAGGTGAAATGATGGAAGATAATCCTGAATTGCCCTATGAATTTGTGAAACAAGCGATTATCGCTAAAGCAGAGAAAGAAGCAGGAAAACTTGAGGAATACAGTTTTGGCTGAAATTTCTAAGGTTTTACAAACGACAAGTTTCAAGAAATCTGCGAAAAAATTGCACAAAAACCAAAAATTAGAGCTTGATAAAGCCGTTAAAGCCCTAGTTGAAAACCCTCTTTTGGGAGAGCAAAAAAAGGGCGACCTTTCTTTTATGCGAGTATACAAATTCAAAATGATTAAACAGCTAACTTTGATAGGATATAGCTATGCAGATGGCTCAGTAGTCTTAGAGTTATTAACTTTAGGGTCTCATGAAAATTTCTACCGCGACGTGAAAAAGATTAAATTCTAGTATGTACCCATACTCAACAAAATATTCGAATGACTCGGATCTGCCAATAAACACTCACAATTTGTAAAGCCGGCATCACTCGCCATACTTTCAAGTTTAGTGCGCGTGCTTGGATAATCACTACTGCGTACATGCGTGTTTAATAATTCAATTTCATGCTCGTCCAAAGCATGCCAATGGGTAAAAGTCGGCGCTAAGTATCTATCTAAATAAGATGCACGAGACTCCCCTTCTTGCTGATAAACATCGATCAGATAAAACCGCCCTTGGGGTTTGAGTAAATGCTTGATCTTGGCAAATAAAGACGCTTTAATTTTATCTTCTACATGATGCAAGGCAAATCCTGAAAAAATCACATCGAACTGACCCGAACGTTCTTGGGTTAATTGCTCAATCGCCGTAACAAAATCATCATTCATCAACGTCACAGCACAGTTTAATGTCCCCACATTTTTAGGCACTAATTGCAAAGCTTCTTTTGATAAGTCGATACCCGTGTAGGATTGCAGGCTTGAAGTCTGTAAAAATGCCGCTAAGGTCTGTGCATCACCACATCCTATATCAAGCAGGTCTAGCTTTTGGTTTGCAAAATTGGCTAACAGCGACGCTTCAAGCAGTCCAAAAACAGCTTGATGCCCCATGTAATCATGTTGAAGTATCTTTTGGTAAATAGTCCAGTGTTGATTAAATATATGATTGTAATCGCTGCTCATAATCTACTAATGCTATTGATGAAGAATTAATATAATCATACGATAGCATTCTCAAGCAATCTACATTTTTATAGACGTAAGGTAGTAATGATTTCAAGCCAACTTTGACGTATAATCCTTACCTAATCCATTTTCCATTATTAATACTAATCATGATTATACCTGCTATTGACCTCATCGATGGTTCAGTCGTTCGTCTTTACCAAGGCGACTATGACCAAAAAACCCAATACCAACTAGACCCTGTTCAAGTTGTGCATGACTATGCTGATGCCGGTGCTCAATGGTTACACATTGTCGATTTAACCGGTGCCAAAGATGTACAAAAACGTCAATTGACCTTAATTAAAGCAATGGTTGATACCGGTCGCATGTCTTTTCAAGCGGGTGGTGGCATTCGTACTGAAGATGACGTTAAAGGACTGCTAGATATCGGTGTCAAGCGTGTTGTTATTGGTTCATTAGCCGTAAAAGAGCCAGAATTGGTTAAATCATGGATCGTTAAATATGGTCCAGAAGCGATTGTATTAGCGCTAGATGTCAACATCAATAGTGCTGGCAAAAAGTGTATCGCCACTCACGGTTGGCAAGAAGACTCTGGGGTCGAAATCGAAGGATTATTAACAGATATGTTATCCGTTGATGCAAAGCATGTTTTATGCACCGATATTAGTCGTGATGGCACGCTTCAAGGGGCTAACGCTGAGCTATATGCTGAAATGAAAGCCGCATTCCCAAGTGTGGTATGGCAAGCATCCGGTGGCATTGGTTCGTTGGCAGACATTGAACGATTAAAACCAACTCATGTTGATGGTGTGATTTTGGGTCGCGCCTTGTTAGAAGGTAAGTTTACATTGGCTGAAGCTTTAGCTGTGTGGCAATAAATACTGTTAAAGTTCTAGTATTAAGATCAGTTTAAATTATATGTAACGGCTATTCCCCTATGCTTAGGATCGTGCTTAGGATATAATTTATTTAATTCAGCTAGTTAAGAGATATTATGTTAGCACGACGCATTATTCCCTGTTTAGATGTTCGCGATGGCAAAGTAGTAAAGGGTGTCAAATTTCGTAACCATGAAATTATTGGGGACATAGTTCCATTAGCTAAGCAATATGCTGAAGCAGGTGCTGACGAGCTGGTATTTTATGATATCACTGCCTCTAGCGATGCCCGTGTGGTTGATAAAAGTTGGGTCGAGCGCATAGCTCAGGTCATTGATATACCATTCTGTGTTGCAGGTGGGATCAAATCTGTCGACGACGCAGGCAAGATATTAGCGATGGGCGCAGACAAAATATCGATTAACTCTCCCGCTCTAGCTAATCCTGAATTAATAACGCAACTGCATGATGCGTATGGCCAACAATGTATTGTCATTGGTATTGATAGTCACTTTAATGAAGCGACGGGTAAATACGAAGTTTATCAGTTTACCGGTGATGAGACTCGTACCCAACAAACCAGTTGGGAAACTGCAGATTGGGTATCTGAAGTACAAAAACGCGGTGCTGGTGAAATCGTCTTAAACTGCATGAACCAAGATGGCGTGCGTGAAGGATATGATCTCACGCAACTTAAAGCGATTCGTAAAATTTGCCATGTTCCTTTAATCGCGTCTGGCGGTGCGGGCAAAATCCACCACTTTGCCGATGTATTTAAAGAAGCCGATGTTGATGGTGCACTTGCCGCATCCGTTTTTCACAAAGGTATTATTAATATTGCCGAGCTGAAAACCTATTTGCACAACGAAACTATTTGTATGAGAACAGTATGATCATTACCACAGAAAACAGCGCTCAGATTGCTTGGGCAAAAATGGATAACCTAGTCCCTGCAATCGTGCAAGATGCCGTGACCGGCAAAGTCCTAATGCAAGGTTATATGGATCAAGCAGCACTATCACATACATTAGAAACTGGGCATGTCACGTTCTTTAGTCGCTCCAAGCAACGTTTGTGGACTAAAGGCGAAACCTCAGGTAATACATTAAACCTAGTTCAAGTTGAAAGTGATTGTGACCATGATAGCTTATTAATTCTCGCTCATCCCAATGGCCCTACTTGCCATACAGGTACAGAAGCGTGCTGGTTTGATAATGCCCAGAGCGATTATACCTTTATCGCCGATCTCGAAAAACTCATCGCTTCACGTAAAGGAGCGGATCCTAAATCAAGTTATACGGCGCATCTATACGCAAGTGGCATTAAACGTATGGCGCAAAAAGTGGGTGAAGAAGGCGTTGAAACAGCATTAGCAGCGACGGTTGCTGACTTAGATGAGTTAAAAAATGAGTCTGCTGATTTGATGTATCACTTATTAGTACTATTACAAGCATCCGGTTTATCGATGCAAGATGTCGTCGGTGTTTTACGCGAGCGTCACAAATAAAATTCACTTTTTTTATTTTTATCACTTGAAAAGCGTTTAGTCAGTCCTATATCTATTTTATCGGTGCTCAATAGAGGCCGATAAAACCGCCGCCGAATTATCGGGGCACTTAAATTAACATATTGCTTAAATTTATTAGGATATGACTATGCGTACTATCGATCTATCTCCACTTTACCGTTCTTTCATTGGTTCTGATCACCTTGCTTCTATGCTAGATGCTGCAGCCAAAAACGAAAAACAAACCACTTATCCGCCATACAACATTGAGTTGGTGAGCGAAGACAAATACCGTATTACCATGGCAATTGCTGGGTTCAGTGAATCTGATGTTGAAATTGTGGTACAAGAAAACACATTAGTGGTCAGTGGTAATAAACCCGCTACCAATAATGAAGACACTGCCAAACAGTTTTTACACAAAGGCATTTCAGAGCGAAATTTTGAACGTAAATTTCAACTTGGCGACCATGTTAATGTACTCAATGCAAACATGGAAAATGGCCTGCTCAATATAGAGTTAGAGCGCGTTATCCCAGAAGCTAAGAAACCTCGCACCATCGCGATTGGTTCAAAGTTACTTAATGACAATTAAGCGTCGACTCAACTAAAAATGGCAGCCAATTGGCTGCCATTTTTGTATGTGTTAATCAACTCTCATACTATTAACCCATTTAAGCACTAGTACAACAAATACAAATTACACAAAGACAATACCAGTATCGATAAGTAGGTGGCAATCATCCCCACCATGCGCTGCCAGTTTTCACCTGCGTGATGACGAATACCATAAGCATGCGCTAGGCGACCAAAAATAAGCAACATCGCACTGCCATGTAACACATATTCATGTACATCATTGAGCTCCGCGACCGCTAATAACAATAACGCGATAGGCGTGTATTCAACAAAATTTCCAAACATACGTACATTTCTAAACAAGATGGGATTGCTGTCTTTACCATCTGAGATAATCTCCTTGTCACGAATACGTACTTGCACAACTAAGAATGATAGATACAGTAAAATAAGTCCTGCAATACTGACGTAAAAACCTGTAATTGGAATGATCATAGTTATTTCCTTTATGCGGTATGAGCAGTGCTATACCTTTGTTATTGTTTTAAGGCGTTATATTTTAACGTTGTAAATCGAGATGCATAGCATAGTGGTATTTTGCCAATTTTAATAGTCTCTAACTGGGGTTATTTGACAAGTTGATTGAGCTGCAATGAAAGAAATCACGTATCAAACAGGTCTATATAAAACTCACCCCCCTTATCCAATGGAGGCATTCGATGTCTAAATTTTCTTGGTTCGTGATCATCAGCGTCATCGTAGTCACAGGACTTGCATTAAATTGGGATAAATTAAATCCCAACAATGTTCCTATTTTTGCATTTGTACCTATGAATGGTACTGACGGAGGCAGCAATAGTGCTAATGCGGCTAAAATGCGCGCGTTAGTGGATACTAATGAGCTACCCAAAACCGTAAAATTTGAGCAGATTGTCTTTGGGCTTGGTTGTTTTTGGGGCGCTGAGAAAAATTTCGCCGCCCTACCCGGTGTCATTGATGTCGTATCAGGTTATGCTGATGGTCGAGGATTCGATGCAACCTATCGTAATATCACTCAAGCCAAACAGCGTTTTAACCCTGATAATTATGCTGAAGTAATTCAAGTTAGCTTTAATCCAATGCTGATCAGCGTTCAAGACTTAATTATCGCGTTTTACGAAATGCATAACCCCACCCAAGCCAACGGTCAAGGCAATGATATTGGTACGCAATACCGCTCTACGATTTTATATACAGCGCCGCAACAAGCTGAACAAGCACGTATTTTAACGACGGCATATCAACAAGCATTAACCCAACAGGGTTATGGCGCGATTACCACAACAATAAAATCATTAGACACGTTTTATCCCGCCGAAGAATACCATCAAGACTATATCGCCAAAAACCCTAATGGTTACTGCCCAGACCATTCTACTGGCGTGCGTTTTGATGGTTCGGTTGAACGCGTCGTCGCAATGGATAACACGGCATTACTAACCGGACAGCACATTGTCGTTATCGATGCGCCTGATTGTCCATACTGTGAAAAATTCAAAGCCGATGTCGCCTCCTCTTATGCCGGTAGCATTTCTATGCATTTTCGCGGAGCACAACAATTACAAGGTTTAAACATCAGTTCTCCTACTTGGGCGACGCCTACATTGTTATTTATGCAAGATGGTGTCGAGGTACATGGTGTGCAAGGCTATGTCGCTCCCAAAAAATTCTATCAACTGTTAGGTGCATTTAAACTGGGTGACTCTGAAGCATTTAATGTTGCGTTTAATAAAGGCACTGATTCACAATTTTGCAAGCAATACGAACAGTTCAAAAATGTCGGAGCAGGTGTATTCACCGATACGCTCAGTGGTGAACCATTGTTTGATACCGATTATCAATTTAACTCCGGTACCGGTTGGTTGTCGTTTACCCAAGCGATTGGCGATAGCGTTACCTACCATGAAGATAATAGTTTAGGGATGCGCCGTACAGAAATCAAAGCTAAAACCAGTGGCATACATTTAGGGCATGTATTTAATGATGGTCCTAATGGCAAACCGCGCTACTGCATTAATGCCACCGTGCTAGGTTTTGAGCCACGTGCTATATCGTCATAAAAACACATAGCATCAGGTAGCACATGCGACTCATCATGCGCTATTTTTTTGACCCAAGCGCATATCAATATGCATGATCCCATCTTCATCATAGGCTGGTGAGATGGGACTAAAGCCCAGACGGGTATAAAAATCTTGCAAGTAGGTTTGCGCACCAATCACTATGTGCTTCTTGGGCCATTGAGCATGACATGTTGCTATCGCTGTTTGCATAATGGCAGTTGCTAAGCCATATCCTCGTGCCTCTCCTGCAACCACCACCCGACCAATACTTGCTGCATCAGCAAATGATAAATCAGGGGCTAAACAGCGTGCGTAGCCTACCATCACTTCACCTTGATAACATAACAAGTGATGAGTATCTGCATGCAGATCTTTATCATCCAAATCTGGATACACGCAACTTTGCTCTACCACAAACACGTCACTACGTAATTTAAGTATGGCATAGAGTTGAACATTGGTTAAACGAGAAAAAGGTTCAATAATTGTCGTCGAAGTATTTAGCATAGTTAGGTTGGTTTGCGTCTCGTAAAATAGAGTCACTATAGTATGCGATATTCGTTCCTAATAACAACTACACGTTAATGCATTGATAAAATTCAAATCCTGATTTATAGTCAATGATACTCTTTATTCAAAATATGTAGTTCAATGTCATTATTTTCACTGGTTGGGATTCATTTGGTCACTATTATTCCTGCGTTCTTCATCGGCACTTACATGATGATAGTCAGAAAAGGCGATAGAGTGCATAAGTTCTTGGGTAAGTTGTATTTAATCTTAATGGGCGTGACAGGCACAGTAACCTTGTTTATGAATGCTTATGTAGGACCGCAACTTTTTAATCATTTTGGATTTATTCATTTGTTCAGTATTTTAACGCTATATTCTGTACCACAAGCTTATTTTGCGGCTAAACGTGGTGATATCAAAGAGCATAAAAGCGCTATGATTGGGTTATATATAGGTGGATTAATTATTGCTGGATTTTTTGCTTTGTTACCGGGAAGAACAATGCATAACGTGATATTTGGTTAAACCGGATCCAATCAACTACTCTAGATAATTAAGTTATTATCAATACGCACAAAAAAACGCTAATCCTTTGCAGAACTAGCGTTTTAATTAATCTTGAGTGTAACTCATCTAAATCTTAACAATTAGCCTAGTAACTTTGCTAACTGAGCGCTGACGTTATCGACAGGCTGAGTACCATCAAACTTATGATAACCACAGTTACCTGCGGCTGCCTCTGCTTGATAATAATCAACTAAAGGTTTAGTTTGATTATGATAAACACCTAAGCGATCACGAACCGTTGCTTCTTTATCATCATCGCGGATCACTAAATCATCACCCGTCTGGTCATCTTGACCATCAACTTCAGGTGGATTATATACAACATGATAAACGCGACCAGAAGCCGGATGAACCCTACGGCCCCCCATGCGCTCAACAATCACATCATCAGGTACGTCGAACTCCAAACAATAATCAACGTTAACACCGGCATCTTTCATGGCATCAGCTTGTGGAATGGTTCTTGGGAAACCATCAAGCAAAAAACCTTTATCACAATCAGCCTGAGCAATACGTTCTTTAACTAATCCGATAATAATATTATCCGAGACTAATTGACCAGCATCCATGACTTTTTTGGCAGCAATCCCCATATCTGTTCCAGCTTTAATTGCACTGCGCAACATGTCACCAGTCGATATTTGTGGGATACCATATTTACCCATCAGAAATTGAGCTTGCGTTCCTTTCCCGGCACCTGGTGCGCCTAGTAATATAATGCGCATTAAGCATTCTCCATATTTAAAGTTTAAAATTCGTTAATCCGATTAACTTACCTATTAATTGAATAGGTTTCAACCCCAATTACAACTACCTACGGCAGTTTACGACTAAAAGTGCAAAGATTGAACACAATCAATAAAAAAGGCAGCCAATAATGCTGCCTTAAATATATTATGCTCAATGTTATTTCGATAACGTCATTAGTAAGCTGTTTAAATTCTGCACAAAGGCTGCAGGATCTTTCACACTGCCTTGCTCAGATAACGTCGCTTGATCGAACAACACACCGCTCCAGCGGTTAAATAACGCTTCATCCTGAACATCAGCAAGATGTTTCACTAAATCATGCTCTGGATTTAGCTCTAATGAATACTGTACTTCAGGTACCGGCTGACCAGCAGCTTGCATTAACTTAACCATTTGCGTAGTCATGCCATTTTCATCAGCAACAATACAGGCAGGTGACTCTGTTAAACGATGCGTAAACTTGACATCCTGAACACGCCCCGTTAACGCAGTCTTAACTCTGTCCAGCACACCTTCAATGGCCTTTTCAGCTTCTTCTTTGGCTTTCTTATCATCATCTGAATCTAATTCGTTTAAATCACCTTGGGCGATAGTTTGGAATTGTTTTTCGTTGAATTCAGTTAAATGTGACATTAACCATTCATCGATACGCTCAGACATTAATAGGACCTCGATACCCTTTTTACGGAATATCTCTAAATGAGGGCTAGATTTTGCTGCTTGATAAGAATCAGCAGTGACGTAATAAATTTTGTCTTGGCCTTCTTGCATACGCTCGATGTAATCCGCTAATGATACTGTTTCTTCATCAGTGTCATTATGAGTCGACGCAAAGCGCAGTAACTCAGCGATTTTTTCTTTGTTAGCGAAGTCCTCAGCAGGGCCTTCTTTTAATACATTACCGAATTCAGACCAGAATCCTTGATATTTTTCAGCATCGTTTTTAGCCATGCGACTAAGGATCTGTAATACCTTCTTAGTACACCCGTTACGCATTGCTTGCGTGATTTTATTATCCTGTAATATTTCACGAGATACATTTAACGGTAAATCATTCGAATCAAGTAAGCCTTTTACAAATCGAAGGTAAGTCGGCATAAACTGTTCCGCGTCATCCATGATAAAGACACGCTGTACGTAAAGCTTCAAGCCATGCTTATGATCGCGATTGTACATATCATACGGCGCTTTAGCTGGGATATACAATAAGCTGGTATATTCAGTTTTACCTTCAACACGGTTATGCGACCAAGTTAGCGGGTCTGCAAAATCATGCGATACATGTTTATAGAATTCATTATATTCCGCATCTGATATGTCAGATTTTTCACGTGTCCATAACGCAGTTGCTTTATTGATTGGTTCCCATTTTGCTGGCTCTGCTGGGATTTTTTCACCGTCAGTACCTTCTGATTCAGGTACTTCTGCAGTGAACATTTGCACCGGAATACTGATGTGATCAGAGTACTTAGTGATGATTGAACGTAGTTTCCAATCGTCTACAAATTCCATTTCTTCTTCACGGATGTGTAAGGTAATTTCGGTACCACGTGTGGTTTTTTCTATATCAGCAGTGGTGAATTCACCCTCACCTTGTGATTGCCACATGACGCCTTGTGATGCCGGCGCACCAGCTGCACGAGTCTTAACCACTACATCATCAGCAACGATAAATGCAGAATAGAAACCTACACCAAACTGACCAATTAGCTGTGAGTCTTTAGCTTGGTCACCTGATAAGTTAGCGAAAAAATCTGATGTCCCTGATTTAGCAATCGTACCAAGATTGGCAATTACTTCATCTTTAGTCATCCCTATACCATTATCACTGATAGTAATGGTTCTAGCTTCTTTGTTACATGAGACTTTGACATGCAAATCACCGTCACTTTCATATAACGTATTATCTGATAAAGCTTTAAAACGCAGTTTGTCAGCTGCATCAGCAGCGTTAGACACAAGTTCACGTAAGAAGATTTCTTTGTTTGAATACAAAGAATGGATCATCAACTGTAGTAGTTGTTTTACTTCGGTTTGAAAACCATGGGTTTGTGCTTGAATGGTATCACTCATATCTGTCAATCTCCTGAACAACATTAATGGTATTTGTTATGAGTAGATATGTAGGGGTATCCTATTTTTTTTCAAGGCCTGAGTGACAATAAAAGTTTAAATTGCTCGCCTACCTGAAAATGCATGCGTTAATGTATTACCATCGATGTATTCAAGTTCTCCACCAACAGGCACACCATGCGCGATTCGGGTAGCTTGGATAGCGTATTGTTGGCACATTTGTCCGATATAATGTGCTGTTGCTTCTCCCTCGACGGTTGGATTGGTCGCTAAAATAACTTCAGTAATGGTTTGCTCAGCCAAACGTTTAGCTAATGTATCTAACCCAATTTCTGCCGGTCCAATGCCATCAATCGGTGACAAATGCCCCATTAAGACAAAATATTGTCCCGAAAATTCAGCCGTTTGTTCGATCGCGAGTATGTCTTGCGGCGACTCAACGATACATAAGGTTTGTGCAAGTTGGCGGGAAGGATTAGCACAAATCCCGCACAAAGTTGACTCTGTAAACGTTCGACAAGATTCGCAATGAGTGACATGTTCCATTGCATCGTGTAACGCATGGCTTAAACGCAATGCACCTTGGCGATTACGTTCTAATAAATGAAATGCCATGCGTTGCGCTGATTTAGCGCCTACACCAGGTAAACATTTAAAACTATCAATCAACTCTGTGATCAAAGGGCTATATTTCATGGTATCTGCAAATCCAATATTAAGGAGATTAGCTTAAAACGGCATTTTAAAACCTGGTGGTAAGTTCATACCTCCAGTTACATCACCCATTTTTTCTTTTGTTGTTTCAGCGACACGTCGAACCGCATCATTGCAAGCGGCAGCAACTAAATCTTCAATCATGTCTTTATCATCGTCCATTAATGAATCATCGATATGCACACGCTTGACGTTATGATTACATGTCATGGTTACTTTAACCATACCGGCACCGGCTTCACCAGTAACTTCAATACTAGCTAGTTCTTCTTGTGATTTTTGCATGCGCTCTTGCATCTGCTGCGCTTGCTTCATGATATTTCCCATACCACCTTTAAACATATTAATTTTTTCCTATGGTTTTGGTTTAAGTGACCCGTCGATGACAGATGCACCGAACGTATCTTTTAATTTTTGTAAGTTAGGATCAGAGTTAAAAATTGTTTCTGCGTGAGCCTTACGGATCTGGTTAATCTGCATTTGTAATGAATAAGGCGTTTCAGCAGGATTGCCCACTTCAACAGCCACAGTAACCGCTTGTCCTAATTGCTCAGATAACGCCTCTTGAACAACGGATACGGCAGCGTCACTGCGCAGGTGACTTTTATCTTGTTCTAAAGTTAAATGAACATGATTACCTTCTTGGCTGAAAGCAGAATGCAATGCTAGTTGTTTGTTCAAACCACTTAATTGCATATTTGCAATCATATTAGCCCAATTATCAACCTGAGCAGCACTCGTCAACTTATCTCCGTTAGGTAAAATCGCACTGAGTGTTGTATTTGACACATGCTGTACTGTAACTGATTCTGTATCAGTGTGCTGGACCAGTCCCATTTTGGCTGGATCGCGTTCCGGCTGAGCTAATGGTAGCCCATCGTCCTCATCGTCGCTTGGCGCTTCAAGAGGTTCTGCTGTTTGCCGAGTAGAGACAGGCATAGCATCAGGTGTATCAGGTGTATCAGGCATAGCATCAGGTATATCGGCGATGTTATCCGTTGTATCAGCCGTATCAAGTTGATCACGCATATTTAACAACGCATCTAATGCATCATTAGACACAGCTTGTACTTTAGGTTGAAGTTCCTGATCGATTTGCAAATCAATGGGCATTTCATCTTCATTATCAGCCTCCAATGCATACGCTTCAGGAGGTAAACTCTCTTCGCTAAATTGCATTGGATGCAGTGTTGAAGCTTGCTCAATAATTTCGGTGAATTCACTTTGTAATGCATGAATTTCTGGTTGACTGACTTCTGGTTGAATGACTTCTGGTTGAATGACTTCTGGTTCGATTGTCTGCGGTTGACTAACCTCAGGCTCGTCAACAATGGACTCAACAACTTGCGGTTCAATAACTTCCGTTTTTGTAAATGTTATCATTGGGCCAACTTCGGCCAGATGATTAGCCATATCTGCATGGATAATTTCAACAAAATCGTCAATCTTCGTAACTGGAGTAAAAGCCAATAAACGAAGTAATATCATCTCAAACCCAGCACGATTATCCATACTATGCGGTAAATCTTGCTTACCTTGCAAGGTCATTTGATATAATAACTGGACTTGTTCTTTACTTACCGATTGAGCCAATTGATAAATTGCTCGTGCTGAAATAGTCTCTAATTTACATGCTTCTGGGACGATTTGCGTCATGGCGACTTGATGCAACAAACTCATGATTTCATCAAGTACATGAGTGTAGTTTGGAGCCGTTTGAGCTAACTCTTCCACTTGCTCAAACACTTTATCTTGGTCACCAGCAATGATGCCATGCACTAATTTAAGTATTTGAGTCTTGTCCATCAATCCCAGCATATCACTGACAATTGGTGTACTGACTACATTATTTCCTTGAGCAATAGCTTGATCAGTCAAGCTCAATGCATCTCGCATACTGCCATTCGCAGCGCGCGCTAACTGAGCTAATGCGCCGGTCTCATGGTCAATATGTTCTTGTGTCAACACGTGCGAGAGTTGCTGTTGAATTTGTTCGCGAGATAATGCTTTTAAATTAAACTGCAGGCAACGTGACAAAATTGTTACTGGTAATTTTTGAGGGTCGGTTGTCGCAAGTAAAAACTTCACATGGGGAGGTGGCTCTTCCAACGTTTTCAACAGTGCATTAAAACTGTGCTTGGAAAGCATGTGTACTTCATCAATTAGATAGACTTTATAATCGCCTTGAGTAGGACGATATTGCACGTTATCTAATAATTCACGGGTGTCATCAACTTTAGTTCTTGAAGCTGCATCGATTTCAAGTAAATCAACAAAACGCCCTTGTTCAATATCTTTACAAG
Organism: uncultured Glaciecola sp.; assembly: GCA_937125395.1. Classification (GTDB taxonomy): domain Bacteria; phylum Pseudomonadota; class Gammaproteobacteria; order Enterobacterales; family Alteromonadaceae; genus Opacimonas. Next base: position 78,573 of record CAKZLI010000016.1, read on the forward strand.
TACCACATTGACCGCAAGGGTTAGCACTTAAACCGGTTTCACAGTTTAGGCTTTTTGCAAAAATTCGAGCTATCGTTGTTTTGCCCACACCTCGGGTGCCAGTAAATAAATAAGCATGATGCAAACGGTTGTTATCCAATGCATTTGAAATTGCAGTAACAACATGCTCTTGCCCAACAAGTTCAGAAAACTTACCTGGGCGCCATTTTCTAGCTAATACTTGATAACTCATCGGTAATTAATCACCTTCAAATTCACAAATCGCATATGGGGTGATACCCGCTGCTTTTATTTTAGCTTCACCACCAATATCTGGTAATGAAATAACAAAACCGGCATGCTCAACGATTCCACCTAAGCGCTTAATCAAATTAGCAGTGGCAATCATTGTACCTCCGGTCGCTAACAAATCATCAATCATTAACACGCGCTCACCTGGCTTAACGGCATCACAATGTATTTCTAAATTATCTGTACCATATTCTAATTCATACGATTCAGTGATTGTCTCACGTGGTAATTTACCTGGTTTACGAACAGGTATAAAGCCAATGCCAAGAGCCAGTGCTAAAGGTGCACCAAACAGAAAACCACGAGCTTCAGTGCCAGCAATTTTGTCAAATTTATAGTCTTTGTAATGCTCAACCAGTAGCTCTATACATTGATTAAAAGCGTCATGATCTTCTAATACACTAGTGACATCACGAAACATGATCCCTGGTTTAGGATAATCTGGAACAGTTTTTATTACCGATTTAATATATTCGCCGGACAAAATATAACCTTTTATTGTTGTTTTATTGATTAATATAGAAGACAAACCAACCGCAAATTGCGTTTAATAATGGAAATGCAAGCAATGCTACAATTGCTGCTAAAAAATACCATACGTTAAATGGGTCTTTGAATTCAGTCTCAGAGGACATATTGCTACTCCTAGCGTGCACGTAAAAATCTAAAATAATAATGCGGTGAATTGTAAAGGAAGTTGGGCTAAATTAATAGCCTATATGCATGGATACTATAGGCGATCGTGAAGAGCTTGTGACGAATTACGTCAGCTATGTTATCAATCGACAGTTAATGTTGCTTGGTAGCCAGTGTACTTTCGAATGTTTATTACGCGATTATCATCTAATAACCAATACTGACCTTTTATGCCTTGTAACACACCGGTAAAATCTGGTGCTTTATCAAGGTTGAGGGATGTGATTTTGTCTGGATATGCCGTCACAGGATAATGTATCTCAACTGGTTCATGCGCGACATCTTGAACCGATAACAACCCATACTGCTCTCTAATCGAAACGATCTGCTCATCGATAGAGTTTTGCATTTCACTTTTTAATGCAACCAAATCAATCAATTCAGGTGCACCTTTGAGCATCGTTCGCCAATTAGTTTTATCGGCAATAAACGATTTACACGCAGTTTCAACTAAACCACTCATTAAACGATTACTCACACGATATAAAACAATTGCCTGTGAAGCCCCTTGATCAATCCATCTAGATGAAACTCGACCATGAATCTCGCGAGTTATCCCTACTTTAGCCTGCCCAGTATTAGCCAAATAAACGAAGTGAGTATTAAAACAATGAGCCTCGCCCCACTGCGGTTCACGACATGTACCCTGTGCGTAATGACACAACTCTGGTTTCATGATGCAATCATCACACTGCGCTAAACGTTTCATACATGGATAACAAAACCCTTGGCTAAAACTTTTATTGGTCTTAGTACCGCAGCCTACACACGTTATTGTACTGTGGTTAGTCACGCTAACGGTTTGGCCAATCAATCCATTCATAGCGACACGTTCGTCACCAATAGGTAATGTGTACTGAACGAGATTGTTACTATCGACATCCACGATCATTTTTGCAAGATCGCCAGTGTATTGAGTCATGTCAGTGCCTTTCTTATTATATATTGTTTAACTTATATATCATTGAGTCTGTATTTGCATTCAGGATCGACTAAAAATCGTTCTTTCATGGCTTCTCGACCCAAGAGCATCATATTAGTCATCTCAGATCTATCGGTTAAGGTTAAACGAATATTCCATGCTTGCCCAGCCATAACTACTTCGGTATGAATTAAATAGCGTTGTTCCCGCGTAGCAGTAGAACTTTTGACACCCTTAATTTCTACTACTTTAGCCGATTTACGCACGATTTCATTGATATCATAAACATCAGGGTGCATCTCAAATTCAATCCAAAGGTCATCTTCTTTTTCTATTTCTTGAATATTATCAACATGTAAAGAGAACGTTTTTGCACCAGTATCTACTCTAATGTGTAAATTAGCGATCCTAAAATCAAATTTATCCTGCAGAAGCTCAACATGCTCCGCTACTTACTCTGTTTTTTGAAAATAGGCAATAAGATTCATAGCCTCTCCTTCTTGTGTTAATGGGATATTTTGTATACGCGATAAAATAACAACATTAAGCGAAATAGATAACTCATAGGTAAGCGCTGAGTGTTACACATATCAACTATTTACCTTAGGAATTTGATGACCACGTAATAGGTCTCGAAATTCTGAAGGGGAAGGGGCGAAGTGTTTTGCCTTGCACAGATAACAGAGTTAGTTGGTCAGTCTGTGATATATCTGTGATTGGTGTGTAATGAATATGGTCAATTTAATGTGTGTGGTTTGTGGCGGTGTGGTTTGTGGCGGTGTGGTTTGTGGCGGTGTGGTTTGTGGCAGTGTGGTTTATCCCAGGCATAAAAAAACCCCGCCAAGCATCAGCCTGCGGGGTTCTTCGTATTAGGAGCTTGGCGATGTGCTACTCTCACATGGGGAAACCCCACACTACCATCGCCGCTATTACGTTTCACTTCTGAGTTCGGAATGGGATCAGGTGGTACCGTAACGCTATTGTCGCCAAGCAAAAACTGTCTCACTGATGATGATTATCACCAATGTACTGATTAAGCGTCTTTAACATATCTGGAAAAGTCTGATAAAAATAACACAATACATCAATCAACGAGTCGCTACTCTTTCTCACTCACAATCATTATCTATTGTCATCATACAACCCTCAACATCTCAATGACTTTCATCATCAAAGCGTCTTAGGCGTTGTATGGTTAAGCCGCACGGGCAATTAGTACAGGTTAGCTTAACGCCTTGCAACGCTTCCACACCCTGCCTATCAACGTCGTCGTCTTCAACAACCCTTTAGAGAGATTTAATCTCTTGGGAAGACTCATCTTTGGGTCGGCTTCCCGCTTAGATGCTTTCAGCGGTTATCCGTTCCGAACGTAGCTACCGGGCAATGCCTTTGGCAAAACAACCCGAACACCAGCGGTTCGTCCACTCCGGTCCTCTCGTACTAGGAGCAGCTCCCATCAATCTTCCAACGCCCACACCAGATAGGGACCGAACTGTCTCACGACGTTCTAAACCCAGCTCGCGTACCACTTTAAATGGCG
>CAKZLI010000017.1 GCA_937125395.1 uncultured Glaciecola sp.
CTGGCATTTTTGTCGGGTATTAAATCAATCAATTTCCCAACAATCGGGCTTATCATCGGCTGCAAAAAATTCCACATTGTTTGACCTCCTTACCAGATAATGCAGAAAAATACGCCGGCTATAAATACAGCAATATATCTACCAGTTTGCGGGCAATTCTTGAAGAAATTAATGTATTCATCCTTTTGTTTTTTCCAAAAAGACCTCATTTCCTGCGCATACATCTCTTTAAGCTGACGATGCTTCTCTACCCGTTCTTCTTCCACACTTTCTCTATCTGTACTCACAATACCCCCGATAATTTAAGCCCAATTGCCAATGAAATACCTAATGCCCAAAACATCAAATCAAGCATGCTGCCTTTTCCTAATTCAAATAATTTTTTATCCCTATGCTGCAGTTTTTCTCTCAATACAGCACCAGACATAACAGATAATGCAGCCGCTATAACTGGCATGAATAAAGACAGCAACCAAGTTATTCCGAATCCTGCAACAAAATGCAATGATTGATCTCGTAGTTCTTTTTTAATTGCCATATTGATTAACCTCTGGTTTTGTCTATATGCGCATCTAAACGCCTATGCGCATCACCTGCTGACTTTTCGACTCCATCAATGCGCATATGCATACTCTTAATATCAGAGCGTATACCGCCCCAAATTGCAGCAGCCATAACAAGCTGACCTCCAATCCACATCAATAGATTCGTATCCATTTGTTTGCCTGTATTGGTTATAAATTTTTTATGAAAATTCTGAATGATCTATCAACCTGCCTGTTAAGACTTGTTTTAAATCTTGCTGTTACGGATGAAAATGTATTAACGGAACCGCCAGACAATATTATCGTTATAGACGAATTTGAATCAGTCACATAAAAACTATCTATGGTTAGCAATGGATCATCAGAAAAAACATCAATCGGAGTTTCTTGCTCATCAATGAATTCCCCGTCCTGAAGATAGTTTTCTATGCCTCTTCCATTTCTCAGGGAAGCAAGATCCACCATATAGTCGATGCCTCCTGAGTCTGGATCTTTAGGCTCTAACGTTATAAATGCCATAGGATTTCCTTATAACCCGAATATTCCCTGGGCATCAAAACTCAACTGTATATCTCCTGTATTTGGCGTAACTGGAAGACCTATTACACCTGTGTCTAGATATGCTACAACCGGCCATGTTGTGTTTGCTCCTGCGTTTCTGCGATAAAAAACCAGAGCTTCAGCACTCGCACCACCAACACTCGGAAAAGTTACATTGTCTCCATCAAATATCCTGCCAACTTGTGTTTTATTAAGTATTTCTTGATCGGTACCAACTATCCCTGATAGGTCACTATAGAACTGATGTGTGTCAGAATACGTATATGTGCCCGTATCAACCAAAGCAACATAAACGCCTGTAGCACCTTCTGCTGAATTAAGCTGAGTATTTGCTGTATGCTTCATTAGTTCTTGCTTCCAGAGTGGGTACACTGCATTTGCCATTTTATTCTCCTATTAATTTAAAATATTTTTCCTGCCAGGCACTTTGTAAATCCTTGAATCAGGTGTAATTATTACTACTTCTACAGTCATCACATGATCATAAAATTCATCATCATCAAGAAACAAATGTGTAGATAGAACCATATTTTGAATTAAAGTATGGTTGTAGAACTCATCAACATCTATAAATAGAGAAGCATCTAAATCTATCGTCGAACCAACAAGTGATAATGAATGATTAAAGAATTGATCGTTATCATTGAATAATGAAGATACAAGTTGTTGATCTTGAATCAATGAATGAGTTAAAAATAAATCACTGTCAAAATATAAAGATGCTATTAAATTTTGCTGTGAACCTTCAACTGATACAGTGTGGCTGAAGAATTCTTCATCATCTAAATATAAAGAGTGAACAAGACTTTGCTGCAATACTGGAATAGATACTGCATGCGCATAGAATTCATCACTATCTAAATATAATGAATGATTAAGAGTCTGAACTGATCCAGAAAGTGAAACTGTATGTACATAAAATTCATCGCTATCTAGATAAATCGAATGACTAATGCTCTGCAACGATCCAATAAGCGAAACATCATGAGAATAAAATTGATCAGGATCATTAAATAGTGAAGCTGTTAAGTTTATTGTACTTACAGAAGTAAATGGGCTGAAAAATCCAACCCCGAAGCCACTTGATCCTGGATATGTTAATTCCATTCTTTAAAGAACTGTAAAGACATCATTGTTTGCAGGTATAGCTTTCAAATCTGTAACTGTTAGCACAGGATTCGCACTAGCCGTACTCGCAGTTATTCTGAATGAACTTCCTCTAAGTGCTACCGTTGAAGTATCTTTGGTAAACGTTCCAGATTTGCCGGCAAACTGATCAACAACAGAGCCAACTGGATCACATGAAGATGTAACTATTGATGTGGTCGTTGAACCTGAACCAACAACACATAATGTATTGCCGTCAACAGCTTGAGCAAATCGATTGTTAGTATCAGCACTACCCGCAATCTCCTGCATATCAGACATAATATTTCCGCCTGCACTTAAAGCAGCAGGTAATCTACTCAAAATACTTATTAAAGCAAGAGCATTAACACCGGCAGGATCATAACCTAGAGCTAAAGCCACATCTTGCAGACTATTATCAGTTAACTGCATTTTTCCGCTTGTTAGCTCTATACTTAACTGATTAAAGTTGGCAGGCAATACGTCTGCTGCTATACCGGTATTAGTTATCCACCCATTTGCAATATCAGGTAAAGCAGCAAACCGCCCTGTATTATCAACAGCTAACGTGAATCCTTCCGTCAATTTAGGTCTGTATATATGAGCTCTCAAAGGTATACTCGGCATTGATGCATGACTGATATAAAAATCTATATTCTCGAAATCAGCACCCACAGATATAGTAGTATCTTCATCACACAACAACTCATACCATCCGGGCAATGTCGTTTTATTAATCTGCGTAACAGTAGGCGAAGTCATTTCAACGGGTGCGCCGTTTCCTCTGATTCTTAAAACGCCGAATGATGTTAAATCAGTTAATAATTCTCCTTCCGAATCTGCAGCAATAAAACGTAAAACCGTTGAAGTATCGCCACTAGCGATCTTTACGCCAGTATCTACGATACTAATATGTTTAAATGTGACGGTTATAGTCGGCGTGGGAGTCGGCGTCGGCGTTGGTGTAGGCGTGGGAGAACCTGAAGTCCCTACGTCATCACCAAGAACGCCCTCGCCTAATACTAGTTCTCCAAGCATATTAATTACCCATTAAGAAATATCGTTACTCGGTTAGCATCGCGTACCCAATTGCTAGATGATTCGTCTTCTGTGAAGTTTGCAAAATCTCCGGTTCTGAATAATGACCCAGTGGGCACACCTGAAGAATTAGCGCCTAGCCAAAACCCTCCTGGCCCTGTTACACCTTTTAATGAACATCCGGCAGCAGAAGCCATCAATGCTAGGTATAACTCACCGGAAGGAATGAATATTGGGCTTGCAGGTGTTGCTGTCTTATTTCCTGTCGTTGAAACATCTAATGCACCTGATGATGTAAATTCTCCGTAAGATGTACCGACTTCACCATTATTTAATTTTTCGTAAGCAGCTATCTTAACAGTCTGCGCTGCAGCAACTCCTACAATTATGCTTGCTGAGGAAACAAAACCAGAAATGCTACGAATATAAGGATACATATGCTTTGTATTGCCTATCCCAACATTAGCATTAGCTAAATCATAATCACCTAAGCTTGTTCTGCCGACTATTCCTGTCCCATCATCGTAACAATCACCACTTGATGCAGAAATAAAGCTGCCTGCTTCTGTTGCGACCTGAATAGTTCCACCGCCTGCAGTTAAGTCAACAGAAGTCGGGTTTGTTCTGTTAAGCACCCCAGACTTCAATGTTTCTTTAATCGCTACTCTTGCTGCTGTGGTTGCAGTTAAGAGTCTGTAAATACCTATTTCACGATCATCGCCAAGAGATACAATTGCCGAAAACTCCATGCCTAATGGAACATTGTCAGAAATAGCATGACGATCAGATCCCGATGCCGCGCCCAAAGTAATCGTCCCTGTGCTTCCTGTGGCTGCTTGCTGAATATAATTACCAAACATATTTTCTCCTATTGAACTGTTAACGTGTGTCTTGCGATTGTGTGTACACCATCTTCGTCAATCACTTGTATTTTCACTTTATAAGCTCCGACTTGAGTGTATGTGTGGGTAAGCTCATTATTAAAAGTACCATCTCCCCAGTCCACCGAAGTTAATGTTATTGTGTCCTGGCCTGGATCACTCACTGTGTAAGTTAATGTGTACAGCGTATCAACTGCGACCGTGTTTCCTGATGTAACAGCAGCCCTCGGATTTACATTTAGCGTTGTTAAATTAAATGATCCCGCACTTGTACCGCCGTCGATATCTGTAGCCGTTACGTTTACAGTCATTATTGCGTCACCATCCGGCATTACACGAGTTATATCGAATGATGTTGCGCCGGCAGATATCGTCCCGTTGTGCGTTTGCAGGCTGCCCCAGTCGACCGTGTACGAACCGCCATTACCATCTGAATCAGTTACAGAAACAGTTCTTGTGAACTCATCACCTTCATTAATGTATGCATCGCCGCCAGTATCGATAACTAATGTATCTCCACCGCCACCACCTGACGAGTTAACAGTTATAGTGAATGATCCTTGAGCCGTTTCACCGGTGTCATCCGTAATCGTTACAGTTACCGGAACACTTCCTGCAGTTGGCATTAATCTGCTGATATTGAATGATGATAATCCCGCGCCGACGTTTATATTTTCAGTCACTCCATTCCAATCAACAACTACCGTCCATCCGTCTGAATTAGTGTCTTCCCCGTCCGAAAAAGTAACCGTTCTTGAGAATGTATCGCCCTCGTTTACTGTCGCATTACCACCGGCATTAATTGCAAGAGTAGACGGCGTTCCAGTACCCGAACTGCCACCATCGACCAAGAACTGCGCGGTATGAATAAGGGTTGTAGTGTTTCCTTGAACGTCACTAACAGAAGCTTCAATAACCTGATTCATGTCGGTTATGTTCGATCCAATGGATATCGTTGTAATGCCGTGTAATTGAGCGGATGGCGCAATGTTTGTACAGGTACCGCCGTTTCTCAAGCAGACATTCAGCGTGCTAACGTCAATCCCCGTACCAAGATCAACCGTGCCAATTACCAATTCTGATATCGTATCAGTAGATGGCACTGTTGCAGTCATCACAAGCGTAGGATCATGCGTATCCAGCAATTCTTGTGATCCACCAGGCGCACCCATTTCTATCCATCTGGCCAAGGTGCCCAATTCATCATTAGTAATTGATGTTGGATGTGATGCACCGAAGTCGATATCATCAGAAAACTGTACGTCGGTTCTATTATCCGTGCGCTGGTTCGCTGCTTTCCAGTATAGTAAACTTCCCCTGCTATCAAATGCTTTCATGTACTTGGTCAACCAAGGTCTTGCGAAATATGTCGCAGAACCAAACCTATGCGGGGATCCGGAAAGATTAGATTGACTATTGTCTTTAACTAATCTATACCAAGTAGAGGTGGTTGTTTCATTGTCAGCGGGATAGTTATCTAATACTAAATCAGCCTCAAGCCTTGGATTTGACCCGGCCCCAGGCGAGCCACCGCCTTCATGACAAGACACGCATCTGGCTTGCAATATTGGCTTTATGTCCCGGTTAAAATCTGGCAAATATCCGTAACCCGTTTCTGTTCTAACAATCGGATCACCATTGCCATCCAGTCCATTCATCAATGGCACGGTACCCTCACCAAGAACAAATGGCACGTATCCAGACGTCGCAGCATGCGACTGAGCAAATGTTATACGTGTGTCTCTACTATGCACGTGACAGCCGCCGCATGTTTTTTCCTCACCCGGTTTCAGTGATTGCCAGGTTTGATCCATATTAAGTAGACGGCCATCACAATCTAAACCTGCCATCGTATAAGACATGTTCGCCGGCATTCTCACCATAAAACTTGTGTCTTCATTACCCGAAGCATCAATTATTGGGTTACCGTTGCCAAGCCTGTTTCTTACATTAAATTCCCCCAATATCCACTGCCGCTCACCAAATACATTACTTATTTGATTAACAACATTGACGCTGGTATTTGGCAATTGACCGACAATCCTGACACCGCATAAGTCAGCGTCTGTGTAATCGATGGTATCCGTACCCTGCATGTGAAACGAATGTAAATGCGCGAAGTCGAATGGGTCTGATCGGATACCTTCTTTCGGTTCTGTTTCTCTATCAGTAATGGACGCAGAACCAAGCATTGCAAATGGGCTACCAGTAGGTAAATCAGAGCTTTTCGGTGTAGCCAATGTTGCAGGTTGCGCTACGCCGTGTATATCAGTGTAAGGAACTACTGCGCGAGGATAAATTTCGTGCCATTCTTTTGTGTCAACAATTACAGTTAAGTCTTCGAAAGTGACTGAAGGTATTACAGTAGTCTTATAAATACCCAGGTTACAGCCGGGTATATCGCCGGATAATGAGTCGACAATCATGGCATTTGAAACTTCTGTAACCAGATTTCCCATTACACCTTCGCCATTACCGCTTGTGTGAGATGGTGGATTTGCTGTTAACCCATTAAATGCGTTGGCATTCGCCACTACAGAGCAAGCCCCTGAACCAACCACCAGACCAAGAACATTTGATGGTAAGGCAAAAGGGAAACCAATTTTAGGATGCCACGGCAACGGCGCGGCATAAGTCGGATGATCTAAGACCGTTGAAGGAAAGCCAGATACATCGATCGGCATATTATCTCGATTAGTTGCCCAATCAGCGAGATTAATAGATACATTCGGGAAGAAAGCATTATTAATGCTGGCAACAAGCGGGTTTTGGCCTTCTCTGCCGGCAGGCTCAGGAACCACGCCTGTTATAACGCCGAGCGCTTGATTATTCTGTCTGTAGTAATTACCACACCATAAACGACCGTCTGTCGTTTCAGCGCAGTTATGCAGTGCATTATGATCTTCACCATGATCTGCCGCACCCGTATCATTTGTATGCTGTCCAAGTATCGGGAATGGCAAAGTGCCGTCTGACCGCTGACCCCAAATCTTGAACATATTGCCAAGCGTTGTAGATCCGAAGAGCTGGCTGTTTCCTTTTCTCATAGCCATGCCCGCGCCTATCTGCCAAGTCGAATACGCCAGAGTTCCATTCTTTAACTGAATAGGGTGCTGCTCTTGACTTCGACCATGATGACTATCAAGCGTTATATTTGTACCGTCACGTTCAACTGAATGAATTGCATACCCAGTCCTTGACGTATTAGTCCTGAATACCATATTGGTAGTATGGCCAGTGCGATTAGAAGTAAACGCTACACGTCCGTTCGGCGTACCATTTGCTATGTAGGCCGGCCCAGAATCATAACGGCCTAAAACGGACGGAGTAAGGTCAAAGTTTGCACCACCAGCTACCGTATAAGTGCGAAGATGAGCGCCGGTAGTTGAAATCTGTGTATTTGGCAGAACTTCAGTTGGGTTTGTGTTATCGCTTACCGCATTATTATGTAGCGTTCTATTATTGAATTTATGCGTGAAGTTAAACAACGTACCTTCAAATAACGCATAAGTAATTTGCGTTCCGTCGAATGAAACAGCCCCATCCAGCGCGGCGCATGTTGACTGGCCCACCACACTACCGCTTGTAGAGCAATCATGTATAACAGTCTCAACACCTGCCGCATCACGATAAACAAGATCACATGGCGCTGAAAAATTAGTTAGAAAATTAGTAACATCTGGAATTACGTCATACACATCCAAATTTCTGAATTCTTTTGTTACATTAACTGTATTTGTGTCACCCAGGAGAACATCACGCGTAATCGTATGTGTAGCAGTAGTGGCCTTGCACTTTGAATAGACAATAGGTGTTTCAGCAAAAATAGGCGCTGAAATGAATAAAAAAAGTAATATGACTGCAAATCTAATCATGTAATTCCTAATATGTTATTGCGTTAACTTCTGCTTCTGTTGTTGCTGCATTTACTGATGTAATTTTCGTATTCAAATTTGCTTCTGCTGGCGTGTTCCTCGTTAACATTGCAAGCGCCAATCCTTCTAAATAGCTATGCGTAACCGTGTGACTCGTTTCCGTAACATCCCGCCAATGCTGTCCTGCTGGAACACTCCCAGGTGATAAAACTTTTGCCAATGTGTCCTGCGCTAATTCATCAGCAACCCAAGTCTTGCTGTCATAGTCTATATTTGCGTATATCTCTGCAGCATATGCCGCTTGCAGTTCCAATATCTTCTG
>CAKZLI010000018.1 GCA_937125395.1 uncultured Glaciecola sp.
GGTGTTAGGCGCTCTCAAGAAGCCAATGATACGGCACTGGTCGCTGGCTTTAGCTTACCTTTGTTTGCTGAAAAGCGAAATTCTGGTGCAATCGCTAGTGCGCTAGCAGAGCGTGACCAAGTTGCCATAGAGAAAGAGGCGACTAAGTTGAGGTTTAGAAATCACTTACTACGAGCATACTCCAATAGAAAACAAGCCATATTAACAGCTAATTCATTAAAGCAGTCGGTTATCCCAATGCTTGAAGATGCACTGGAAGATACTCAAGACGCCTATCAAAAAGGTCGATATGGATATCTTGATTATGTATCGGCTAGACAAGAGCTGTTAAATGCTCGGCGAACCCTTATTGACGCGGCATCTGCTGCCCTAATTTATGGCGCAGAGATAGAAAAACTAACAAACGAAGCGCTGTCACTCTAAATAAACATCACTTTAAGTTTAATAACAATTTATTGATTCAGTGATTAACTGAATCGTTTAGGAATTCAAAATGAAAAACTATTTACTCGCACTATTGATTTTTATTGGGTATCTATCACCCATTCAAAGTGTTTTCGCTAGTGAAGATGAACATGAAGGCGAAGAAGGCATAAGCAAAATCGACAATAACATGGCAAAAAAGGTTGGTGTTGAAACAGCCTATTTAGCTTCAAAAACGTTGAACCAAACTATCCCTGTATACGGCTCTACGACGATAGGCGCTGAACAATTATTTCAAGTTAGCGCTAGATATAACGGCGTTATAAAGACAATAAACTTCACTGTTGGTGATACGGTAAAAAAAGGCGATCTATTAGCCGTTATTGAATCTAATGAGAGCTTAAATACTTATAAAATAACATCGCCTGTTTCTGGGACTGTTTTACAGCGAAATGGAAATATTGGCGGTATCACGCAAAACACTAGCTTGTTTGAAATCGTCAAATTTGACACCTTGTGGGCTGAATTTAAGGTGTTTACCAGCCAATATAATCAAATCAAAGTCGGTCAGCATGTTGATATTGAGCAAGGTGAACACGCATTCAGTTCAGTCATCACTAATATTATTCCAGCTAAAGATCAGCCTTATGTTTTAGCACGGGTACGATTAAACAACACTGAGTTAAAGCTAACGTCAGGTCAATTATTAAAAGGCAACGTAAAGATAAACCAATTTGAGGTGGATTTAGCGGTCGAGAAAGTTGCCATACAAGAGCTAGGTGGACAATTAGGTGTCTTTGTAAAAGAAAATGAAGAGTACGAGTTTGCACCACTTGTCCTTGGTCGTTCAGACAAAAACTATATCGAGGTCATTGATGGCCTCAGTAAAGACGCTGAATATGTAAACAAAAACAGTTATCTGATTAAAGCAGATATATTGAAATCTGAAGTAGAAGACGACGATTAGGAGACGCAATATGATTGAATCAATTTTGCGTCTTGCAATAAATAGGCGCTACTTAGTATTAAGCTTGCTGATGGTAATCATCGGCGTTGGTATGTGGAGTTATCAAAAACTTCCCATTGATGCTGTTCCAGATATAACAAACGTACAGGTACAAATAAATACCTCTGCCCCCGGTTATTCACCTTTAGAAGCGGAGCAAAGGGTAACTTTTCCAGTAGAAAACGCATTAGCTGGACTACCAAAGCTGTCTCACACCCGCTCTCTTTCAAGATATGGTTTATCCCAGGTGACCGTTATCTTTGAAGAGGGAACCGATATTTATTTCGCACGCAACTTAATCAATGCAAGATTAGCTGCGATAAAAGGCGTTATTCCCTCTGGCTTAGAGCCAGAGATGGGTCCTATTTCCACAGGGCTTGGTGAAATATTTATGTATACCGTACAAGCTTCTCCTGACGCTAAAATGCCTAATGGAGAGCCTTATACCGCTATTGCCTTAAGAGAAATACAAGACTGGATCATTAAACCGCAATTGGCTCAAGTTAAAGGCGTCATTGAGGTCAACAGCATCGGCGGCTATAACAAGCAGTATCATATAACGCCGAAACCCGAAAAATTACTTTTTCATCAGGTAAGCTTTGAAGACGTTTCTGATGCATTACGTAAAAATAATGATAACCGTGGCGCGGGTTATATTGAGCAAAACGGACAACAAGTGTTAGTGCGCTCCATCGGGCAACTTGCGACAATGGATGAAATCCTCAATGTCATCATCAAAAAGAACGATGGTATTCCTGTAAAAATAAGTGATGTTGCCAATGTTGCTATAGGCAAAGAACTTAGAACAGGGGCTGCTACTCGTAATGGCATTGAGACAGTGCTTGGTACAACCATGATGCTGATTGGTGAGAATTCTCG
>CAKZLI010000019.1 GCA_937125395.1 uncultured Glaciecola sp.
AAGAACTTTACCCCCACAGGGAATGAAGTTGTTGCATCGTTACCATTAAGAACAGCTATACTGTTCGTTGTTGAAATCGTCATTACTATACACCCCCAAGTGTTGCTATTATGTCACTATACCAAACAATGATCATTCTCCAAGTTATTTCTGCTTTGGCCTTAATAAAATATCAAGAAGCTCTGCGTCAGGATCATCCTCTAATACTTCATATGCACGGATCGCACCATTAACGCCAGGAACACCTAGTACATAACTACTAGCTCTTGCCATTGCCTTTATCGACCCCTCAGATAACTCACCATTCTCGATATCTTTAACAATCGATTGACCAGCCCTGATAGTCGTATTGATAGTCGCGTCAGCGGCAAATGAATTTACACCAAAGCCATTTATAGACCCCCTAAACACACTGGATGCAACAGGAACCATACCAGTGACTTGAGAACCCAAAGCCATCATCAGCCAAGCACCCCATTCATCATCTTCCTCGGGCCAATGTTCAAGTAATAGAGATGCAAGAATTCCTTGGACGCCATGAAGAAGAACCATGTCCATCGCAAAGGTGCCCCACGATTTTGCGCTGCCTTGAGTTTTAGCTTGGCGAAAACTTTCTACAGTTAAGTTATAGGTTGCTGAAAAATATGACCCAAAGATTGTTAAGTTCTTACCAATCTCATTGCTATTGGTCAGTCCGGAAAGTTGATATTGTTCACCAGAAGCCTGTGTATCGCGCACCATGCGATCAGCATACCTAATAGACTGTTCTTCACTAAGCCCTTGGTCTTGAGCTTTGTTATATGCCCCGTTCCAAACGATACCAGCGGTCATAGCGTCCATCTTAATCATAGGATAAAAGCTAGCTGCAACCATGTTATCCCTAATGCCAGAGGCACCAATCTTATTAGATTGCTCACGAAGCTCGTTGCGAAACACCTTCGATCTGTTTTTCATGTAAGGGGACTTGTCATGGATTGCTTTGATGTTGGCTCTCATATTCAAACCACCAGCAGTAAATTGAGCCAGTGCTTTTGCCATGTATCCGAACCCAACTTTATTAGACACAAACGCCTGAAGCATACCAGTGGGCTGAGTGAGGATTGAACGCATATTTAAGCCAATCACAGCAATGGCAAAATTCAACCTCATAAATTTAGACAGTTTCTCCATTCCTTTAAGATGGCCTGCATCACCCGTAGCTTGCGCGGACAGAATTAATTGCATCGCTTCGTATGCATCCAGCCCTTTTGTTTTTATTATTGCATCGGCTACAGGCTTTGAGCGCATAACCTTAGCCGCGCTTTGTATCGCCTCACGATACGCAAGGTCATGAATAACTGATCCAAGGTGATTATACATCACGTCCATACTTAATTGCACATCAAATCCATGCCCAGCGACACGCTCTTCTGTGTGGCCGTGCTTGGTAGTTGATGCAGCTATGCCGATCACGGGCGCAGTAGTTGCAGCTTCACGAGCTTTCTGGTTAGCTACCCTACTGTTTAATGGAGAATATTTTAATGGATAATATCCACCAGCATATTCACCAAATTCAGTCTTGATCACTGTGCTTTCAACCTTCGGAGGAATAGTGCCTGTTTGACGTCTTTGTAGCTCTGAAATTTCAGGCCAAAGTGAATTAACAATATCAAGATTTTCTTGCACATAATCCCAATCTTTCTTGGTCATATGATCTTTGAAGATGTTCTCAATATCTGCTTCATTTAAACCATTAAATGTTTTTTCACCATTCAAAACAGCATCACGATTTCCTTGGTTACCCCAATTGTGTGCGAGAGCAAGAAGGTTTTCTTTCGAAATCATTTCTCCCTCTCTAACTTTTATATTGCGCAACTTCATTGCCATGGTTTCTTTAACATTATAACTTTTATTCTGATTGGCACTTAATCTGTCGCGAATTGGAGTAAGCATTTCATCAAGTTTAACGGCAGCATCCTCAAGTGGGGTAAGTACAGCTTTTGCCATAGGCCCATCAAAAGTAAACCCATCAAGCTCATTAATCAAAGAAGGCAGTCTTCGAAGGTATGCGGGGATGCTCTTCATAGTATTCCAAGGGTTACTATTTGTGCTAGACTGGTCTGCAATAGTTCCCCACTTCTTACGCACACGAACATTATCTTCAATGGACAGCCCGATCTCATTAGTCAATGAGGCGTGAGCTTCCTGCTCTTCCTTACTTTCATTACGACCGATGTGAGCTAATGTTTTAGCTGCATCATCCAAGTTGCCAAGCTGGTCAAAGGTAAGATCACGCCAATCAGTGACGTCTGAGGCTTCCATCAATCGTGGAGATACCTGTATCTGTACCCTGCCCTCGTCTGTAGCGTTCTGATTTTGCTCAAGAACGAACTTTTCTAAGGCTTCAATGGCTCTTCTGGCTTCTCTTGGTTTATTCACTTCAGCAAATGAATATGAATATAGAAGGTCTTTAATGCGCTCGATATACTCAGGCTTCATTGTTTTTGGATTAATCTTCTTATTCGCCAATTTAAACAGACGAGATTTCATTTTGTCTGTCTTGCTTTTTGCGTCAGATATGGCCCTGAACATTTCATAATTCAGAAGCTGCTTGCGCTTCTCTTCCATAGCCAATTCGTAATCTTTAGCAATCAATGCTCTCTCGGCTGTCTTGCCAGCTCTACGACTGTTCGCGAGATACGTGCGAGCCTTACCCATCACTTGCTTGATAGGCATAGTTTTTATAGCATCCTTTACGATTTCTCGAATAACATCAACCTTGTAATACCCCGTATCATTCTTATTTTTCTTACGTAGAATTTTCAACTCTGTTTCAAGAAAAATTGATTGACGGTTGTTTTGAACGGCCTTCAAAGCTATCTCAGCGACACCAACCTTCGGATACTCAATCGCCATACGCTGATCGGTACGCGCTTGGATCGCATCAGCTGGCTTCTCAGCATTTACCAAGTCCTCAAGTAGTGCATTCGATGTCTCATAACCCATGCGATCCGCAAGGTATTCGACATCGATACCGCCATCAACACTATACATACCATGAGGAAGTTCTTTTAAGACGCCCTCAGAGCCGAACACATCAATTAATGACTGTTTGTTTAGGCGTTGTCCTTTTAGATGGTCAGGGGTCTCCTGCTCGAAGAACTCACCCTTCTTGATTAGGTTCCATATCTGATAGATCGGTTCTTTGTAAAGCTCCTGAGTGACCTCACCCTCGACACGCTTGCGGTTTTCACGCCATGTCTTAGTTTGATCGCGCTGTTCTTCACGAATTTTTAGAGCAAGAGCTTTATTGTAAGCCTCGCTGTGAGTGTCTTCAGCATTCCGGCGATATTCTGCCTGCTCTTCTTCGTTCATAAGCTCTGTAAGTTCTGCGCTCATTTCAAAGCCAGTTTGTTCTTCAGCTTCTAAGATTTCTTCTTCGGTTGCCAACAGCGTATTGAATACATTTTGAACGTCAGCACTCATCTCAATATCGTAGTTGCCTCTGAGTGTTTCATATACCTGAACCAACCAAGCTTTGAACTTGTCAAATGCCCTACGCAACCTGAGTGTCGGAGCTTTACCAGTGCGAAGATAAACCTCAAAACTTCTAGCAAATTTCTCATGGTGCTCAGTCTCGATTTGGTCGAAGCTGTCAACGCCAAGATACTCAAGAGTTGCTGCCATATTGTCCTGTACGCGCTGTGGTGCGCCATCCATTTGAACTTCTCGGTTCATCATTTCTAGGAATAGATGACCAGTCTCATGGAGTAGTGTGGACATGTTTGCATCTTTAAGAGTTACGATCTCAAACTTACTATTGATGTCGCCGAAGTTACCTTTGATGAAACCGCGCTCAGTTTGGTTGAGTTTCCTGCCATTGTAATTAACAAAAATTGCGTCTGACCCTTTACCAATTTGAATGCCATCCAATTCATCAGATAAAGACAAAATAAAATCACCAATATCGAGCCACTCCTCATTGAAGTCTCTCGGCCCCTTATACCCCAAGTCCTTTTGTGCTCGATGTAACCAATTTTGATATTCCATAATAGTATCAAAGCGCAAAGGGTTATTGGGAAGATCGGTAATATCCATCTCTTCCAATCTCCCGTCATTACCCGCATAATCTTTCGCTTCCGACCTAGACGCAGCAACATATAAGCCTTGACCATATGTAGCCCCATTAAAGCCAGATGATGAGCTAACACCCCGCCAAAAACGTTGATTTTTTCTTGTTTTTAGTCCGATGTCCACATTGTTCGAATGAAGAATTTTTGCTGTCACCTTAGGATCAAGTTGCTTTGTATTTCCCTGATAAAGCATACGAGGATCGTTGGCGTTAAATGTGCCTACGTTATGAACTGACTTGATTTGAGTAGGCTCAAAAGCAACATACTGGTCAGATGTGCCTCCAAACTCTTCAACATCCACAAGTATTGCACCATCATAACCCTCCTCCCTGATCTGATCAAGTAACCTCAACATCCCACCTTGAATATCAGATGATTGCTGAATATCGCGAGCATTCACAGTCTTAGGGTTCTGTATTGACAGGTAAACAAGCATAACGTTCCCGCCATCCTCATCAGCGAATGAATTTGCAGTTTCTTTGTTGGCGGTAAAATAAGCGGCCTTTTCATACACACCTTCAATATCAAACACATCAAATTGAGCATCCGTCCCATGATAAACCACCAAAGGCTCACCACTATCATCAACTACTTTGCTGTTTCCGAACCACTTTTTGAAGGCTTCGGTTTTTGTTTTGTCACCTTCTTCAGTTTGTCCATCTTCTGAGACCTGCGAACTGTCGCCGCTGTCTCGTCCTCGTAAAGTTCCTCGGTCATCTGTACTCTCCTGATCCGCAGCCATATTACTGGTCGTTGCCCACAATGGCAACAGCCCAATTTTTTGGTCTGCATATACTGTCTCTTTAGGGTTTGATCTGTTAGCCTCACCATAAGGCCCAAAATTAAGCCAAGAATTTTGACCTCTTGTCTCAGTAGTCATGGCACGAGCTGCTTCCAGCGAATACATACGGACATGTGCTTGCCATGCGTTTTCTTCACCTCTCGGGCCAAATCTTGCGCCCTCTAATCCGTGACCAAATACATCATGAACAATTCTAAATATATCATTAGCAACCAACTTGTGACCATCAATCACAACATCAGTTTCACGCAATAATGGATTATTTACATCAGCCTCATTGATTGTCCCGAAACCATCTTCGGTCGGAAATACCCATAGGTGATTATTGTTACGCATGTCTTCAATCGCCATCTTCGGGCCTTCAGAATATGGATCATCCATATCAGGAGTGATAAACTCAAACACCATTCCAGCATCTTGAATAACATGAAATTGTGCGATTGTTTCATTAATCATTAGATCATAAGCGGCTTTCACTGCTGGATCACTTGGATCATCAGCCATATCTTCATATGCTTGAGCGACCTTCTGTGCGAAGGCTACATCAACCTTTACATATTCCGCTTGCCTACGATGCACATTACCGATCTGCTCATTATATTTTTCAGCCATTGCTACAACCGCTGGGATCGGGCCTGTTGAATTTTTCTCAAGATTAGGTAACGGCGCAGCAGACTGAAACATCTCTTCACGTTCATCAGCAAACAGCTCGCGAATAATGCTGTCATTGTCCTGATTAATATCGATACCAGCTTGATTGATTTGATCTTCCAGAATATCAAGGTCATCTTGCTCATTTTGTCCAAATGAACCATCACTGATTTTCTCAAGAAGCCAGTTACGATCCACATAACCATTATCATCTTCTTCAGCCACAACACCAAACTGCTCATTAAATTCTGATGCCACAATATTGTCAGCATCACCAAACTCACCTGTGCCACTAAACAAACCAACATTTGTCTTTGGAGTGATCCCTATCGCCTGAAGTTCAGCCGCCAATTTACTGCCAGTCTTCACGCGCCCATTGTCTTTAATGAAGTTAAATAATGGCAGCATTTCATTCTTTGGCCCACGCTTGCGAAGATCGTTCAGCTGCGCCGAGACACCAAGATCACGAACTTTTTGCTTCGCCGGAACAGGTTCACCCTTCTCATTGGAGAATGTAAGTCCTAGCTTCTCATAAAAATCAAATGGATC
>CAKZLI010000020.1 GCA_937125395.1 uncultured Glaciecola sp.
AAACGTGTTCCAGAGCGTACTGACCTATCTGCAGAAATTAACGAACAGTTGATTGTCGAACTTTACTCTAAGTAAAGCTAACTAAAGGGGACGCATTGTGGGATCTGTAACTGAATTCCTAAAACCAAGATTGGTAGAGATTGAAAATATCTCTCCAACTCGCGCCAAGGTCATACTTGAGCCTTTAGAGCGTGGTTTCGGCCACACTTTAGGCAACGCACTTCGTCGTATTCTATTATCTTCTATGCCAGGCGTAGCGGTAACTGAAGTCGAAATTGATGGTGTGTTACATGAGTATAGTACTAAGGAAGGCGTGCAAGAAGACGTAATCGAGATATTACTAAACCTTAAAGGTTTAGCGGTACGTCTAGAAGGTAAAACTGAGACAACACTAACTTTGGTTAAATCTGGAGCGGGTATCGTTGTTGCTGGTGATATACAGCATGATGGTGACGTTGAGATTATCAATCCTGAGCATGTTATTTGTACACTGACTGGTGATGCAGACATTAGCATGCGTATCAAGGTTGAGACTGGCCGTGGTTATGTGCCTGCATCAGTTCGTCGCTCCTCTGAAGAAGATGATCGCCCAATTGGTCGTTTACTGGTTGATGCCTCATACAGCCCGGTTGAACGTATTGCTTATTCAGTAGAATCTGCCCGTGTTGAACAACGCACGGATTTAGACAAGCTAATAATTGATATGGAAACTAACGGTACGTTGGATCCTGAAGAAGCGATTCGTCGCTCAGCAACTATCTTAGCAGAACAGCTAGACGCATTCGTAGACTTACGTGATGTATCTGAGCCTGAAGCAAAAGAAGAGAAGCCAGAATTCGATCCAATCCTACTTCGTCCAGTGGATGATTTAGAGTTGACCGTACGTTCAGCTAACTGTCTAAAAGCAGAAGCGGTTCAGTATATTGGTGACCTTGTTCAGCGTACTGAGGTAGAGTTACTTAAAACTCCTAACCTTGGTAAGAAGTCATTAACAGAAATCAAAGACGTGCTTGCATCTCGTGGATTATCTTTAGGCATGCGCCTAGAGAATTGGCCACCAGAAAGTATTGCCGACTAAGATGTATAGCGTGTGCTTAGCACACGCTACTTGAAAGAAGGATTAAGCTATGCGCCATCGTAAGAGTGGTCGAAAGTTAAATCGCAACAGCAGCCACAGAAAAGCAATGTTTAAAAACATGGCCTCTTCAATGGTAAAGCATGAAGTGATTAAAACTACTTTGCCTAAAGCAAAAGAACTTCGCCGTGTTATCGAGCCGTTAATTACATTATCTAAAGTAGATAGCGTAGCTAACCGCCGTTTAGCAATGGCACGCACAGGTGATAAAGAAGTAGTCGGTAAATTGTTCAACGAATTAGGGCCTCGTTATGAAGCTCGTCCAGGTGGTTATATTCGCATTTTAAAATGTGGATTCCGTACTGGTGATAAAGCGCCTATGGCGTACGTTGAGTTTGTTGACCGTCCAGTTGTTGAAGCCGAAGAAGTGGTTGAAATAACGGAAGAGTAATTTACTCTTTTACTAATTAACGTTAGTAATATAAAAAACCGAGCTATATGCTCGGTTTTTTGATCATAGACCTAACGTTAATTGACACTATTACGCGTCAATGATTCCGCGTGCTACTTGGTCTCGTTCAATTGACTCAAATAAAGCTTTGAAATTACCTTCGCCAAATCCATCATCTTGTTTACGTTGAATAAATTCAAAGAACACTGGGCCAACTAAGGTATCTGAAAAGATTTGTAATAAGAGCTTAGGTCCGTCCTCAGTATTACCATCTAATAATATCCCACGAGATTGTAAAGTCTCAATATCTTCGCCGTGTCCAGGTAATCTGCCTTCAAGCATGTCGTAATAAGTCTGTGGTGGTGCTTTCATCAATGGAACGCCACGTGCTGTTAATCGGTCTAAGCAGGCAGGTAGATCGTCGCAAGAAAATGCAATGTGTTGGATCCCTTCACCGTTGTATTTCATTAGAAACTCTTCGATTTGACCAACACCTTTAGTCGCCTCCTCATTCAATGGAATACGAATAAGCCCATCAGGCGCCGTTAACGCTTTTGAGAAAAGGCCAGTATATTCGCCTTTAATATCAAAATACCTAATCTCTCTAAAATTAAATATCTTCTCATAGAAATCTGCCCAAAATCCCATACGCCCTCTATATACATTATGCGTAAGATGGTCGATGACATTAAATCCACAGCCAACGGGATGACGGTCCACGCCTTCAATATAATCAAAATCAATATCATAAATTGCAGAGCCATCCTTATATCGATCAATCAGATACAATGGTGCACCACCGATACCTTTAATAGCAGGTAAACGCAATTCCATAGGCCCTGTTGGGATCTCTATCGGTTGAGCACCTAGTTCGATAGCACGGGCATAGGCATGTTGTGCATTTTTGACTCTAAATGCCATTCCACACGCACTCGGACCGTGCTCTGCAGCAAAATAGGCTGCAGTACTGTTGGGTTCTTTATTATGTATAAGATTAATGTCACCTTGGCGATATAAATCCACATCTTTTGAGCGATGGGTTGCTACTTTGGTAAAACCCAGCATATCAAAGATAGGTTCAAGTACATTAGGAGTGGGTGAGGCAAATTCGATAAATTCAAAGCCATCAAGGCCCATAGGGTTATCAAATAAATCAGACATGAGTGTTTCCTTAATAATAAATTTGCGACGAGTGTAATATATTTGGATAGGCTTTACATAGGGTTTGTTCGTTGACGGTATAAACTAAGTAATACCATAAATGGAGTAAGTGGAAATACAAAGTGTAAATATAATTTTACATCGTTTAAGAGCTAGCCGCGAACACAAATGAAGAAGGAATATTTTCTCGCAACGAGATAGAGAGAGGTGCTGCAGAGTTACACTCAATTAATCGATTGGAGGGACTTGTTCAGGTTGTGATGCTTGACCAGAATGACCAACACCTGCGGTTATTTCTGCATCAGTTGCGCCACCCATAGAGGCAAATCTTGTGACATCGATTTGCGTTACACCGGCATCTAATGCGGTTGCGATAATGCGCTCAATTTGTTGTCTATCGGCAGATGATTCTCGTACCGCGACCGAAACCACCTCTTCTGCTTTATTTGGAAATACCGCTAATAACGCATCAACGATATACTCACCTACAAGTGGCACATGCTTAATGGTATTAGAAAGTATCTCGGCTATTTTTTCAGGAAAGGAAGTCGCCATGTGTTGCACAATTTTGTCTGCTGAGTCTGGTTCAGTCATTACTGCAACCCGTAATATATCGTTAAAATCTTCAGGAGATGCGTTTGCAGCTGCGGTTGCAACGAAACTCACATAACTAGGCTCAGCTTTGATGGCAGCTTCTACGATGCTCTCGCATTCAGTGATACCTTTATTGACAGCGATAGTCACAATATCTTCTGCAGATGAAGGTAATGCAGATACGGCGCTGTGAATTATTTCTTTGTAGCGCTCAGGGTATAAATCCAATGCAATATCCACAATACTGGTCGCACTTTGTGGGTAATGACCAATTAAAGTGCGAACTGTGCGACCCGGTGACATACTTTGTTGGACTTGTTGTTGAAAAAAACTGTTATCTAAGGCACGTTCTTGCTTAGCTATTTCACTAGCTTGTACCTGAACTTGTGTATCAGCATCAGCAAATGCACTCAATGTAATACACGCTGATAAAACACCGACGCTGACAACAGATTTTAATAACATGAAATACACCTTAAACTCGAATACGCTATTACCTGAATAATTAGTCAAGATACAACACAAAAAGTTCAATTTCTATAACATTATATTAACAATATTAGCCAATATATATATTGCTTGGGTTTTTGGCTCACTGGTATACTCACTGGATTGTTAGACGAGCCATATTTTTTGCACAAGGTAATCCATGCACTCACTCGAATCACTTCACACTTTTGGTTTACCTTATCGCGCTAAGCAGGTGATCCCAATTCACCAGATTGATGAGCATGCTCAAACATTGCATGAATCGTATCAACAAGGTTGCCCTTTTATTATTCTTGGTGAGGGTTCAAATACGGTCTTTACAGAAGATTATATCGGTGTCGTATGGCAAAACCATCTGCGCGGTATTGTATTTAACGAGCAAGGTGATCATATTCAAATTCAGGTGGCTTCTGGTGAGAACTGGCATGCATTGGTTACACAATGTGTGCAGCGGGGGATCGGAGGCTTTGAAAATTTAGCCTTGATACCGGGTACCGTTGGCGCAGCGCCGATACAAAATATTGGTGCTTATGGAGTTGAAGTCGCCCAATTCATCGAATCGGTAGAATATCTCGATTTAGCTACCCAACAAATAATCACGTTAACCGGTGCCGCTTGTGAATTTGGCTATCGTGATTCGATTTTTAAACATGCATTAAAAGACAAAGTGTTCATTACGCAAGTCAACTTCTTATTACCCAAGCAACATACCTTAGTGACCCAATACGGTGAGTTGAGTGCGTTGATGTCACCTACGATACAGAGTGTATATGATACGGTTATTGCAATTCGACAAGCCAAGCTGCCTGACCCTGCCCAAATCGGGAATGCGGGGAGTTTTTTTAAAAATCCAGTGATCGACACAAGCTTATTCAAGCAGATACTAACTCATTACCCCGATGCGCCTCATTATATGGTCAATGCAGAGCAAGGCTTGATAAAAATTCCAGCCGCTTGGCTGATTGATACAATAGGATTTAAGGGGACGATGCAAGGTGGAGTGCAATGTCATCCGCAGCAAGCGCTCGTGCTGACTAATTTACAGGATGCAACAGGGCAGGATCTTATCGCATTTGCTCAAACTATAAAGCAAGCTGTGTATGCAGAATTTAATATTGCACTTGAGCACGAAGTACAACTAATGGATGCGCGACAGAGGGTCACATTATAATGCATAGCACTCGTAACCAATTATTGCGCTTACTGGCACCAGGTGAATTTATGTCAGGAACAGTATTAGGCACACAACTCAGTGTTTCGAGAACGGCAGTGGCAAAACACATTGACGGACTCAAACACCTGGGCTTGGATATTTATTCAGTCAAAGGCAAAGGATATAAATTAAGTGCTCCTTTGTCGCTGCTGTCTGCTATAAGCATCAGTCAATATTATCAGCAGTTATATAAAGCAAGTTCTGGCAGTCAAAACGAACCATTAAATCTGCATGTCCTAAATATTATTGATTCAACCAATACTTATATCAAAACACATCTGCAATCCTTAGATTCTGGCACTGCGTGTATCGCCGAAGCACAAACTGCCGGACGCGGTCGGCATGGACGGCAATGGGTGTCACCGTTTGGCAGCAGTATCTATTTATCGATGTATTGGTGTTTTGCTGGTGGTTATCAAACCCTATCCGGTTTGTCGTTAGTGGTCGGATTGGCTGTGCATGCGACATTAGCACAATGTGGGGTAGATACCGCCAAGCTAAAGTGGCCAAATGATGTATATGTGAATATGCAAAAAATCGCAGGGATCCTAATTGAAGTGGAAGGTTCGGTTGGCGATTCGGTACATTGTGTGATTGGGGTAGGGCTAAATGTTAACCTTCCTGATGGTATCGGTGGTATTGAACAACCGTTTACTGATTTACAGAGTCAGCTAGATGAACAAATGGTAGATAGAAACCATCTTACCGCTCAATTAATCCATCAGTTACGCCAGTATATGTTGCAGTTTGAAGCGCATGGTTTGGCACCTTTTATCGCCCAGTGGCAAGCGCTCAATGTGTTTGACCAGCAAGAGATAAATGTACACTTTGGGCAAGATATTATCAGTGGTACATGTATCGGGATCAATGAACAGGGTGCATTACTGGTGGACGTTGCAGGTCAAGTAAAAAGTTTCCATGGAGGTGAGATCAGTGTCCGTGCCAAATAAACCCATTGCATTTATTGATGTTGGCAACACGCGCACCAAATATGTGTTGTTGGATGTTGAACAGATCAATGATGTTGAGTTGATACAACTCACATTAGATATCCAATACGTGGCAAATGAAACCCATCCATTGAGTTTGTTAGAATCTGTCAGTGCAGTGTACATTAGCAGTGTCACCTCACCTGATTGGCTTGAGGCACTGAGCGCACAGGCGTTAGCCCAAAATTTACCTGTGTTTATCGCCAGCACACAAGCATACACACGAATTAACCACAGTATTTTGACGAATGGATATAGCCAAGTCGGTAATATGGGGGTCGATCGCTGGTTAGCAATGAGCGCTGCGGTGGGGCTATTTCCAGAACAAAGTCATTTTGTCGTCGTCGATGCAGGAACAGCCATCACTTGTGATGTGATATATCGGCATGCTCATTTAGGTGGATGGATAGCACCAGGCTTGCAACTTTTAACGGCGAGTTTATTAGATAATACCGAACAAGTGTTTACAGACTCCAAACAGAGTACATCACAGTCGACATTATTTTTAGGCAAAAACACGCCAGAATGTGTTCATCAAGGATGCCTTGCTCAATTAAATGGTGTCGTCAACCTAGCCTGTGAACAATTAAATCAAAATTGTGATGATTATTTTGTCATTATCAGTGGTGGCGATGCGACTCAAATTTTGAGCAACACCAACAAAGCGACCTATTATTTTGATAATTTGGTCCTTTTAGGACTAGTACAACTAGCAAAAACAAGCCTAAACGTTGAAAAATTAAACGAAAAGCGTGTTTTATCAAATTAATTCACTTTTTTAGTGTTTTTTTTTGAAATAGGTATTGCCAAGGATAAACGTTATCTATACTATACGCACCACTTGATGACGTGCCGACTTAGCTCAGTTGGTAGAGCAACTGACTTGTAATCAGTAGGTCGCCAGTTCGATTCCGGCAGTCGGCACC
>CAKZLI010000021.1 GCA_937125395.1 uncultured Glaciecola sp.
GCATTTAGAACGTCGGCTTCGAATTTATCATCAGATAACGTGATAATCTTGTCGCTCATTTTATTCTCCAAGTTGGTGATACTTTCAATTTGTTCACCATAGTGTTATATAGAAATAGTTTTTAATGCAAGCACTGAATAATAATTAATGCAAACAACTCATTTAACAGATACTCGTTTTTCGGACTTAAAGCTCAATAAATTAATTATTGATGCGCTCTCCGAAGCAAACTTTGAATATTGTACACCGATTCAAGCTTTAAGTCTGCCACCTCTAATCGAAGAATTAGATGTCGCTGGCCAAGCGCAAACGGGTACAGGTAAAACCATCGCATTTTTGGCTGCGACGTTTCACTATTTACTAGCCCATCCTAATACGAAGAAAGGACCAAAAGCGATTATAATGGCTCCAACTCGCGAACTTGCCGTCCAGATATATAATGATGCTAAGTTAATGAGTAAGCACACAGGTTTGTCACTCGGTCTTATATATGGGGGCGAAGGTTATGAAGAACAACGGCAAGCCCTAACAAATGGTGTAGATATTGTTATTGGTACCACCGGCCGTATTCTAGATTATTATAAACAAGGTATTTTCACCTTAGACAATATCCAGGTAGCAGTACTTGACGAAGCTGACCGTATGTTTGATCTTGGTTTTATCAAAGATATTCGTTATCTGTTTAGACGTATGCCAAGTGCAGACAAACGCTTGAGTATGTTGTTTTCAGCAACGTTAAGCTATCGCGTGCAAGAACTTGCTTATGAACAAATGAATAATCCGACTCATGTCCAAATAGAACCCGAAAGAAAAACCGCCACACGCGTTAAAGAAGAGCTATTCTATCCATCAGATGACGACAAAATTAGATTATTAATTACTTTGCTAGAGGACGAATGGCCCGAAAAAGCAGTCATATTCGCCAATACCAAACATGTATGTGAAAACGTCACCGCGTGGTTGGTGGCCGACGGTCATCGAGTTGGCTTGCTGAGCGGCGATGTACCTCAGAAGAAACGCTTGTCTATCATGGATGGATTTGCGAAAGGTAAACTAGACATCTTAGTAGCTACTGATGTTGCTGCTAGGGGCTTACACATCGAAAAAGTATCACACGTGTTTAATTTTGATTTGCCTGATGACGCCGAGGATTACGTGCATCGTATTGGTCGCACAGGACGCGCTGGTAAAAGTGGTCATGCAATCAGCTTTGCCTGCGAAAAATACGCATTGAATTTACCCGAAATAGAAACCTATATTAACCATTCTATTCCGGTCACTGATTATGATAGCGGTGCATTAATAACGGATCTTACGCCACCTAAATTTCAACCAAGGAAACGCCATGGAACAGGCAATGCAAAAGGCAATTTTAAAAGCAGAAGCCATGCACAATCAAAGCGCTAATAAAAACGCTCATATACAGCATCAAGATTTAACGACCCTCAAGCCAAAAGGCGAATATTTCGCTGCTGTTGATTTAGGGTCTAATAGCTTTCATCTGGTGGTCGTGCATGTTGTTAATGGCAACGTGCAGATTGTGTCAAAAGTCAAACAGAAAGTCCGCCTTGCTGCTGGGCTAGATTCATCCAATGTACTGGACGAACTAGCGATGGAACGCGGTTGGCAATGTTTGACTACCTTTGCTGACAGATTACAAAATATCCCGCCAGAAAATATCAAAATTGTCGCAACAGCGACCTTACGCTTAGCAGCTAATGCCCATCAATTTGTATTAAAAGCGGAGGCGATTTTGCAATTAAAACTGCATATCATTTCCGGAGAAGAAGAGGCAACTGAGATATATCGTGGTGTCGCATATACATCCACTACCACCGGCAACACCCTCGTTATTGATATTGGCGGAGCCAGCACAGAAGTGATTGTTGGCCGTGATATGCAGCCGTTACATCTGCACTCTTTTAATATGGGTTGTGTCACTTACATGCAGCATTATTTTGCCCAAGGCAATATATCTCAAGCCAACTTTGAGGCTGCAATACATGCCGCTACAGAACAAATCAGTGATCATGCTCATGCATTCAAATGCTTTGATTGGCAGCAAGCTCTAGGCGCTTCAGGTACACCACAAGCGGTCACAGAGACGCTCATTAATAAAGGTATCCACGATGAGATTAAGCTTGC
The DNA here is from genome assembly GCA_937125395.1 of uncultured Glaciecola sp. Lineage (GTDB taxonomy): Bacteria > Pseudomonadota > Gammaproteobacteria > Enterobacterales > Alteromonadaceae > Opacimonas. The sequence goes on from CAKZLI010000021.1 coordinate 2,146, forward strand.
TTACCTGTATGACCTGCAAGCCGAATGTATCAGTGCTGGACACATTGATGCATTACAGATTGACGGTCTAGCTGAATCACGACGCATCATCTTCCCGTCAGGCTTAGCGATATTAATCGCGTTATTTGAACAACTAAGTATCAAAACCATGAATATTGCTGGTGGCGCTCTGCGCGAAGGGATTATTTATGGCATGTTAGATGACCAACCATTAGCCGATCGCCGGGCACAGACCGTTAACGTGTGTATCAACAAATACCATATCGATACAGACCAAGCGGTCGCTGTGACTCACACTGCCATGACGCTGTTTAAATCCGTTAGTCAGCAATTGAACGTGACGGCCTTCGACGGCAAAAACATGCTGTATACCGCGGCGATGTTGCATGAAATTGGATTACACATTGATTTCAAAAAACAACATGAACATGGTGCATACATCTTAAAGTACACAACCTTGTCAGGATTTACTAAATTACAAAAACAATGTATTTCGGATTTGGTAAAATATCACCGTAGTGATATTCCTGAAGATGCATTGAATGATTATCCTGCGGCGGTTAAAGAAAATTTATTACAGTTATTATGTGTATTACGATTAGCAGTGGTTTTGAATATTAAACGCTCACACACCCCTGCGATATGTAACGGCAGTGCATTAGCCTTAAGTATTGACGAGAACGATAGCTCTCAGTGGACATTGGCTATTGACCAAGCTTGGTTAGCTGAAAACAAATTAGTGACAACCGAATTAGCCAATGAAAAGTGGTTATTACATAAAGCCAAACAAACCTTGGTGCTAGCGCAAATTTAGCACCAAACACACCCATTTTATTACATTATTGAGCTGTTTGCCCTTGCAGTATTTGTGCTGCTTGTACGGCAAAATACGTTAAAATTCCATCGGCACCGGCTCGCTTAAAACTCAGTAAACTTTCAATAATAACTGGTTCAGCATTTAACCAGCCTTGAGCAAAGGCTGCTTGATGCATGGCGTATTCACCACTGACTTGATAAGCAAAGGTGGGCGCATGCAGCTCATCTTTGGCGCGTCGCACGATATCTAAGTAAGGCATGCCAGGCTTTACCATGATCATATCAGCCCCTTCAGCAAGGTCCAAGGCGATCTCTTTGATTGCCTCATCACTGTTGGCCGGATCCATTTGATAGGAAGCCTTGTTGCCGCCTTTTATGTTGCCCGCAGAGCCGACCGCATCTCTAAATGGTCCATAATAACTTGAGGCATACTTTGCCGAATAAGCCATAATGCATGTATTTACAAAGCTAGCTTGCTCTAATGCTTGACGGATCAAACCAACACGCCCATCCATCATATCCGATGGCGCAACAATATCAGCACCAGCTTGGGCATGAGACAAAGCTTGTTTAACTAAAATGTCGCACGTCACGTCATTCAACACATACCCTGAGTCATCGATAATGCCATCTTGACCATGAGTCGTAAAAGGATCCAATGCAACATCCGTAATCACGATTAAGTCTGGGAACTTGGCTTTCACTGCACGCACGGCACGTTGAGCTAGCCCATCGGCATTATAGGCCTCTTCTGCTAACAATGATTTTTTGTCACTTGGTGTCACTGGAAAAAGGGCGATTGCCGGAATACCCAATGCCGTAACCTGCTCTAATTTAACCAGCAACGTATCAATACTATAGCGATAGACATCCGGCATTGAGGCGATGGCTTGTGTGGTCGCTTCACCTTCAAGAACAAACATCGGATAAATCAAATCATTGACGCTTAATTGCGTCTGGCTCACCATGGAGCGAATGCCATGACTAGAGCGTAAGCGTCGAGGACGAACTAAGGGATATTGATTAGGAACAACTAATGACATGGGTAATCTCTTTTAATAGCAAACGGGTAAATCGAACCATCCGTTTATTTAATACGTTTAACCGATAGGCGCCGGTTACTCTCAGGAGTTGTCAGATAAAAAGCGCCGAAGAAGCCTTTTTCAACAATCACTGTTTGATTAGCAGATAATGATAAACGATCTTCAGAACGTGTTTGTTGCCATACCTGACCATTCGTCAATGCGATGGTTTGTAAGTTTTTGCGATTCTTAGTGACCTTAGCGACCTGCCCTGTCATCTCATCTGCAGTTTCGCTGATTTTACCAAATGAGGTCTCAGCTACATTCTGGCTAGGATTATTTACCGATGCAGTAGCAGTTTTAGGCGCAATAGCCGTCGCAGTAGTATTAGCTGATTGAGCAGGTTGTGTCGAGGCCACTGGTCTTGGAGCTGATGCAACCGGTAACGCGGTGTTAGCGTAATTATTCACCTTTGCCGCAATACGATCGTAACAAACCAAACGTTGCAGACTGTTGGTTTTTGCAGCGCAGTTTGTCAACGCTTCATTGAGAGTATCTGCCGCTTGTGCAGGTGCAGAGATCACAGATAAAATAGCGCTGATGATGACGAACTTGATGGTTAATTGGCATCGATTCATTGATCTTTCCTTCAATTTTATAGTTATTGTTATTCTTAATGTTTGTACTGTGAATTATTCTGCTGTCGATTCAGTTTCAGCAGCAATGGGTTTGGCATACACACTTCCAATAATGATCCCAACCTCAAACAACAACCACATTGGAATCGCTAATATAACTTGAGAGATCACGTCTGGAGGGGTCAGCAGCATGCCAACAACAAACGCACCAACCACAACATAAGCGCGTTTTTGGCGCAGCTGCGCGGGAGTCGTCACACCCATCCAACACAATAAAACTATCGCAACTGGGATTTCAAATGCAATACCAAATGCAAAAAATATCGTTAATACAAAACTCAAATAGCTACTGATATCGGTGCTTACCACGACACCTTCAGGAGCAAAACTGGTCAAAAAAGCAAACGCCACAGGAAACAGCACAAAATAGGCAAACGCCATACCAGCATAGAACAACAAGGAACTAGACACGAGTAACGGAGCGATGAGTTTTTTTTCATTCCGATACAATGCTGGCGCGATGAATCCCCAAAAGTGATACAAAATGTAAGGTATAGCGACGAAGAACGCGACAACTAAGGTGAGTTTAAACGGTGCCAGAAAAGGTGAAGCAACATCAGTTGCAATCATATTTGCCCCATCAGGTAAGGCATTCAATAATGGTTGAGCGAGAATATGATAAATATCTTGGGCAAAGGGCGATAGCATGACAAAAATGACTAATACACTGACAAGCATTTTTATCAATCGACTGCGAAGTTCAATTAAATGGGAGATTAAGCCACTTTTTGCATCCATAATGTAGCGGCCTATTGGTCTTTTTTGTAAGGATGCTGCACAGAAGCTGCGGCTTGTTTAAGCTCATCCACACTTTGTTGTAAGCTAGGATCAAGATTTTTTAGACCTTGTTCCTCGGCTTTTTTGAGATTTTCGTGTAATTCATGGATCCGCAGTTGTTCTGATACTTCGGACTTCAATCCACTGGCTGTGTCTTTGATACTGCTTATGGTTTTCATGGTACTACGAATTGCACCTGGTAAACGCTCCGGTCCAAGGATAAGTAACGCCATCACACCAATGACTAGTAGTTCCCAAAAGCCTATATCAAACATATGCCATTAGTCTTTTTTTGTGTTCTGCTGCTGGGTAGTTTGCGTGACATTCGCTGTCTCACTGTCCGCCTTAGCGTTAATTTGCTCCGGAGAAAAATCCGCATCAACGTTTGTTTTATCGCTATGAGTGTCATCCCCAACGGCTTTTTTGAACCCTTTGATTGCGCTACCTAAATCGCCACCTAATGTCTTTAATTTACCCGTGCCAAATAACAAAATCACAATCAATGCAATTAACAACAAGCTCCAAATACTAATCCCGCCCATCATTGACTCCTTAATGTTGTGTCGGTTTGATATAAAATCAGTTAGATTATAGGATAGAAAGAATAACCCTAATATTTTTTTAAGTATAGGGTAAAGCGTTTTAGATTACATGCGATAAATGATTTATCGGCGTTTTTATTGTTTAACTAAAGTGATTGCATGACACATATTGGCACCTCAGTCGTATTTTTTAGCTTGCTCATCTTCGTGAGTAGCGCATTTTCGGCTGAGCAACGTTCTAGCAAACCACCCCCCAGTAAACCCGTCATTACCCAAGAACAAATATGGGTCGACCGCTGGCAACAAAATATCACTAACACGTTTAACCTCCAAGCACAGACCATCGATCAATGGTTTGTCGACGCCCCATCTCAAACAAGCACCGCCGGCGCCTCTGGCAAAATTCGCCTGGGTTGGGAACCAAGAACTGGCGATTTGAGTGGTATTGATACTCGTTTCAAAATTAAATTTTCGCTACCATCCTTAACCAACAAAGTCGATGTACTGCTCAGTGATGATGAAGATAGTGCTCTAGAGAATACTGTTAAAGCCAGTCGCGAAGTAGAAAATCGACAGCAAAGCACGACTTTAGCATTGCGTTTTTATAGCCCTCGATTTGATAATATCTCTTATCGGTTAGGTGTTGGCCGTCGTGACCAAGTGTTTGCCCGTGCCACATATCGTAATATCCGTAATCTCAACAGCAAAACCAATTTGCTATATGATGCCCAAGCGTATTATTACAATCGCGATCATCTCGGCGCTGAGGTTGGTGCGTCTTTGCTGTATGAGCATGATGGACAAAAACTAGATAAATTAAATCATCGTTGGTATTTTTCAGATAAACGCAATGAGTTTAAATGGCATATTGAAGCCCAACGATATTATCGCTTGGATTTACAATCGACATTGGTATATACCTTGTACATACAAGGGTTAACCGAGCCTAATAACCATACTGAGCAAGTCTATTTGAGCGCTAAGCTGCGCAGTAATCCCATGCGTAAATGGTTGTTTTTTGAATTGGAGCCGTTCGTATTGTGGTTAGACAAAGAGGACTTTCGTGCGTCATATGGGATTGCCCTTCGCTTTGAAGCGTTTTATGGCAAAGGGCATTTATTCCAATTTTAAACGGGTTTATTAGACCCTAGTATCAGCCTTTATTGAGTATCTTAGATATCGCTTTAAACCAAAATACTAAGCCAGTCGCAAATGCAATCCCCGCATAATGCAGTGGGGTCTGGTTAAACATAAACAACACCCCAATTACAAAACTAGTCGAGCCTAGCATTCCATATAAGGTTGATTTTTGATTGGATAACAGTTGAGCTTGTTGGATCGCAAATTGTTTTTGTTGTAACTCTGGTAGACTTTTCATCTGACCTAACGTGTTAAAAAATAAATCCGGCATGTCTGGTAGTTTTTCAGCCCAAAACGGAGCGTTATTTTTGACCTTCTGCATAAAGGCTTTTAGGCCAATTTGCTCATTCATCCAATTTTCTAAAAATGGCTTTGCCGTTGACCACAGATCCAGTTGAGGATAAAGGTGGCGCCCTAACCCTTCAACATATAATAAGGTTTTTTGTAGCAGCACAAGCTGTGGCTGTACGACCATATTAAATCGTCTTGCCGTATTAAACAGCTGCAATAGCACATGACCAAATGAAATTTCATCTAGGGGCTTTTGAAAAATCGGGTCGCAAACCGCGCGGATCGCAATTTCTAAATCATCGACATTCGTATCTAATGGTACCCAGCCTGAATCGACATGCAACTGTGCCACTTTACGATAATCTCGATTAAAGAAGGCGATAAAATTGGCGGCCAAATAATGTTTGTCTTGAGCGTTGAGCGTACCAACAATGCCATAATCAATTCCAATAAAATACGGATCATGCGGCCGTTCTGTACTGACAAAAATATTGCCTGGATGCATATCTGCATGAAACAAGCTATCGCGGAATACTTGTGTAAAAAAGACTTCAACACCACGTTCTGCTAGTAATTTTAAATCGGTGCCTTGCGCTTTTAGTGCGTCCATATCCGATACCGGTATGCCATAAATACGCTCTATCACAATCACATCTTGAGTACAGTATTCAGTATAGAATTTAGGGACATATAGCGCCCTTGAGTCAGTAAAATTATGCCTGATCGCCATTCCATTGGTTGATTCACGGACTAAATCTAATTCATCAAAAATGGTTTTTTGGTATTCTTCTACCACTTCAACCGGTCGCATGCGCTTGCCATCAGGCAGCCATTTTTGGACAACCGCAGCAATACTTCTGAGTAACTCAACGTCTGATTCGATGATCGGCTCAATACCAGGTCGAATCACTTTTATGACCACTTCATCACCACTACTATTGAGCGTTGCAGTATGCACCTGTGCAATAGAAGCAGAAGCTAATGGCGTATAATCAAAGTCAGAGAACAACTCATCTAGCGAGCTGATCGCCAGAGAGGTAAGAATAGTTTGCTCGGCGATCTTGCCGTCAAAAGGCTGCACATTGTCTTGCAAAATAGCCAGTTCATCAGCAATATCCGCCGGGATCAAATCACGACGGGTAGACAGCATTTGTCCAAACTTAATAAATACTGGTCCTAAGGTTTCCAGTGCTAGGCGTGCACGTTCTCCGCGCGTTTTATCTTGATGGCGATTGCGCAACCAAAACAACGAAAAACGCCCTAATTTTGCATACCACGGGATCCAATGACTGGGGATGAGATCATCCAAGCCAAATTGCAAAATTATTTTGGCAATATGATAAAAACGTTTAGACGCCATATAGTTACTTCTCACTCCCTACATCATCATGGGTCGCTTGAGCTTGTTGACGTTCAAGGCGTTGAATTCTTGCAGCGATGCGATCACACCAATATCGAGTGTCTGTCACTTCATCACAATAATTAGCAATCGCTAACGGTGAGGCGACCCATTTTTTTTCTTCAATGAGCGCTTCGCCAAGCGTGATTTGCGCATGCTCATGCACATAGCGCAAATACGATTGAATCTGATGTGTTACACCCATAATAGTGTGTGCAGGTACATCACCTAATTTGACGGTCAATATCTCTGTTAAATCGAGATTGATACCATTAATTAACGCACTTAAATGCTGAGCAACGCGTAAATCACCGACAATATCCAGCTTGTCTTGTTTGATTAGTTTGGTTAACTGATTGGTATCTCGCAATTCAGACAACGCAGAGATCTGCAATGTTAAGTGACAGTCACAGGCAATATCGTCAGCGTTTGCGTCAGACGTGTCATTCTTGTAGGTGGTTGTCTTAGTATCCGGAGCATTCACCGGTACGCTAATATCTATTCGCTCAGCGGTAAAAAATAACACAACCGTCAAATCCACTGGCAATAACGTAATCGCTAATGATTTTTCGGCCAAGGGCGCCAGATATGTTTGATAATCACTATCAAACTGTAATAATTCATTCGCTGTTAACTCAGCCGCCCCGGATAACAATTGCGCAATAGGCATTAATATTTATACCCACGATGTAGTGCCACAATACCACCGGTTAAGTTGGTATATGAGGTCCCCTCAAAGCCGGCTGTCTGCATCATTGCTTCAAGAGTGTCTTGGTCTGGATGCATGCGGATTGATTCAGCTAGATAACGATAGGATTCTTCATCATCAGCAACTAACTTACCCATTTTGGGTAACAGGTAAAATGAATAAGCGTCATAGATTTTCTCTAACGCAGTGGATGTCGGCTTTGAAAATTCTAGCACTAACAATCGCCCACCAGGCTTGAGTACGCGATAGATTGAGGCTAATGCGTTTTCTTTATGAGTGACATTACGTAGTCCAAATGCCATCGTGACAATATCAAAACTGTTGTCTGGAAATGGAAGATCTTCGGCATTCGCTTCGACATACTTGATGTTTTCGACCAAGCCCATGTCCCGCAGTTTGTCTTTACCTACTTCAAGCATTGATGGATTGATATCCGACAATGTGACCGAGCCTTCCTTGCCCACTATACGTGAAAATTTAGCCGTTAAATCGCCCGTCCCACCGGCTAAATCTAAAACATGATGGCCTTTTCTGGCTCCGGAACTATCAATCGTAAAGCGTTTCCAAATACGATGAACACCGAGCGACATTACATCATTCATCACATCATATTTTGCAGCAACAGAATGGAAAACTTCTGCGACTAACGATTCTTTTTTGTCTGTATCGACTTGTTTAAAACCAAAATGCGTTTGTTCCGCCTGTTCAGCATTGTCAGTGCTTAGCTTGGCTTGGTCTACAGTATCTGCGGCAGATGCATCTGACGTATTATCAATGTGAGCTGTTGCCATAATGACACCCCTGTGCTGAAAGAAGAAGAATAAGACTATGCTTGAAATGAACATTACCTTTTTATGTATAAATTGGTAATTATTTGACCGAAATTCTACACACAAACCCATTCAAAATAAAGCGATTATATTCCCTTTGAACGCGCTCTAGTCCTTATTAGCTCACGCTGAGCAGTAAAAATAATTTATAATGATCTTAAAGCTAACCAACTTCTTATATAATACGGTGTGACAACAGCGTGTGTGTGCCCCAACACGCAGATACCCAGCTAATAAAAACAATAGGTAATGTAATGGAAAAATTTCAAGCGATATATGACCGTGCGGTAAAACGCAAAGGCAGTGAAGCGATGCTGAAAGCACTCCTGCATAAACCTAAGTCACATGCTCAACTGTTACAAATAGATAGCAGCCGGGTACTTGCCGAAATGACCAAAAAAGTGTTTCAATCCGGTTTTGTATGGCGCGTAGTTCGTCAAAAATGGCCGCAATTTGAAGAAGTATTTTGGGAATTTAATATCGAAAAAATTATATTAATGCCCGATGAAATGCTAGAAAAAAAAGCAACCGACCCTAAAATCATTCGCAATTTGAATAAAGTGTTAACTATCCGACAAAACGCGTTGTTTTTAAAAGACGTTCAAGCAGAATTTGGCTCTGTCGGACAATGGTTAGCCGACTGGCCGAGCGAAGATACGATTGGTTTATGGCAATACTTAAAGCAACATGGTGCTCGACTCGGGGGAAACACCGGTCCTTATGCATTAAGAGCAATCGGTAAAGACACGTTTTTATTATCCCGGGACATCGAAGCTTACTTTAGAGCGCATAAAATTATCGATGGTGGATTAAACAGTAAACGCAGCCTCACAAGCATCCAATCCGCATTTAATCAATGGCAACAACAGTCTGGATTAAGCCTGCAAGAAATCAGCATGACGATCGCATATGCCTCTGGTGATAATGTAGCAGGGATAATGTAGTCGGGATTATCTAGCATGCATCGCATGCGCACGAGATGCGTTTTTTACATCGAAGCAAAACACGCTCACTAAAGGTCTATACATGATGTGAATCAAATATAGACCATATTGAGAAGTTAGGCTGCAATTCCACTGTGTCGTAATAAGGCATCCACTGAAGGCTCGCGCCCTTTAAACGCAATAAATAATGCCATTGGCTCAGCACTACCGCCCATTTCAAGTATGTTATGCAAAAATGACTGCCCGGTTTTAGCATCAAAAATGCCATTTTCTTCAAACGCACTAAATGCATCAGCCGAAAGTACTTCAGCCCACTTATAACTATAATAACCAGCGGCATATCCACCGGCAAAAATATGCCCAAAACTATTTTGAAAACGGTTAAATTCTGGTGGCGTTAATACCGCAATCTCGTCACGAATAGTATTTAAAAACGCTTGCACGTCCACTTTATCAGTCTGCATGTGTAGCTTAAAATCAAACAAACTAAACTCTATCTGACGTAGCATTTGCATGGCTGATTGAAAATTCTTTGCTGCTAACATTTTGTCTAACATATCTTTGGGCAGAGGCTCGCCGGTATCGACATGCCCAGATAAAAATTGTAAGGCTTGCGGTTGCCAGCACCAGTTTTCTAAAAATTGACTCGGTAGCTCTACGGCATCCCAAGGAACACCATTGATCCCTGAGACACCTGATACTTCGATCTTGGTCAGCATATGATGGATCCCATGGCCAAATTCATGAAATAACGTGACCACCTCATCATGGGTAAAACATGCAGGCTGATCATCAACTGGCCCTGAGAAATTACAAGTCAAGTAGGCAATAGGAGACTGCAATGAACCATCACTGCGACGACGCTTAACACGACATTCATCCATCCATGCCCCACCTCGTTTGCCGGCTCTGGCATACAAGTCTAAATAAAAACTACCACGGTATTGGTTATTACTATCATGTATATCAAAATAGCGAACATCACTATGCCAGACATCTACATCATGACGTTCGGTGATCACCAAGCCGTATAAACGAGAAACGACCTCAAACAACCCTGGCACCACGTTACTCTCAGGAAAATAGGGGCGCAATGCTTCATCACTAATGGCGTACTTTTCTTGTTTGAGCTTTTCAGAATAATAGGCAATGTCCCAGGCTTGCAGATTCATACGTCCATATTGTTGTGCCGCAAACTCGGTGACTTCAGTCAAATCGGCTTGTGCTTGAGTAGCTGACTGTTCCGCTAAATCTGTCAAGAATGCCACAACCTGTTCGGTTGACTCAGCCATCTTGGTCGCAATAGAACGTTGTGCATATTGTGCAAAACCCAATAATCGAGCAAGCTCCGTACGTAATGATAAGGTTTCATCAATAATATCGGTATTATCAAATTCACCGGCATTAGGACCAAGCTCAGAAGCTCGGGTGACATAGGCACGATACATTTCTTCTCGCAATTCACGGTTATCGGCATACGTCATAATCGGTAAATAACTGGGGATGTCGAGGGTAAACAGCCAACCTGATAACTCTTTTTGTTGGGCCAGTTGATGTGCCGCAGCCTTAGCTGAATCCGGGACGCCTGCGAGGGATTTTTCGTCGGTAATGTGCTTTGAAAAGGCCATTGTTGCATCCAACACATGATTAGAAAATGTAGAAGACAATGCTGACATGCGTGCTTTAATTCTACCATATTGGACTTTATCGTCAGCATTTAACGCAATACCTGACAAGGTAAAATCTCGCAGCGTATTATCAATCATTTTTTGTTGCGCGGTATCTAGCGAATCAAATTCGTCACTTGCGCGTAACTGTTGGTATAAACCGAACAAGCCAGCATGTTGACCAACCCAAGTACCGTATTCAGATAACATGGGTAAGCAGGCATCGTGCGCTGCTCGCCATGTATCATTGCTGAGTACTGAATTCATATGCGAAACCGGTGACCACAGGTCATTGAGGCGAGTATCAACCTCATCAATATGCATCACTACGGCATGATAACTTGTGTCTTGCGCAGCGACAACTTGCTCAATAGTTGCTTTACATGTTGCGATTGCCTGACTGATGACCGCTTCAATATCTTGCGGTTGTATCGCGCTAAAAATGGGTAAACCGACATGATCTATCCATGTATCTGCTATCGATGAAGACATAATAATTCCTTGACATAAATGTGCATAAAACACCTGAGTATGCCTCTATAATTAGGGTTCTTCTTACAAAAAACAATAGTCAATGTTAAAAATGCAATAAGAACTGGTCGTTTTAACCAATCAAGTATTGGTTTTAGATTGATTTTGCGCCACACTGACCCTATTAACATTCTCATAATATGACTTTAAATTACATAAGGAATAACATGACATCTTTTGATTACATTTGTATTGGTGGTGGTAGCGGTGGAATTGCGTCAGCTAATCGTGCAGCTAAACACGGACAACGCGTGGCATTAATTGAAGCCAAAGCCATTGGCGGTACTTGCGTCAATGTTGGTTGTGTTCCCAAAAAAGCAATGTGGTTTGGTGCACAAGTTGCCGAAGCCATTCATCGCTATGCGCCTGATTATGGTTTTGATGTCAAAGTAAATAATTTTAGTTGGGGAACATTAGTAGCTTCACGTGATGCTTATATTGAACGCATCCACCAATCTTATGACCGTGTGTTAGGTAACAGCGGCATTACAGTCATTGATGGCTTTGCCAGATTTGTTGATAGCAACACAATTGAAGTCAATGGCGAACGTTACACTGCGCCGCATATCAGTATCGCTACCGGCGGCTATCCAATCATTCCTGATATTGAAGGGGCCGATTTGGGTATCACCTCAGATGGATTTTTTGATTTACTCGAACAACCGCAACGCGCTGTTGTCGTGGGAGCCGGTTATATCGGTGTCGAATTAGCAGGTGTGTTACATTCATTAGGCACGAAAACAAACCTAATCGTACGCAAAGAAAAGCCACTGCGTAATTTTGACGATACCATTTCTGATACGCTAGTTGAAATCATGGCAGAAGATGGCCCAAGCTTAATCAATCATGCCAATGTCACAAATGTTGTTAAACAAGCCGACGATAGCTTAATAGTCACCTTAGATACAGGCGTGAAGATTGAAACTGACGCATTAATTTGGGCAATAGGTCGCGCGCCAGCAAACCAGAACATAGGGCTGGAGCACACAGATGTGCAGCTTGATGATCGTGGTTATATTGTCGTCGATGAGTATCAAAACACCACCGCCAAAGGGATTTATGCATTAGGTGATAATATTGGTAAAATCGACTTAACGCCGGTTGCTGTTAAAGCGGGACGTTTACTATCAGAACGCTTGTTCAATGGTCAAACTGACGCAAAAATGGACTATACATTAATACCCACGGTGGTCTTTTCCCACCCACCAATAGGTACGATGGGCTTAACTGAAGCAGAAGCCATTGCCCAATACGGTAAAGAAAACGTGACCATATACAATTCAAGCTTTGGTGCGATGTATACCGCGGTGACTCGTCATCGTCAAACCACGACTATGAAGCTAATCTGTGCTGGTGACAATGAGAAAGTCGTTGGTTTACATGGTATTGGTCATGGTATGGATGAGATATTACAAGGCTTTGGTGTCGCCATCAAAATGGGTGCAACTAAGGCTGATTTTGATGCCTGTGTCGCTATCCATCCGACCAGTGGTGAAGAATTTGTTACCATGTAATTAACAAATTGAATAGTGTATAGTCATGGGTAATTTTTTAGCTTTGGAATAACAATATGAATATTACCCCACAGCGTCTGCGTGCGAGTTTACTCGGTGGCGCACTATTTCTTTCTGGTGCGTTAGTTAGTGTGCCGATTTTTGCTCAAGATCCTGAGGCAACAGAACAAACGGTGACCGATGAAAAATCGAATAAACGTTTTGCCGAATGGGATGTGCTCAAGCCACCTTTTCCATTAAATACTGTCAACATAAAGAGTAATGAAATCACTTGGGCAAGTTTAGATGTGACCCCTGATGGCAAGCACATTGTGTTTGATACATTGGGCGATATTTTTATCAGTCCGATGGATGGGGGTGATGCACAAGCGTTGACTCAAGATTTTGCTTGGAATATACATCCCGCAGTCAGCCCTGATGGCAAACAAGTGGCTTTTATTTCTGATCGCGATGGTTTGTCTAACGTTTGGGTCATGAACATCGACGGCACTGAGCTACGTCAGGTGACTAAAGAAAAAAATAACATTATTCATTCTCCTAAATGGAGTCCTGATGGTCAGTATATTGTGGTAACAAAAGGCATCATGTCTAGTCGCAGTATCCCAGCTGGCGAAATCTGGATGTATCATCATACTGGCGGAACCGGACTGGCGATCAAAAAACGCGTCAATGGATTAAAAGACCAAAAGAACATTGCTGATCCTGCTTTTTCTCCAGACGGCCAATATATTTATTATACTCAAGATGTTACTGGTGGTTTTCGCTTTAGTTATAACCGTGACCCATTAACATCTGTGTTTGCGATTACGCGTTTTGACCGTGCAACTGGTGAAGAAGAGCGCTTTATTTCAGGTACAGGCGGTGCAGTTGTGCCGACCCCTTCGCCTAATGGCAAACACATTGCCTTTATCCGACGTATCCAAGAAAAAACAGCGTTATTTATTAAAGATCTCGCAACCGGTACAGAAACCGCCGTGTTTAAAGATCTTGAACGAGACATGCAAGAAGGCTTTGGTTCGGAAGGCTACTTTAGTTATTTTGATTGGACGCCTGACAGCGAAGCGTTAGTCTTTTGGACTGCAGGAAAAATACACCGCTTACAAGTAAGTGACCAGTCACTTACTACGCTAAATATCCATCTCAACAGTCAACTACAATACGCAGATGCTGTCAGATTTGATGTTGATGTGGCTCCTGATTCATTTAATACCAAAATGCTTCGTTGGTCACAAAAATCACCGGATGGCAAAACAGCTTTATTTCAAGCGTTGGGTAAGTTGTATGTGCGCGATCTTAAATCAGGTAAAACCAAACGTTTAACCAAACAAACCGAACATGATGAATATTTTCCAAGATATTCTAATGATGGTAAACGCATTGTATACACGACATGGCATGACCAAGAGCTAGGTTCGGTTCGCATTGTGTCTGCCCGTGGTGGCAAAGGCAAAGTGATTACTGACCAGCCAGGACACTATGTAGAGACTGCATTTTCATCCGATGGCGAGTGGATCACGTATCGTAAATTTACAGGTGGGTATTTATTAGACCCAACCTATTCTGTCGAACCCGGTTTATATGTTCATAATCTGGATGATGACTCGACACGACGTGTCAGCAAAAAAGGCATGCAACCGCATTTTGCCGGTGATAATCAACGTGTGTACTTTACTGAATATGTCTCTGGCACACCTTACAGTGAGACACAACTTTCAAGTGTAGATTTACGTGGTGAGGATAAACGCACACACCTATATGGTGCAGATAAGGTAAGTGAGTACCGACTATCACATGATAAGCAATGGGTTGCCTTTGTATACCAATACAATACTTATGTGGTGCCATTCGTCGACAATGGTAAAAAAATCACCATTAGCCCAACTATGACAGCCTTACCCGTTACACAAATCTCAGCGCGTGCCGGTGAATATTTAAATTGGGCTCCTGATAATCAATCTTTAACTTGGTTTCATGGTCCGTATTTGTACGAACAATCATTGGCGCAAGCATTTGAGTTTGTTGGCTCGACCAACACAGATGCCCCATCAAAAATGAGTGAACCGGTCACAGCAGGTATTAATCTATCCTTTGCTCATCCTAGCAAAAAAGCACAAGGCTACACGGCGATTATTGGCGGAAATATTGTGACCATGCGCGATGCCGATAACAAGCAAGAAGTTATCAGCAACGGTGTGGTACTAATCAAAGACAATATAATTGAAGCGGTTGGCAGTGCAGATGGCATAACAATCCCTGAAGGCGCCTTACGCATAGATGCACGTGGTCAAACCGTTATCCCAGGACTAATTGATACGCACGCTCATGGCTCTCAAGGGCGTAACGAGATCATCCCACAACAGAACTGGTCACAATTTTCTAACCTAGCATTTGGTGTGACCACAATCCATGATCCATCCAATGATACGACTGAGATTTTTGCGGCGGCGGAATTACAACGTGCAGGTCTTCGAGTTGGACCACGTGTATATTCAACGGGAACGATTTTGTATGGTGCGGAGGGTCTAGGTTATAAAGCGATCATCAATGATTTTGAAGATGCGTATTTCCATGTACAGCGATTGAAAGATGTCGGTGCAATCTCGGTCAAATCTTACAACCAACCTCGTCGTGATCAACGCCAGTGGGTGTTACAGGCTGCACGTGAATTAAATATGATGGTTGTGCCAGAAGGAGGGGGTAAATTACAGCAAAATTTATCCATGCTGGTTGATGGTCACACTGGATTGGAGCATTCGTTACCTATCGCCCGTGGCTACGATGATTTAACCCAATTATGGTCTGCAACAAAATTTGGTTACACCCCTACGTTTGTCGTCTCGTACGGTGGTTTGATGGGTGAAGAGTATTGGTATGACCGAACCAATGTGTGGCAAAACGAACGTCTTTTGCGTTATACCCCGCATACATTACTAGATCGCCGTTCTATTCGTCGCCCGACAGCACCTGACGAGCAATACAATCACATCGAAGTAGCAAAATACGCGAAAACATTACGTGATAATGGTGTGGGCGTGCATATTGGTGCTCACGGTCAACGTGAAGGTTTAGCTGCGCATTGGGAGCTGTGGATCATGGCTCAAGGTGGCTTTACGCCTTGGGAGGCTCTGCGCGGTGGTACGATTGATGGAGCACGTCATTTAGGTATGGAGCAGCAGATCGGTAGCATTGAAGTAGGAAAAGTAGCAGATATTGTCTTGATTGAAGGAGATGTACTCACCGACATTAAACGCAGTGAATATGTTTCTCATACAATCATCAATGGGCGTGTATTTGTTGCTGAAACAATGCAAGAGCTAGGTAAAAAATCGTCTCCTACACCGTTTTTCTTTAACGATGATAATAGCCAATTTATGCCCCAAGCAACACAATTAGAAGTGGATGCTAAAGCTGGCAAATATCATTGGGTACATTAATTCATTGATGTATTAACAACTAGTTTGAGCGCAGGTGTCTGATGGATTACCACAGGCACCAATGCGTCGTTCCCTGCTTTTCTAAAAATATCTCAGCTTGATCTCCTTGTAATAATGCCAAAGTTGCTAATAATCCAGCTTGAGTGCAATTTTCACCTGCAACCGTGACTGAACGGGGTGCACCTGTCACTGGATAACCGGTTTGAGGATTAAGTACATGACTATATCGGATACCATCCTTTATTAAATACCGCCTCGCATCACCACTGGTAGCTAAACCACCTTGTGCAATTGTGACCGATAGTTGACTGTCTTTCTCTGGATTAGGATGCTCAATACCTACGAACCAATATGGTTGATTTTGACGTGGATGAGAAACCGCAATATCGCCGCCAAAATTAACTAAAACAGAACACTTGGGAGCAATCTTTGTTGCAACCTGAACACAGCTATCAACAGCGTATTCTTTACCTATCCCTCCCAAATCAATGGCGTAACCGGGTGGTAATCGAACATTGTCTTGCGTTAATCTTATATTTTGCCAGCCGCAATAAGCTAAACACTCTTTAATCATTCTTGCAGAAGGTAATAAGCTTGAACCATCAAAATGCCATATGTTACCCAACACACCGGATGTTATATCAAACAGACCCTCACTGACTTCAAAACATGTGTTAGCTAAAGTTAATAGGTGCCATGTTTCGCTATCTATGCTTACTGAATTGCCTTGAGCATGGTTGATACGATAAATAATATTATCAACACGGTAGCGCGAATATTTTTGTTCAATACGCCAAGCTTCATTCGCGATAGCTTGTGCGATATGCATTGCCAACTCAATATCTTCACTTTCTACTAATACCTCACATAATGAGGCCATAGCCTCAAAATGAACACTGATATGATCATTGCGAAGTACTGGCGAGATTTGTTGGTTATGCATTAAAATTGATAATTAAATTGAACAATTAATGCTTTAATACTAGGGTATAAGTCTAATTCTGCTAATTGCCCAGGTGCATCAAAACCAGCATTTTTTGGATCTTGTTGATAATACTCAACTCGCACAGCCCATGCATTCCCATTAGTCATTTTACTGCCATATTTTATCCCTAACGTAATCGCATCCATTTCACCTAAACGATAGTCAGCACTCGCAAAAGAAGGTAGAAGGCTAGTATTCAACAAAAACGGTTGATAGAACTCTGCAGCACTTTGCTGATAAATCCTTAGATGTGGTTGAATATAGCTTTCATTCGATATTTCAAAGCGTAACCTTGACTCTATAGTATGTGATTGAATATCCCAATCATCCTGAGCGTAGCGATAAGATATATCAATAACCCCATTATCCATCGCATATTTAGTTTGCCAATACATATTATGTTTAGTGCGTGAGTCAGGGCGAGATTCAAATAAGGTATCTTGGACAACTCCTTGATCAGAGATAACACTAATTAATTTATATGGGTCGTTAAGATAACCATCAGAAATAGATAAGCCGTAATTGAATTGCATAATGGTTCGACGATTAATTATCTGTGTTATACCAATTAACACATCAACAGTGTCTTTATCTTGGCTACTTTCACGCTGTTCGTAACTTAACTCATGTGCTGTGTATTCAGGGTTGTCTACTTGATCAGTATTACCATGATCATCATCGTCATCGTCATCGTATAATGATAAATCACTTAATATAGACATACTGCTTAACCTATCTGGCGTTCCACCGACTGGATCGATACTATCTAACTGATAAGATAGGCCTGCAGATAGTGTGGTGTTTTTTTTATTAATATCACGCGCTATTGAAGCATTAATGCCCATCGACAAATAATCATATTCTTTAGAAATATGGACGCCAGCGGAACCTCGCATATCTTGAGCTATAGGCTGTGTCCATTGTGCATTCACCTGTACTCTTGAATCTTTAAACGTATCATCTAGCGGTGTTTCGCCAACTGCAACGCTATATCCCCCCTTACCAGAGGGGCGAGAAAATGTTTGGTTCTCATTTTGCGGGACAGCACCAGTACCAGATGCTCCCGTTAGTCCATCGAATGTCACTTTACCGTTAAAAATATGATCGTCACCAAAATCTTTAGTAGCACTAACAACACCTTCAATCAAACTTACTCTATCCACCTCACCATAATATAAAATAGCCGTATCAAACTGCCATTCATTTTGATTATTGTCATTAGCTTGTGTAGCTAAGCTAGTTGTTCCTAGCAAAGCACATGTCGCAGCCGCTAAAGTAGTTGCGATATTTGAATTTTTATTTAATTGCATCCGCAACCTCCTCCGGCAAAAGCTCTGCCACCGGACGTAGCTTCTTTCGAGAAGTAAATGTGGTCATCTAAAGCTAAATCGACACCTTCAGCACTTAAGCTCATCGATTCTTTCGCTAATAAATCGCGCTCCCAAGGCTTAACGCCTAAGCTAGCACAACCAGCCACTTGAGTTATTATGATTCCGACAACGGTCAACTTAGCTATTTTTTTCATGGCCTATTCCTTATTCAGCAATTAATGAAGCAATACTTTGTGTGTATTGATCAATTCGGTTTGTAAAAAATCCAGTATGCGCAACTCTGACTAGTCCATGCTTATCAATTAAATAACTACTCGGCATACCTATCAAATCAAATACTTCAGCGATATCCCCTTTCGGGTTATATTCAACATGAAAGTTAGCTGGATTATTAAGCAAAAATTTAGTAGCTAAATGTGGCTCTTGATCCAAATTCACTGCAATGATGATGAGATCTTCACCAAATTGAGATTGCATCGTATTCATCCACGGAAACGATCGACGACATGGCACGCACCATGATGCCCAGAAGTCCACATAAACAACCTTGCCTTTTAGATCACTCAACTTTGTTTGCTGCATTTTTGCTGGTAGCCATTGCGTGTGTGTTTTAATAACAAAATCAGGAGCTGGGTAATTGACGCTTTTTGCATGCGTCACCGCTATGGTTAGGGTAGAGAGACATCCCAACATTACCAAATATAGAAGGTATCGGGCGGTGGATGAGATAAAAGTGTGATAAAAGAATGCCATAAAGTTTCATTATATTTGTAATAATGATCCAAAGCGTAACAAGCTTAGCTTAAGCAAACCTTAAGTGAATCGAAGACAAGTAATGATGAGTGAGAAATTACATTTAATCTAGAAGGTCATTTCGATCCCAACACGCAGCGTGTGATCTTTACTATCGCCGTTTATTCCTTTGATGAAAGCTAATTCCCATTTTAAATGACGCATGGGGCTAAACTTTTTAATTCCCATAAAACCTGGACCAATACCAAAAAAATTACGATCCGAGTATATTTCTAATGCAGGTTGAAATGTAGGTCGAAGCCGATAGCGATATTGCATCCTGAACTCCCCTTCCAAATCATTTTTGTTCACGTGCCCAAAAGCATATTTTAGAATCATATTTGTTGTCAAATTAGTGCGCCCAAACTGCTTGTCATTAATTAAGCCAATACTTAGCTCATACTCATCTCCGTGATATTGTTTTTCTATTTCAAACAACATGGCTGTATCGGACCAGTATTGGCCCTGTTCACCAAGCATCCAACGTCCTTCAAGTTCGTAAGCTGCTATTTCAAAGTCGTCATTTTCATTGCGTTGGGCAAGCAAAAAGACCTCCAGCATAAACTTCTCACTTAACGCATGACCAAACGCAAAGCGTTGTAATAGTTGATTGCCTTGTTCACTATTTCGTGAAACCAAACGCCATTCTATATCCCGTTGAAATGGGAGTATGTTGGGTTTATATACCTTGTCTACCACACTATCTGCGTTACTCGTCAGGGGCAGATAACTCAGCATGCAAAGCATACTCATAAACATCCATCTAAACATACTTTTGGCCCTTATTATAAGATGTTACGCGAGAACCATCATGCGCCAGTGTGTTTCTTGCACAGTGATAAAAAACAAGCACACCGATAAAAACTGCAATGACATAAAGCACGACAGTCACAATACTCAATCCATGATTAAATCCGAATAAGGCATGTATGATTATCCCTGTGGGGGTATCTGGGTGTAATACACTTGGTAAGCTCAGCAATGGCTGAACATACATAAACCAACCAATCTGTGCCAACCAATGTTCTACCATTAATAATTTTCCTGCGATAAATAGAACGCACATACCTAGTATCCAATATCGCCGATACAGTAAATATTCAGCTATTAAATAAACAATCATCGCTATGGCAATACTGATAATCATTCCGACACTCACACCAGTAAATAAAACGCTCAACGATGTACCTGAAGTTACTGACTTACTTGCGACATACAACATAAGGGAATGGCTTTGTGGTAAATGTAAACAAATACAAGCAATGGTAATAATTGATTGTGCTTTACCTACTAGGCTAGTTGGCAATCCGGCAAAATATAGCCACGAAAAGATCGCAAACACACACATACATGTAATATAAAACCATTCCAATGTGTCCACAAATAACACATACACTACTGCATTTAATCTAAGTCCAATCAACACTAATAAGCCAACACTTATTAGTAGCAAAATTCGCTTAAAGTATTTGCTAGGGGGGCGGATCGTGTACAGCATTGCAATAAACAAAAATAGTGGTAAGCACGTTTTAAGACTGATAAGTACGCTACTAATTAACATTGTTATCCTTTAAAAACTGTGTCGCTTTTCGCTGTTGTAGCATCTTTGACTCAGATAGATTGAGAGTGGCAGCAGGGCGATGCTCATCCAGCATTTCATTAGAATCTAATACAATGATCACTCCCTGTGCGGTACTTGCAGAATACTCCCCAATAAAAGGATAACGCCCTGGTGCTAAAGGCGGTAAATAAATAATCGTAGGACGTTGAGGGAATAACACTTTTTCTCGATTAAGCATAAAACTATCAAATTCTTCAGGAGTATTATCTTGATTAATAATACGTAACCTAAAAGAGGTATTAGCAGGTACAATTATCTCACTAGGATAAAATAAATGTCCTTGTAAAGAAATATCGATGATCATTGTGTTTGCATGAGCATTTATACAAAACAACATTACAAAAAAAACAATGATTAAACATTGTATTTTAAGCCTAATATTAATGTGACTATGAGTCATCTGGCTACGCATTGTATGGCAACAAAATAGACACGCGAAGTCCACCAAGTAATGGACTATTCATGAAATGTATTTCACCGTGATGTACCTCAACAATCTGCTGAACAAGTGCTAAGCCTAACCCTGAACCTTTAAACTGTAAGTGAGTACTTGCTCTATAGAAGCGTTTGGTTAAGTTTGCTAATACCTCATCGGAAACAGCTTCCCCTGAATTTTCAATGACCAATTCAACAAATTCAGGTTCACTTTCACACAACCTCACATACACCATGATAGTTGAGCCTTCATCTGCGTATTTATTCGCATTTTGAAGTACGTTAATCAACACAGTAGCAATTAATTCAGGCTCTGATTGAATTGTTGAGCCTAGCGGTATTTCACATACTAATTCGATAGCTTGAGAACGATTAATGAATTGCGGATAAAGATCACCAATTACGTCTTGAAGTAACGGTACTAACTTTACCTGTGTCCATCTAATTTGATGTTGTTGAGGTTGTGTCTGAGTTAGTAGTAATAACTGATTAACCACATTCGTTAACCGTTTTACTTCATTTAATCCCTTATGTAAACGCTGTAAATGCTGTGCTTGGGTTGGTGATTGAGTTTGATTTTCTAAATCACTAATTGCATTATGTAAAGTCATAGCCAATGTACTTAGAGGAGTCCGTAATTCATGTGCGACATTACCATTAAAACTTTTCTCTCGAGTAAGCCCGTCTTGAACCTTGGTAAGTAATTGATTGATCGTACTCACAACAGGGTTGAGTTCAGCAAATGAACTACTCATTTTAATTGGATCTAACTGTGACAATTTTCGCGTTGCGAGTGTTTGCGTTAAATAACTTAGAGGGCTCAAGCCTAAGCGAACAGAAGAAACAATTAATAACGCTAAGACAGGTAGGGCTAGTACCAGTGGGAGAATGGCTGAAGTAATTATTTTGTCAGTATAGACTTCTTTTTGTGAAATAGAATAGGCAACAAAAATTGTTTTAGACGCTTGTGCCAGCCCTAAAATACGCCAACGATCATCTTTAAAATTAGCATCCGAATAACCCAATTTTTGACTCATTCTTCCTTCAGGGGTATTTGCTGAACGAAATATCAATACATCGTCGTGCCAAATTTGAATCGCCATATCGGTTACTGGCTGAGTTGTTTGTTGGGATATATCCACCATCAACAAACTCTGGCCAATAGAATGTAATTCAGCGTCATACAAGGCTTGAGTATTAATTTGACTTTGTTGGTAGCCCGCTATAACCGCTACGCTTAAGGCGACAACTATACTAGATAGCAACAACAGTGTAATGAGTCGTTGAATTGATTTCATGTTGATATAGGGTATTCTTTTTTGATGCAATAACCGACACCACGGATTGTTTGAATAAATCCTTCTGGGAGTTTTTTGCGTAAATTATGTACATGCACTTCAATGGCGTTACTCGAGACTTCACCACCCCATTCATATAACATTGTTTCAAGTTGTGATTTTGAGACTATTCGATCGGCACGTTCCATCAGAGCTCGCAATATCATAAATTCTTTTTTAGGTAATTGCAGGGCAACCTCATCTAACAAAACAAGTAACGAATCCGTGTGCAACTGGACGTGACCAAGCCGAATAGTTGAGGTCACAACCGAACCTAAACGACGTTGTAATACCCGTAAACGAACAAGTAACTCATCTAGCTCAAAGGGTTTTGGTAAATAATCATCAGCACCTGCATCAAGCCCAATAATTTTATCTGATAATTGTCCGCGAGCAGTTAGAATTAAAATTGGAAGAGTGAGGCCAAGCTCTCTTATCGAAGTAAGTACTTGCAATCCATCTACATCAGGTAAACCAAGATCAAGTATCATTAAATCAATATCACCGTTCCGAGCAGCGAGAATTGCTTGCTTTCCCAACGTTAAATGCGACACGGCATAATTCTGTTTACGCAATGATTGACAGATTTCTTCTGCTAACGCGATCTCATCTTCAATGAGTAGTATGTGCATAACAATAAACCCAAATATACATAAACATAACGGTACAATAGCAATCTTAACATAAACTTAAGACGGGGTGTTTCCTTGTCTTTCGGCGGGTTTTTCTTTCTTCTTATCGAAAAAAAACAGATAACAAAATCATTATTATCAGATAGTTAAACAAATACCGCCATGCCTATGGCGAGATTGTACAACAATTAAAATTCGCAAAAATGAAGATTCTTCCTAACATTTGTATTGAACAGGTATTGTCTTTTCTGGAATTTCTTAATATTTTTTCTCAGTTTGATTTGAGCGTTTTCATAGAGATATTAAGAAATTTATTCTTTGCCCAGTACGGTTGTTCATCTAACCGAAATTAAAAAAGGAACTTAGAATGCTTCAAGAACTCGATTTATTATCAAGAAGAGAACTCCAGGTCGCGTCCCATATTACAAAAGGCATGACCAACAGAGATATTGGCGATAAGCTGTATATTAGCGAGCGAACGGTAAAATTCCATGCCGCAAATATTTACAAAAAATTGAACATTAAAAACCGTGCCACGCTTATTGCAAAATACGTGACTGATATACAACGGTTTCATTAATCTCAATATAACGTTTTTTAGGGTTGCCCTACTGTCATCGAGTACTGGCAAGATTAAAGCGCTTATTGTTAAAAGCAAACCGTGCCATCCACTTAGCGAGAGTAGATGGCACTTCTTTTGTTAGCCTGACCAAGTATTATAAAATATACCGACTCAAATCTTCATTATCCACTAACATTTCTAAGTGATGGTTAACGTAATCAACATCTACCGTGATAGTCGTATTCGGTTTTTCAGATGCATCGTACGAAATTTCTTCCATTAATCGCTCCATCACGGTATGTAAACGTCGAGCACCAATATTTTCGGTACGCTCGTTCACTTGCCATGCGGCCTCAGCAATGCGTTGAATACCACACGGACTATATGTGACTGTCACACCTTCAGTACCTAACAACGCAACATATTGCTCTGTTAATGAAGCATTAGGCTCCGTTAGAATACGTTTAAAATCATCCACTTTTAACGCATTTAACTCAACGCGGATCGGTAAGCGACCTTGTAATTCTGGAATTAAATCAGAGGGTTTGCACATTTGAAATGCACCAGAAGCAATAAACAAAATATGATCTGTCTTGACCATGCCATGCTTAGTCGACACGGTTGAACCCTCTACCAGTGGTAACAAGTCACGTTGTACCCCCTCTCGAGATACATCAGCACTGGACGATCCTTCACGCTTACAAATCTTGTCAATCTCATCAATAAACACAATGCCGTTTTGCTCTAGTGTATCTATTGCTTCTTGTTTTAGATCATCTTGATTAACCAGCTTACTCGCTTCTTCTTCAATCAATAACTTCAACGCATCTTTAATCGGTAAGGTTTTCTTCTTCGATTGGTTACCGGATAAATTTTGAAACATACCTTGTAATTGATTGGTCATATCCTCCATACCAGGAGGGGCCATAATCTCAACACCGACTTGCGGTTGAGCCACATCAATTTCGATTTCTTTGTCATCGAGTTGGCCTTCACGCAGTTTTTTGCGAAACGCTTGGCGAGTCGATTTGTTATCAGTGTCTTGATTCTCACCAAAGATGTCTTTAGGTGGTGGAATTAACACATCTAACACACGTTCTTCTGCAGCTTCTTCGGCACGAAATTTTACTTTTGCCGTAGCTTGCTCTTTTGTCATTTTGACAGCAATATCGGTCAAATCTCGAATAATAGTTTCGACTTCTTTGCCAACGTATCCGACTTCAGTAAACTTTGTTGCTTCCACCTTAATGAACGGAGCATTCGCAAGCTTCGCTAAACGACGCGCTATTTCTGTTTTACCGACACCGGTGGGGCCAATCATTAATATGTTTTTTGGCGTCACTTCTTGGCGCAAATCTAGGGGTAACTGCATCCGACGCCAACGATTACGTAAGGCAATAGATACGGCACGCTTTGCGTCTTGTTGGCCAATGATATGTGAGTCCAATTCATGGACAATTTCTCGGGGAGTCATGGCAGACATGCACACTTCCTTCATGTTAATAGGGGCTTAGTAATCGAGGGTTTCGATAGTTTGACTATGATTGGTATACACACAGATATCTCCAGCGATCGTCAACGCTTTAGTTGCAATTTCGTGGGCAGATAAATCGGTATTACCAAGTAATGCTGTGGCGGCTGACTGGGCAAATGGACCACCGGATCCAATCGCGATGAGATCCTCCTCCGGTTGAATAACATCTCCATTACCGGTGATAATTAATGAACCGGTATGATCCGCAACGGCAAGGAGCGCCTCAAGCTTTCGTAACATACGGTCTGTACGCCAATCTTTAGCTAACTCAACGGCGGCTTTAGTTAAATGACCTTGATGCATTTCAAGCTTGCTTTCAAAACGTTCAAACAAAGTGAACGCATCTGCTGTCCCACCGGCAAAACCAGCCAAAACTTTATCGTTGTACAACCGGCGCACTTTCTTCGCGTTGCCTTTCATTACTGTGTTACCTAATGACACTTGACCATCTCCAGCCATAACAACTTGATTGCCGCGTCTAACAGATACAATAGTAGTCACAATTATTCCTTATATATATCGCACAAGCGTGCCTAATAAGAATAATGTGGGGCAGTAAGCTAAAAAAACAAGGTGTAGCGCTAGGTAAATCTAGTTTGTTAGATTCCAGGTCCAAATTTCACAAGAATTTATTTTGGCACGTTGCAATACATGACGATCCCTTTCCGCATCTCGCTTAGATGGATATGGACCGAGTATTACTCGATACCAACCCGATTTAGAACCACGAATTTGAGGTTCTAATCCAACAAATGCCATTTGAGCTCGCATTGAGTCGGCTTGGTCAAATATTTTAAAGGAACCACACTGCATCAAATAACGACGATCTGATGTGGCGACTTCGGCGTCAACTTCAACCTCATAACCTGGCAAACTTTTTATAAATGCCCATTCTTCTGCAGGTAATTCTGGTAAAGGATCAAGTTCATCAATATTTTGCTCTGCGGCAGGCGGGTTTTTGGGCGCTGGTGACATAGTGTTAGCATTATCTTTAATCGAATACAAAAAGTACGCAAAACCACCCAGCACTAATACCGCAGCGAGAATTTTTAACTTCACTAACCAAGCTCCATTTGCAGAGCTTTTAGCCTGTTTTTTTTGGCCTGAACGTGAGCCTGGTTTACGTGGTGAAGGTTTGCGCTTCACATAATCTTTTTGCGCCATAGCGTTGTATTGACCTAATAGAGAATAAAGTAATCTTGTGTATTGTAATGAGTTAATTAATTAAAATCTATGTTATCGACGTCAATCGACCAACGGATCCGTAACTTATTTGCATATGCGGTGCAATCATCCACTATAGCGGTCACTGCTTTTTGCCTTAGATCGCGATAAGGGCTTTGAATAATCAGCATAAAACGATAGCGATTTTGCTTTTTTTCAATTAAACATGGAAGCGGACCGACCACCGATAAATTAGGCATGTTAATTAATAACTGAGCAACATACTGCAAATATCGTAAGGTGAGCTGGGGATCTTCATCTTCAGCTCGGATTACCGTTTGAAAACTGTACGGCGGAAGAGTGGCATGTTGTCGCTCTTGTAATGCGTATCGCGCAAAATGCCCATAACCATTATTCACCAAATCTTGTAACAAAGGATGGCCTGGCTGAGTCGTTTGTAGAAATGTTTCACCTGGCTTATCTGCCCGACCCGCTCGGCCAGAAATCTGAGTAATTAGCTGTGCGAGTTTTTCTGGCGCTCTAAAATCAGCACTAAACAAGGCTCCATCAACATCCATGATCACCACGCAAGTCACATGTGCAAAATGATGGCCTTTCGCTAATATTTGCGTACCTAACAAAATCTGATGTTGGCGTTGATTAATCGCTTCGATCGTATCGCTGAGTGTATCTTTGCCACGCATCGAATCAGAATCAATACGAACAGTAGAATACTGCGGGAATAACTGAGCCAACCCATCCTCTAATTGCTGTGTGCCCATGCCTTGAGTAATGAGATCACCAGCCCCACAACTTTGACATCGACTAGGTGGCAAATTAAACGCCAAGCAATGGTGACAGACCATACGCGATTGAGTCTTGTGATACGTCATCGGTTTGGCACAAGCTTGACATTCTTCTACCTGACCACACTGTTGACACAATACAGCGGGGGCAAAACCCCGACGATTGATGAAAATCAACACTTGATTGCCTTGCGCTAAGTGAGTTTGCAACATTGCGATAGTCGTATGAGCAAGTCCAAATTGTAATGGCTGGTTACACACATCAATAATATGTACCGGCGCAGTGGCAGCGTTACCAGCACGTTTTTGTAAGGTGTAATGTTGATACTTTCCGGACATAGCTCTATGTAACGTTTCTAGTACCGGTGTTGCAGTACCTAGGATCACCGGTATTTGTTTGCGTTGGGCCAACATGATTGCCACGTCACGGGCATGATAGCGCAGACCATCTTGTTGCTTAAATGAATCATCATGTTCTTCGTCAATAATGATCATGCCCAATTCGGGTAACGGCGTAAATATGGCAGAACGCGTGCCAATAACTAACCCAATTTGGTTTAACCGCGCTTTTTGCCATACATTCAGACGTTCATTATCACTCAATCCTGAATGCAACACTCCGACTTCGATGCCAAAACGAGCCTCAAATCGGCCAACCGTTTGCGGGGTTAAGCCAATTTCAGGTACCAATATCAATACTTGTTGTTGACGTTGTAAGACTTGATTAATGATCTGTAAGTAGACCTCTGTCTTGCCGCTTCCGGTGATCCCTTCAATCAAAAAACAGCCAAATTGATCTAGTTGTGCGGTAATGCCACTGATTGCAACAGACTGTTCAATATTCGGTTTAAGCGCTTGGGTATGTGTAAAATATGCTGGTGCTTTTTGGGCATACCAATCACCGTATGGAGCAATATATTCGCGCTCAACGAGGACTGATTTTTTGATTAATGCCGTAATTAATGGTGTCGAAAAAACCTCACGTAAATAAGCTTTGTTGATCCCTGCAGACTCATCGATCGCCAAAGGTGTGTTGGGTTGAGTTTTAGCGGCAACATAACAAGCTAGCGCATGTTGTTTAGGGGCACGTTGCAATGTGATAAATGGCACAGTCTGGCTGATATCATGACCGGGCTGATTAATTGCCTGTAATTCTGGACTCAAGCTAATCCCAAGTTGTGGTTTTGGTAGGCTCGATATGCGTTTGCGTAATGCCCTGGGCAAAGCCGCATGCATTACTTCCCCAATAGGATGCTGATAGTAATTAGCGACCCATTGTAATAACGCTAGCCATGACGGGTTAAAAATAGCAGTTTCATCCAAGACCGATTCAATGGGCTTACACTTATCTGGATTGATCGCCATGTTGTCAGGTATCGTTTCCCATGCATTGACCACTACCCCCGTTAAATCACGATTAGCAAAACGCACTGCAACCCGCTTGCCAAGCTCAACGGTTCCTGTATGAGTGTAGTGAAATGTCTTACGCAATGGGACTGGCACTGCGACTGCTAAAAAGGCCATGAATTATCGTTATTTGTGTGCAATTATGGGTTTATAATACGATTATACTTGATCAAAACGCTAAGTTACATTAATATGCGCGTCCATTTTGCGACAACCTGCACATGCGGATTGTCATTTTTATTATTGCGTGTGGTGTACAGCTTCGGGTTGTATAGCGATACGGCCTAAATTATTAAGGTAATCCCATGAAAAAAGATATACACCCAAAATATGCTGAAATAACAGCGACTTGTTCTTGTGGTAATGTCATGAAAGTACGTTCTACTGTAGGTAAAGATTTGAACCTAGACGTATGTTCATCATGTCACCCGTTCTATACTGGTAAGCAACGTAACGTTGATACTGGTGGACGTGTAGATAAATTCAACAAGCGTTTCAGTGCACTTGGTAAAAAATAAGCATTTAGCGCTCAAAGCAGCGTAAATATTGCTATAAAAAAAGCGCTCTATGAGCGCTTTTTTTGTGACTCTTCTAATTCAACATCCAAGCCCATCTGTGCCATAATTTTACGCGCTTCTTCAGGCACACGATTAGGATTGCCCTTTTTAAGATCCCCATCATTAGGTAATGGTTGCCCGGTAAACGCATGTAAAAATGCTTCACATAACAATTCTGAATTAGTGGCATGACGTAAGTTACTGACTTGTCGTCGAGTCCGTTCGTCAGTTAACACTTTTAGAACATTGATTGGGATTGAGACAGTGACTTTCTTCACTTGCTCGCTTTTTTTTCCATGTTCTGCGTACGGATGAAGATATTTTCCATTCCATTTAGCCATAAAGTAGACCTCTAACGTGATAGCGAATATTGTTATTATTATGATTTATGCTTAAAAGCTATAGGTTATTAGCAGAAGTTCAAACAGTAATGCTTGACCATCACACCGATATTCCGTAGTTTAGACGTCTAAACGTCTATTGTATACATATTTATTTGAGGTGCTCCCATGGTTTCTTACGCGCAAGGCGTTGATTCTCTTAATCAATCGTTATCTGAACTTAGAGATATCGATGTCTCTTTTGAATTTTTTCCGCCGAGTAACGAAAAAATGGAAGGCATGCTTTGGAAATCAGTTGATCGCCTCGCACCGTTAAAGCCGGCATATATGTCTGTCACATATGGTGCGAATAGTGGTGAGCGAGATAAAACTCATGATGTTGTTAAACGCATTCAACAAGAAACCGGTGTACCAGCAGTGCCTCATTTAACCTGTGTCGATGCGACACGTGAAGAGCTGACTGACATCGCAAAAGAATATTGGGCAAATGGTATACGCCGTATTGTTGCGCTGCGCGGAGATCTCCCACCAGGTATGTCCAAAACCGATATGTACGCGAGTGATTTGGTAAGCTTATTAAAAGATGTTGCTGATTTTGATATTTCGGTTGCCGCTTATCCAGAAAAACATCCCGAAGCACCCAATATGCAATTTGACCTGCTCAATCTAAAACGCAAAGCTGAGGCCGGTGCCAATGAGGCGATTACCCAGTTTTTCTTTGATACCTCACACTACTTACGCTACCGTGATAGAGCCGCTGCAGCGGGAATTGATTTAGACATTGTACCGGGCATTTTACCTGTTACTAACTATCAGACTTTGGTCAAGTTTGCCGGGTTTACTAATGTTCATGTTCCCAACTGGTTACATAAAATGTATGATGGGTTAGATGCGCATGATCAGACTACGCGCAACTTATTGGCGGCTAATATTGCGATGGATCAAGTCAAAGTGTTAGCTAAAGAAGGGGTTAAACATTTTCATTTTTATACCCTTAACCGCAGTGAATTAAGCTATGCTATTTGTCATATGCTAGGACTCCGTGCATGATATCTATGTTGCGCCAATGGATGGCGTTAATACGACACCAAGTCGTTCCCCAACTACCGCAGATTGCGGGTTATTTTTTACAACGTTGCAAACGTGATAAAGTCACGGTCTCAGCGGGGCACCTTGCCTACGTATCATTATTATCTTTAGTCCCTTTTATTATGGTATTTTTTACCATGTTATCGGCATTTCCGGCCTTTGCCGAAGTCCGGTTGGCGCTTGAAGGATTTATTTTCAATAATTTTGTCCCCACATCCGGCGACGTATTACAAAAATATATAACTGAATTTGTCGGTAATGCCTCAGGCATGGGGGCGGTTGGAATTGCATCTTTGACCATAGTCGCATTACTGTTGATTATGAATATCGACAAGACACTGAACACGATATGGCGCACCAACAAAAAACGTCCCAAAATGTTTACCTTCGCGGTATATTGGATGGTGATCACACTCGGCCCTATTATGATGGGATCGAGTGTTTTGGTCAGTTCATATTTAATGGGTTTTGCGACTTACGCCGAAGAATATACACCTGGGCTTGGCTCATTGTTATTAAAAACTGTGCCCAGCCTAACCGCTATTATTGGGTTTTTAATACTGTATATGCTGGTGCCTAATGCACGTGTTAAATTTACTCATGCATTAAGTGGCGCGATACTCGCAACGTTTTTATTTGAGTTATCCAAAAAAGGCTTTGCCTTTTATGTCACCAGCTTTCCCTCATACCAAGTGATTTATGGCGCTTTAGCGGTTATCCCGATCTTATTTGTGTGGGTCTATCTATCTTGGATTGTGGTACTACTAGGCGCTGAATTTACTTGTTCGATTCAAGAAGTGCTTGCCCCAGATGAAACACCTGAGGCAATGGTAGAAGAA
Source organism: uncultured Glaciecola sp. (assembly GCA_937125395.1). Taxonomy (GTDB): domain Bacteria; phylum Pseudomonadota; class Gammaproteobacteria; order Enterobacterales; family Alteromonadaceae; genus Opacimonas. The sequence goes on from CAKZLI010000021.1 coordinate 33,892, forward strand.
TAGTAATAATTAGGTGATTAGTTTTTCATGGACGCGATAAACGTATCCGACTGCTTAATTGCCATGTTCATCTCATCAATCAGGTTCTTAACGTCTTTTTTGATCACGGCTAATTCGCCTTGCAAAGCCCCAACTGCATTTGCGTTAAGATTATGTTTGAGATACAACACATTGTTTTGCAGTGCATTGAGCACCGGTGGCATACTGCTTTCGACTTTACGCATTGCCCGCAACATTGATTTATATTTGCCTTGGGTATCGCGTAATTTACGCTGACTATCCCGCTTAAGACTATTGTTGGTGTATAACGTTAATTCGTCTTCCCACTCGGTAAATAGTGCTTCTGCAACACTCTCTACTTTATCAATACGGGTAGTCACAGTGGTTGCTGCGACTTCTGAGTCAATGTACTGCTCATTTAATGCATCGTACACTTCTTCAAGCTCACCGCCGTCAAAATTAATCAACGCACTGAACTCTTCTAACGCGGAGGTAAATTGCACTTGTGCGTCAGTTTGGGAGTCACGTGCATCTTCAACACGGTCGACGAGGATATCGCGTTTTTCGATACCGAGTTTTTCCCAAGCACTATAATAAGCACTTTGACAGGCCGTTAATAAACACAAACTAGTGATACATACTATTTTTTGGATACTGGTCATGAACAACTCCTTTGATCATTATTTAGATGGTCGATTAATAGACAATAGACCATTGTCGCAATTATCGTAATTTTTTGTTACGAACGATAACGTGCCGCATCGATGATTGACCAAATATGGAATATGACACCAACCGGCCATAAAAAAATCAATATGACGGTTGCAGCTAATGCGTAACATACTGTTGCAACTACAAAAAACATTAGCGCACGTAAGATACGCCCCTGTACTAGCTGCCCTAAACCAGGGATAAAAACATTACAAATTGCGGCGATCACATTGCCGCCTGATCCTTGTTGAGACATATTTTATTTTACCTTGTGATTAATGGTTGCATCTTGTTGCCGATTAATAGATAAATTAGACTATAAATCATAGAATAACAACTATATGCGACAGTTATACACAATTTCTAAACCCTTTAATGATGGTTTTTTGCCCGTCAGTGATGGTCATGCGTTATATTTTGAAGAATCGGGCAATCCTGAGGGTATCCCTGTTTTATTCATTCATGGCGGTCCTGGGGCCGGTCTCAGTGATGATTATACTCGCATGTTTGATACAACTATCTATCGTGTTATTGGATTTGAACAACGCGGCTGCGGGCGCTCTACGCCGTTTGCCTCGTTAAACAACAATACTACCGCCCACCTACTCGCTGATATTGATCAATTACGGACACATTTAGAGATTAGTCAATGGGTCGTTTTTGGGGGCAGTTGGGGGGCGACACTCGCGCTGTTAACTGCGATAAAACAGCCCAAAACAGTGCTTGGATTAATCTTGCGCGGCGTGTTTTTGGGTCGTCAAGAAGATATTGAATGGTATATCTGTCCTAACGGTGGGGCTGCACAACTCTACCCAGAGCACTATGAAGCCTTTGTCCAAGATATACCGTCATTGACTGATGCGGCTGATATTTGCGCTGCATTTGTAACCCTGTTTAATCAAAAAAACAAATTTAAAAAAGCCAATGCCTTGCGCTCATGGTATGGCTGGGAAGAGCGGATTTCACGGATCCAACACCCTTATGGCGATCCACTGTATAATTATGATCTCCATCAAATTGCGTCTTTAGCCATGCTTGAATGTCATTATTTGCAGCACCACTGTTTTATCGACGAAAACTACATCTTAGAAAACATCCATCGGATTGCGCATATTCCTGGATATATTGTACATGGTCGATATGATATGATCTGCAAAATAGAAGCGTCTTATTCATTGCAGCAGCTTTGGCCTAATAGCCAGTTGACGATTGTGCCTGATGCAGGGCATAGTACATCTGAGCCTTCCATCGCATTTTCATTAAAAATGGCCACTGATACCATGACCAAATTAATCCACCATCATACTCCGTTAACATGCGCGGACTAATTCAACGAGTCACTCAAGCCAGTGTCACTGTTAATCACCAATGTATTGGTGAGATTAGCACAGGCGCATTATTATTACTCGGTGTAGAAGCAGATGATAATGAACAAAACGCAGCCAAAATGGTCAATAAAGTATTACGCCTAAGAATGTTTAATGATCAGCAACATAAGATGAATCTCAACTTAGAACAAATTGCCGGTCAAATTTTGGTAATATCGCAATTTACGTTAGTGGCTGATACGCACAAGGGTAATCGCCCAGGGTTTTCTAAAGGGGCAACCCCTGAGCACGGACTAGCGATGTACCAACGATTTATTGAATTGTTAACGGCGCAGACAAGGTTACCTCAAGACCATATTGCGACAGGCCAATTTGGCGCTGATATGCAAGTGGCATTAATTAACGATGGTCCAGTGACATTTTCATTGCAGACCTAATAACTGGATATTGTTTTGTATAAGATCATCACTCCTACTACTCCTGAACAATTAGAACAGTACTTTGAGTTTCGCTGGAAGATCCTCAAATCACCGTTTAATTTTCCATTGGGTTCAGAAAAAGACGAATATGAATCAGTTGCCGAACATCGTATGTTGCTAAATGCAAACAACGAAATTATGGCCATTGGTCGAGTGCATTTTAACAATGCTGATGAAGTGCAAATTAGACATATTGCAGTGGCATTTGACGCTCATGGTAAAGGCTATGGACGACTCATTGTTGCTACGCTAGAAAGTTATGCATTGGAGCAAGGTGCTATTCGCGCAGTAACCAATAGCCTAGAAACATCACGTGCTTTTTTTGAGCGATGTGACTATCAACAAGCACAAGCACCTGATGCCTTGAGTAAGTTAAACCGCATTCATATGGTTAAAAAGCTCGTTGCTCAGCAGTATTTGATTCACTCGGATTGGTGTGAAGAGTTGCAACGGACATGGGAGAGTACTATCCCCATCTCTGATCACATGGGCATCAAATTACACCAATACTCAGGATCCACCTTAGAAGTCCGCGCCTCGCTGAATAAAAATGTTAACTTACATGGCACTATGTTTGCCGGTAGCGTATTTTCATTAGCCACTTTAACTGGTTGGGGAATGATTTTTTTACAACTCAAACGTAAAAAGTTAACCGGTGAAATTGTCTTAGGGGATGGGAACATTCATTATCATAAACCATTGACCACTCAACCTAGAGCTATGGTATATATCGAGCACTATAAATGTGATTATGCTGACTTGCAAAATAACAAAAAAATGCAAGTAGCAGTGACTGTCAATATTTTAGATGGGGATAACCCAGTCGCTGAATTCAAAGGCGTATATTGGGTATTACCCACTAAACCCACAATCGACGCACATTAGCCGTAGGCAAAAAAAAACCTGAAATAATATTCAGGTTTTTTTTAATGCAATAGATTAAGTTAATTTATGGCTATGCCATTGCTGCTTGAATCTTCTTCATTGCATTCTTTTCTATCTGGCGCACACGCTCAGCGGAAACGTCGTATTTGGCCGCTAAGTCTTGTAACGTCATTTTGTTATCGCTTAACCAGCGAGTCTCAATGATATGCTGAGAGCGCTCATCTAACGTTTTAATCGCAGAATACAATCGTGCTGATGCATTGCTATTGAAATCTGCGTTAATCACCTTAGATTCTACGTCTTCTGATTTATCTTGTAGGTATTGTGCAGGTGAAAAATTAGTATTGTCATCACCATCATCACTAGATAGATCAAATGCCGTATCTTGGCTACCCATTCGGGCTTCCATTTGCAGCACTTCTTTTTCACTGACACCTAATTCTTGTGCTACTTTTTGCACCTCATTGTGAGTAAACCAACCAAGACGTTTTTTGGATTTTCGCAAATTAAAGAATAATTTACGTTGCGCTTTGGTGGTGGCTACTTTGACTATTCGCCAATTCTTTAAGACGAATTCATGTATCTCAGCTTTGATCCAATGCACTGCAAATGAGACCAAACGAACACCTACATTTGGATCGAATCGTTTGACCGCTTTCATCAAGCCAATGTTACCTTCTTGAATAAGATCAGCTTGAGCTAGGCCGTAGCCTGAATAAGATTTTGCGATATGTACCACAAAACGAAGATGAGACATGACTAATTCACGCGCAGCGGTAAGATCACCTTCGTTAAATAAGCGTTCGGCTAGGGATTTTTCGGCATCAGCAGTTAGCATCGGTATAGTACCAACCGATTGCATGTAGCTTTCAATACTACCACTTTGAGGAATAGTTAATGCCATTTGCATTGATTTACTCATCAAACAGAACTCCATAATTTATTTACGTGTTTAATATACCAAAGGATGTTGCACATTGCGAGATTTTCACACTGTTGCTACCTATTATATAGACCGGTATATAGACTAAATAGTTTCAACATATATGGTGTTTATATCATATATTTCAAGGCCCAATTAACATTTTTATTACAACTTCAGTATTATTGTTTAATTAATAGAGACTTAGGATGTTAATAAATATTACTTCGGCTCAATTTCTTTAATGTGTTTTTGTACCGAGATAATCGAGCCAATTAAGCCCAAACTAATTGAGATTGCCAAAATAATACCTAGTGCAACCATATCTAACCCTGTAATTGTAAATTCAGTTTGGTACAAGCCTGCTAAATTTTCAACACCGGTTTGGATCCACCACAACAAAAATGCCACTAACATCCAAGCCAACATACCACCTAAAAAACCATACCAAAATCCAGTATACAAAAATGGGAAGCGAATAAAGTTATCGGTCGCACCAACTAGTTTCATTACAACAATCTCATCTCGTTGACTTAAAATATTAAGCCGTATCGTATTGCCTATTATTAATACGACTGAAACACATAATAAGATCGCCACAATCCAGACAATATCCTTAGCTATCGAGACGATCGAATAGAGTTTTTCTAGCCATTCAATATCTAACTTACCAAAATCAACAACGGATTGTTGCTCTAGATCTTGCAGTAATATCTTGGCAGCATCGGGCTGTAAATAGTCAATTTTGGGTGTCACTAGTAACACATAAGGCAGTGGATTTTTGTCCAGATAAGCTAATGAATCACCTAAACCCGATAAACTCTCAAATTCAGCTAATGCATCCTCCGGTTCGATTAAACGTGCATCATCAATCTTTGTCGTCATCAATGACACTGCAACTAGCAATTGCTTAGCTTGAGTGGCAGTGGTATCAGCCTTTAGATATAACGAAATCTCACCAGCATCTTCCCATCCTGCGGTGACTTTTTCTGTATTTTTGACCATTATATACAATGTGCTCGGTAACGTAATACTGAGTCCAAGTACACCGATCGTCATCATGGTTGCTAATGGCGATCGCCATAAATCACCTAAACTGGCTAAAGCTTGGCGGAAATGATTAATCCCCCCCATAAAAATACGCTGAAATAAGCCCACTTTGCGAACTTTGCTTGCACCACTGCGCTCTGTAAATAATAAACTCATAACGTGTACTTCGGCGGTAATTTAGTGATTGGTGGTTGATTCAGATCATCTGCACCCAAAAAAGCGTCTTGACCTTCAGCCAAACCATCGTCAATCATGCGCCCTTCTTTGATTGTTAACGTCCGATATTTCATGCGCGCGATCAGACCTAGATCATGAGTTGCAATAAACACGCTAACCCCTGCTTGATTAAAGTCTTCAAATAATTGCATGATTTCCATAGATAACTTGGGGTCAAGGTTGCCGGTCGGTTCATCAGCTAACAACAGTGGTGGACGATTTACCACTGCACGAGCAATACCGACACGTTGTTGTTCACCTCCAGAAAGGGTCTGGGGATGTTGTTGAGTTTTATGCAGCAATCCCACCATTTCAAGCGCAGATGACACGCGCTTTTGGATTTGTTTACGAGAATACCCTTCAATGATCAAAGGTAACGCAACATTATCAAATACCGTTTTATCCATTAATAATTGATGCGATTGAAAAATCATGCCAATGTCTCGGCGGATATAAGGTACTTGACTGGGTTTAATTTGATTTAGATTATGCCCATTGATCAACACATTGCCAACACTGGGACGCTCCATCAGGCTGATGAGCTTGAGTATGGTGCTCTTACCTGCCCCTGAATGCCCCGTCAAAAATGCCATTTCACCTGGTTCAATATGAAAATCGACTTTTTGTAAGGCTTGTTGTCCGCCTGGATAGGTTTTGCTGACATGGTCAAACTTAATCATAATGGCTTCTTAATAGTAAATTATACTTCCGCAAATAATGCATCAATGAATTCTTGGCTCTTAAATTCACGCAAATCATCAATGGCCTCGCCCACGCCAATATAGCGCACTGGAATGGATAATTGATCCGCTATCGAAAAAATAACCCCACCTTTAGCTGTACCATCGAGTTTGCTAAGCGTAATCCCCGTCAAACCGACCGCATTATGAAATAGTTGCGCCTGGCTAATGGCATTTTGCCCAGTCCCAGCATCAATGGTCAACATAATTTCATGCGGAGCATCAGGGTTAAGCTTGCGGATCACCCGCACTACTTTTTCTAGTTCTTGCATCAAATAGTCTTTGTTTTGTAAACGACCAGCCGTGTCTGCAATAAGAATATCAATCCCTTTTGCTTGCGCAGATTGAATAGCATCAAACAATACAGAAGCGCTATCAGCACCGGTATGTTGAGCCACAACCGGGATATCATTACGCTCGCCCCATACTTGTAATTGTTCTACTGCAGCGGCACGGAATGTGTCTCCTGCAGCAAGCATGACACTTTTGCCTTGCGCCTGAAATTGTTTTGCCATCTTACCAATAGTGGTTGTTTTGCCCACACCATTGACACCCACCATTAAAATAACAAACGGTCCCGTTTGTCCCTCAGGGACTTCAGGAATGAGTGGTGCTTCGATTTTTGCCAATAACTCTGCCATGTACACTTTTAATTCTGTTAACAGCGCATCGCCATCTTTTAAGGTGCTGCGATTGGTACTTTGGGTTAAATGCTCGATAATATGCTGAGTCGTATTCATACCAACATCAGCCACTAATAACTGAGTTTCTAAATCTTCATACAATTCGTCATTAATTTTGCGGCCAACAAAGATATCCGCAATCCCATTGCCGATACTGGCTTTGGTTCGACTTAGTTTTTGTGCTAGTGAGCTAAAAAAAGAAGGGGCTGATTTTGGTTTAAGCTTAAGCTCAGTCTCAGTCTTATCTGTCTCAGTCTTATCAGTAAGCGGCGCTTGGTCAGCGGTGTTAGTCTGTGCAGGCGTTGAACTGTCGGTCGGCTGTTCGTTTGACGTAGTTTGCTCCGGCACATCAGGTGCTGCTGAACCGGGCTTTTTTTTCTTAAACAAATTAAACATGAAAAACGGACTTCCTTAACATTAGATCTAACAGCACGAAGTTAAACTAAGCGTGTCTACAAAATTATTGGTATCATAGCACTATCTTGACATAAAATTTAGACATGATGCGCGCTAATAAACAAAAAAAATCTGCCACCTCAGGTAGTATCAGAATCATTGCCGGACACCACCGTGGTCGTAAATTACCCGTACTAGAATCTCCAGGATTACGTCCAACGACAGATCGCACCAAAGAAACATTGTTTAACTGGTTGATGCACGATATTCAAGATGCGGTTTGCGTGGATGGGTTTGCGGGTACTGGTAGCTTGGGATTTGAAGCCTTATCTCGCGGGGCGAGCTTCGTATATTTCATTGAAAAATCAGCCCCGGTCACACAACAGATAAAACACAATATTAATACCCTTCAATTACAGCCCAAAAGCAGTGTCTTAACCCAGGCATTCGCGGACGCTGCCGCGACCTTGCAACAACAACTGGCTCATTCTGGTCGAAGCATGGATATTGTGTTACTTGATCCCCCATTTCAACAGGGGTTGTTGATACCCAGTTTATGTCGTTTGATTGAGTTAAAGTTAATTACGCATGATTCACTTATTTATATTGAATGCGAAAGTGCCTTAACACTTAACCACATCAATACCGCTTTAAAACAGCAATTTGGTAAAGTATCAATTAATGCCATTAAGAAACAACTCACGGGTGGTTTTATGTATGGATTATTCCAACTCAATGCCTAAAGTAGTGATCCCTGTTTCTGCGATACACTCATGTAATAAGGTATCTAATTGCGCATTGCGTTTGTGGGTAGTGACTAACGTAATCACGTGTTGCTGAAACGCAACTTCAAATTCCATCAAAGGGTGGTGCTTTATGGAATGAGACAAGGCTTTGTAAGCACCGTCGCGCTCTTCTTCATCAGCGATATTTTCAACGGTCATTTGCTGCTCTGCCAGTTCGGTTTCTAACAGCATCGCTTCAATCCCACCTTGAGCAAGTTTACTGACCATAACTGGTGCATCGTCTTGCTCGTTTTTTAACATCCGTAATACTGATGATAATCCTAAGCATGCATCCATTGCTGGGAATACGCCAAATGGTGTATCTGCGGTCATATCAGGTGTCGCAGATTCAATTTTTTCTAATTGGACAGCATAATTAAAGGTGGCTTTTGGATTCGCCAAATTAGCCCATAACAAACCCAATACTTTATGTGTTAGCTGCCCCAAATCGACAGGTTCAGCCAGCTCTGCACTAGTAACCATTTGCTCGCTTTGTAACTCTTGGTATAGCTGTACATGCGGTACCATTCTCGATAACACAGCTAAGCTAAATGCCAAACCTTGCCAAGGTTTTAAGTCACGGATTTGGGCAAATGTGGATAATGTTGGTTTGTTCAAAATAATAACCTTTTATTGGACATTAATATGCAAGTAAGCACTTACACCGTCAAGTAATAATTGTATAGAAAGCATGATTAATATCATTCCCATCAAACGCTCTACCGCTGATAAACCTTTAGAGCCTAAGAGCTTATGTAATGGTCCTGAGAATAACAAAATGATCGCTGACAACCCCCATGCACCGATCAATGCTAACGTCCAATCAACAATTCTTGTCGGTGCTTGATTCGATAATAAAATCAGTGCCGCCATCGATGAAGGGCCAGCGATCATCGGTATTGCTAATGGCACCACAAAGGGCTCTTCACCGGCAGGAAAATTCATCACCCCACCCGGAGATGGAAAAATCATTTTGATAGCAATCAAAAATAAAATGATACCACCGGCAATACTGACCGACTCTTGTTTGATATTTAAAAAGGATAAAATCGCATCCCCTGAATACAAGAATATCAGTAAAATAAACAATGAGATGAGCAGCTCACGCACCAAAATAAATAATCGGCGTTTAGCCTCAAAGGGCTTTAATACTGACATCACTATGGGTAAGTTACCCAGTGGATCCATAATCAAAAACAGCATGATTGCTGCAGACAAGGTATCCATTATGCTAACAATTGCGCAATGCTTAATACGCCCATACCCGTTGCGCCAGCAGGTTTAGTCGGCGTGGGGTTACGGTGGTATGCACCCGCTAAATCGATATGTGCCCAAGGAATATTGGCATCAACAAACCGCGCTAAAAATCCAGCTGCATTTGAAGCACCACCTGCACCACCTCCTTTTTGCGGACGAGAGTTAGCAGTTTGTGCGAAAGGTGAAGGGCACATTTCTTGATGCCAATGCGCTAACGGTAACTGCCAGAAAGGTTCTGCTTGGTCTTCACCTAACGCAATCATACGCTGTGCCAATTGATGATCATGACTAAACACCGCATTATATTCGGTGCCCAATGCCATTACAGCAGCGCCGGTCAATGTTGCAGCATCAATAATTAATTTAGGCTCTACCGCCGATGCTGCCATTAACCCGTCCGCCAAGACTAACCGTCCTTCAGCGTCGGTATTGACTATCTCTACGGTCACGCCGTTCTTGTAAGTAATGATATCGCCAAGCTTATAAGCATGTCCCGAAATTAGGTTTTCGGCACAGCACAAAAATAAGCGGATACGTTGTTGTGAGCCTTGGCTAATTGCTAAACTCATTGCACCACTGACCGTTGCCGCGCCGCCCATATCACATTTCATATCCAACATGCCTTCACTAGACTTGATTGAGTAACCGCCACTATCAAAGGTGATGCCTTTACCGACTAATGCCACGTCAACTGCGGCATCAGGATTGCCTGTTGGATTGTAATCTAATTCTAATAACACCGGCGGGCGAACACTCCCACGACCTACTTCATAAATGCCATGCCAGCCAGCATCCACTAATTCTTCGCCAACAATTTGGGTAGCCGTGACGTACTGTGGAGCAAGTCCTTGTAAGTGATCAACAACTTGCTGTGCCAACACTTGGGGTGATAAATCTTGTGGGGATTGATTGACTAATTCTCGGGCAAATTCAACAGCCATTAATTCAGCATTTAATTGTTCAGGCTGCTGCGACCACTTTATTGATAAGTGAGTACTACCTAACGCTAGTACAAAGCTTCGCTGTAACAAGCTAGTCCACTCACCCACAAATTCAATATGGTCATGAATAAATGTACTGGCCAACCGCGCTGCTTTTTGGCAATCTCGCACGTCGTCCTGACCGGTTAAATGAATCATGATCCCTTGCTCAGTCATTGAAATTAAACTGGTCGGTTTATACGGTGATTGGGCCGGAGTCTGCGTTTTTTGAATTAAAAAATAACTCATTATGATAACCTTATTAAAACTGAATCAGCTGAAAAATATTCTATAGTGCAGTATATCATGCCAATGCCACAGAACACGATAAGCAATCATTCACAATTTGCGCGCCCATTATTAAAAGGACGATTAATCAAACGTTACAAGCGTTTTTTTGCGGATGTATTACTTGATAATGGCGAGCTAGTAACAGCCCATTGTCCTAATACAGGTAAAATGACTGGATGCGCTGAACCAGGGTTTATCGCTTGGGTGCAGCCCAATGATAATCCTAAACGAAAGTTAAAATACACCCTAGAGTTAGTGCAAAATACCCAAGGCCATTGGATCGGAGTTAACACGCATCGAGCAAATGCTGTCGTATTTGCAGCACTTCAAGCGCAAAAAATTACGCAATTTACTGATGTTATCCATATCCAAAAAGAAGTGAGTTATGGGCAAGAAAAATCCAAGATTGATTTTTTACTGACTTGCACAGACAACAGCCAGATTTATGTTGAAGTAAAAAGCGTGACATTACACAACTCGACAAACAACGTGGGGTTTTTTCCAGATACCGTATCGGTTCGAGCACATAAACACTGTCGGGAACTCATGTACTTGCTACAAACACAACCCAAAATCACAGCCAATGCGCCCACGCTTGTCCCAATACGAGCTGTCATGCTGTATTTAGTGCAACATACCGGTATTAAAAGTGTGGCACCGGCAACCCATATCGATCCGAACTATGCCGACCTAATCACTGAGGCAAAAGCCGCAGGTGTTGAGTTTTTGAGTTATGATTGCTTTATCAATGAAGAAAATATCTATATAAATCAACAGTTAACATTTAGCTGATGAATAAAGGTTTGCTTTTTTTGAATTAAACCCCATATTCTGTTTCAACAAATATTCTTGTTAGTAAATTGCTGTATTGCAATGTGTTATCAACACGTTTTTACATATTACAGTGCAGTAACATTTAATGGCATGGTAAAACAGCTATTCTGCTCAATTTTACCTTTGTATGCCGTTGTTAAAGGAGATGGGTTATGCCCACAGCAGCAAATAATAAATCACTAGGATTACTAGCACTTGCTGGATTAGATCCTTATGTTGAAGGACCTGACGAGGAGTACATGAATGAGCAACAAATGTCTCATTTTCGTCAGATTTTACAAGCATGGCGCAACCAGCTTCGCGAAGAAGTAGACCGTACTGTTACCCACATGAAAGATGAAGCGTCTAACTTTCCAGATCCAGTTGACCGTGCAGCGCAAGAAGAAGAATTTTCAATCGAATTACGTACTCGTGACCGTGAACGTAAATTAATCAAAAAAATCGAAAAAACACTCAAACGCATCGAAGATGATGATTTTGGTTTTTGTGATACATGTGGGATCGAAATCGGCGTTCGTCGATTAGAAGCCCGCCCTACTGCTGATTTATGTATAGATTGTAAAACAATGGCAGAGATCAAAGAAAAGCAGTTACAAGGTTAACCGACCTTTATGACTTGCCAATATGTGGGACGGTTTGCGCCGTCTCCATCTGGCCCTCTACACATTGGCTCCTTGCTCACCGCATTGACGAGTTACCTCGATGCACACGCTCATTATGGAAAATGGCTAGTTCGGATTGAAGATATCGATCCTCCACGCGAACAACCTGGTGCAACAACCCAAATCCTCAATACGCTAGCTGCTCATGGCTTACATGCTGATGGTGAAATTCGTTATCAATCAAATAGAATTGCCGAATTTCAGACCATGATCAATCAATTGCTGGATACCAGTCATGCGTACCGTTGTGATTGTACTCGAGCGATGATAAAGCAAAACGGCGGTCTGTATACCGGTCGCTGCAAAACGCGTTCACAAGTACACTCACCTTGTGCGATTCGTTTTATTAACCCTGGCACTATCGGACAATTTAACGATCACTTTCAAGGATTAGTCACATTAAAACAATCCTATCCACTAGCTCACGAAGATATGATTATACAGCGCAAAGATGGATTGATTGCGTATAATTTAGCAGTTGTTGCTGATGATATTGATCAAGGCGTGACACATATTATCCGTGGTATGGATTTGTTACCGACAACGCTTTCGCAAATGAATCTATGGCAACATTTTTCAGATACGTTACCAATTTATGGCCATACACCCGTCTTAGTTACTGTGCCAGGTCAAAAATTAAGCAAACAAAATCATGCACGTGCTGTTGACCCTACTCAAGCAATCGCAAATCTGCGCTACTGCTTTACCGTATTAGGGCTGGATGTGCCAATATCTAACGATGATACAACCATCGCAGACATGTTGCATCATGCTACCGTCCAATGGCGACAGGGAATTACGTTTAAGACGCATGAAATCATTGTGACTGAGACCATTTAAGCTTATTATTACCTCATATAATTAAAGGAGCGTGAGTTATCTTTAAACGCGCAATAACTAAAATAAAAAATGCGATGTCGACTAACGAGTCACCTGAAATCGCCTTACCGCCAATGCAAATCATCAGTCAACACGATCATAACGTACGTACAGAAGATATTGGTGCGAACGCTGTCAAAGTGTTACGCCGTCTATCTTCTGCAGGATACGAAGCTTATCTTGTAGGTGGGTGTGTCCGAGATTTATTACTCAATAAACACCCTAAAGACTTTGATATCGCGACCAATGCAACCCCAGAACAAATTAAAGCACAGTTTCGTAATTGCCGAATAATTGGTAGGCGCTTTCGCTTAGCGCATGTGTTGTTTGGCAGAGAAGTCATCGAAGTGGCGACCTTTAGAGGCCCTCACGAACAAACGACTAAAGCATCAGACTTATCCAAACAAGATGGCGAGGGACAACTGGTTCGCGACAATGTGTTTGGTTCATTGCAGCAAGATGCTGCGCGTCGAGATTTTACTATTAACGCCATGTACTTCAATGTCAATGACGGTTCGATTAGAGATTTTGCAAATGGCCTGGACTCTATCGACAACCGCACTATTTCATTAATCGGCGATCCTGAGACTCGCTATCGCGAAGATCCTGTGCGGATGTTACGTGCAGTGCGTTTTGCTGCAAAATTAGATATGGATATCGATGATGCTTCCGATGAAGCCATTCACAAGTTTGCTTATTTGTTAGAAAACATCGCGCCAGCTCGATTATTCGAAGAAGTCCTAAAAATGTTATTTAGTGGTCAAGGTTTTGCCACTTACGAACTACTATTACATTACGGCTTGTTTGATAAATTATTTCCCAAAACCGGCCCATTATTAAATCCGACTAGTCGTGAGCGTAAGTTCATCGATCAGGTTATCAAAAATACCGATAACCGAATTAATACAGGGCAACGCGTCACGCCAGCATTTTTATATGCAGCAATGTTATGGTATCCCATTGAAGAGCATGCGCAACGCTTGGTCTGTGATTCAGGGTTATCCGAGGCTGATGCTTTTAACATGGCCGCGAGTGATATCCTGCAAGGGCAATTACAGCGGATCATGATCCCCAAACGCTTTAGCGTGACGATGCGTGAGATTTGGCATTTTCAACACCGATTGTCGCGTCGCTTTGGACGAAGGGCTTATCAAATGTTAGCTCATCCTAAATTTCGTGCCGCGTATGATTTTTTGTTGTTACGTGGTGAAATCGAAGGTGGAGAGTTATTTGAGTTGGCGCAGTGGTGGACTGATTTTCAAGAAGCGAACAGTGATCAACGCAAGCAAATGGTTGATGACTTGCGTGCCCAACAAAATACACGCCCGACACGTCGCCGCAAAAAGACAAAACCAAAAGCCAACTAAGCGTTACGTATATTATGGTGATAACACAACAACATACCGGTTTTATTGGATTAGGTGCAAACCTTGGCGAGCCGGTGACGAGTATTCGCAGTGCGTTAGACCAGATTGCGTTAATTGAAGGCGTCGAGCTGATACGTAGCTCATCTTTGTATGATTCAGTGCCTATGGGGCCTAGCGAGCAACCTAATTACATTAATGCAGTATGTAAAATCAAGGCAACATTATCAGGTCTTGATTTATTACACGCTCTACAACGCATTGAAAATGAGCATGGTCGAATTAGACAAGGGGAGCATTGGGGTCCACGTACTTTAGATTTGGATCTATTGATACTGGGAACACAATCATATTCAACCACAGAGCTAACATTGCCACATTACGGTATGCGTGGGCGTGAGTTTGTTTTAGTTCCTCTATTTGAATTACAACCGGATCTGCTCATGCATGATAGTCAACCTATCGCTAAATGGGTGGCTGAATGTGATGTTAGCCAATTACGCCGGATTCACCCAAAGTAAATATATATTAGACCAATAACGACATGGAATAATCAACATGAAAAAAATGACCACGGCGAGTTTATTAGCTAAGAAACAAGCCGGTGAAAAAATCACAGCATTAACAGCCTATGATGCCAGTTTTGCCAAACTATTTGATAGTAAAGGTGTGGATGTTATTTTAATTGGCGATTCATTAGGTATGGTCTTAAAAGGTGAACCGGATACTCTGGCCGTCACTGTCGCAGAAATTGCTTATCATACACGTGCAGTTAGTAAAGGTGTTGAACGCGCTTTTGTCATCGCTGATATGCCGTTTATGTCATATGGTACGCCCACTGATGCATTGCATAATGCTGCCCAACTTATGTCTGCTGGTGCCAGTATGGTAAAAGTAGAAGGCGGTGAATGGTTGGCCAATACTATCACCCAGCTTACCCAACGTGGGGTGCCAGTGTGTGCTCACTTAGGATTAACCCCACAATCAGTCCATGTATTTGGTGGTTTTAAAGTTCAAGGTCGTCAACAAAGCCAAGCCGATCAACTTGTTGCAGACGCACAAAGCTTAGAAGCTGCAGGTGCACAATTACTGGTATTAGAGTGCATCCCTCAAGATTTAGCTCAACGCGTCTCTGTAAGTATTAACATACCTGTCATCGGTATTGGTGCTGGCCCTCATACTGACGGCCAAATCTTAGTAATGCATGATATGTTAGGAGTAAGTGCTAACTACATGCCCAAATTCTCCAAAAACTACCTAGCATTAACGGGGGACCTGCATACTGCTGTTGAAGCATATATTGACGAAGTCGCCCAAGGTACTTTCCCAGGTCCTGAACATTCATTTGCTCAGTAATGAGATTATATTAACTGCATCGCTGGCGTGACTTACGCCTTAATAGAGAACTCTGTTGCATGAAAACAATTACTACCATTGAATCATTGCGTGAAATTCGCCGAGAATGGCAACTAGCCGGCAAAAAAATCGGTTTTGTCCCGACTATGGGTAATTTACATGCTGGCCACCTTACGCTCGTTCAAGCAGCCAAAGAACAAGCAGATATTGTCGTAGTATCCATATTTGTCAATCCATTACAATTTGGTGCAGATGAAGATCTTGACGCATATCCGCGGACTTTAGCGCAAGATACACATGCATTACAAGAGATGGGCGTGGATGTATTATTTACGCCTACCGCAAGCGATATTTATCCACGAGGATTAGAGCAACAGACCTTCGTTGAAGTACCGGGTATTTCATACATGATTTGTGGAGCGAGTCGCCCTGGGCATTTTCGTGGTGTAGCAACGATTGTTAGTAAACTGTTCAACATGGTGCAGCCCAATATTGCGTATTTTGGTGAAAAAGACTACCAACAAGTCCAAGTTATTAAAGCAATGGTCACCGATTTATCAATGAACTTGGATATTGTTGCTATTGCAACAAAGCGCGAAAAAGACGGGCTTGCGATGAGTTCTCGTAACGGTTACTTAACGCCAGAACAACGGATTATTGCACCGTTGGTTTACCAAACAATTACTCGTATTAAAGCCGATATTGAAAGCGGTCGACGCGATTTTCAACGATTAGTCCAACAGCAAGTTGAGCACTTATCTCAAGCCGGATTTAAACCTGACTATATTGAAATAAGAGACGCGTATAATTTGCAACCGGCAGCGTTTGAAGCCACTCGATTAGTGATCTTAATTGCTGCTTTTATTGGTAAGACACGATTAATTGATAACGTAGTGATAGAACTCTAAACAGAAGTAGATACCAGTGCCTGTAACACAGCGTGGTCACTGTGGGTTCGGGCAATGTGATGTTGCTCTGCCAAAATATCAGACAAATGCTCAACCGTGGTTAACGGGTTAGCAATCACTACCCTAAACACAGTTAGACATTGATTGTTATATTTGCCGATACCCAATCGGGTCCGTGAGACGAAGGACTTACCCGCTTCTCTCTGCTGTTTTTGGATCCCCTTGGTCAAAATATCAAGATGCTCATTTATCGCCACTTGATCGAGATTCCCTTCGCTCAATGCAAGTTGAATGGACTGTGGATTATAACGATAGGTCAACAATGACAAGGTCGGTTCTGTAATGAGTTCAAAATCCGGATGTGCCGTTATCATATTGGCAAATAATTTGGCTTTGGCAATACTTTGGTCAATCAATAGTTGATAGCCTGATTTACCTAATACATGCAATGATGAATATACCATCATCGCCATGCCGTTTCGTGAACCTTCTAATGTTGTCGAACCCAAATCTTTAGAGCCCTTGCGCAAAATATATTGTGCATGATGGCGTACTGAGGCAGAAATTGCAGGATCTTTGAATAACGTCATGCCTGCACCCATAGGCACATACATTTGTTTATGCGCATCCAGTGTAATGGAATCGGCCCGTTCAATACCTTTTAACAAGTGTTTGTGGGTATCAGAAAATAATGTTGCTCCCCCCCATGCTGCATCAACATGAAACCAACAACCTAGTGCTTCAGCCACATCTGCAAGTTCATCAAGGGGATCGATATGCCCAGTTTCAGTAGTACCGGCAATCCCAACAATGGCTAATAAATCATTGCCTTGAGCTTGATATTCTCGCCCTAATGCCAAGACTTCTTGAGGATTAAGGGTATGAGAGTCAACCGAGGCCTGGAGAATGTTTGCACGACCAATACCGAGTAAATCAACTGCTTTACCCAGCGAATAATGCCCGCGTTTAGAGCAAATTAAGCCCAAATTATTAATATCATAGGCCCGGTATGCCGCAGCTAAGCCGCTGTGAGATACACCTTTAAACCCCTGTTTGGCAGCAAGCTTGGCGTTTCTTGCAACCCACAACGCCGTGATGTTAGCAACCGTTCCACCCGAACAAAATGCGCCAAGCGAATGCTCAGCAGAATGCAGATGTTGTGTATAAAAGGCATCATCCTGGGCATATACCAAATGATGCATCATACCCAATACTTGCCGCTCTAGAGGAGTAAATGCTTTTGACGTTTCGATTTTAACTAAGTTTTGATTGAGGCCTACTAATAACTTAGCCAAGGAAAGATGAAAATACGGTAGCGCAGAGGTCATATGCCCAATAAAAGTCGGGGCGTAGGTATTTACTGAGTTAGCGACTAATTTAGATAACAGGGTTTCGGCATGCGTTGAAACAAACTCGGGCTGGAGAGGCAGGTGCGGATCATTAAAATCTTGCTCAATTTCTTCAAGTGACGTTTGCTTGGCAACAACATGACGTGACAAAAAATCAGATAAGTTATCCGATAAATGTTGCTCAATTTGGCTTAGTGTTGATTCTTTATGCTCTGGTTTAGTAAATACCCTGATAAGGTGTTCTAAACTGGCTTCTGCGTTACTCAAATGCATACCTCAATTGATTATTGTCCGTCCCTGCAGACATGCATACTTACACCGCTTCCTTTCTTCTCAGACAGCGAACTATATAGGTGAAGGGCGGATCCGTCTATATATTTTACCTAATTCATGCCATTTTTATAGTGTGGCTGGCAAGTTTGTTGAAGTCTGCTAACGTTATAGAAGAATAAAAATACAATTACTCAACCCGATCACTCGCTAGCACGGATGCCAACCATTATTTAGGTAGGATTATGCATACTGACTTTAGCAGCTCTAGTGAACCTAGCCATATCAGCATTAGTAATATCATCCCTTTTTTTCAATCTATCATCGATCTTGATAATTTTGGGGTATGTCGTTATGAATGCTTAGCCCGTCTGATTGACCAATCCATGACGACTTATAAACCGGAAAGTTTCATGCAGTTTATCGAACGTGAGGCCTATACTGCAAATTTGTCAGAGCATATGCTCATGCAATGTGTGCATGCTTTTGAGCATCAGAATATGCCTTGGAATATCAATATTACCGCGAGTGAGTGCCTGCAACCCTATCTGTGTGAACATCTTACAAGCGCGCTGCCATATGTACCTAACTTTGGCCATGTTGGATTGGAGTTATCGCAACAAGATGCATTATCCATTATGCCGCATTTACCAGAGTTTATTGACCGATGTCGGCGTTTGAACGTAGGCGTGTACATAGATAATGTGACAGACATGACCGTTGCTGCCCAACGGTTATTTAGCCTAGATTTAGCCGGTTTTAAACTTTCTGAACGGATTGTTAATCAAGCCAATGAAGATAACCAAATTGCAGATTATATTGGCCTTATGACCCAACATGCCAATGCAAACAATATGCAGGTTATTGCTGAATTGGTTGAGCAAGAAAATACCTTATTTACCCTAAGAGGACTTGGCATCAGGTATGCACAAGGTTATTTATTGGGCAAGCCCAAACAAACCTTAACGTCCCTTTTTGAACATTAAGCAATCGTTGAATTTGGCAACTCCAGTAAAGGCTCGTCAGGACTAATTAACTGATAACAAACTTGCCCACTGGCTTGATATTTTTTTTCAAACAGGGTCAATGGCTGGTCATCATTCACTGGCATCAGCGAGCTTTGCTTACCCAATTTGTTTAACACAAATGCACATTCTTCTAAATATAACAGCCAATTACTGCGTATCTGTAGAGTTCCACCTAAACGCATTATATCAAGAAATGCTGGGGAGCCATGCCAACGTTTTTGTACTTGATGTTTCTTAGGATAGGGATTGGGATATAATAAGTAATGCGCTGTGAGAGTTAATCCATGCGTAACGGCTAGACGCCAAAAATCAATCACATCGGCACGAACAATTAGATAGTTACTGACTGTAGCTGTTGAATCAATCGCATGATGTGAGTGCTTACCAACTCGCTGTTCAGATTTATCAATACCAATTATCCGAGCATCAGGAAACCTCTCAGCTAGCTTGCTGGTACTTAACCCAACACCGCAACAAGAATCAAAGATCAACGCACCTTGCCAGTTATTCAGCCACGCCAATGCAGCGTCAAATGCCTGTTGAGTATGGCTTTGGATTGGCTTCATACTTTTAGTTAGTAAGTACTTATCAACTAAATCAGACAGGCTTTCATGAATGCCAGTTTGATTACTGAGCACCGAACGAGAATTACCCATACTCATTAACTTCGTATCCCGTACCCTTTGCGTAATAAATGATATGCCACAGCAAATAGCAATATGTTAAACCCGACTAACAACACAAGTGCATAGCCGTAATGAATATCACTGACTCCTAAAAAGCCATATCGGAAACCATTTACCATATAGACAATTGGGTTTGCTTTACTGACCCATTGCCAAAATTCAGGTAGCAAGCTCAGCGAATAAAATACTCCTCCCAAATACGTCAGTGGTGTTAACACAAATGTCGGTATGACAGAAATATCATCAAATGTTTTAGCAAAAATCCCATTCAATAATCCTGCAGTAGCAAATAAACTGGCTGTTAATAGTAAAGTAATTAACAGAATAAAGCCGTTATGGATCTGCACATCCACAAAAAACATCGATACCAAGGTCACGATGACCCCGATGATAACGGCGCGAGTCACACCGCCTCCCACAAACCCCATAATAATAACCCAAGTTGGAATAGGCGAGACAATCAACTCTTCAATATTACGTTGAAATTTAGCACTAAAAAACGACGAGGAGACATTGGAATATGAACTCGTGATTATCGACATCATAATTAAACCTGGTACGATAAACTCCATGTAACTGAAGCCTCCCATCTCACCAATTCGTTTGCCAATCAAGTTTCCAAAAATGACAAAATATAATGACATTGTAATAGCGGGAGGCACTAAGGTTTGTACCCAAATCCGCATAAACCGAGTGCATTCTTTAAACCATAGGGTTTTTAATCCAACTAATACCGGATTACTCATGATGCCGCTCCTTGAGCTTTAGTTGAGCGAGTGCTGGGTTGTGCCGCAAGAGCTTGTGTCGCGCGACCGGATTCAACCAAGCGGACGAATAACTCTTCTAATCGGTTTGATTTGTTGCGCATCGACATCACGTTGATCTGTTGCTCAGTGAGCTGTGCAAATACGTTATTCAAACCCGCTTCTTTCGCAACTTCTACTTCCAGTTCACCATTGCTATAGCTGTAGCTGACATCTGCTAACTTAAGCTGTTCAAGTGCTTGTGGATGAGCGCTATCTGTTTGTACATCAAGGACAAAAGTTTCAACATTCATTTTGGCTAATAAGGCTTTAATAGAGGTGTTTTCGACAATGATACCTTTATCGATAATCGCAATATTACGACATAGTACTTCTGCCTCTTCAAGGTAGTGCGTAGTTAAAATAATCGTGACGCCTTGTCGATTTATCTCTTGTAAAAACCCCCACATACTGCGTCTTATTTCAATATCCACACCAGCAGTGGGTTCATCTAGGATCAATAGTTTTGGTTCATGCATCAACGAGCGAGCAATCATTAAACGGCGTTTCATACCGCCAGATAAAGTGCGCGCAGGGGCATCACGTTTTTCCCACAAATCGAGTTGGGTGAGATATTTTTGCGCACGCTGTTTGGCAATTTCGCGCGACACACCGTAATAACCCGCTTGATTAATGACAATCTGTAGGACTGTTTCAAATTGATTAAAATTAAATTCTTGAGGGACTAATCCAATACAAGACTTAGCTTGGGTGAGCTGCATATCAATATCATAGCCAAAGACACTGACTTGGCCTGCACTTTTGTTGACCAATGAACTGATCACACCAATGGTCGTCGATTTGCCCGCGCCGTTAGGCCCTAGTAGGGCAAAAAAATCGCCCTGCTCTACCGTTAATTCAATGCCTTTTAAGGCCTCTACCCCACCTTTGTAGGTTTTGGTTAATCCTGAAATTGCTAATGCTTGCATTAATGTCATGCCCTAACGCTAATTACATAAATTCGTAGTGTTATTTTATCAAGTTATGCACAACTATGTAGAGTTATTTAACAAAAAAGCCTAAGTGCAATGAGACACTTAGGCTTATGTGTAGTATGAATCCAACACTAATTAATTAATAAATGAACGCCGATGCTGGCCACATAACCCAAGGCAATCGCCCATGACCATTTTAAATGGGCAAAGAACGTATAGTATCCCCTGGCTTGTCCCATCAAAGCGACCCCTGCTGCTGAACCGATTGACAGTAAGCTCCCACCAACTCCTGCAGTCAAAGTAACGAGCAACCATTGCGTCGTATCCATTTCTGGATTCATAGTGAGTACTGCAAACATTACTGGAATATTATCAACAATGGCAGACAAGACCCCGACCAAAATATTCGCACCTGTATTGCCTAACTCACCGTACATCAATTGCGACACTAAACCTAAATATCCCATAAAACCTAACCCACCAACCGCTAAGATTACCCCATAAAAAAAGAACAAAGTATCCCATTCTGCTTGGGCGACTTTTTTGAATATATCAAATTTAGGTTGCTCGGCATCCCCAGGTGTTGAGTGATTGATTACTGTTTCGATATAGGCTGATTTTTTTAGATAAAAACCATAAAACTTTAAATACGCAAGTCCTGTCATCATGCCAAAAACAGGGGGTAAATGTAACAAACTATGAAAACTCACAGCTGTAACAATCGTCAATAGAAACAACCCGACTATCACTAAACCACCGTGTTTAATGACACTTTGTGTGCTGCCTTCAAGTGGCGCAGGGTTGCCTTTTGTTACCGCAAACGACATGATACTTGCAGGAATAATATAGTTGACCAAAGCAGGGATAAATAACGCAAAAAACTCACTAAATTCAAGGATCCCTTTTTGCCACACCATCAATGTCGTGATATCCCCAAAGGGACTAAATGCACCACCGGCATTCGCTCCAACGACAATGTTGACACAGCCAATCGCAATAAAATCAGGTCGCCCCTGCCCAACCGCCATAATCACAGCACACATGACAAGTGCCGTTGTGAGGTTGTCCGCGATAGGTGATATAAAAAATGCTAAGATCCCTGTTAGCCAAAATAACGCTCTGTAACTATACCCTTTAGCGACCAACCGATTACGTAATTCATCAAATACACCACGCTCCAGCATTGCATTAATATAAGTCATGGCTACCAGTAAAAAGAAAAATAACTCGGCGTACTCTAGAAAATTATGACGTATGCCTTGTTCCACCAAATGCGCTTTATCCATATTGCCGTAGGCGATGGCAATAATCACCCAAATCAATCCGGCAGCCAGTAACACAGGTTTGGATTTGGCTAAATGCAGCTGTTCTTCTAAGATGACTAATACATAAGCAATGACAAAAATTGCAATTGCCAGAAATCCTGCACTTGAATGCGTTAAATCGATGAGATCTGATGACATGTCACTGGCAAACACATTCGGCGAAATAAATGTAAGTGCGCACACACACAATAATAACAGAAACGGCATAATAGTCCCTTAAATGAATTGAATTACGATAAGATTACGATATTACACTTGGCTAGATATTAGACTTTAAGCGTAAGAGGCGGCAAGATTACACACTTTTAGGTAGCATGTACAATATACATTAGGTTTATCAAGGGTTTCACCGATATTTTATAAACGAATGTTTAGCATTAACCTGTTGTATGAGGGTAAATTCCTTGCACATTTTGTTAAACTTACGTAAACACCTCACAAAAAAGAGAATCGACCATGCACAATGACAAATTTGTTGATCCGCGATTACAACAAAAAGAAGCCTTATTTCAACAGCTACATATGGCCAGTTTTGATGTGATTATGCATATCAATGCGATTCAAGAAATCGTGCAAACAACGGCACAAGACATCGAACCGACTAATGAACACTTACTTGAACTAATCCGCAGCTTCACTACGACTCTCGCTATGTGTTCAGCATTAGAGCCTCAGATTAAGGTATTGAGCCAGGCAACCGAACAAGCCATTAGTGACGACAGCAATGTCCCTTTTGCAACACAAGCGCAAATCTGTGCAGCTGCGGTGAATTGTCTCAATCATTGGCGGATCCTCAAGCAAATACCTGAGGATCTGTTATCCATAGATACGATAAGCGCAACGCTCAAACAACGGTTTAGCGAGCATCTTGCGATGTGGGATAGCTATTTTGCAACCAACAATACTCAACATTAACCGAGCATGTAGGCACTTACTATTTTTTAGTGCCTTTTAATGTCTGTTGTTCTTGTCGTTGCTTTGCTAAATCTTCGGCGATTTCTCGCATCGATACGTGCTGATCTTTTTCATCATCAATCTGCACACCTAATATACTCTCTAATAAATCCTCTAAGGTCAAAATCCCTTCCAATCCACCATATTCATCCACTACCAGTAGTATATGGACTTTGTTTTTCAAAAATAGGTTAAAGGTAGAGGATAAAGGCATACTACTGAGTAAAGTTTGCATGTCTTTAACGAACTCAGATAAAGGTCTATCGCTGTGCTGCTCGGCTTTTGCTACAAGTAAATCATTACGCATCACAAAGCCAATAATTTTTTCAGTATCATTGTCTTCATAGATTGGAATTCGCGAAAAACCGACCGCCTCATGTTCAGCAAAAAACTCACTAATGGTCATTTCTTGTGGTACTGAAAAGACTTTTGTTCTGTGAGTCATTGCTCCCCGGATGGTCAGTTCGTGCATCGACATTAAGCTTTTTAGGATCGTCGCTTCATGCAATGCTAATTGCCCTTCTTGACCAGATAATTCCGCCATGGCATGTAACTCAGCGCGACTTAATCCTTTTAATGGGCTTTCTTCAGTGAACCCTTTAGTCATAATTTGGGACATTTTGACAAATGGGTACAACACAAAAATTAAAAATTTCAAAAAATGCGCTGTCATCGGGGCCAATTGACGCCAGTAGGTTGCGCCCAGTGTTTTAGGAATGATTTCAGAAAAAACTAAAATTAACAAAGTTAACACCGCTGAAATCAGACCAATATAAGCATCACCAAATACTTTAGCCGCTTGCGCACCAGCCCCTGCAGCTCCCATTGTATGGGCGATTGTATTGAGCGTTAAAATAGCAGATAGTGGCTTATTAATATCTTGCGATTGGGCAGCAAGCAACTTGCCTGATTTTTTGCCTGATTGCTCTAACATCTGTATGTAAGCGTTAGACACACTGAGGATAACAGCTTCAGCGATAGAGCAAATAAACGAAAAACCAAGCGCAATAAACACATAAATTATCAGTAACAACATGGTGAGGGATATTATCCTTAATTCTATAGTTTAGTAAGTATGCTACATACAATACACGTTGTCACTTTAGTCTCTATCAGGCAAGCGCACAATTTGTATCAAACTGCGATTCAGTTAATGGCATTACCATTAACGCATACCTTGCCTTTTGCTTCTATTAATCCAACTGACCAGTATGCATTTTGTGCCAATGAAACGCGATATGTTGCTCGATGAAACTACTAATAAAGTAATAACTGTGATCATAGCCTTCGTGCATGTCTATCTGTACAGGATAGTGTGTTTGCGTCGCAGTGGCGATCAAATTTGGTGTCATCAACTGCTCACTCAAAAAATTATCCGCGTCACCTTGACTCACCATCATTGGCAGATAATCGGCTGGCTCAGCATGTTTCATCAACTCACAAGTGTCATATTGCGCCCACTCATCTTGTGCACCACTGGAATCGCCCAAATATCCTGTTAAGGCTCGTATTCCCCAAGGGCATTGAGTTGGATTGACAATCGGACTAAACGCCGAAGCACTGACGTATGCTTGCGGATTTCGTAGTGCGATCATCAACGCTCCATGCCCTCCCATGGAATGACCAATTACGGATTTTTTTACCGTCACTGGAAAATGCGCTTCAATTAACGCCGGTAATTCATGCACAACATAATCATACATTTGGTAGTGTATATCGAATGGTGCCTGAGTTGCATTCACATAAAAACCAGCACCTTGACCAAAATCATACCCAGGATCATCTGGCACACCTTCGCCGCGAGGACTCGTATCTGGAGCCACAATAGCGATACCGTATTGCGCAGCGTATTTTAACGCACCCGCTTTTTGCATGAAGTTTTCATCGGTACAGGTTAAACCTGATAACCAATATAAGACAGGCACGGGATGCTCAGCACTTGCCCCAGGGGGTAAATAGATGGCAAAACGCATCGTGCAGTGAGTCTTGCTCGAGTCATGGGTGTATTGCTGATGACATCCATCAAATACTTTAGTTGAAGAAACCTGCTTAAGCGCCGGCTTACTATTTGTGTTATTGGTCATAGTGGATCACACTCCGGATACGTTTGCCCGCATGCATTAACTCACATGCCTTAGTATAGGCTTGTTTAATAGAAAAACCCCTAATAACATAACATTATTAGGGGTTTAGACGTAAGTTTAATTAAACTATAAATACACTATTTCATCCATGTGGTACTGATAATTGTCTTACGATTAAATTTACTCACCTCATTACTGACAGAACTAATGACTTCAATAGCACTCGCAGGAATGCCATTGGAAATTAGATATTCAGCAACGACTTTGGCACGTTGTCCTGCTAAATATCGGTTATACCGATTAAATTCTCGACCTTCACCTGACGTAAATGCATCAGCAAATCCTGCAACGGTTAACTGCGTATTTTGATGGTAACTTGTTGCAACGGCCAATAATTGTTCTTTATCCGAATCGTTCAAATAGTGACTATCTGGTGCGAAATAAATATTCACATCATCAATCTCTGGATTCGAAATCGGCATATTGTTCGTTTGAGATTGAGTATCATCTTTGCGCGTGTCGGCAACTGGCACCTCTACTACTTGGGCCTCGACTACTTGGGCTGTAAGTGATGTATCAGAAATGGAAGTTTCAGCTACAACCATTGATGTGTTATTTGTAGGCTTTACCTCTGACTTAACAGTTGATGGTGACTTAACAGTAGATGGCATCGTTGCAAACGGTTGCCATTCAATATTTAAAGCCAGTCCATACACTCTATCATTATCAAAACGATAGCTTTGAGCGGATAAAAACACATTAGTAGTCGAATTAACCTTATAACCTAATCCAGCTGAATACACTTTGGTTGAACCATTTCGCTCTACCTTTACTCTATCTGAATTGTTCGATACTGTACTAAACTCTTGAGTCCATAATTGATTTTCTATTAAAATCTGCGCATACACCGTTTCACTTAAATCAAAACGAGTACCTACACCAAAATATAAACCGTCACCGATAGTAGGCATCACATCACTAATCTGTTGTGATGCATTCTCAACACCTGGTGCAACAACTGTCCAAGAATTATCAACATCACCAAAATTACGATAGCCCATGCTGAATATTAACGAATTATCGAGTAAATATTTAGCACCCAGCTCGTAGCCCATCGATACGTCATCATATTCAGATAATTCAATTCGACTATCTATACCTGAATTCAGTAAATCACTTTTGCTGGTGCTATGCTGATGCACATTGGCACCTGCATTGAGTAACCACTGGCCACTAGTTTTACTCTCAGCCGCTTGAGCTTGCCCCATCATAGCGATTAACGCCACGATAGAGACACAACTCACTCTTCGCATCAAGATCAATAACCCTAACATAGCGATGAAGTAGGCGTTCAACGCACCACCAGATTTACTCGATTCAACCTGTTGTACAGTAAACACAGATACCGAAACAGACAGAAGACCGGTGCTTGTTACCCCTCCACTATCTCTCACAACATATTCAACATCATAGGTACCTGCATTCCCAATAGTAGGAGTATAGTGTAATTGGTTATTAACAATCGCTACTGAACCCTCTGCAGCTGATGCAGATACTAAGGTTAAGGTATCTCCATCTGCATCTGTATCATTCGCCAGTACATCGACCGTAACCGGCGTTTGGTCATCAGTTGACACTGAATCATTTACTGTAACCGGTGGATTAGAGTTATGAATAGTGACATCAATAAAACCAAGTGTATTAATACCAGTTCCATTGGCAACAACATAGTTAATTCTGGCTTCACCTGATAACCCGACAGTAGGTGTAAAGTTTAGCTCACCCGTCGACTCATAGGTTACATCCCCAAATGAACTAAATGCATTGACTAATGATAATTCAGCATCAGATGAACCTGTTATTCCTGATAATGTATTTATCGTTAATTCATTGGCTGTCACGCCGTCATTGAAGACAACACTAGGCGTTAAGGTCGGAAGTGACAATATTTCACCTGAGTTAGACGAGATAGAGACACCACCTGGATCAATGACTGAACCATTCGCCAATGCATCTTTATCGTTATCGCCACCGTCTTCAAGGGCTAGTTTGATACACCAATAACCTTCAATCATGCCTTCTTCCCACAAACTGCTTTCAGGAGAAGGGCATAAACCAGGGGTACCATTACTTGAGTTGTCCATTACCCCTGGTGCAGAATAAATTACATTATTCGCATCAACAGTAAAATCACGCCATGCATCAGCTTCACCAAAATATTTTCGATATACCGGCGCATCTGGAATCGGCTGCTGTTGTGGAATAACAACATTAATAACTTGACCTGCAACAGGGATATTTACGACCTCAAACTCAAACAACCCGCCTACATTAGTATAATCATCATCATTCGGTATTGCTGAGTTGAGTAATAGTGATTGGGCTTGACCATTTGCAAATGAAATCTGACCTAATCGAACTAA
Source organism: uncultured Glaciecola sp. (assembly GCA_937125395.1). GTDB lineage: Bacteria > Pseudomonadota > Gammaproteobacteria > Enterobacterales > Alteromonadaceae > Opacimonas. The sequence goes on from CAKZLI010000021.1 coordinate 62,475, forward strand.
TAAACCCGCGTCAACTTCGATCAAATATTCATCATTAATGGTTGGACGAGTTGGCAATACATTGCTCGCTGTAATATTATCCAAATAGTCTGGAATTCTATCACCATCAGTATCATTCGCTGTTTCGATAGCATCAACAATACCATCTCCATCAGAATCAGATGTGGTCGATAATTCCGGCATCGAATCTACTAACAATAGGTCTAAAGGTTGGCTAACACTATTACCATTAGAATCTGTTACAACAACCGTTAATGCGTTATTTCCTGATGAAAGTTCAGATACATTAATGGTAATTTGTCCGTTTAACATATCTTGATCATCAAGTACAACGTCATCACTGTTAACGATACTCACTGTATAATTCTGAGTGTCATCCATGTCTTGTAAAGTCGTGTTAACGATAACTGTTGTTTGTGAACTATCAATGACTTGACGAGTCTCACCGGCTTGAGTGACTGATATATTCAACACTGGCATTACGGATGTTTCAGTAATTGTCAGTACCATCGACTCTGTAGCTAACGCATTAACTGAATCGGCAAAGGAAACAACAATCGTTTCATCGCTCTCATCTATACTATCAACCTGAGTCACAATATTAATGGTAGCGTGTCGACCGGACTCAATCGTTAATGAACCTGACACTAAGTCATGGTCATTAGTTGAAGCGGTGCCAGCAACAGTAAAGTCAACTTGATAAGGATATTCTGGCGCATCACCATTTAGGAACACGTCTATAGTCCCGGCATTCCCTTCTTTGATGGCTTTATCGATACCAAATGAAACGAGTGGATGTACATCAATAACTTGTGAAACTGTCGATGTATTACCCATATTATCTGTCGCATCACGATAAATAATATGACGTCCAGGAACTAATCGATCGATATTATTTATGGTACTAACTGCAACCATTTGACCATTTGACCATTTGAATCAAGTGCTGTTACGCCTGTTAAATCAATAGGAGTATTCAATCCAAGTGCATTAAGTGTGATCGTAGTCGGTACATCAATCACCGGTGCGATCGTTTCATTTAATGTGTCTACCTGAACGTTTACTGTCGATGTAGTAATTACGCCAGCACCATTATCTACAGAATAAGTAATCACTGCAGTACCAGAGAAATTCTGAGGTGCAATAAATACTAACTCACCATCAACAATACTGATCTCACCTACAGCTGTTGAAGCCGAGACTAATGTGATTAAATCCGCATTCGGCATTGACGCAAAATCTGCTAATACATCAATAGTCGTTTCTAATGCATCACTCACTGGAATAGTCTGGGTTGATACTGGTATTGTCACTGCATTTGCACGGCTATCTAACACGCCATCGCCATTCGCATCGGCATCATCGGCATTAGTAATACCGTCACCGTCAATATCTGTATCAACAGAATCGTCAATTCCATCATTATCCGTATCCATCGATAATGCTGAGTTACGCGGTGCTGAATCTAACGAATTAATAACACCATCACCATCAATGTCATTATCACGTGAATCAACTATACCATCATTATCTAAATCAGCGGACAGAGTAGGATCAGTCGTATCAACTGGATCAGTCGTGTCAACTGGATCAGTCGTGTCTACTGGATCAGTGGTATTTACCGTGCCATTAAGTAATGGACTGTCAGATGGTGGTAACGCCGAAACACCTGCAGCAAAATCCTCAGCCGTTTGTACTGCTACAACAACATCAACACGACTTTGGTTATTTGCAATGATAGTAACATTATATAAGCCATCAGCATCACTATCAGTAGCAGTGCCTGCAGTTGGTGGAGTAATGAAATTAAGATTGTTATCACTATCAAGTGTAAATAAAGCGCTATCGGCACCACTTAATGTCAACGAAATAGCATCCCCTTCAGCATCTGATACTGCTACATTGAATACTAGTGAGGTACCTTCAACAACAATATTAGGCTCAGCTAACGCGTAATCGCCAAATTTAACACTGCGTGACTCAAAATCGAAATAAACCGCATCCATAATGCCATTATTATTACGATCACCTAAGCCTCTTGTAGAACCTTTAAACGGAGATATAACAAGTTCAAATTCACCCGCTTCGTAAGTATATAATCCCTCTGTAATTTGACCGTTCGGACCCATTTCTACAATAAAAATAAAGTATTCGTCTTGGTAAGAAACCAGATCAGAGAAAATTGGTTGTGAATCGCCTGCAGTTATGTCTACCTTCTCAAATGTGCCATCTCCAGAATTGATCAACAAAAATCTTTTATCAATATATTGTGGTCTTTGCTGAGTAACCGATACAAATATATCTTGATGACCATCACCATTAATATCTATAACGTCACTATTTGAGTATCTTGGACGAATAGTCTCATACGTATGTATCAGGTAAGAATCATGAGATTGTGTAGTTGAATCAAAGTTATAAACATTAATTACATCAAACTCAGAAATAACAATCTCAGACTGGCCATCTTCATCTAAATCTACCACTCCGACTAAAGAGGTTGTATAACCATTAGTGCTAGTTGTCGCTCTAGACGGTATAACAATACTCGTTTGAGTGAACTCAAAGTTACCAACATGAGTTAGATATACGGCTAACGTATCAGTTTCTGGATCGAGTTCCTCATCATCTTGAGGCGCTAGATATATCAGATCATCGAGTACACCATCATCGTCAAGTGCAACCATAGCCATATCAAAAGGCGTATTTACGTTACTTAACGTAAAGTCCTTTATTGTGTTCGTATAATTACCAGCACCGTCATTAGTGATAAATATTAAGCGCTGCACGACATTGTTTACTGAGTCTGTGCCAGTTGCAGAACCAAATACTAAATGGTCAATATCCCCATCATTATCAAAATCACCTTCAAGTATATCGTAATAGAAGAACTGCTCACCGGCATCAGCCGTGTAATCGATAATAGTGACGTCGGTAAAACCGTCTGATGTTTCTGCAATATAGGATAATAATAGACGCGATGTCATAGGGTCATACTGTTGCAACAACACGTCGGGTTTACCATCATTATTATAATCAGACGTATTACTTTTTACGTTTACAAAATCACCAATCAAATCCGATTGCTCAAGCAAGACTTGTGAATTAGCAGTAAAGCCGTCTCGTTGAATACCTAACGCTGCAGTATCAAATCTTGGAGGTGCGTTATATCCACCACCGTTACCACCACCGTTTCCACCACCGCCACCACCACTGACTTGTTCTTCAGTATCGGTGATTGTTACCTTAATGTGCACATACGAGGTATCACCAGCAGCAGTTAAGGTTACGATAATCTCATAAATATTGTCTTCGTTAACATCAGTAGGAATTTCATAATCTAGTGGCTCAGTCAGGCTAATACTTTGATTAGAAACATCCGCAAAAGCACTATCATCTAATCCTACATCCAAGATACCAAACACAATTTCATCGCCGTCTGAGTCCTGTGCTGATAAGTTAGTTATATAATTATTTGAATTTTCTTCTGTATGGCTAAACTCTATCGATGTTGTTTTAATCGCATAATGAAGATTTGTACTATTGATTGGTTTATAAATTAATTGAGGTACACTCGTCGTCAATAATGATTTGAACTGTAAATCGCTTACACCTTGAGATTCAGTAAATAGCAGTTCACTGGCTAAAAACGTAGAACCAAAATCAGCAAAATCACGAGTCGATAACCTACGTGCAACTCCATATTCAATTTCGCCATCAACTACTTTTGAAAATGAATATACAAGGTCAACAAAACCGTCATTATTATGATCAAACATATGTGCTGAAATTGTATTGTAAGCACTCATATCAAATTCAGTGCTCAAATAACCTGAATCCGATGCTAAATACAACTCAACATTACGTTCAGTCACTCCTGCAGAAGAATTGCGTGTTGCAACCAAAAAGTCGACTTTTTCATCATTATTAAAATCAGTAAAAGAGAAACTCGTTACAGTACCGTTATCATCAAGACCTGTAACAATATCAGAATCAGAACTGAACACCCCAGCACCGTCGTTTTTGAAGAGCCTGATCACACCGTGAGAGCGTAATAAAATATCCATATCACTATCTGCATCATAGTCTAGGATATGAATATCATTGGCATCTGCTAACGGATCGCTAGACGATGAAGTATCAAGAATAAGGGTTTCGCTAAATACACCTGCACCATCATTTAAATAGACAGCAAGCTGTCCATTAGTATTGCTACTTGACACGACAATGTCGGTAAACGTATCCCCATTTAAATCTGCCAGTTCGATTGCTCTTACGTTATCTAAATTACTGGTGATTAAGGTCGCATCAGCAAAAACATCACTTGAGGCATCCGCATAATTAGCTTCAATATTAATCAGATACAGTCCGTTCAATGCAGCATTTGCGTCCCCAGATTGGGCATAGCCAGCAACCATATCAAGTTGTCCACTTGATAAGTTCTCACCAACAGCATATACAATATCACCTGCGCTAGGCACAGTTGACACGGTAGTGATTTCACCAAAACCAGTGGTTGCTGAATTGGCGATCAACGCCACAGTATCTCTATTTAAATCTAACTGGATGATCTCTAAAGTACCATCTCCATTGATGTCCTCGATAATATAACGACCGTTATTAGAAAAATTGACCTCTGCAGTATTGCTACTATTTACAGGTAATGACAAATAGCTAGTGACGGCAGATTCTTGATAGTACAGTTCCGGGAATCTATTTTGGTTGGTTACTGTAATATCATAACGTAGATAAGCAGACTCGCCATTAGCTGTGGCTTTGACTAAAACCTGTGATAAATCAGTTGCATCAGCAGCTGCACCTTGCCAAAAACTCGGTAGTCTTGTAAATGCTAACTGGCCAGATGTTTCATCTATAGTAAATTCATCGCCATCGAGATCTGCGTAAACGATTTCGTATGTAATTGCGTCACCGTCTATATCTGTCGCCTCGACTGTACGATTTATTTGCTCACCTTCAATGAAATCAATCTCAAGAGTTTTGATTTCTATTAGACGGGCTAACACTAAATCATTGGTGTATCTAGTAAATGAACTCTCTGCCGTCTCAGGTAATGGAGATCTAAAGGATTTTTGATGAATAATTTCTATAATGCCATCGCTATTAAAATCAGTAGCGTATACATCACCAGGAATATGCGACGCGGTAATGTAATCCGGTTGAACTGTAAATAACGTTTCTAGATTCGTATCGTCGCCGGTATTAATAATTGAAGATATACCAAAATTAGATACTGAACTGCGGTTACTCGCTAGAATATCAAGATCCGTATCCCCATCAAGGTCAACAAACTGTATCGTTAATTCCCTATAGTCCGATAAGCTTAATGTTTGTTCTGTAAAGCTATTCTCACCATCGTTAAATAACACATGTAGTATTTTACCCGTCGATGAATCACCTGACATAGTCACTACATCAAAATGAGTATCGCCGTTAACATCAACAAAAAACAAATCCGCAGATCGATTTGTTACACGGCTAATATTTTGGCCATTATCAAACCCGTCTGTTTCGTTTGCATCAGCTAAGTAAACATTTAATTGACTTTGACTAGCCACATAAATATCTAACAATCCATCATTGTTATGATCTTCGATATGCAGATGACCCGCTCTAGATAAATTATTATTTGAGCTGCCATCACCTAATCCACTTGAATGCGTGGCTAGCAAGCCGTCAGTATAGGAAGTAAATGTACCGTCTGGTAATTGTTTGTATATTACCAGCTCACCAGTATTAGATGACCCTACAGTAACAATGTCCAAGTCAGCATCAGCATCCAGATCGACTAGCTTTATAGATTGGATATTTGATGATTCATCTGACAATAATGTTGCACCAAACAATATATCCCGAGAATTTTCAAGGTTTTCTTGGATATCTGCGATATAAAGTTGATTATTACTACCATATGAATTTGATCCATTTTTGCTGTAAACAATCTGTAGTTTGTTACTTGTTACTTTTGCTAGTTGGTAGGCTCCAGCATATAAAAAATCCCCAACATTAATTGCATCCGCAAAAGTTAAGTCACCATTACCTTTGTAGAAATACGTACTTATCGTATCGATAGTATAGTTATCATCGTAGTCAAAATATGACTGTAGAACGTCTTGTTTACCATCATCGTCAAAATCATCTATATGGATCATATAAGTTTCATTTAAATCTTGACCATTATCTGGGTTGACAATATCTCGACCACTAGACAATCGAGAAATACCAATAGATTCAGCGTAATAGGTATTCACACCGCGGGCAAAGACAGGACCTGTAGGAGCTGGCTCAACTAAATTAATATCATAAATTACATAAGTAGATTCGCCATTTGCTGTAGCTACGACAGTCACGGTATTATTATTAGTTGGTGTGTTAGAAAAACTATATTGTGGTGCTGTTGCAAAAGCCAGTTCACCTGTAGCAGCATCGATCGTAAACGTGCCATCATCATTCAACAAGCTGTAAACGATCGTATCGTTATCAGCATCAGTTAAGGCACTCGTTGCAATCGCAGTTGTATTTTCTTGTTGCTGGATATCAATCAAATATCCATTTGCTAAGGTCTTTAGTGCAGTATTACCATAAACAACTGAATCTAATTCATTAGCTGCACCAGTTATAAAGTCTAATGAATAGTTATATTCACTTACAGACTGAGAAAATGGCGTGTTTAATACAAGCGTATTATCAGGCGTAGTAAAATCCCCGGTGTTATTAATATAGCCAACTACGTGTTTAGTTGTATCAGTAGCGGATTGGCCAGCATAAACAATATCAATATCACCATCATTATCAAAATCACGAATGAAAATATTAGGTAGTTGTGCAACACCATCAATCAAAAATTCTTTTTCTGTGAATGTACCGGCGTCACTTAAATACACCTTTATATAGCCATTACGCGCACCATTAAGAAATAATGAATAGGTGCCAACGATATCAGGGATGCCATCATTGTTTAAATCAGCAAGCTGTAAATCAAAACTACTACCTGCAATGCCATCAAACACCTCTGTAGCGGCTATTTCTATGGCTCGACCGCTAGGGTTTGGTATAAAACCATGTGTCGTATCCGCGTCATTTTGAAGCAGATAAAGCGAAGTTTGACCTTGTTCGAAACCATATATATCTACAAACCCGTCACTATTGGCGTCAACAAACATTGCTTTGTTTAAACGAACAGGATTGGCGCTGGGTGTAGAATATTTGCTTTGCTCGCTACCTGGGAATATGAAGGTACCATCATTCTGATTAATGTGGACGACCATCACAGTGCCAGAGGCCACTGTAATTATATCTAATAAATTATCGTTGTTCATATCCGCAATATGCACAACACTATTTGAGAAAGCATGCTCAATTTGCACAGGGTTTGCGAATAAATCATTGCTTGCAGCTAAGTTCGCCGTAAGGTCAATAACAAATACACCTGCGTTTGTTGCACTTGCAGGGGTAGAGTATACCAGATGCGTTCTATTGGGTAACAAGCTAGCAATCTTAAAGCTGACACTGTTAAAAATATCTGCGTTGCCTACATGCGTCGAATTAAGTGTATACGCACCATTTGTATCGCCCAGATAGACGTAAGTGTTTTGCGATTCGGTTACAAGCACAATATCTTCGACGCCATCATCATTCACATCACTGACAAGTGTTTTAAACTCACTTGTAATTTGAGATGTATCAATATCAAGCGAGATCTCTTGATAGGAACTATCAAGATTTGATATTACAGGAGTTGCTGCTGTTGCTACATTAATAATATTTGCTATTACAACGATCGCAATTATGAAACGAATAATCATATAACGTTACCTACAAAATGTGTGACTTAAAATCGAAATGCCATTACCCAGACAAAATATGCGCCAAAATCCCATAAATTGAATATTAATGTCAAAAATTGTAGGTAAATATAGCATATCCACAGATAGTTGTAGGTTTATTCGTACAAATATTTCGTTAAGACTAGTATTACTAGGTGTTTATTTAATTTAGGTTGTTAGTTTTCTTTATGTACTGTTTGTTTTTTCACCATTTTTACATGAATTTTAGATACAAAAAAACCGCCATGAAGGCGGTTTTTCTTAAAGCTTGGTTAACTTAGATTATAGAATCTTAGCTACAACACCAGCACCAACTGTACGGCCACCTTCACGGATTGCGAAGCGTAAACCTT
>CAKZLI010000022.1 GCA_937125395.1 uncultured Glaciecola sp.
ACCCAGCTCCACAAGCCACTAACTGCTTGGGTTATGGCGATTTATGTTACTTTAGAGGGGAAAATCCCTAGAACCCCTTTAGTGGTGCGCTTACCGATAGAAAAGGGGCTGTTGAGGTGGCTAACGGTGGCACACTATTTTTAGATGAAATTTGTGAGATGCAATTAAATCTTCAAGCCAAATTATTACGTTTTTTACAAACGGGTACCTTTTGTAAAGTCGGCAGCAATGAAGTATTACAAAGTGATGTGCGGATTGTATGTGCAACCAACCGTAATCCTGCCGCTGAAGTCGGCGAGGGGCGTTTCCGTGAAGATTTATATTATCGCCTCAATGTGATCCCTGTAACGTTACCGCCATTGCGCGAACGGGGTGATGATATTTTATTATTAGCTAATCATATCTTAATGGCAAAATCAGCTGAAAATAACAAAAAATTTCAGAGCTTTAGCGAAGATGTAAAACAAACGTTTAGACAATATGATTGGCCCGGTAACATTCGTGAATTACAAAATGTGATAGAAAATATCGTAGTGATTTATGATGGTCAAAGTGTCCAACAAGACATGCTACCTAATAATTTTGGTCATAGTGTTGTCAATCAACAGCAGCATCCTTTGCACAATCACATCTCACAGCCCCATTCAGCTAAAGATGTGAATACAAATGTTAAAGTACAACCTGAGCCAAACAACAATATTATACAACTGTGGATTGTCGAAAAAAATGCCATTGAGGATGCCATAAACCAGTGTGATGGCAATATACCGCTTGCAGCTGCGTACCTCGGCATAAGTGCATCGACGATATACCGAAAAATGAAAAGTTGGGTTGAAAATTAAATTAAAAAATATGTTATTTGTTGGCGATGACGAATTTGTGTCTTAATTAAATCTCTTGGGTAATTTGATTAAGACACAAATTAATGAATAAGTTTTAGCAGTAAACTTAATTTATCAAAACCAGAAAATCGTTAACAGGTAAGCTTATAATGTTTAACAATTACTCAATTAACATGCCTCCAATACATAATGGTCAGTAGATCGTTAACTTCTGTACTCTTCATCTCATCCAGCTAAACCAATTCTATTCTGCTTTAGTGCTAATACACGCCAATTACCCATCAATGGCTTTCAATAACATTACACAAGCGAGTGTATTGTTAATGGTGCTATGGCTATATATCCGCGATCACTCTTAAACTTCATCAAATAATGTCCATTAACAATTAAGCCCTCGTATATTTTTCATCCTTTGCAAAATGCGAATGTAGCGTTGCATTTTGCAAGCCACCCTCAGTGTTAAAGCACAACCCAAACCTTTAATTAGATAAAATGATTATTAAACAATCATACACTGGACCTTAAGCATTAAGTCTGACATAAATCCCATCTAAGGTTATGTCTTCTTTAGATTTTCTTTGCTGTGACTTTGGAGCGTTTCTTGTTATATAGCAAATCGCCCAGTCTAGCTTTTCTGTTATTTCTGACCAGGCTCGATGACAGATACATTCAAAGATAGGCAGTAACCAAACGTCCACATTCTTTGCAGCTTTGAACAGTGAAACTGAGGGCATTATCTGAAGTGCGGTACTGCGCCTGATGATAACTGCCAGCAGACTGGCCCAGACTAGGCCGTCAACTATCGCTTTTTGCGCGGTAGCAAATCTCTGCCAGTTTGTATGTGATTTCAACTCTTTGAACAGCAGTTCAACCTGCCAGCGGCAGCGATAAATCGCCATAATATCATCGGCTGAGTAGGCCTCTGTCGGTAGGTTTGTTAACCAGATACAAAACCGCTTTTCTTCAGCGAACCAACGTCTTACAACTCGAAACTCCTGTTTGCCTCTGTGGACTTTGAGGTCAAGAATTTCAGTGCGGTTGGTACGGCGCGTTATGTCTTTGAGCTTCATTCCAGCAAGCTTAGGAAGAATGCGGCCCTTGCCATTTTTAGCTTCTATAACCCTTGGATTGAGTGACTTTGCACCCCGAACAATATAGAAACCATTATGACGCTCCACATCGGCAAAAAACTCGAAATCAGGGTATCCCGCATCAGCCAGAAGTAGCTTGTTTTTCATCTTAAATGGCTTTGGAAGATAGGCTCTTTCTGAAGCCGTATCAGCAGTTATCGTCATCGCCGTCGGGTTAAAGGTTCGTAATGACATGGTCATATGGCACTCTATCGCAGCAGGATTGCGTTTAAAGCGGCTTGGGTAGACATCGGCTAACGCCTTGTGAACATGAAATGAACTGCCATCTTGAAGCAGAATATCATCAAAGCAAGACAGCTTCTTCGGAAGCTGAGCACATTGTTGGCGGGCAAATTGAGCGATAGCTAACTGTACCAGTTGCTGCATAAAATGAGGAAAGGCTTCCTTACGGAGCTGGTTGTGGAAGGGCTTGTAAGCCACATTATCATTTTCAGTCAAACACATACCATTGAACTGACGATGCAAGTCTGCAATGGCATGGCAGTTGCCTTTACTCAACGCAGATATCAAGCTTGGGATCAGTATTTCCGGCAGAATAGACCGATTTCGTTGAATAAACCCCGTGCGCTTAGCCGTTTTTTGAAGGATGTTTGCATTGAAGAATTGCATAAACTGCTTTTTTAAGGAGATAATCGTCATTGACTTTATTTATTGCTCATGGTAGTTTGTTTGGCGACAATTATCAGATCATAAATAAGGCCTTTTTTCTACCTAAAATATAGCGTTATCGCTAAAGATCCTGTCTATGATTAAACAATAACTTAATATTTTGTCAGGAGTTGGCACCGTACCTGCAATACCTTAATCGAGTTCAAAATAACTCTTAATTTAAAACAACACTGAGGTGACATATGAAAAAACTACATATCACAATCGCAGCATTATTATCTTCTTCAGTAGCGATGAGCCCATCATTTGCAAGTGAAATACGTGGTGATGTTGATGTATCACTGGTTATAGGTGAAGGCTGTGCCGTAAACGGTACCGCAGATGCCGGTGCCGGTATTAATAAATTTGGCTCAGTCGACTTTGGTGAACAAAGTAATTTAGACCTGTTTATTGATGCCGAGTCTGCTGGCTCAGCAGGAACAGGTAGTATCGAGCTCACCTGTAATACCAGCTTAGCCTATAGCGTAGCGCTTGATGATGGTTCAAACCCGCAGGCCGGCCAACGTCGTGTATCTCGCGGTGGTTTAGATTTTGTGAACTATGAGCTTTATCAAGATGCAGCGCGCTCTGTGCGTTGGGGGGAAGGTCCACAGTCACAAGCTTTAACCGGAACTGGCGCTGCGCAACCATTAACGATTTATGGTCGTGTTTTGGCAGGACAAACCACCCCAGCAGCGGGTAACTACTTAGATACTGTACGTATGACCATCTCGTGGTAATCAACCTGCAGGGCGTCATTTAATCTCAGTAAATGACGCCGCATTCTTCATCAAACGAGGATGAAACAAGGATGACCAAGACATTAATCGCACTACTTGCTATGACCCCGCTAATTGTTGTTGCAGAACAAGCGCAAGATGTGAGTGAAATCAGCATCCAAATAGAACAAGGTTGTGTGCTAGACAACGGCAGCGGTGCCACGGCATTTGGTGTGATTAATTTTGGTGAACTGAGCAGTTTAACTTATGGAGCACAAGCCACGTCGACACCCGGAAGTGGTTCTATTGGCTTTAGATGTTCCCCCAATTTAAGTTACCGAATTGAACTTGGTAATGGGTTAAACGGCACCGACAGTAGTAACCGTAAGTTACTCAATAACGTCACCGGTGAAATGGTGCCTTATCAACTATTTCAAGACCCTGGACGTTCGCAAGTATGGGACAACGCTAATGCGATAAGCGGGACTGCCAGTGGTTTGTTTGAATGGCTGCCTATCTATGCAGCTATTGCGCCACAAGCAGTGACTCCCTCTACAGGTAACTACCAAGACAGCGTAGAGGTTGTACTTATTTTTTAAGGAGAAACAACATGAAGCATTTAGTATTGCTTATATTAGCCAGCTTAATGGTCATAAACCCTTTTAGCCTTACCGCTGCCGAATTATTGATTTCACCGGTAAATATTGATATTGCCCCAGGCGAAAAAGCCGCTTTACTGAAACTGCAAAATAACAGTAACACCACCATGAAGATTCAAGTTCGTGTGCGACATTGGGATACACACAACAACACTCAAGACAAGCCTAAAGTGGTGGTCAGCCCATCATCCCTCAACATTTTACCGGGTAAACAGCAGGTGGTTCGTATCGTTAATACTGGCCCTGCAAGTGACATCAATAATGAACGCTTATATCGAGTATTTTTGGATGAAATTCCTGATATGCAAAACACATCAGAACAAGGCTTATTGCTGCAAGTGCGTTATGCCTTACCTTTGTTTATTGGTGGTCCAGACTTGTCAGTGGCACGCACAGATAATTTTGAGCAATTAACCAGTATCTGGAACCGTGCATTAAGCTATTCATACAATCACAAAACCAATCAGTTGGTCTTCAACAATCAAGCAAACGGGCACGCCAGAATCTCTAAAGTACGTTACAGCAACGACGGCAACACACAGAGCGTTGTGTTTGGTGGCTTACTGGGTTACGTACCAGCCAACACTCAGGCAGCGTTTGAAGTATCACCCGTTGCGATTACCTCTTCGTCGAAACTATTCGCAGAAATCAATGGTGTCGATGTGGAGATTAACCACGATGGGAGGTAACGATGAAAAAGCTAACCAACGTTATCTTAGTCGCAGCATGCTCATACACCAGTGTAGCCTCAGCTGAAACCTTATATTTGGATGTGTATCTTAATGGCGTCCAAGTTAACCAACTAATAGAATTTAACCGTATTCAAAATCATTTTTGGAGTAGCGAAGACGTTTTGGGCACCTCATCATTAGCTGAGTATGCCAGTGGCTTAAATGGTCGTGTTGATTACTGTAATTTACAAGCCGTCACTTGTGAATATAGTTACGAAACACAACGTCTTTATCTTACCGCTGACATAGATTTGTTTCCTGCTCAGGTGATTAACAGCAAAAAAAGAACCTCTATCCCGATTACGCGCTCTAGTGGTGCGTTAATGAATTACGATATCTATTATCGTGATTACCAATCTGGCACAACCACAGTCGATTTATTGCAACAGTGGCGCGCATTTGGCGATTGGGGAGTCGTTGAAACCACAGGTAATTATCGTAAGCAACTGGGTGGCAGTCATAACAGCTTTGTCGACGAAGGAATGACCCGCTACGACAGTTTTTGGCAATACAATGACGAGGAAAATATGCGCTATTGGCGTGTCGGCGACATGATAAGTGGCGGTAACCCTTGGGCTCGTCAAGTCAGAATGGGGGGGATTAAGCTGTCCCGACGTTTTGAGTTAGACCCACAGTTTATCAGTTACCCTTATCCTGAATTCATTGGTAGTGCGGTATTGCCATCAGATATTGAAGTCTTTGTAAATAATTACAAAATGTACTCTGGGAATGTTGAGCCTGGTAACTTTATTCTAGACAGTGAACCTACAGTTAATGGCTTTGCCAGCGCCAGTATTGTTACCACCGATATTTATGGTCAAGCAGTTAGCCGTGATTTGCAATTTTATGTTGCACCAGAGTTGCTTAAACAGGGAGTGTACGACTACGACCTTAACCTAGGGGTACTAAGACAAGGTTTTGGTCTTGATTCATTTGATTATGACTCAAACCTAACCGCTATTGCCGATGTTCGTTATGGCTTAACCGACAGCATGTCGGTGTCATCGCATGCCGAACTGAGCAAAGATGTTTACAACTTAGGTTTTGGAACTGATTTTACACTAGGTAATCTAGGGGTATTTTCGTTTGCGGCTGCCCATGGCCAAGACAAAAATAGCAGCGGTTGGTTAGGGCTTGCTGGTTATCGTTTTCAGGCTAATAACTGGGGGTTTTCTGCCCAACTCAAGCAACAGCAACAAGGTTACCGTGACACAGGGTCAACCCAATTTGTGTCGCAAATCGAGCGTGAAGTACAAGCCAATGCCGCATACTCATTTGATAATGGCGTTTCAGTGGGGATGGGGTATTTTGATATCACTAAGTTCGATGATGATGACCGTCGCCTGGTATCTGCTTTTTATAATCAATCAATCGATACAGCCTCTATTTCAGCCAGTGTTAACTGGGATCCCGATCGTGACGATGTGAGCGTTGGCTTGAATTTTTCGATGCCATTTGGCACTCGTTCCCGTGCTAGCGTAAGCCATGTGCGTGACAATAAAGGCGAAGACCGTACCGTAGCCTCAGCTTCATTTGCTCGCAATGGCAATCGTGGTTTTAGAGGTAACGTCAGCAATGTTGTAGGCACCAGTGATTTTTCAGCTAACGGCAGTTGGAGAGGGGACAAAGTTGAATTAACTGGCGGTTACTACAACCGTGGTGGTTCAAGTGGCCATTGGGGCCAGGCCTCGGGCTCATTAATTTGGTCTAATAGTCGTTTCTTGTTAGGTAATCGGGTCGCCGATACGTTTGCCGTGGTATCAACGGGCGGTATTGCAGATGTGCCAGTATTAATTGAAAACCAGCAAGTCGGTGAGTCAGATGATGACGGCATGTTATTGGTTACCGGGCTTGCATCATATAACCCCGTCAATATCAGTATTAACACCAAATCATTACCGCTAGACACCAACGTGGTGAACGATCAAATACAAGTGATGGCAGCAGAAAACCACGGTGTAGATGTTGATTTTGAACTGTATCAAACCAAAGCAGCCATTGTGATTGTAAACGATGAGCAAGGTCAGCCTATTCCGGTCGGTGCATTAGCGACCCTAAATGGTGAACAAAATGGTGACTTTGTCGGTTGGGACGGTGAGTTGTATCTTGAAAAGCTACAGGATAACAATACCTTAACGCTTGTATGGGACGGTAAGCAGTGCGTACTTGAGTTTGCCTACAGCAAGCAAGAAGATGACATTCCTGTCATTGGCCCATTGGTATGTGCTACTGAGGATGCCAATGCACTGGTCATGATTAATGATCAACAAGGCCAACCTGTACCAGCAGGTACCTTAGCCATCATTAATGATCAGCTTGAACCAAAAGTTGTCGGTAAAAATGGTCAATTGTCATTATCATCGCTTAGAACGCAAAACATCATAACCCTTAACTGGGCTGATCAACAATGCTCCGCTGAATTTTCTTACCGTAAAACAGATGAGCAAACACCCGTGATTGGTCCAATTATCTGTGAACCTAAACAATTTATTGCGACTGTGATTGTAAACGACAGCAAAGGTAACCCTATTCCTGCAGGTGCCAGCGCTATCATTAACAGTGATAAGCAACCACAGACAGTAGCGCATCACGGAGAAGTTTATCCGCAAGCGCTACAAGCGCAAAATCAGATGGTATTGCAGTGGGACAATAAACAATGCTCAGTTGAGTTTAGTTATACCCAAATCAATCATCAAAAAGCCATCATTGGGCCTTTGGTATGCGAACAATCTGACAGCATGGTTAATGTAACATCGCCAGAAGCCATACATACTCCAAAGTCTGAAGTGGTTAAAGTGATCAATACGGTTGCTATTGATGTTGAGCCAACTCATGTGATTGAGAAAACTCACTCAGATGAACAGTCCCAGACCCTGGTAAATCCAGAGGCTGCAGTGAACACTCAAGCCTCTATTATTGAACAACATCAGGGCAGCAGCATAGATCTAGAGTTCATTACAGTTACAGTGCAACAGGTTGCTTCACAGTTAGTATTATCTGCTCAAATACATGAAACAGCATCAACGACAAAAGAGGCGGTTAAGCAAACTTACACTGCAAACACCCCAAGGTTAATCCTATCATCGAATGCGGATAGTCAATTGAATCCAATAAACAATGCGTTACTTACACAGAACAAGGTAAGTGACGTTTACTTATTAACGAATGACATAGCGTCTAAGGCGGGCATGCCAAATGCCCCCAATTGGGACAAAGCGAGGTGGCTTGATTACACTAATATCGATCTTGTTCCTCATCATGACTCGACACAACAAGCACCACCCCAACCATATTTATTCTTTAAACAACGCGCAAATAACATTACACAGCAAAGTAAAGGAGAGACAGTATGAACATAATTAGCAAACTGTGTTGTACAGCAGTCATGGTGTTCACTTGCCAACAAGCTTACGCAGACTGTGTAGTGGGCGGTAACAGCAATCAAAACTTAGGCGCGTTTAGCTCTGCATCAATTTCTACAGGTATTATAGAAACCTCATTCAGTTCAGATTTTAGTTGCTCAGGCTTTGTTAACCTGCTGAACTTTAGCGAAATTGATGCCACATTAGTGGGGGCTGATTTTCAATTAACAGCTGCCAATGGTGATGCTGTGCCTTACACACTGTATACCGCGCCTGAGCGCTCAGATCCTTTCACCCTTAATGAAACGGTGAGTTTTGGATCATTTAATTTACTGGATTTATTGGGCCTGTTTGGCGATGACGGCACGATACCTATTTATCTGTCTACAGGTACGGCGAATGTCGGTGTAGGCACGTATAACGACACCATATCGATACTATGGCAATGGGATTATTGTTCTGGTATTGGCTTATTAGGGATCTGTTTAGGTCGCGACAATGGCAGTGCAACCGTGATGATTAATGTGCAACTTAGTGTTACCGAAAGTTGTAGCGTTCAAACATCAGATGTCTCGCTTGGTACGGTGTCTTATCTGGGCAGTGCTCACAGCGCCATATTGCCATTGGATATCAATTGCACTAAGCAGCTGAGTTATCAATATTATGTTGATGGTGGCGATAACTTTAATGCCGGCCAAAGGAATATGGCATTTAACAGCGAGACCATCGCCTATAAAATTACCACGACCGACGGCAACACCCTAATAGGACCAGATTTGTCGGCCAGTGTGGCAGGTATTGGTGTGGGTAATAACCAGGCGTTTCAATTTTTGGTTGAAACATTGGTGGAAGATAGGTTTCCACTCCCTGGTGTTTATCGAGATCGGGTGAGGGTGATTGTTGAGTTTTAAGTGATAAAAATAAACTCGGTGCCATGGATGGCGTCAATAATGACTTAATCATCACCCCCACATTATTTCTGCGTATCAAACATTATTCACACATTATCTATTGGAAACTATTTTCCTCAAAAATGAATCACTACACTTTTAGCAAGCATAAAATGAATACGTTGATTGTATGTCTAATGTTAAGGTGCTTCATGTTGCTGACAATAATACTTCAGATCAGCCATAACGCTCTCAAAGCATAAGTTTAAGTCTATGATTAATTGTTCATTAATACTATTAATGTTTGCAAGCGATTCTATTTGTTGACAAATATCCGCTAAACCTAAAGCCGCAATCGACTTTGATGCAGACTTTAGTCCATGTGATTGAAATGATAAATCAACATAGTTTTCGCTTTCTGTGTAGGCGTTAATCAGCTTAACTTGTTCACCTGCTGATTGTATAAACGCATTAAATACCATGCAATGCACATCAGTGTCTTCACCCAGCATCGACACTAACAAGCCGATATCGAGTTGAGCAAATTTGTCATTCATCGAGGCTGATGAATGTTCTTGTTCAATAGGCAGGGGCTGATCATACTCGATCATTTTTCACACGTTATCTTTAAAAACAAAGAGATAAAAAAAGACTTGATTGATCT
>CAKZLI010000023.1 GCA_937125395.1 uncultured Glaciecola sp.
TCGCGACGACTTAGTTTGAGTTTTGGACCCAAATATCTAGCCATGATCTTTCTCCAACTGTCCGTCGATTAAACGCGGCGTTTTTTCGGTGGACGACAACCGTTGTGAGGTATAGGTGTCACATCGGTAATATTAGTGATCTTATACCCAGTAGAATTTAAAGCACGGATTGCAGATTCACGACCTGGACCCGGACCCTTAACAAATACTTCTAGGTTTTTAAGACCGTATTCCTGGGCAGCTTCACCAGCACGTTCAGCAGCAACCTGTGCAGCAAACGGTGTTGATTTACGCGAACCACGGAAACCTGAACCACCAGAGGTAGCCCATGACAAGGCGTTGCCTTGACGATCGGTAATAGTCACTATTGTGTTGTTGAAAGAGGCATGGATATGAGCCATACCATCAGCAACTTGACGTTTTGCGCGCTTCTTCGCGCGAGTAGGTGCTTTAGCCATTACTTAATCCTCGCTTACTTTTTAATCGGCTTACGAGGACCTTTACGGGTACGCGCATTAGTTTTAGTGCGCTGACCACGTAGAGGTAAATTACGACGGTGGCGAATACCACGGAAGCAACCTAGGTCCATCAAACGTTTAATACTCATTGATACTTCACGGCGAAGGTCACCCTCAACTGTGAATTTAGCAACTTCATCACGAAGTTTATCAATAGTGGTTTCATCAAGATCTTTGATCTTGGTAGACTCTGCAACACCAGCAGACGAACAAATGCTTTTTGCACGTGTAGCGCCTATACCGAAAATTGCTTGGATAGCAATGACGGTGTGCTTGTGTTCAGGAATGTTAATGCCAGCGATACGGGCCATTAACTGTACTCCTCTTAGTTAAAATAAATTTTGGTCGACAGCCTAAAAAGCCCGTTAGGATACTTACCCATCGACTAAATTGCAAATTAAAGGTCAATAAACACCTATTTGTCAGTAAACCAACGCCTAGGTGTTTAAAAACCAAGCTAGATTAACCCTGCCTTTGCTTATGCTTAGGCTCATCACAAATCACTCTTACAACGCCGTTACGTTTAATGATTTTGCAATTACGGCAAATCTTTTTAACGGATGCACGAACTTTCATGTCATCACTCCGTAGCTGCGAACTTATCGGCCATTGCCTTTAAGATTCGCTTTTTTAAGAACAGACTCATATTGACTTGACATCAAATGGGTCTGCACCTGCGCCATGAAATCCATAATTACTACCACTATGATGAGTAGTGAAGTACCGCCAAAGTAGAATGGAACATTCCACGTTAGCAACAAGAATTCAGGCACCAAACAAACAAAGGTAATATACAGAGCGCCAGCTAATGTCAGGCGAGTCATTACTTTGTCAAGATAACGTGAGGTTTGCTCACCTGGGCGAATACCTGGTACAAAAGCACCAGACTTCTTCAAATTATCTGCTGTCTCGCGAGGGTTAAATGTCAACGCGGTGTAGAAGAAACAGAAGAAGATTATCGCTGCAGCGTATAACCCTACATATAACGGTTGACCTGGCGATAATAATAACGCCACATCAGACAACCAAGAGGTTGCTTCATTCTGACCAAACCATCCCGCAATCGTACTTGGGAATAGAATGATGCTAGAAGCAAATATTGGTGGGATAACCCCAGCCATATTTACTTTTAATGGTAAGTGTGAAGTTTGTGCTTGGAATACTTTACGACCTTGTTGACGTTTAGCGTAGTTTACAACGATACGACGCTGCGCACGCTCAACAAACACCACAAGATACGTTAGACCAATAACAATCGCACCGATAAGCAATAAGAAAAGTAAGTTTATCTCACCCTGTCTTGCTTGCTCTGCTGTCTGCCCCATCGCTGTAGGAAGACCGGCCACAATACCTGCAAAAATCAGAATAGAGATACCGTTACCAATACCTCGTTCAGTAATTTGCTCACCAAGCCACATGAGGAACATGGTTCCAGTAACTAAGCTGACTACTGCTGTAAAATAAAATCCCAAGCCAGGATTAATAACCAACCCACTGATCAAGTTAGGCAAACCTGTCGCCACTCCAATAGATTGGAATGTCGCCAATACCAACGTTAAATAACGTGTGTATTGACTGATTTTACGACGGCCTGCTTCACCTTCTTTCTTCAATTCCATCATCGGTGGATGTACCGCTGATAACAACTGAATAATGATTGATGCAGTGATGTAAGGCATAATCCCAAGCGCTAGTACTGAAGCACGTTCAAGTGCACCACCGGAGAACATATTAAACATTTCTACGATAGTACCCTTTTGTTGCTCAAATAATTGAGACAACACCGCGGCATCAATACCAGGGATCGGCACATAAGAGCCTAAACGAAACACTATGATTGCGCCTAATACAAAGAACAATCTGCTTCGTAATTCACTCAAGCCGTTTTTCGCGCCTGAATCTATACCTGGTTTAGCCATTTAGCTTATTCCTCTATTTTGCCGCCAGCAGCTTCAATAGCTTCGCGGGCGCCTTTAGATACCTTCAAACCACTAATTGTTACAGCGCGAGAGATACTACCACTCAACATCACTTTAACGAATAAGATCTCTTTCTTGATGAGACCTGCATCTTTAAGTGCTTGAACAGTAACAGTATCACCGTCTACCTTGGCAATTTCGCTTAATGTCACTTGGTCAGAAACCAATGACACGCGCGATGTAAAACCAAATTTTGGTAAACGACGCTGAATTGGCATTTGACCGCCTTCGAAACCTGGTCTAACAGACCCGCCTGAGCGAGATTTTTGACCTTTGTGACCACGGCCACCAGTCTTACCTAAACCCGATCCGATACCGCGACCAACGCGTTTACCAGCTTTTTTAGCTCCTGGTGCAGGAGCAAGAGTATTAAGATGCATCTTTTACTCCTCCACTATCTCAACCATGTAAAATACACGGTTGATCATGCCACGAACGGCTGGGGTATCTTCTAATTCACGAACATGTCCAATCTTACGTAAACCTAAGCCTTTAAGCGTAGCTTTATGCTTAGGAAGACGACCGATCGCACTTTTTGTTTGTTTCACTTTAAGTGTTTTAGTCATGTTCAATTACCCCAAAATTTCATCTACAGGTAACCCACGCTTGGCGGCAACTGACTCAGGAGAGTTCATATCAACTAAAGCGTTGATTGTTGCGCGAATAACGTTCATTGGGTTAGTAGAGCCGTAACATTTTGAAAGTACGTTTTGTACCCCAGCTACTTCAAGTACTGCACGCATCGCACCACCGGCAATAATACCAGTACCTTCAGATGCAGGCTGCATATATACTTTTGAGCCAGAATGACGACCTTTAATCGGATGTTGTAGAGTATTGCCGTTAAGATCGACCGTAACTAAGTTACGACGAGCTTTTTCCATTGCTTTTTGGATCGCAGCAGGCACTTCACGTGCTTTACCGTAACCAAAACCAACGCGGCCATTGCCATCACCGACAACCGTTAGTGCTGTGAAGCTAAAGATACGACCACCTTTAACAACTTTTGACACACGATTAACAGCAACGAGCTTTTCTAACAAATCACCCTGTTGTTGATTTTCTACTTTAGCCATTTTCTACTCCTAGAACTGTAGACCAGCTTCGCGAGCTGCATCTGCTAAGGCCTTGACACGACCGTGATACTTGAAGCCACTACGGTCAAAAGCAATCTTAGAGATGCCTTTTTCAATAGCGCGTTCAGCGATCGCTTTACCTACAGCAGTTGCTGCTTCGACGTTACCAGTAGACTTTAGGCTGCCTTTTAAAGCAACTTCTACGGTTGACGCTGACGCTAATACTTCAGAACCACTTGGTGCAATTAATTGCGCATAAATGTGGCGTGGTGTGCGGTTAACAACCAAGCGATGCGCGGCCAATTCACTGATCTTCTTACGTGCACGCGTTGCGCGACGTATCCGAGCTGATTTCTTATCCATCGTATCACCCACCTACTTTTTCTTAGCTTCTTTACGACGTACAACTTCATCTGAATAACGAACACCCTTACCTTTATAAGGCTCTGGTGGACGATATGCTCTGATGTTAGCTGCAACTTGACCTACCACCTGCTTATCAGCGCCTTTGACGATGATTTCAGTTTGGCTAGGAGTCTCTACGGTAATGCCTGCTGGCATCTCATAGGCTACAGGATGTGAAAAACCAAGAGTCAGGTTTAGTTTGCTACCTTGTGCTTGCGCACGGTAACCAACACCATTTAACTCTAGTTTCTTCTCAAAACCTTTTGATACACCGATAACCATTGCATTCAATAGTGAACGTGCTGTACCTGCTTGCGCCCAACCATTAGTCGTTTCCGCTTTAGGCGTAACAACTAATTGGTTTTCTTCTTGCGTGATAGCAACTAATTCATTGAATGTACGGGCTAACGTGCCGTTCTTACCTTTAACTGTAACGTCTTGACCTGCGATAGAAAATTCTACGCCAGATACCAAGTCGACAGGTGCTTTTGCTACTCGTGACATTGTTATCTCCAGATTACGCTACATAACCGATGATCTCACCGCCCATGCCAGCTTTACGCGCTGCACGGTCAGTCATCACACCTTTTGAGGTAGAAACGATTGCTACGCCTAAACCACCCATTACTTTTGGTAACTCATCTTTTTTCTTGTAGATGCGTAAACCAGGGCGACTTACTCGTTCAATTGTATCGATTACTTGCTTGCCTTCGAAATACTTTAAGGTAACTTCCAAAACAGGCTTAACTTCGCCAGTAACTGCATAGTCAGTAACATAACCTTCACTTTTAAGCACAGCTGCAATTGCAACACGTTGCTTAGAAGAAGGCATAGCTACAGACACTTTTGCTGCCATCTGACCATTTCTGATGCGGGTAAACATATCCGCGATAGGATCTTGCATGCTCATATTCTGCTACTCCTTACCAGCTGGCTTTTTTAAGGCCAGGGACTTCACCGCGCATCGCAGCTTCACGAAGCTTGATACGAGAAAGACCGAATTTGCGTAGGAAACCGTGTGGACGACCCGTTACACGACAACGATTTTGTTGACGTGAACGTGAACTATCACGCGGTAATTGTTGTAGCTTAAGCACAGCATTCCAACGATCTTCGTCTGAAGCGTTGATATCGCTGATAGTCGCTTTAAGCGCAGCACGCTTTTCAGCGAACTTGCTTACTAACTTGGCGCGTTTTACTTCGCGCGCCTTCATTGATTCTTTTGCCATAACCCTACACCTTATTTTCTAAATGGGAAGTTGAAAGCAGTTAACATTGCTTTAGCTTCTTCATTAGTCTTTGCGCTAGTAGTGATAGTGATATCCATACCGCGAACTTTATCAACCTTATCGAAATCAATTTCAGGGAAGATAATTTGTTCTTTAACGCCCATGCTATAGTTACCGCGTCCGTCAAAAGACTTAGCGTTTAAACCACGGAAGTCACGGATACGAGGAATAGTAATAGAGATTAAACGCTCTAGGAATTCCCACATACGCTCACCACGTAGGGTTACTTTACAGCCAATCGGATAACCTTCACGGATTTTAAAACCCGCGACGGATTTTCTCGCAACTGTAACAATCGGTTTTTGACCTGCGATTGCAGCCATATCGGCCTGCGCAGATTCAAGTACTTTCTTGTCAGCAATTGCCTCACCTAAACCCATGTTTAGAGTGATTTTCTCAATCCGAGGGACTTGCATGACGCTTTGGTACCCGAACTGCTTAGCAAGTTCAGCTACTACTGTTTCTTTATAGAAATCATGCAGTTTCGCCATCGTACTCTCCAATTTATTAAACTAGGTCGCCGTTAGATTTGAAGAAACGAACTTTCTTCTCATCTTCGAAACGGAAACCAACGCGACTTGCTTTACCCGTTGCTGGGTTAACAATCGCTACATTCGACATATGTAAAGACGCTTCTTTCTCAACAATTCCACCCGGCTCACCCACTTGTGGGTTAGGCTTAGTGTGCTTCTTGATTAGATTAACACCCTCTACAACTAAACGGTCATCAGATGCTAGAACGCGCAGCACTTTGCCTTGCTTTCCTTTATCCTTGCCTGCTAATACAACTACTTCATCATCACGACGAATTTTTCTAGCCATTATCGTGACTCCTTATAGTACTTCTGGGGCCAATGAGATGATTTTCATGAATGAATCTCCACGAAGTTCTCTCGTTACCGGGCCAAAAATACGCGTACCAATAGGTTGCTTGTTTGCATTAAGCAAAACAGCTGCGTTGTTATCGAAACGAATGGTTGAACCATCAGAACGACGAACGCCTTTCCTAGTACGCACCACCACTGCATTCAGGACATCACCTTTTTTTACTTTACCGCGTGGAATTGCTTCCTTTACAGTAACTTTGATGATATCACCGATATGTGCATAACGGCGATGCGAGCCACCAAGAACCTTAATACACTGAACCCTGCGAGCGCCTGAGTTGTCGGCAACATCCAGGTTAGTTTGCATTTGGATCATGTTAGTGCTCCGCTGTTGAATTAAGACTCAATTTGAGTCATATAACTACTAAATACTCAACTTTTGTCGAATAAATAGCCTAATACCCCATAAAAAGGGTGCGTTAATATATCAAAAATACGAAGGGGAAGATAGTGTTATTTAAAAAAAGAATTCGAAGTTGGCATAGACTATGATTTTCAGTTTTAATCCTAATGAAACTAAGTGCTAGAGCGAGTTTTGGGCAGGGGGGTATCCAGTATCGCTTTGTTCACATCCGACAAACAATACTGGATACGTATTTCAATTACAGCTATGTTGCACTGTTAAAATATATTACCTAGGCTATACGCTGACGCACTACCTCATATAAGCAGATACCAGCCGCAACCGATACATTTAAGCTTGATACGCTACCTAACATGGGTAATTTAATAAGCTCATCACAACGTTCGCGTGTTAAACGACGCATGCCTTTGCCTTCAGCTCCCATCACAAGTGCAATCGGTCCATTCATCTTACAATCAAATACACTTTGACGTGCTTCGCCCGCAGTACCTACAACCCAAATTTGCTGTTCTTGTAACTGAGCAAGTGTACGTGACAGGTTAGTGACTTGAATCATCGGGATCACATCCGCTGCACCACAGGCTACTTTACGAACGGTGGCGTTAAGTGATGCTGATTTGTCTTTGGGTACAATAACCGCATCGACCCCTGCTCCATCAGCGTTACGTAAAATCGCACCTAAATTATGCGGATCCGTTACACCATCAAGCACTAGTAGAAACGGAGCTTTGCCTTGAGTTTGACGTAAATTTAGTAACTCGTCTAAATCAGACTCGTTTAATACTTTGGCTTGTAGTGCACGGGCAACGACACCTTGATGCTGCTCACCATTGGCTTTGTCATCCAATACTTTTTTATGACAAAACTGAATACTGAGGCCATTTTTGCGCGCTAAATTAATCAGGTTTATTAAGCGCTCGTCATCCCTTCCCTTGACTACATATAACTCTAATATACGCTGTGGTTCACGCTCTAATACTGCGTTAAGTGCGTGAATACCATATAACCAATCATGCTGTTGTGCCATCTATGTTCTCTTTACTGTCAATTATTTCTTTTTGGAATGAGGTGATTGCTTACGTTTCTTTTTATCACGCGCACTACCACTTTTCTTTTTACTTGGCTTGGCATCCTTGCTGTCTTTGCTGCTACTAACTTTGCGTTTAGTCGATGTCTTCGTGCTGCGTTTCTTAGGCTTTGCTGCTTGCTCAGCTCCGTCTAACACCAAATCAATCTTACGTTCATCAAGATTCACCGCAGCCACTTTAACTTCTAACGCATCGCCTAAGCGAAATACACGACCAGACCCTTCGCCAATTAGAGTTTGTTTAACGTCATCATACACATAGTAATCACTGCCTAATGAAGTAACATGCACTAAGCCATCAATACCAAATTCACCAATTCGGACAAATAAGCCAAAATTTGTTACTGATGCTATCACCGCTGGGAATGTATCACCCACGTGATCTTGCATAAATTCACATTTGAGCCAATCTGCAACATCTCGAGTGGCATCATCTGCTCGACGTTCAGTCAGTGAACATTGCTCCCCCAAGGATTCTATCTCTTCGATTGAATACGCTTTACCGCCTGATTTTGATTTGCGCTGGGCGTGTTTATCAATGATCGCTTTGAGTGCGCGATGCACCACTAAGTCAGGATAACGACGGATTGGCGATGTAAAATGCGCATAGGCTTCTAATGCCAATCCAAAGTGACCAATATTGGCACCATCATAAACGGCTTGCTTCATACTGCGCAGTAACATGGTTTGAATCAGTTCACTGTCAGGACGATTGCGAATTTTGTTAACGACTTGCGTGAAGGCGTGCGTCGAGGTATCACCTTTGAGTTGATGCGTAATACCGATTTCGGCAAGATACGAGGTAAACGACAATAAACGATCTTCATCTGGCTTATCATGTACGCGATATAACGCTTCAGCTTCATTTTTGAGTAAACAGGTCGCGGCACACACATTAGCCATGATCATGCATTCTTCAATTAGCTTATGCGCTACATTTCGTTCAACTGGCACAATGTTTTCTATCTTGCGCTGCGCATTAAACACAAACTTGTTTTCTTTGGTCTCAAACTCAATCGCACCACGGCCATCTCGAGCATATTTTAATGCGTGAAATAGCTGATGCAAATTCATTAAGTCAGGAACAAATTCAGCATAACGCTCATTTAACTCAGGATCATTATCCAAAATACCAGCGACTTTGGTATAGGTTAACCGAGCGTGTGAACGCATCACAGCTTCGTAAAATTGATAGTTAGTACAAGCACCCATGTTATCGATGGTCATTTCACAGACCATGCACAACCGATCCACTTCTGGATTTAATGAACACAAGCCATTGGACAATACTTCAGGTAGCATCGGAATGACCTGTTCAGGAAAATACACTGAATTGCCTCGTTCAATCGCTTCAACATCCAGTGCTGTCCCAGGACGCACATAATGTGATACATCAGCAATCGCAACCCAGAGTGTGTAACCGACTTTTTCACCATCATTGATAATCGGACGACAATGCACCGCATCATCAAAATCTCGTGCATCTTCACCATCAATAGTCACTAACGGTAATGCACGTAAATCAATCCGACCAACCTTAGAGGCTTCAGGGACTTGGTCACCGAGATTTTCAATTTGTTTAGTGACGGCTTTAGGCCATACATGCGGGATCTCGAAAGTGCGTAACGCCATTTCAATTTCCATACCGGGTGCCATGTGTTCACCTAGCACTTCAATGACTTTGCCCGTCGGGTTGGATTGACGAGAAGGACGTTTAATGAATTCGACAACAACAACGTGCCCTTGACGCGCCCCTTTGGTATCTTGCTGACCGATAAAAATCTCATGCGTAATGCGACTGTCATCAGGGATAACCATCGCCACACCATGCTCTACAAAAAACCGGCCAACAATGGCATCTTCACGTGGCGTGACGACTTTGGTAATGCGGGCCTCTTGGCGACCTTTACGATCAGTGCCCTTAATGACGGCTTGAACAACGTCACCATGCACAACTTGTTTCATTTGACTTGCACTAAGATAAAGATCCTTTTGACCTTTACCTAAATGCATAAAACCAAACCCATCTCGGTGGCCTATGATTCGACCTTCTAAGACGTCTTCCAGATCTTGTAGATCGTATTTTTTTTGTCGGTTAAAAGTTAACTGCCCTTCACGTTCCATCGCGCGAAGACGCCGCTGGATACCGATTTTCTGTTCATCAGAACCGGATTCAGTCAACTCACAAACTTCCATAAATGAAAGTGGTTTTTGTTGGGTTTTAAATAAGGTTAGTAAGTGCTCACGACTGGCGACGGGATTTTCATACTTAGCTTGTTCCCGTTCGAAATGCGGGTCATTACTCATAGGAGATTTTACTATTTGTATATTTCATCGCCCTAGTATACAGGGTCTAGCTAGAATGCGCTAACTCCAAATTCTGTAATGTTTTTTCGCCATAGAAACATAGCTTTTGGCGTCCAGTTTGCTTGGCATGATACAAGGCTGAATCCGCAAACTTATACAACAAATCAATCTCAACATCAGCACTGTGCATCGCCACACCAGCCGATAAGGTGATCACACGACCATCGCGCAACGGCTTGGTTGATAACTGCTGTAAGATGCGTTGAAATACAATTTCGATTTGGGTTTTATCATTGGTCTTGAGCAATACCCCAAACTCCTCTCCCCCCAATCGTGCAACAACATCGATTCCGGTTTTAACTGAATCATTAATGGTGCGAGCTATTCGCTTTAACGCAACATCACCGGTGTCGTGTCCTAGGTTGTCGTTAACCAACTTAAAATGGTCCACATCTATTACCATGATGGTAAATTGGACTTCGGTTTGTGACCACTCTTCAAGCCGTTCAAAGAAGTACCGGCGATTCCAAATGTTGGTTAATGAGTCTGTATACGCTTTTTCACGCATTTTGTCAGACAAGATCAGCCTAATGTACGTCAGTCCCAAATTATTAAACAAAAACTCCAATGGCGCAGCGTACTGCTTAGTGATCATTTGCTGCTGGGCGTCTTTAAAAAATAATGTCCCTCGCCCTAATATTTCACCTTGAGCGAAAATGGGTAAACATTTAGCAAAATCATAGACAGGTTCATCATGCTCATTAGTGTAGCTTGATACAGCAAGATGCGAACAACTATTTACCGGATCGATCAAATTATTAAGATGCGGGGCATTTTTACGAGCTGCCCAACAATTATCTACCTGCATATCATAGCCAAGCGTGTCACCCATCTCTATCTGGCAATGAGTATCTGGAAAAAAACGTCGAATAAAATCAACCGCAACACTATTCGCTTCATCAATAGATTGGCAGATCCCTAACATGGAGGTCACACTTTGCAACTCTATAAATATCTTTGATGTCTCTTTGGCTTTTTCTTGTAAGCGATATTGATGAGTGTTGTGCAATTTAGCCAGGGCATATTGCTCTAGTTTGCGTGTTACAAACATCACTGTGACCAAAAATACAAACAACCCAAAGGCCCATAAACGCAGTGTATTGATGACCGCCATCTGATTAACGACAGGAATAGACACGCGCACATAAGCATCTTCGCCCGTGTATAAACGGATTGATTGTGCCACATACATCATTGGTTCTTGAGTCGTTTCACTGAAACGTGTCGCCATCCCGATTGTATTTTTTTGCGCGGCTAGGATCTCAGGGCGTTGAGCATGATTGTCTAATTCATTGACAGTAACCATCGATAGCTGATTGTCAATTAACACACGACCAGTAGCATTGATTAATGTTAAGCGCGCTTCAAGTTGTAACTCTGAGCGAATGTATTCTTGTAGCATAAATTGATTATCATCTAACGTACCTTTGCCATACAGAACATTAAATTGTTCAAATTTAGCATCAAGCAAACTGGCTTTCGCTGAAGTAAGGTGTCGTAAATTTTGATACGTTCGGTCTTGAATATGGGCTTCAACGACATACATAAAGCCCCACAACAACACAATGAGAATGAGTGAGCACAATATGAATATTCTGCCTTTGCTTTGTACGTGTGGTAAGCCTGGTAATTGTTCCATAGAGAGATCCGTTCTCATGTAGGTGTTATATTGTGGTAATAAATATAGCAATAATAAGTCAATGCATTATTAGCGCTGCATGACTAATCTTGCCCGATTGACACTGCTATTACTCATTTTGCTAGCCAATTGCTGCATTTTTTGATTCACCTGTGATCGCAACGATTGATCCGCGGTGATCGTATGATATAACCATACATATACATCTTCGAAATCATACGGTGACCCGTGTCCTGCAATGAGTAAATCAGCAAGGCGAAGTAATGCTTTACGACTCCCTAATGCGGCAGCTTCATGTAAGTATCGTACCGCTAGCGGCGTATCTTGAGTCACCAAAATAGCCAGATGATGATATCGCCCTAAATGCTCCAATGCCGCCGGTAAACCTTGCGCTGCAGCCGCTTGCATTTGCATAATCCCTCTACTGGGATCACGCTCAACACACACTCCCCACGCTAACATATCACCCCATAAAAATTGATAGCTAGGCACCTGAAGCACTTCTGCTCGAGCCTGAATATCTTGCACTAACTGACAGCGATCTAACTTGACTCGTTGTAAGTGCGTATTGAGGTTTATTAAACGTAATAATTCATCTTGCGTGTACAATTGAACTGCAGCAATGTCTGTATCTGGCAATTTGCCATCAAACATAGATTCTTGCGCAAATGCTATCGTGCTTAATCCAGCCCAAACCAACCCAGCACAACATAGATGTTTAAGCATTACATCCACCTTTTTATAATCGTCATTCTTGCTAATAGTGTTATATCGACCTGCCTTATTTAATATTTAATTATTTGAAGAATGATCAATATTGCTGAGGGTTTGGTATAATTGGCACAACATAACAATTAGGTAATACGAGAATGCAATATAAAGACCTAAGAGACTTTATCGAAAAACTCGAGGCACAAGGCCAACTAGTCCGGATTACACAGCCTATCTCGACCGATTTAGAGATGACTGAAATAGCCGATCGAACCCTTCGTGCAGGCGGCCCTGCCTTATTGTTTGAAAATCCAATCGGGCATACGATGCCTGTGCTAGCAAACCTATTTGGTACACCTGAACGTGTCGCTCTCGGCATGGGGCAATCATCAGTATCAGCATTACGCGATGTCGGTAAATTATTAGCATACCTAAAAGAGCCCGATCCACCCAAAGGCCTAAAGGATTTATGGAGTAAGCTCCCCGTATTTAAGCAAGTATTAAATATGCCGGCTAAAGTCATCAAAAAAGCGCCTTGCCAAGAACATGTAATCAGCGGTGATGATGTCGACTTATCGATTATACCAGTACAGCGTTGTTGGCCAGGCGATGCAGCACCATTAATCACATGGGGCCTTACAGTCACCCGAGGACCACATAAAAAACGCCAGAACTTAGGTATTTATCGCCAACAAGTCATCGCTAAAAACAAAGTGATCATGCGCTGGTTGTCGCATCGAGGAGGCGCGTTAGATTTTCGTGAATGGTGTGAATTATATCCTGATAAACCTTATCCAGTTTCTGTGGCACTTGGTGCAGATCCTGCGACTATTTTAGGTGCAGTAACTCCCGTACCAGATACATTATCCGAATATGCTTTCGCAGGATTATTACGTGGTAGTAAAACCGAAGTTACACCATCCATTAGTAATGATTTGCAAGTTCCAGCCAATGCAGAGATAGTACTTGAAGGCTATATCATGCCCGGTGAAATGGCCCCAGAGGGACCATATGGTGATCATACTGGTTATTATAATGAGGTCGATGAATTTCCAGTATTGACTGTTACGCATATTACGCACCGGTCTAACCCAATTTATCATTCAACCTACACCGGCCGCCCACCAGATGAACCAGCGATACTAGGTGTAGCATTGAATGAGGTGTTTGTGCCTATCCTGCAAAAGCAATTTCCCGAAATTACTGATTTTTATTTACCGCCTGAAGGCTGTTCATATCGCATGGCGATTGTCACAATCAAAAAGCAATACCCCGGTCATGCCAAACGAGTCATGATGGGCGTATGGTCATTCTTACGTCAATTTATGTACACTAAATTCGTGATTGTATGTGATGATGATATCGATGCACGTAATTGGGATGATGTGATTTGGGCAATCACAACGCGAATGGACCCGACCCGTGATACGACTTTAATCGATCATACCCCTATTGATTATTTAGATTTTGCCTCACCTGTGTCAGGATTAGGGTCTAAGATGGGGTTGGACGCAACCAACAAAATGCCAGGTGAAACTGACCGTGAATGGGGCGAACCTATTGTCATGGACCCAGCTGTAAAAACCAAAATCGACAGTATATGGGATGAGTTAGGGATTGACCCGCTGATACCACACAATAAACCTAACCATTAAGAAGTACATTATGCACTCACATCAACTTCAGGTTGAATCAATTAGCACCGTTGCTAATGATGTTTACAAAATTATATTATCCAGCACACAGCCACTTGAATATTTAGCTGGTCAATATTGCATGATCCAAATGGGCGAGCAGGATTTGCGTCCTTTTTCTATCGCTAGCGCACCGTCTATCTCAAACACTATCGAGTTACATATCGGTGCTGTTCCACAGAATGCCTACGCATGGGATGTGTTAACGCAAATGCGCGAGCAAGGCACTATTCAGGCGCAAATTGCACATGGTGAAGCACATTTACAAGCGAACAATGACTCACCTCACCCCCTTGCTTTAATTGCTGGTGGCACTGGTTATTCTTATGTGAAGTCCATCGTGCATGAATGTATCGCACAACGATTTGAGCAGGATATTCACGTTTACTGGGGGGCAAAGACTCTAGCGCAAATATATGAATATGATGAGTTAACAGCGTTGGCGAATGCACACACTAATATTCATTTTCATCCTGTCCTTGAACTGCAAAATCCAAATTGGTTAGGCAAAACAGGTTTGGTTCATGCTGCATTTATGCAAGACGCTGATACGGATATTGCGCAGTATCAAGTGTATATTGCTGGTCCATTTGCAATGGCGAAGGTGGCACGGGATGATTATTTTGCGGCAGGCTTACCCGCTAAAGCTCTATTTGGTGATGCTTATGCTTACCTTGACTAACACATCACATAGATAACAAATGCTGACTAACAGTCACGCATAAAAAAACCGTGACAATTTCACGGTTTTTTTTAATCTAAAACTGAATTAGATAGCAATAACGTTAGCTGCTTGTAGGCCTTTTTGACCGTCTTCAATTTCAAAAGAAACTTTTTGGCCTTCTGGCAAAGTCTTGTAACCTTCAGACTGGATAGCACGGAAATGTACGAACACATCCTTGCCGCCATTATCTTGAGTAATAAAACCATAACCTTTATCGGCATTAAACCACTTTACTGAACCTGTAACACTTGACATATTAAAACCTTAAATCTTAAAAATAATAAAAAACGCCTTGTTGCGTATCCTTGTTCTCATTTAGCGTGCTTATAGGCGTTTGTCTTATATTACTTCAGAATTTTACACTCTGTTAAGACCAAATAAGGCTAGTACAAATAATCATGTCTAATTGAGAACAACAGTATATTAGCATTGCCTAATTATTTAGCAAAGCATTAATTTAATGCGCCAGTCTCAAATATTGACTTAGATCAGTAAAAAACTGACGCCACCACACCCTAAGGTGTAAGTGCTCTTTCACCTCGTGCAAGACCACACACACCCGTTCTAGCTGACTCAACAATAGTCGAGCTATTACCTAATGTCGTAATGAAAGCATCTAATTTATCAGATGCACCGGTTAATTCAATGGTGTAGTTAACGGCGCTCACATCTAATATTTTAGCTCTAAAAATATCAACATTACGCATGATTTCACTACGCGCAGCCTCGCTATTTGCGATCACTTTAATTAACACAAGCTCGCGCTCAACATGCGCCGCCTCAGTCAATTCGGTCACTTTCAGCACATCAATCAGCTTGTTCATTTGCTTAATTATTTGTTCAATTACTTTGTTATCACCTTGAGTCGCGATAGTTAAGCGAGACAAACTAGGATCATCTGTCGCAGATACACACAACGAGTCAACATTATAACCACGTTGAGAAAACACCCCAACGATCCTCGATAATGCGCCTGGTGCGTTTTCCATTAATACAGAAATAATACGTTTCATTAGGTACGCTCCTCTTTACTTAGGCGCATATCATCCATCGCCCCATATTTAATTTGCATTGGGTATACGTGTTCATTTTGATCTACTGCAATATCCACAAATACCAACCGATCTTTTTCAGCAAAACAACGCGCCATCGCATCATCTAGTTCATCTAAGTGATCAACCTTGATACCAACATGCCCATAAGCTTCAACCAGTTTGATAAAATCAGGCATTGCCTCAACATATGAACTTGAGTGGCGGCTTTTATAATTCATATCTTGCCATTGTCGTACCATGCCTAAAGCACGGTTGTTAAGTAAAATAACCTTGATTGGCAGATTATATTGCAGACAAGTTGATAACTCTTGAATGTTCATTTGAATACTACCGTCACCGGTTATCACTACCGACGTCGATGTTGGATGAGCAAATTGCACACCCATTGCCGCTGGTAAGCCAAAGCCCATCGTGCCCAAACCACCAGAGTTAATCCAACGACGTGGTTTATCAAATGGGTAATATAAAGCAGCAAACATTTGATGTTGACCGACATCTGAACTAACAAACGCATCGCCATTAGTATGTTTATATACCGCTTCAATGACTTTTTGAGGCTTAATGACCTGACTCACTGCTTGCCCTTCCTTCGGGCCATAATCTAAGCAATTTTGGGTACGCCATGTTTTAATCTGACTCCACCAATCGGCTAGCTTGTCGGTTTGGTTAGACAAATCAGCTGTCGTTAACTCATCTAAAATCTGTTGAGTAACGATATCAACACTGCCCACGACTGGAATGTGCGCATTGATTGTTTTGGAGATAGAAGCAGGGTCAATATCGACATGGATAATATCGGCATAAGGACAAAACTTGTCAACGTTATTCGTCACTCGATCATCAAAACGCGCCCCAAGTGCAATTATGCAATCTGCATTGTGCATCGTCTTATTGGCTTCAAGTGTGCCGTGCATGCCCAACATCCCAATAAATTGAGGATGAACACCAGAAAATGCACCTAAACCCATCAATGTACAGGTCACTGGACAGCCTAGTAATTCAGCAAGCGCCGTCACGTTATCTGCAGCTTCTGCCGTGATTGCTCCGCCACCAACATATAGAACAGGACGCTGAGCTTTACTCAATGAAGCTGCCGCTTTACGGATCTGTTTGTTGTGACCTTTTAATACTGGATTATATGAGCGCATGGTGACGTCAGTCGGAAAAACATACGGATGTGATTCGTTGACGTTAACTATATCTTTGGGTAAATCCACCACAACAGGACCGGGACGTCCGGTGTTGGCAATATAATACGCTTGTGCAATGGCTTTAGGGATATCTTCGGCACGTTTGACCAAAAAACTGTGTTTAACAACAGGACGCGAACACCCGACCATGTCTGTTTCTTGGAATGCATCTTCACCAATTAATGAAGTCGGCACTTGTCCTGATAACACCACCATAGGAATAGAATCCATGTAGGCAGTCGCGATACCAGTGATTGTATTCGTCGCACCAGGTCCGGAGGTCACCAATACAGTACCGGTGATCCCTGTAGAACGAGCATAGCCGTCAGCCATATGAGCTGCAGCTTGCTCATGTCTCACTAGGACGTGCTCGACATCTTCTTGTGCATACAATGCATCGTAAATATCAAGAACGGCTCCACCAGGATAGCCAAAAACATGTTTGACTCCTAGGTCCTTCAGTGTTTGCACTACCATTGCAGCGCCAGACATCATTTCCACAGCTCATCTCCTAGAACGAGTAATTATATAAGTTAATTGATTGTACGACATGAATTAGGGAATTTAAACCCAAATGCGGCATAAAGTGAAATCCATATCCCAAATAACGGATATATTAGGATAATCATCCTTATTATTGGCGTTATAATGGAAAAATTAGGATAAATTAACATTTGGGTAACAATCTATTAGAGATTATTTTACGGATGTTTTACCTATATGCATTGAGACTATCGTCTATTTTGCTCTTTTGGGGATCCATGCCCATACATATTGACACACGATTGGGGCTTTGTGTGCCGCATCAGTGACACTCACTGCAACGGTGATTTCACCTTTGATGTCATTTTGTAACGCCTCAATTTGGGCATCGGTCAAATGTGCTTGAGCCAATAAATCCCCCTCAGCCCGTTGAGTATAATCAATGTGCATCGATTTAAGCAATGGCAACTTATCACCAGGTAAATTAACACCCACAATAAATCCCGTGGCTGATTCACCTAACAAGGCCATCGCAGCGGCGTGCACTCCACCAATATGATTTTGTGCTTTCTTTTTGTTGCGTTGACGAAAGGTGACAGAATGTAAATCAGTATCCAATATATCTTGGCCAACCGTGCCACTTAACTTCACGGTAAAGCGAAACAAACGCGTTAAGATAATACGGCGTAACCAAAGTGGATAACGCAAAGTGCGCAGTACAATTTTACGTAGAGGGTTACCTAGGGTCTCATCAATATGCTTTGTCATGTTGTTCCTTGATCTGAGTTAATCAGTCATTAAATTATGCTGTGCTAGGTGGGCTTGCAAAGGCAACGTCCCTGACCCAAATTTTTTCCATCGGCCAATCGATGAGGTATTGATCGGTTGTCGAACTTGGACTTTGCTGGCAGTTGAAACAGGCAGCGTATTGTTTTGTACCTCGACACATTGAGTCTCAAACGGTAAAGCACAAAAATCCAATAATGCACGCACTTCATCCTCCGGCTCACGAGCAAGGGTTTCGTATTGCTGCACCCGAATATTTCGGTCATTTAGCGCTAAGAATGCATCCATTAACTGCCTAAACTCCGTGTAGAATTGGCCGATTGACTCTAGATCAAAGGCGTAATTATAGTACGGAGAATTTAACGAAAACATCTGCCTAAAATTACCCACACAGGTATCCATCGGATCGCGCAGCATAATAATGATTTTTGCATCTGGTAGTGCTTTTTGAATTAAGTTGATATAAAAAAAGTTAAACGGTAATTTATCAATAAAACGAGCGGATTCAGGAGCAATTCGTTTGGTTTTTTGTAAATACGCATCGCCTAATTGCCCAAAATCCAATTGTTGAGCAGCTTCCATTGTCGCGATATCTAACACAGTTTGACCTGGAGTCGCAGTTAATTGTTTTACCGCAATCCCAAAATCTTGTAACTCCCCACCACTACCTACTTGTGAATGATGCGATAAGATCCGTTCGACTAACGTTGTCCCAGACCGTGGCATACCAACAATAAATATAGGACGACAAGACGCATCGTGTCGCTGACTGGTGATATCAGAAGCTGTACTCGACGTTGCTTTTATCGCGTTAAATAATGCTTGATCCTGAGCGAATTTGTAATTCAAGCCTCTCGCTTTATACCCTTTGGCATCAATCAGCACAGCGAGTGCCTCCGGGTGACGGTTAAGTTGTTGCAACTCTAACGCTAATGCATGCGCATATTGAAGGCGATCATCAACATGTAAATCTGCTTGGGTTAAGCGGGATTGTAATCGTTGAATATGATTATTATCAGGCGTGGCTAGACCTAAATCAGCTATCGCAAAATGTGTCGGCGCATGAGTAGGGTTAAGCGTCAGGACCTGCTCATAGGCAGCTAGTGCCTGGGTAAACTGTCCCGCAAATTTGAGCGACATGCCATAATTATAATAGTATTGAGCACTTTGTTGTGCATGTATTGTGGTCGATAACGACGCCAGCTCAATCGCTTTTTCAAAATAGATAATTGCTTGATCATGAAACCCGATGCGGCTTAAAGACACACCAACGGTATCCAAGGCATTCGGCTGAGTTAACTGCTGTATATCAATCTGTTCAATCGCGTGCATGGCCCGATTAGTATCACCGAGTAACGCACAATATTTTGCTAAGTAGGCAAAATACTCGGCTCTTGCTTGCTTGGCAATTGCTTGCTCGATGCATTGAGTCGCTTTATTGAACTGCCCCAATTCGGCATTCACAATACCCAACAAAAAATACCCTTCGGCTAGATAATATTGCGGATCCACTGAGCTAGTTTGGGGCGCTTGTGCTGATTGGATCAACGTCACAATCAATGGATGAGCTTTGACCCAGTGTTGCTGTTGGATCAAGGAAAGGATATCAGAGTGTTGTTGAGCCAATAGCATAAAATGAATCCATGATTTAATTGGCAGTATTGTACCTGAATTCACAGATAATAAAAAACCGGTTAATCAGAGAATTAATCGCTGATATAACCGGTTTAGCATGCGCGAGTTAACGCGACTATAGTTTACATATCAAATGTATAACGGAACTTAACGCCGATTTTACGTGGCTGTACTACGAAACGACCATAGTTACGCAATAAATCAACACGATTTGGTTCTAAATCAGCCACACCGCCAAGACCTAAATCAGCACGATCACGACGGACTGATGTATGAGCATACTTATTGAATAAGTTATCAATATACAAGGTTACTGACCAGCTATCGTCTGCGACAGCAGCACTTAAATTACTTAACGCAAATCCAGGAATAAGCTCACCGTCAGCACGTCCACCTACTTTACTCACAACATCGCTTTGTGCGGTCAAGCCGTAAATAATATCCAATGCTTTACCGTCGAGTACTTCAGTAGAATATTTGAAGCCCATTGATAATTGTTGCTCTGGTGCACCAGATAAACGGTCGTTTTGCTTACCGTCGTAATAATCTTGCACTGGTGTACCTTGCGCATCATTGACACCAAACAAGAACGGTGCGTCTTCAGTTAAACGGGCATTGACTTTTGAGTAGGTCGCGTATGCTGTTAGCTCATCAGTGATGACACCTCGTGTAGAAATCTCTAAACCACGAGAGCCTGCTCCACGTGCATTAGCAGTAATCGGTTGTGCACCGTTAACTGTCGCTCCTGCAACTTGTGCATCAGCCCAATCTATATCAAACACAGCCATGTTGAAGTAAAAACGGTTACGGAAATACGACGATTTAATACCTAGTTCATAGTTAGTGGTCGTATCCGCTACAAACACTTGTTCATTTGGCAATGCACAAACAATCTGGCTATTAATATCTGCAATGTTATCAGGACACGCCGCAACACCATTGGCACCACCAATACGGAAACCTTCAGATACCGTAAAATACGCTAACATATCCGTTGATACTTGATATGAAGTATTGAACTTCATTAATGTACCAGTATCATCAGCACCTTCGGTTGAATAGTCTAAGACAATTGAATCTGGACCACGACCTTCAAATACCGTGTTATATAACGGTAGATCGATAGCTGAACGAGCTTCAACATCATATTTATATGCACGCAAACCTAACGTAGCGTCCCACTGATCATTGATTTGGTAAGTTACTTCACCAAAAATCGCAGATTCAGTGACCGTTGAATCACCTACTGATAGATATTCAAGTGCATCTGGACGTGAGCCGCCTAAGAAAACATCATAACCTGGCGTGAATTCTTCAGAGATATTGTCTGATTCAAACTTGTTATAAAATACACCCGTAATCCAGCTAAAATCAGATTCGTAAGTAGAAACAAGACGGACTTCACCCGTTGTTACATCGGCATTATCTTGTTCACGCGTATAGGCAGAAAAAGCAGGAAAATCTTCATAGCTATAATTTAAACGGATTAATAGATCGGTTTGGTCACGTTGACCATCAGCCTCAAACGATGAAACACCTGCAGCAGCAGTTAATTCGGCAAAACCAAGATCTGCCGTTACTTCTAAGCTTAGCAAGTCATCAATCTTTTCACGTGGCTCAGCATATCGATAAGCAGAATCATATTCACCTGGCGCACCGCTTAACGCATTGCTTTGTGGTAATGCGTTATAATGAGAGATCGAACGACCTTCAACATCTTGGCTTTGATAAAAATA
Organism: uncultured Glaciecola sp.; assembly: GCA_937125395.1. Lineage (GTDB taxonomy): Bacteria > Pseudomonadota > Gammaproteobacteria > Enterobacterales > Alteromonadaceae > Opacimonas. Next base: position 21,626 of record CAKZLI010000023.1, read on the forward strand.
AGACAATGTCGCATCAAGCGTATCGGTTGGTGTCCAACGTAATGCCATACGACCCGTCAGTGTTTTTTCACCATTGGCATCTTTAATTTGACGTAAATTGGCAGCAACATCATCTGCGTCAGTCCAATCAGGATCGGCTGTCGATACACCTTGTTGACGCACAACATAATTGTAATCAATGAAACCAGGGTCATTGTAATAGTTAACTGACGCTCTAAAGCCTAACTCATCATTGATTAATGGCGTATTAAATACAAACCCATATTCACCACCTAAGCTATCTGACTCAGTCAGTGAAAACACATCACCGTAAACTTCACCAGAAGTCATATCCAGTTCAACTTGCTTAGGAATATAACGGATCGCACCACCTAATGTACCAGCACCATACAAAGTACCTTGTGGGCCAATCAATACTTCAACGCGCTCAACATCGCTCAAGCGCATGTTTAAGAATAACGGTAATTCACCTAAATAGGTTGCAACAGTGCCACCATTCGCGCCAGGGCCAGTTGAATTAGTGTTTAATCCACGCACGATAATCGGGGAATCATTACGACCGCCCTGATCAACAACCGTTAAACCTGGAACCCAGCGAGCAACATCTTCAAGCTGTCCGATATTTTGCTCAGCAAGGGTATCTGCTGTCAATGCGGTAATATTAAGCGGTGCTTCTTGTACTGTACCGGTTCTGCGAGTTGCTGTGATTTCAATTTTTTCTATTTGCGCTTCTGTCGTCTGTGCAAACGCATTGGTCGCAGGCACTAAACTAGATGCAACCGCTAGCGCAACTAAAGACGCATTAAAGCAGCTTGAATTAAGTGTGTTCATTCGTGAATCCCTTATTGGATTTGGATTAAAAAATAGGGTGTGATGCGCAATCGCAAGATAATACTAAAAAGGAAGCGCTGTTATTATGGCGCGGGATGGTAAACGTTTGTTTATTAATTCTCAAGTTATGCGCAATAGAAAACAAAAAACGCCGAATATTTGTACAATATATCGGCGTTTTTCGATGTTTGGAGCGGGAAACGAGATTCGAACTCGCGACCCCAACCTTGGCAAGGTTGTGCTCTACCAGCTGAGCTATTCCCGCAAAAGAGGAGCGCATTTTACAAACATCTGGGCGGCTTGCAAGCACTTTATTCATTAAATTTTAAAAACGTGTTCTCGATAATACGATAATTCAGCAATAGATTCACGAATATCATCCAATGCTAGATGAATGCCTTTTTTACGAAATCCTTTTAAAACAGCAGGTTGCCAACGTACAGCGAGTTCTTTTATCGTACTGACATCAATACTTCGGTAGTGACAATAATTTTCTAACTCAGGCATATATTTGACCATAAAACGCCGATCTTGACCAATCGTATTGCCACACAATGGTGATTTGTTAGCCGGCACCCATTGCTGCAAAAACGCAATCGTCAGCTGTTGTGCAGTATCCACGTCGACCTGACTGTCCCGACAGCGTTGCGTCAAGCCCGTCTTACCATGAGTCTCAATGCACCATTCATTCATATTGGCCAATACAGCATCGCTTTGATGAATTGCTAAGACAGGGCCTTCCGCTAAAATATTCAGTTGTGCATCCGTCACAATCGTCGCAATTTCTAGTACGACATCTGTTTCAGGATCGAGCCCCGTCATTTCCATGTCAATCCAGATTAAATTGTCAGCGTGTAGCTGAACAGTTGTGTGGGTCTGCGATTGACCCGTTGTTACTTCACTCATAAACAATCCTAGTGCTAATTTATACATGGTAATCGCTATATCTTAACGGTAATATGGCATTTAGATTAAGTTATTTTTAAAATTTCGTAGGAACTCGTGGCCAAAAAACCAAAATTGACGCATCGACAGACACGCCAGGTGTCGGTAAATCGTACTCGACGTTTACAACAAGCACCGGTTGAAAATGACCAATTAGGCACTTCCCAGCCAGGTACTGTCGTCGGTCGGTTTGGCAAACATGCCAATGTCGAAGATAGCCAAGGTCAAATCCATAAATGCCATATCCGACGCACCGTTCAGTCAGTTGTCTGTGGTGACAGTGTGGTTTTTTGTCCCAGTATATCGGCAGAGCCACGTGATTTAGGGGTTATCGAAATTGTTCATGACCGCAAAACCGTCTTAACTCGCCCCGACTTTTATGATGGGGTAAAGCCAATTGCTGCTAACATTGACCAAATCATCATTGTGAGTTCCATCGTCCCGACGTTATCCCCTGGCATAATTGATCGTTATTTGGTCGCATGTGAAGACGTGCAGATTCAACCCGTTATTGTGATTAACAAAGTTGAACTGCTAGATGCAGAAGATCGTGAACTCGTCATTGATACGCTCGCCATCTATCATGAAATTGGCTATACCGTTTTGTTAACTAGTTGTGTAACCGGCGAAGGTATCGCGGATTTAGCCGAGCTGTTAACGGACAAAATCAGCGTGTTTGTAGGCCAATCTGGTGTAGGTAAATCATCCCTTGTAAACGAGCTCCTTCCAGAAGCAGATGAAGTAATTGGTGATATCTCTCACAGCTCTGGTCTGGGCACGCACACCACCACCACCGCTAAATTACTGCATTTTACCCAAGGTGGTGATTTGATTGATTCGCCAGGGGTACGAGAATTTTCATTGTGGCACTTGCCCGAAGAACAAATTACCCGTGGCTTTATCGAATTCCGAGATTATTTAGGGGGATGTAAATTCCGCGATTGTAAACACGGAGATGATCCAGGCTGTTTAATCCGTGCCGCGGTTATCGCAGGCGATATCGATGAAACTCGCTATGAGTCTTATCACAAAATCATTGATTCAATGGATGAACGTCGACCGACTTATTCCAAAAGTTAATATGAGCGTTGTATTTGTTTGCAACCCTTTGCTTATTTTGCAGTACAATACACACAATAAATAACACGAGTAATCACATTCTTGGATGAATACACGGATGTGATATACACCTATTACGCACAAGTCTTACCTTTTTTGGAGTCATCACGTTGATCGATTGGTTAAAAATAAAATTACAATATGTATTACCTAAACACGCATTATCCCGTCTTGTCGGAAGCTTAGCTGCGGCAGAGTTAGGCCGATTCACGACTTGGATTATTACATTATTTATCAAGCAATTTAACGTTGATATGAGCGAAGCCAAAGAATCGGATCCCGCTTCATATGCAAGTTTTAACGCGTTTTTTACCCGTGAATTAAAATCAGGCTTACGTCCTTTTGCTGATGCTGCGAATCAATTGGGTCATGCTGTTGATGGCACGGTGAGTCAATTAGGGCCGATTGAAGGCGATACTATTTTTCAAGCAAAAGGCCATCACTACAGCTTAACGGCTTTATTAGGCGGCAATGCAGAATTAGCACAGCCTTTCAAAGGTGGTGATTTTGCAACTATTTACTTATCACCTCGTGATTATCATCGGATCCACATGCCACTGACCGGTAAATTAACGGATATGGTATATGTGCCTGGCGAATTATTTTCAGTTAATCCACTAACCGCACAGAATGTACCGGGTTTATTCGCTCGAAATGAACGTGTTGTTGCCATTTTTGATACCCAAATCGGTAAAGTCGCTATTGTATTAGTAGGTGCAACCATTGTCGCTAGCATCGAAACAGTATGGGCCGGTAATGTAACACCACCTGCAGGTAAACACGTAACTCACTGGCAATATACCGATGCATCTGGTGACAGTATTACACTGGCTCAAGGCGAAGAAATGGGCTTATTCAAACTAGGCTCTACCATTGTGGCTTGTTTTGAACCAAACAAAGTGGATTTTGCAGATTTGCAAGCTGGCGATGTCACTCGCTTAGGCCAACCATTTGCTACTATTCGTGATGATGCATAGTGAGAAATATACTTCATATGGTTGGTGGATAAGCGCTGATGGATCCAATCAAACGTAGTCTTTATTCCTTGCATTTCACAGTAATTTTACTGGGAGGAACTGCGCTTTTTTCACAAATCATCCCATTAACAGCAATGACGATCACTCTTGGCAGATCGTTTTTTGCTGCGTTATTTTTGTGTGCACTTGTCCGCTTTATGAAGGAACCCTTTGCGCTTAATTCATGGCGGGATTACCTTATTGGTACGTTATTGGGTGTCATCATGGCTGCTCACTGGGTGACGTATTTTTTGGCAATGCAGTTAGCATCAGTATCTGTTGGCATTATCGCTTTATTTACGTTTCCAGTGATTACCGTACTACTTGAACCTTTCTTTGAAGGTATTCGCTTAGCCTGGCAAGATGTTGTCAGTGCTGTGGTGGTATTTTTGGGTATTTTGATCATGGTTCCAGATGCATCATTAGCCAATGATGTAACGTTAGGGATTGCTGTAGGGGTACTTTCTGCATTGTTCTATTCATTGCGTAACTTGTTACATCGCCGGAGCTTTTCCCATTACTCAGGGATCCGCGCCATGGCCTTTCAAACCATGGTAGTAACCGCCTGTATTGTGCCTTTTGGTTTTAGTGAGATCCGCCACGCTGATCTTAATACATGGGGCTTGTTAGCCGTGTTAGGGATATTCTTTACGGCGATACCTCACGCTGCAGTTGCTGCGGCGTTACAACATTTACGGGCTAAAACATTTTCGTTAGTTGCCTGTATGCAGCCTTTTTATGCGGTGATATTTGCTATAATCCTACTGAACGAATCCCCTCGCTGGCAAACCATTATTGGCGGATTGTTAGTGATTTCTGCTGCGCTTTATGAAACTATTAATGCACAAAAATCGACCAAAGCGACCAAATGAAAATAATAGCTCATCGAGGAGCAAGTGCTTACTCACCTGAAAACTCACTAGATGCAATAGCGTTAGCCATTGAGCATGGTGTCGACGGAATAGAATTTGATATTCACTTTATTCATGGGCAAGCTTTTGTTATGCATGATTTTTCATTAGCACGAACACATCAACAACCATATACTTTAGCGGAATTAACTCCGCAACAACTCACAGACTATGGCGTTCCAGTACTCGACGATGTCTTACAATTAATTGGTCAAGCATGTCGCATTAATATCGAAATCAAATCGGTTGACGATATCCACGCCTTTTCCAACTATATTCAACAGCTCCAACATCGCCATCAACTAGCAAACGATGTGATAATGTCTTCTTTTGATCATCATATATTAGTCGCATTACAACGTGCAGGTATCAAAGCTCAATATGGTGCATTGATCGCTCATAAGCCAATTGATTATGCTGCATATGCGCAAACATTAGGGATGGATATTGTTGCCGTGGAAGATGCAATGGTCAGTGCTGAGTTTGTGCAGGATGCGCATGCACGTGGCAAGGCAATATGGGTGTACACAGTGGATGATGTAACATTTGCTAAGCAACTGGCTCAATGGGGAGTGGATGCAATATTTACTAATGACACCCTAACCATGATGGCGACGTTTAAGTCTTAGCGTATTTTAGTCTTAGCGCGTTTATTACTTACAACGCTTAAGACTTTGGCCCACAACTTGCGGTTTCACAATTTTGACATGCTCGGCATAATTTTAAATTAATATAATGTGCGACTATGATCAACAAGGCCCCTAATGCAATGGTAAAGGGTTCGTACTCATGCCCAAAAATATCTTTATTCCAATAGATTAACCCACCCATTGTTAAGGAATACAAAGGGTAAAGTTGTCGGTGATATTTATAAAAACCAATAAACAAGCCAATAAATCCAATAAGGATTGAGATACTTAGGATCGTCCGTTCAAACCAAGCTTCTGCAACGAATGAGGAAGCGATAAGGGGAACTGCAGGCAATAACACAGGGAGTGCAAGGCAATGCAGAGCGCACAAACTAGATATCCAAATGCCCGCCTTATCATACACAGTATTTTGTGTATCAGCAGCATCGTCTGATATTGTTTGATTGCTGTTATCAGAGGCTTCGTTCAAATAAACACCCTTTGATATGTTGTCGTTGCTCACAACTGTTTCGTTGACTTCCACAAATGCACCTATGGCCTAGCTTGCTTTACTGTGTGATAGTATAACATAAACCCAATAGAGTGAAATAAATTTCTAAGGTTGTGGTGCCGTTTGTCGCAAATCAGCATGTTCATCGGCAGGCTTTGGTCTAACTGGATTAGTACTGCGCACATGCGTCAAATATTGTTGCAACCCGACTAATTTAACATTGTGCTGTGCTAATAAGGGTAATTGTCGTTGTAAATACGCCAGCGTGGTGGCATGAGGATGGCCAATAGCTAAAGCATGACCGGTTTGTTGTGCACGACGGATCAGGTATTTAAATTGACGATCTATGAATTCTGCAGATGTCACATGATCCAAAAAAACATGCCGTCTGGCGGTATCAATGCCTCTGCGTTGGGCGATTGATTCCACCTTGCTAAAAGGCGTTGTTCGACTATCCACAAAAAATAAATCGTGTTGCGCAACCAAGTCCATCAAGGCATAAAGCGGGCCTGATAATTGAGTGAATTTACTGCCCATATGGTTATTAACCCCAATCGCATTGGGCACCGAATGCAATGCAGCAGTAAAGGTATGGTGTAATTCTTGGAGGTCCATTGACGTCATTAAAGCCCCATCTCCAAGTTGCCCGGATGGTATAATTGACTCAAGGGGTAGATGCAATATCACATTGCGTTGCTGAATAGCCGATTGCAGCGCGATATCATTAGAAAAATGTGCATGTGGCAATATGGCAAATGCGACCTGAGGTGGCAACTCGCTAAAATTGCGATCGGTGCTCTTGTGCCCAATATCATCAATAATAATGGTAATAATAGGTGGCTGTTGAGCTTGTGTTGCATAGACAGGACAACAGACAAGAAGCATTAAACACCCGGTAACAAAGGGTTTAGGCAAGCAAGCAAAAACAATATCAGAAAACGCTAACATGGTATGTCATGGATGTGTTCGTGTAAATTATAACCAGAACAATACCAATTAAAACACAGGCTTGCATCAAAAAACGGTGATTTCTTACAATGTTTTTGGGAGTTGTGGGTAACTTTTGATATCAATAGGGGCTTAATCTATCGTTTGGATAACCAAGCCGTAGGATTGACAGGGATGCCTTTACGCCTAATTTCAAAATACAAATAGGGTCGAGATTGACCACCTGATTGCCCCATCAATGCGACAGTTTCACCTTGTTTAACACGATCCCCAGGTTGTTTAAGCAATGCTTGATTGTACCCATATACCGACATGTACCCTTGTCCATGATCGATAATCATGACTAATCCAAAGCCTCTTAACCATTCTGAAAATAGCACCTTACCAGCATGTACTGCCCGAATTTCTGAGCCTACTTCACCTTGAATTAAGATCCCTTTCCATTTTACTTGACCTTGACGTACTCGACCAAACAACCGGCGCATTCGCCCTTTCGCAGGGTGCATCAATGCCCCTTTGTATGGCAGTAAACCGACTAACGACTGTTGAGCCTCAATTTCTTCTTGCGCTTTGTCAATGGCCTTGGCAATGCGTAATTCGTCTTCTTCTAATTGCTTGATTTTGGCGGTATCGGACTGAATATCTTGCTCTAATTGCTTAATGGATAGTTCACGCTGACTACGCTGGGTGTTAAGGGTGAGTTGCTGTTGTTGTTGCTGATTTAATAACTCACTGAGTTGAATTTCTTTAGCAAACAAATCCTGCTCGATTTGATTGAGTTCACTAATATAAGTACGAAACTGATCAATCGTTTGCTTACGTTGCTTATATAGCAATTGATAATAGGTTAGCACTCGCTCAAATTTTGCAGCATCTTCTTGGTTAAATAGCATTTTTGCATAATCATAGTTACCAGCTATGTACGACGCCTTAATATGCTTGCCCATGATGTCTTGTTGTTTGGTGATATTATTGGCCATTATCACTTTTTGCCGATTTAAATCGTCAATTTCACTGGTGTTCTGTGCCAATTGTATTTGCGTCGTGTTGAGTGCTTTGACACTGACCGCAATCGCCTCTTCTTGTGCTTTTAACTCTGAAAAAATCTGACTACGGCGTTGCTCTTTTGCTAGCAGTTGTGCTTTTGTTTCTTTTAATTGGGACTGTACGGATTGCAAATCTTGCGCTTGCGCCATCACGGACACATGCACCAACCAGCACAGTACACCAATTAAAAAACGCATTAGGCTGGTAAACGCATGATTGGTGTACCCGTCATTTCTGCTGGTTGTGGCATGCCCAGTAAATGCAACATAGTCGGAGCGACATCGCTCAAAGTGCCATCGGTGCGATACGTTGCATCCCGCCCAACATAAATAAACGGTACAGGTTCACTGGTATGTGCAGTATGAGCCTGACCAGTAGATGGGTCTTGCATTTGTTCTGCATTCCCATGATCTGCCGTGATCAAGCATTCACCACCGACTTCTTGCAAAGCGGCAACCACTCGGCCAATACAACTATCGACGGCTTCACACGCTTTTACCGCTGCAGCAAAATTACCCGTATGCCCAACCATATCACCATTTGGGTAGTTGCAAATAATCGCATCATACTCACGTGATAAAATGGCCTTGACCAGCTCATCGGTAAGCAATTCAGAATTCATTTCAGGCTGTAAATCATAAGTAGCCACATCAGGTGAAGGGATCAGGATGCGTTTTTCACCGATAAATTCATCTTCTTTACCTCCGGAAAAAAAGAACGTAACGTGCGCAAATTTCTCTGTTTCAGATATACGCAGTTGAGTTTTATCGTGCTTAGCTAACCATTCACCCAACACATTTTGCAATGCTGTTGGCGGATACGCACAAGGCACTGTCAAGTTACTTTCATACTCAGTGAGCATGACGAAATCAGAAAACGCAATCGCGTTACCACGCTCAAACCCAGCAAAATCAGTATCCACAAAACTATGCGCTAACTCGCGGGCACGATCGGCTCTAAAATTCATAAAAATAACCGTATCATCCGCTTGCATGCTTACCGCATCGCCAATGACGGTTGCTGCAACAAATTCATCGTTTTCATCACGAGCATAAGCCGCTTGCAGACCTGCTTCAGCAGAATCTGCTTGATGCGTCCCTTGCCCTTGGGTTAACAGTTGATATGCTTGGCTAACACGATCCCAGCGATTATCTCGGTCCATAGCGTAATAGCGGCCGATGATCGATGCTGTTTTACCTTTGCCTATTTTGGCAAATATGGCATCCGCTTGGGCTAGACTTGCTTGCGCAGACCGAGGTGGCGTATCACGGCCATCCAAAAATGCATGTAAATAAATCGCACTTGCTCCGCGGGCTGCCGCTAGCTCAATGGCAGCAAAAATATGATCTTCATGCGAATGCACGCCACCAGGGGATAACAATCCCATTATATGCACCGCACCATCAGCAGCGATGGCTTTGTCTATGGCGTTGACCAATACTGGATTGTGTTGAAACTCGCCATCGGCGATAGCTTTAGTGATTTTGGTGAAATCTTGATAAACGACTCTACCTGCACCTAAGTTAACATGACCCACCTCAGAATTGCCCATCTGACCGTCTGGCAAACCAACGTCCAAACCTGACCCGGAAATAAGTGTACTTGGGTAATGTGCCGTCAACTTGTCTAAATTAGGCGTATTGGCTGCCAAAATAGCATTGTTCTCCACTGCTTTACGATGTCCCCACCCGTCTAAAATTAATAACGCGAGTGGTGTCTTGGTAAGTGCCATGTGTGCCTCAAATAATCAGAATATATATACGTATATAAATTATCATTTTACGCTAGCGGTATAAAGTAAATGTCGCGCAGATTAAGGTTTTTTTTGTGTATATGATATCTACACTAGTCAAATCTGTGATTTTCGATATACTTTGCACACTTAAATTTTAGTGATGTAGGGTTTCATGGAACAATTTATTGAATTTGCACAAAACAATTTCTTTTTATCAGGGATCTGGATGGCAATTGTTATCTTGATTATTTATACCTTTGTCGCGGGTGCTTTGTCTCCAGTCAAAGAACTAAACACGCATGAAGCAACGTTAAAAATAAATAAAGAAGATGCTATTTTATTAGACATTCGTAAAGTAGATGAATTTAAAAAAGGCCATATTGTTGGTGCACGTCAGTTAAAAACCACTGAAATCGACAGTGCCGATTTTAGTAAACTTGAAAAATACAAATCGCAACCCATTATAGTAGTATGCGCAATGGGCATGAGTGCTAAGAAAACAGCATCGCAGCTGATCAAGGCTGGCTTTACTGAAGCAGCAATTCTTAAAGGTGGCATGAGCGCGTGGACATCAGCCAGCTTGCCGACAACTAAATAAGAGAACTATACACATGGCAACGATTGAACTCTATACCAAAGATTACTGCCCTTTTTGTAAACGTGCTGTGGCATTGTTAAACGATAAAGGGGTCAGTTTTTCTAACATCGATATTCAACTACAACCAGAACACCGAGATATTATGATAACCCGTGCCAATGGCAAAACAACGGTGCCACAAATCTTCATTGACGCTGAGCATATTGGCGGTTGCGATGATTTATTCGCATTAGACAGACAAGGTAAGTTAGACGCATTAATTGGCTAAACCCAATACGACTAACCTCACCGTAATTCAATTTTTTATAGGATACTACACAGCATGGCTGAACAACCACTTACAAATGGCGCAGCGCCACAAGAACAACAAGCGCAATTTAATATTCAACGTATTTATACCAAAGATATTTCTTTTGAAACCCCTAACTCACCAAGCATTTTTGTCAAAGAGTGGAAGCCAGAAGTCAAACTTGACTTAGACACGAAAACAACCCGTATCGAAGAAGATTTATTCGAAGTGGTTTTGTCTGTAACCGTGACGGCAACAATCGAAAACGAAGTGGCTTTTTTGTGTGAAGTACAACAAGCAGGCTTATTCCAAATTGGCCAAATGCCTGAAGGTAACCGAGCTCAATTACTGGGTGCTTTTTGTCCAAATACTTTATTCCCGTATGCACGTGAAGCGATTTCAAATCTAGTTAACCGTGGTACATTCCCAGCACTTAATTTAGCGCCAGTGAATTTTGACGCCGTGTTCCAAGCGTATGTACAAAAACGTGCTGCTGAAGAACAAGCTAATACACCACAAGCTGACGCATAAGGTCACCCTCCTATGTCCAACGCCATCAGTGTAATCGGAGCAGGCTCTTATGGTACTGCGTTAGCAATGTGCTTAGCCCGAAATGGTGTTGCGACATATTTATGGGGACGTAATCAACAGCAGCTTAATTTGCTCGCGACTGAACGACAAAACCGACAATACTTACCCGGTTATCCGTTTCCAGATGGCCTACATATCGAATCAGATATTGCTGCTGCGATCAGTCACAGTCACGACATATTGGTCGTTGTACCGTCGCATGCGTTTGCACAGACATTACAGCTACTTGCCCCGCATTTAACAGCGCAGCACCGAATAGTATGGGCGACCAAAGGTCTTGAACCCAAGACCGGGCGTTTATTAATGGATGTTGCTGCCGATTATGTCGGACCTAATCGTCCCGTTGGCGTATTATCAGGCCCCACCTTTGCTAAAGAAATGGCTGCTGGATTACCGACTGCAATTTCTCTGGCGACAACTGACCGTCAACTGGGTCAAGACATCGCAAACAAATTGCATTGTAAGCAATCATTTAGGGTTTATCTGAATGATGATCTGATTGGTGTGCAACTCGGTGGTGCCGTCAAAAATGTGATTGCGATAGGCGCGGGTTTAGCGGATGGATTGGGCTTTGGTGCCAACGCTCGTACTGCATTGATTACCCGTGGGTTAGCTGAAATGTCACGTCTAGGATGTGCATTGCAGGCTAAACCAGATACATTTACTGGGATGGCTGGTCTTGGCGATCTCGTTCTCACCTGTACCGATAATCAATCGCGTAATCGTCGATTTGGCTTGGCCTTAGGGGCTGGCAGTTCGGTTGATGAGGCAATTAACGACATTGGTCAGGTAGTCGAAGGGTTTCGAAATACCGAAGAAGTGCATGTACTGGCTCAACGAGTGGGTGTTGAAATGCCAATTTGTGAGCAAATTTATCAAGTGTTGTATGAAGGCAAAAATGTCAAACTAGCAGCGCAAGCCCTGTTAAGCCGTTCTCCCAAAAACGAATCTATCTAGTGTAATGTCTAGCCTTATTACAGGCTCTTACACACCACCATCAAAATCCATTTGACGCCACGCTTCATATATAAAAACAGCCACTGAGTTGGATAAATTCATACTTCTACTATCCGCTAACATCGGAATACGCACGCGTTGTTCGGGGGGTAAACTCATAATAAAATCGTGCGGTAAGCCCCTGGTTTCAGGCCCAAAAATCAAACAATCTCCGGCAGCATAACTTGCTTTAGAATGAAACATTGAACCTTTAGTCGTGCAAGCAAAGATGCGCTTGGGTTGTGCACTCGCTAAATAGGCATCTAGATTCGCATGACGCTGGACATGCGCAAACTCATGATAATCTAAGCCTGCACGACGGACTTTTTTGTCATCCCATGCAAAACCAAGCGGTTCAATGAGATGCAATGCAAAACCTGAGTTGGCGCATAAACGAATAATATTGCCAGTATTTGGCGGGATCTCAGGTTCATATAAGACGATATCAAGCATGGAAATAAATACCTTGTGGTAATAGATGGTAAAGCGGACGATATATTAACGCAAAAAAGCCACAATGGCATCTAACGCTTCATTACGAATATGGTCTTGCTCAAATAATACCTCATGCTGAGCCTGATCAATTGATAGCCAACGTGCGTTGGGAATGCTGCCCACTACCTGTTGTTGGATCGTATTGTCAACGACTTGATCAGATTGAGCACTAATACACAATACCGGTAGCTCAATGTGATGTGCTTGCTCAGCAATCAAGGCTAAGGCTTTATTAGCCGCCCGGATCCATTGATACGTGACCCCTCCAAGTTGTATCTTGGGGTACGCTTGTTGCACAGCTCTAAAACGGTCATACCTTAGCTTAGAGCGCATTAATCGATTGTTGGCAAACACATCCGGGGCATAATCTTTTTGCCCAATAAAATACATCGGGCGATGAGATAAGCGTCCAACCCACAAACCGATTGCCATCATCATTTGTGCTAGCCAACGAGGCACTGGCACCTTTAAGCCAAACATCGGCGCGCTCAACACTAACCGCTGAAACAACAAAGGGCGTTGCAGCACCGCAATCGTGCCTATCGCTCCTCCCATAGAGTGACATAACAACATTGGTTGTGGGCAGGTAGAGATCACAACATCATCAACAAATTGCAGTAAGTCATCGACGTATTCTTGAAAATCATCCACATGACCATGCATCGGATTGGGTGAGCAACGTTGCGATAACCCTTGCCCACGATGATCCATCACAAATACATTAAAGCCTGCGTGATATAAATCATAAATAACTTCAATGTATTTGAGGTAACACTCAACCCGACCACTACTGATCACAATACCAGGACGTATCTGATCTACCGGATCGCTGTGAACTAAAGTCGCATAGGCACATTGAAGATTATCTTTGGTGTGTAAAAATCCCGTGCGGGCAGATTGTGCAAACCATGCATCAAGTGTCGCGCCGTTGCCTTGTTGTAATTGAGCTTCGCTGTGCCAAGACCTGTTCATCTTTGATATAACTCCTGGAGAATGGTCTTGATAAATTGGCTTTTGGCTTGTCCATATGCCTGATGTTCGGTGATCCCTTGCTCAACTAAATCGGCTTTGATTCTCATATATTGATTCCGTAACGCCTTTGAACAAAGCAATCTTTGGCGAAAATAACGTTGTTTTTGATGTTCGATTGAATGGTACTCCAGCAGATGAATATGCACATTGATGACGTTGCCTAAAGACGGGTTAAGCCTATCGCTAGATTCAATCATAACCCCAATATCCAGTCGCGGGCGATATGCTGGAAACATAGATTTTGCAAGCTGCCACTCACAACCTAATGCTTGCAGTTGCGGTATGATACTTTCAACAGCCCGTTGTTTAGCTGCGACATCAGCATTCACGTTAGGGTACAAACACGCGATATCAATAATACCTTTACCTGGCACGCCAATCGCTGTCGAACCACAATGCTCATAGCGAAAGGCTGTGGGAAGCTGTTGTATCACCCAAGTCGCTATTTGTTGCTGTTGTTTATGTGCAGGTTCGACACTCGCTGGTCGATACGAATATTGAGTAAAATACATGTGTTCATCTTGTGTAGAGCAATATGACAAGTATACCTCTAATCAATTTAACACCAAAGTATTATCTTTTTTACTGAATACTTATACATTTTAATTGCATAAATATATGACTTATGTACAATAACTGTAGATTTTTATTTACTTTACTTTTTTGTAGAATAACAGTTGAATACCATTAATATGACACAGTTTAAACACTCTCCCTGCCTGAGCTACCCTCGAGTATATTTGCAATGGAGTGTGCAAATATAGGCGGTAGTGCACTTTTACCTTTATTTATGATGGGCGTCACAACCTAATAAATAAGGGTATTAGTGTTTTTTTCTTTGGTGTCTCACCCAATTTTGGCAACCACACTGGCTAGGAATAACGAATAATGATTAAAACATGTATTATTGGCGCAAGTGGCTATACCGGCGCTGAGTTAGTAAAAATATTAGCCCTTCATCCAGAGTTTACTGTTGCACAATTGTATGTGTCCCAAGGCTCTAGCGATGCTGGCCAACAAATTAGTGATTGCCACCCCCAATTATTGCAAATCTGTGATTTGCCACTACAACCAATCAATGATGCACTCATAGCCCAAATTGCTTGGGATATGGATGCTATCTTTTTGGCAACCCCCCATGAGGCAAGTCACGAATGGATGTCGCAACTAGCAGGCAAACGAGCTGTGGTATATGATCTGTCGGGTGCGTTTAGACTTAAAGATAAAAACGTATTTGCACAATATTATGGCTTTGCGCATACCTGCGATGCATGGCGCGACGCTGCGGTATATGGATTAGCCGAATGGTATCCACAAGAGATCGCTGACGCTTCGCTAATCGCCGTACCCGGATGTTACCCTACCGCAAGTCTAAGCGGTTTAAAACCTCTGGCTGAGGCAGGCTTACTCTCTCAGACCAGACCTGTAATTAATGCTATCTCCGGGGTCAGTGGGGCTGGTCGCAAAGCATCATTAACCAATAGTTATTGTGAAGTATCATTGCAAGCCTATGGCATACTTGGTCATCGCCATCAGCCAGAAATTGAAGCTTTTTTAGGGCAACCTGTGATTTTTACTCCTCACTTGGGTAACTTTAAACGTGGGATTTTGGCTACTATCACCGCTCAGCTAGCTCCCAACACTACTTTAGCGCAAATTGACCAAGCGTTTAACGATGCATATCGTGATTCTGTGTGTATTCGATTGCGTAACCGCGCCCCAAAAGTCGATGACGTTGTGAATACTCCCTATTGTGATATCTATTATCAATACGATGCGAACGCGCAATATATCGTGGTCACGACGGCGATAGATAACGTGCTAAAAGGTGCTGCAGCACAAGCCGTTCAGTGCGCTAATTTACAGCATAACTTTCCTATCCACACTGGGCTAGTTGCCACTTCACCGGAGCAATGTTTTATATGACGCTTGCAACGACACCATTAGTCATTAAGGTCGGCGGTGCATTTATCGATGCTCCGAGTGGCCAAGATGTGTTTTTTCAACATATCGCAAAATTACAATCAATTCGCCCGGTGGTGCTGGTCCACGGCGGCGGATCGGGTGTGCAAACGCTGCTCACAGATCTCGGCTTAAACAGTCAAAAGCGTAATGGCTTGCGCGTGACCCCTAGTGAACACATGCCTTATGTTGCAGGTGCATTAGCTGGCACCTACAACACCGCAATGCTTAGTTTTGCAATTAAAGAACGTATCTCTGCAGTTGGATTAACGCTTGCTGATGGTGGTATGACCCAATGTGATCTCCTCGACAAACAATTAGGGCTGGTCGGTTATGCTCAGCCGCATGCAGCTCATTTATTAAAAACACTGTTACAAATCGGGCAATTGCCAATCATTAATTCGATTGGCGCCCTGAATAGTGGTCAATTAGTCAATGTGAATGCTGACCAAGCTGCTACTGCCATTGCATGTTTGCTAAAGGCTGACCTGATGTTGCTATCAGATGTACCTGGTGTACTTGATGCTACTCAACAAAAAATAGCAATACTCAACCACACCCTAGCAAATCAATTAACTGCAGATGGCGTCTTAATTGATGGCATGAAAGTCAAAGTAGATGCTGCATTTACCGCAGCACAGACTCTTCAGCGCCCCGTCATTATTGGAGCTTGGGCTGATTCACAAGCATTTTTAAGCTCACATCTAAATGATGTAGGCACACATATTTTACCTCAATAACGCACAGACAGGATGACCTATGCAAGATAACTTATTAACGTTTAAAGATTCTAGCCCAGCACAAATGCAAGCCTTATTAAATCTTGCTTTGATGATTAAGCGTTCACCGTCAGATTATAGAGATGCACTTAAAGGCAAATCACTAGTCGCGTTATTTGAAAAACCGTCACTGCGCACTCGAGTAAGTTTTGATATCGGGATCCAAAAATTAGGCGGTCATATGGTTTATCTCGACAGTCAATCCAACCAGTTAGCGGGTCGAGAAGACACGAAAGATATGGCATTAAACTTGTCTTGCTGGTGTGATGGCATTATCGCTCGTGTGTATCAACATTCAACCCTTGAAACGCTTGCTCAACATGCTAGTGTCCCAGTTATCAATGCCTTGTGTGACTTATATCATCCCTGTCAGGCATTAGCTGATTATTTGGCGATGACGGAGATTTTTCATGACGTAAAAGGACGGACACTGGCCTATGTTGGCGATGGTAACAATGTGACGCATTCTTTATTAATCGTCGGTGCGTTATTAGGCGTTCATCAGGTCGTTGTAACGCCTGTTGGGCATGCTGCAGATGCAACGATTATTGAACAAGCGCGAATAATTGCTCAACAAACTGGTGCAACAATTACCACCTTAACAGATATCAAGGCACTGGGTAGCGTCGATGTTATTTATACCGACACCTGGTTATCAATGGGTGACAAAACACCTTTAGAGACTATTAAAGAAACCTTTATGCCTTTTCAAGTGAATGAGGCGCTTATGCAACAATGCAGTACCGAGTATGTGATGCATTGCCAACCAGCGCATCGTGATTTAGAAATAACCAGCTCATTAATTGATTCGCCTGCATCATTATTGATGCTGCAAGCCGAAAACAGAATGCATGCGCAAAATGCTATTTTGGTCAGCTTATTAGGCAATCTAATTAACTAATTACATGTATCAATCATACATACCCATTAACTAAAATATGAAAGAGTAATAACGTGAAATCATCTAACGCTAAAAAAAATATTAAAAAAGTCGTGCTAGCCTATTCTGGTGGACTAGATACTTCAGCCATTATTCCGTGGTTAAAAGAAAACTATGACTGTGAAGTGATCGCATTTGCCGCTGATGTGGGTCAAGGTGATGATGAATTAACTGGCCTGCATGATAAAGCTATCGCCAGTGGTGCAAGTGAATGCTACATCATGGATTTAAAACAAGAATTTGTGAAAGATTTTATTTTTCCAACCATCAAAACGGGTGCCGTATATGAAGGCGAATATTTACTGGGTACTTCTATGGCTAGGCCGGTTATTGCCAAAGCGCAAGTTGAAGTAGCGCGCAAAGTCGGTGCAGATGCCTTATGCCATGGCTGTACTGGGAAAGGAAATGACCAAGTGCGCTTTGAAAGTGCCTTCGCGGCACTAGCGCCTGATTTAACCGTTATCGCACCTTGGCGCGAATGGGACATGGTATCGCGTGAAGATCTGCTGGATTATCTCGCCGAGCGGAATATTGAAACAACCGCATCAGCGACCAAAATTTATAGTCGTGACGCGAATGCATGGCATATCTCGCATGAGGGTGGTGAATTAGAAGATCCATGGTGTGAACCAACCAAAGGTGTGTGGACATTGACGACCGATCCTATCGACGCAACCAATACACCTGAAACAATTAATTTGGTATTTGCTGAGGGTGAATTAACTCATGTTAATGGCCAAGCGTTTGGCGCATACGATGCATTGGTCGAGTTAAATAACCTTGCAGCTCCGCATGGTGTAGGTCGCATCGATATTGTCGAAAATCGTCTGGTGGGAATGAAATCTCGGGGGTGCTATGAAACACCCGGTGGCACGGTATTAGTCAAGGCGTACAAGGCTCTTGAAACCTTAGTGTTGGATAAATCTGCATTAAAATACCGTGAGCAAATTGGACATGAATTTGCTCATGTGATGTATGACGGTCGTTGGTTTACAGCTATCAATGACGCATTATTGGCTGGCGCAGACTCTTTCGCCAAGCTGGTAACAGGTGAAATCGTCGTCAAATTATACAAAGGCACGGCCACCGTCATTCAGCGTCAATCACCTAATAGCCTTTACTCTGAGGATTTTGCAACCTTTGGCGCAGATGACGTATATGACCAATCACATGCGGAAGGGTTTATTCGTTTGTTTAGCCTATCGAGTCGTATCAAAGCCATGCACGATATGGATAAATAGGAGAACCGTTATGGCGTTATGGGGTGGAAGATTCGCTGGTGGAAGCAGTAATATGTTTCGTCAGGTAAATGATTCAATTGGCTTTGATCAAGTCATGGCAACACAAGATATGACAGGCTCAATTGTATGGTCACGCGCATTGTGCCAAGCTGGGGTATTAACCCAAGCCGAACAGACCCAGCTTGAAGATGCTTTGCATGTCATGATTGCGCAAGCTGAGCGAGGTGAATTAGATTATCTCGGATCTGGTGAAGAGGATATCCATAGCTTTGTTGAGGCTAGATTGACTGCCGAGCTAGGTGATGTAGCACGTAAACTGCATACTGGCCGTTCGCGCAATGATCAAGTTGCGACCGATTTTAGACTCTGGGTCAAAGACCATGTTGTGATGTTACGCACAGATATTGTCATGTTTATCGAGCAACTGGTCACTCTTGCTCAGACAAATATCAACGTTATCATGCCCGGTTACACTCATTTACAACGTGCCCAACCGGTGAGATTTGCGCATTGGGCGTTGGCATATGTCGAGATGCTCAAACGAGATTTGACGCGACTTGATGATCTGCATGAGCGCATGAATCAATGTCCATTAGGATCTGGGGCGTTAGCGGGGACTACCTATCCGGTCGACCGCCATGCAATCGCACAACAACTTGGTTTTGCAAGTCCTTGTGTTAACAGCTTAGATGCGGTGTCTGATCGGGACTTTGTGTTAGAGCTGCTCTTCTGTGCCTCGACAAGTATGATGCACATGTCGCGTTTGGCTGAAGATTTGATCTTTTACAACTCTGGGGAAGCCCAATTCATTAAGCTTGGTGATAGTGTCACCTCTGGCTCTTCGCTTATGCCACAAAAGAAAAACCCCGATGCATTAGAACTCATGCGCGGAAAATGTGGACGCGTATTTGCAGCGCTACAAGGGCTTCTCGTCACTATGAAAGGCTTGCCACTGGCATACAACAAAGACATGCAAGAAGATAAAGAAGGTGCAATAGACGCGGTTACTCAATGGCATATCTGCTTGTCTATTGGCGTTGAAGTCTTAGCCAGTCTTGAGCTTGACCAAGCTCGCTGTGAACAAGCGGCTAAACAAGGGTACGCCAATGCAACTGAATTAGCCGATTATTTAGTCGCAAAAGGGATTCCATTTAGAACCGCGCATGACTTATCTGGTCAAGCGGTTGTCTACGCGATTACACAACAAAAAGCGCTTGAAGAGCTCAGTATTGCTGAGTTGCAAGAGATCTCAAATGTAATCAGTGATGATGTATATCCGGTATTACAACTTGCTTATCTGGTCGACAAACGCAATATTTTGGGTGGCACTGGCATGCAACCGGTTAGCGCAGCAGTTGCCGCAGCTCAAGTATTTATTGCACAGCAAAAAGGATAGTTGAAGCATGGTCTTTTCACATCAAGATATGATTACGCTGTTTCGTAATTCTGCCCCTTATATCAACGCGCATCGGGGTAAAACGTTTGTTTTGATGCTCAGTGGAGAGGCCATTAACAGCCCTACTCTTGCGACGATTATTCATGACATCGCATTACTCAATACACTTGGGGTACGTGTCGTTATCGTGCATGGCGCACGACCACAAATTGAAGAACGCATTCAATTACGCCATATTCAAGGACGCTTTGCCGAAGGAGTACGTATTACGGATAAGACGACGCTCGAATGTGTAAAGGATGCCGCAGGTTCTGTGCGTTCACAAGTCGAAGCGCTATTAACGATGGGGCTGGCAAATTCCCCCATGCATGGCGCTCAAATTCGCGTCGCATCGGGTAATCTTGTTGTGGCTAAGCCGATGGGCGTGCGCAATGGATTAGATTTTGAAAACACCGGCTTTGTGCGTCGGATTGATACCCAAGGGATCAATGATCATCTCAATGATGGCTCGATTGTGCTGCTATCACCTATTGGCTACTCACCCACGGGTGAAGTATTTAATCTATCCCATGAAGAAGTCGCAACCCGAGCTGCTCAAGCATTGTCTGCGGATAAGCTGATTGCTTTTTCTGAGTACAAAGGAATTATGGAAACAGTGCATAGCGATGCCGGTAGTGAATTGATTCTGCACCGAAATATTGAACTTGCTCACTTTGAACGGCTCATTGAACAAGGTCATTTAGTCAATGAACCCAGTGTAATAAATGCCCTGCATGATAGTGTCGCCCAAGAAATACCCAGAGCGCATTGTGTAAGTTACGCCATCGATGGTGCACTTATCAAAGAGTTATTTACTCGCGATGGAACCGGCTCATTGGTCATGGAAAATCACTATGAGCAATTACGACCGGCTGACATTAATGATGTGGGTGGCATATTGTCATTAATTAAACCGCTAGAAGAATCAGGGGTATTAGTTAAACGCTCACGTGAACGTCTTGAGAGTGAAATCGATCAGTTTACCGTAATAGAACGTGACGGTATGATCATCGCGTGTGCGGCCTTGTATGCCTATCCTAAGGAACATATTGGTGAGATCGCCTGTGTGGCTACACATGCTCAGTATCGTGGGCAAAACAGAGGAGAGCGAGTCTTAGAGGCCCTCACTGCTGATGCAGCGACTCAAGGATTACATACCTTGTTTGTACTGACTACATTAAGTGCCCATTGGTTTTTGGAACAAGGCTTTGTCCCTGGCGATATCAGTGATTTACCGACCCAAAAACAAGAACTGTATAACTTTACACGTAAATCCAAAGTATTTAAGTTAGCAGTCTAAAAGAGATTTAACAATAACCAATTGAAGGTAAAAGCACTGCACATAGCAATGATGATTGTACCTAGCATGCCGAGCTTGAGGGCCGCAATTATCGTTACGCACAGCGCTAATATATCGCCTGTCGTTCCCGTTAAAAACTCCGGGACAATAATTGAAATAAACACACATCCAGGTGCAATTTGCATCATTTGGGCTTGTTTTTTGTTGAGTGAATAATTACGCAGTAACAGATAGCCACCTACACGCGTTGCATAGGTCACTAAACCCATGCCAATGATCAATAAGATCGTCGTACTAGAAACAATCATGAGCGAATATACACGGTTAACATACCACTTAATGTACCAATTATAACGTACCAGCCACCAGGCAAAACATAGAACGCGACAGCCGCACTCAACGCACTGATTGCCCAAGGAAGTGCGTCACTCTTTGTTTGCCACATGCTAAACAAGATGGCTATAAACATTGCTGGAAAGGCCATATGTAATCCGTACTGATGTAAATCACCCAACTGATTGCCATAATGCGCACCGATCCCAGCAAATGTAGACCAGGTAATATATAACGTGATACCAATGCCCATATAAAAATCAAAGCGAAATGGCGCTAATGTTGATGCTTGCACTGAACGTCGTTGAATGTCCTGCATCGATAATGCCCATACTTCATCTGCCATAAAAAACAACGTCGTAAACTTAATGCGTTTGGGTAAATTCTTTATGTATGGAGCCAGTGTCGCCCCCATAATCAAATGTCGACTGTTGACCATTAAAGTCACAAACAAGATAAATAAAACTGCTGGTGGCGAACTCCACAATTCAATGGCTGCAAACTCCGAACCACCGGCAAAATTGACCATCGTCAAAAACATGATCAACAGACTATTAAAGTCTTTTTGAGCCGCTTCTGCTCCGAGCATAAACGCAACAGGAATAAAGCCAAGCACAATCGGCAATGCCGTTTTTATGCCTTCACAAAAACTGGACCAAGAATGAGTTAACGGAACAGGTAATGATCCCGGATTAGAAGATATCATCGCCTTCCTCACTCACTTGAGATTGTTGTTTTTGTAACGGATCTATTACTTGGTTTTGCCGCACCTTAGAGGTAGGTTCAGTACCCACAGAAAAATATTCAAATAAACTAGTGTGATCAGTACGATCAGTTAACTTGCCCGAAGCCCGATCAATTCTGACTTGGGTAATCCCTTCAGGGATGACAAGGGATTGTTCAGGGACATCAGCTAAGGCCACTTGCATAAATCGGATCCATGCGGGTTGTGCAGTTTTTGCACCGTCTTCGCCGCCGATTAATGCATTACCAATCCAATTAAATTTGTCTGGGTTCATATTGATGAGATGTTGGTTACGAGTGGTTCTACCAAGTTGCCGTGCATTATCATCAAAACCAACCCAGCTTGTGGCCACTAAACCTGGCGCAAACCCGCTAAACCAAGTATCACGTGAATCATTGGTGGTACCTGTTTTACCACCGATATCGGTACGTTGTAAGATGTTTCGGGCTCGCCAACCAGTGCCTAGCCAATAGGTTTTTTTGTTCCAATTACCGTTAGCACGAACAGCTGTGCGCATCATTTCTGCCACCAAAAATGCATTCTGCTGACTGATTACTCGTGGTGCAGGTATTACTTCCGGCGCTGGATCAATCATTTGTGATGATGGCATTGCTCCATTCTGTTTAAGTTCTTTGGCGAGTAGCGCATCCAAAGTAGCCATTGAATTGGCAGTATCAATGTCAGTTTGGCTAGCTTGTTCACAGGCCACGCAGGCCACCGGCATCGCCGATTGAAAAATCACCTCATCCATGTTGTTGGTAATTTTATCGATAAAGTAAGGAGTGACCGCAAAACCACCATTGGCGATAGTCGCAATACCAGTGACTAGCTCAAGTGGCGTATGCGAACCAGAGCCTAAGGATAATGTTTCATCGCGTGGTATTTCATCCAAATCAAACCCAAATTTGGCAATATGCCGAGCCGTATTTTCGATACCTACAGCTCGAAGTAAACGTACCGATACTACGTTTTTAGATTTGCCAAGAGCGGTACGCATTCTGATCGGACCGTCATAGATAGCCGGAGAGTTTTGAGGACGCCATGCAATACCACTACTAGCATCCCATTGGTTAATGGGTGCATCATTGATCACACTAGCAATCGTATAGCCATTTTCTAACGCCGCAGAATATACAAAGGGTTTGATGTTTGAACCCACTTGGCGTTTTGCCTGAGTCGCACGGTTAAATTGACTTTGATAAAAATCATATCCGCCCACAACAGCTTGTACTGCACCATCATTTGGATCCAATGCCACAAACGCACTACTGACCTCAGGTAATTGCGATAAATAAAACTCACCGTCACCAATATCTCGGATATAGACAATGTCTGCTACTTTAACAATGTCACTGGCTGTTTCTGGTATAGGCCCTTGACGTTGATCGTTGATATATGGTCTAGCCCATGCCAATCCTTGCCAGGATATGGTGTGCATTTCACCCGACGATTGTAATACGCGGATGCTCTGTTCAGTCATACTCAACACCACCGCAGGTTGCAGCCCAGCCACATCGTCTACTTGACCCAATACAGCTAGCAAATCACCAAACTCTAATGTGCTGAGTAAATCATCATTAACCGTGCTGGCGACATTGTCAGTATCAGACAACGTAAACTCATCAATCTGTTCGTTTTCAAATTGCCATAATTGATGCAATTGTGCCAAATTGGTTACGGGTCCACGATAACCATGACGCTCATCATAATCATGTATATTTTGGGTGACGGCTTGTTGAGCAGCTAACTGCAACGCAGAGGGTACGGTGGCATAGATATTATAACCGCCAGTTTCAGCTTCTTCTTTGCCATAAATACTAATCATCTCTTGATAAATGATATCGGCAAGATACGGAGCTGGAAAGTCAATTTCTGCGCCATGTTTGCTAGCACTGACAGGTGCATCTCGAGCAATACGGTATTCATCACGGGAAATATATTCTTCATCTAACATACGTAATAACACGATCCGGCGACGCTCTATCGAACGCTCAGGTCGGCTGATTGGATTAAGTATCGATGGGGCCTGTGGCAATCCTGCTAACGTCGCAATCTGCGCTAAGTTTAATTCTGACAAAGACGAACCATAATACACTTGTGCTGCAGCACCAAAGCCAAATGCGCGGTGACCTAGCTCAATCTTGTTGAGGTACAAGGTTAGAATTTCGTCTTTCGTTAAAATCTGCTCGATATGCCAAGCAATGAAGATTTCTTTCACTTTTCGGATGTAGGTTTTTTCTCGAGATAAGAAAAAGCCACGGGCAATTTGCATAGTCAAGGTACTACCACCTTGCCCTTTTTCTCCGGTCACAATCAAATTGACCAGAGCACGGACCATACCAATAGGATCAATGCCATCATGATCATAAAAACGCGAATCCTCCGTTGCAAGAATCGCATTAATTAATGTTTGTGGCACCTCATCGATCGTCACAGGTATGCGGCGTTTGACACCGTATTGAGAAATCAATAGCCCATCTTTAGTCCAAATCTTCATCGGTGTTTGTAATCGCACATCTTTGAGCGTATCAACAGAAGGAAGATCAGATTTTAAATAAAAGTAAACCGCCCCAGTGCCAAGCAAGGCAAGGGTTAAGCCGAATATTCCGACCACGACTAAGGATCTGATTATGCTTTTCAAGCGATTTATGACCACGCAATTTGTTCCATTTGTCATATATTTTAATACGTATGTGTCACTTCTAAAACACGCTGTTCACTACCTGTGACCCAGACCTGAATCAGTCTTTTGTGCAACACAAACTTACTAAGGAAATAGTTAACGTGAAGTTTACCGTTTTTACACCCAAAACCAAACCTTTATTAGGCGTTGATATCGGTACGACGTTTATTAAAGCGGTATTATTGGTGCCTGCAGCCCATAACTGGGAGTGTCATGGTGTGGCATGCGAATTGATCTTAGGCGATGCGTTCACCGAACGTGATATCCATAACTTTGAACCCGTTGCCAATGCACTCAAGCACATCATGCGAACATTGCATATCAAGCAGCATAAGGCGGTAATTGCCATAGCTGGCAATGCCGTATTGAGTAAAATCATTCAAATGCCTAATGATTTGGATGAATTGCAACTAGAAGAACAGATTGAAATCGAGGCTGACAGCTTAATTCCTTACCCTTTAAATGAGGTCTACTGGGATTTTACGCGCATTGGAGAATCTCAACACGTCCCCCATCAAGCAGATATATTACTCACCGCTGCACACAAATCCTTAATCGATTCCAGAATCACCCTTGCCAGAGAAGCGGGCATGCACCCTGACATAGTTGAAACGGAAGCCTGCGCATTACAGCGTGTCATCTTAACTCACACCAGCACCGTGCAATCGATGTTAACCCTTGTCCACATTGGGTCAGAGTTAATGCATATTGTCGTGGCAGAGTCTCATCAGGTGGTGTACTGCAAAGAGCATACGGTTGGCTTGGCATCGTTATTTCAAGGCATAGCATCCGAATTACACATCGACCCTAAAGCAATACTGCAACAGCTTAGCGCTGGCAACACACCATCAGGTTGGCATCATCAATTACTCCCCGCCGTCATTGCTCAGCTCCAGCTACACATTGGACGCGCCATACAATTATGTACTCTCAGTCATCATCTTGCTACACCAACACACATCAGTTTGTCCGGTGGGGTAGCATCATTACCTGATCTTATCGATCCATTAAGCCGTGCAATGAACATCAATTTTAGTCTGTTTAACCCCTTGCAACGCATTGCTATCAAAACGACAGTGAATGCGGAATTGATCTCACAATTACTGCCTCAATTATGTATCGCGACAGGGCTGGCGTTACGGAGTGAGATCTGATGCAATCGATTAATCTATTGCCGTGGCGAGCGGCGCAGCGCCAACATGATAAAAAACGCTATATCAGATTACTCGTAATTTGCGCGTTAGGGGCTTTTGGGGTCACCGGATTAATCAGTGCAGCTATTAACCAACTGTTACTGCAACAACAGCAGCGCAATAGCTATCTGCAAGATAAAATTGCGCTTTTAGACGCTCAAATCGTACACATCAGCATCCTCAAAGCAGATAAGTCCATCCTCGAACAAAAAATGCGATTGGTGCAACAGTTACAACTATCACGCAATGCAACGCCGACCATTTTTGATCAACTAGCAACACTGGTGCCAACCGGTGTTACATTCACCACGATGCAGCGGACTAATAATCTCATGGTGATCGAAGGTCACTCTGAATCAAACAACCATTTAGCAAAATTTATGCGCAAGCTCAATCAATCGCTGGTCTTTTTACAAGCAGAGTTAGTCTCTATAAAAGCGAACATCAGTGCAACACAGGTCTCCAGTGAGTTTAAATTAACCTTTGTAATCGCTCCACATATTGCGCCTCATCCTGAACGCCAACAACCTAAATCAACCGATGGAGCAAACTAATGGCATTTGATATCAAACAGCTAGCCCAGATTCGTCAATTGGATTTTGAACACGTCGCCGTATGGCCAAAAGAAGTGAAATGGATGCTAGCGCTAGCTATTATACTGCTTGCGGGTATTGTAGGCTGGTGGTGGTTAATCAATCCAATTTTACCACAATTGGCATCAGCCAACGCTCAGGAGTCCACACTCAAGCATCAATACCGTGCAAAATACTATGTTGCCGTCAATGCTGATGCTTACAAAACCCAACTCGAGCAAATGCACAAAGACTTTGCATTTATGCTCAAAGCATTACCAAGCAGTCATGAAACCGCCGGATTACTTGATGATATAACGTATGTCGGCACAACATCAGGCTTAACCTTTCGATTGCTCCAATGGCAACCCAAAATCATCAAAGAGTTTTACACGCAACTCCCCATACAAATTGAAGTGACAGGTTCATATCATGATTTTGGTCAATTTGTTACTGACATCGCAACCTTACCGCGCATTGTGACCTTACATGACTTTATTCTGAATAATGAAAGCGATGGTCTACGGTTACACATGCAAGCAAGAACTTACCATACTTTAGGTAATAAGGAGCACGTTACATTATGATTTTATGTATTCATGCCCCGATGTCTAGACCGCTAATATTGATTGTTATGTGCTTAGGCGTAATTACCGGATGCCAACATAGTCACATCATTGCAGATTTAGTCACCTTCACTCACTCAATCCAAGCAAACACCCAGGTAACATTAGAACCGCTACCGAGCTTTGCATCATTACCGGTGTATATTTATTCAGCACATCATTACCGTTCACCATTTAGTCGCCCTAACCGTGCTGCTGCATTACAAGAACCCGATACCGCACATGATTGCCTAACGCCCGACTTTACCCGTAAAACCAGTTCACTCGAACAATATGGCATTGATTCCTTCACGATGGTGGGACGCATTATCACCAAGCACAATCAGGTTGCATTATTTAAAACCAACGATGGCAAATTACACAGTGCAAACGTGGGTGACTATTTGGGGTTATTTCACGGTAAAATTAGCCATATCGCCGCTGACCATATTTTACTTACTCAGCTAATCCCCGATGGTGGCGGTTGTTATCACCACAAGCAGATACGGGTAACATTGAACGAAAAAACAGGAGCACATCATGCGCTATAATGGCTATGCTAGGCATACTGTCACGTGGATTTATATTGCCTTAATTACGCTGATAAGCCTAACTTTAAACACTAAATTACAAGCGCAAGTACAGGCCGTAATGCAACCCCAAGTTCAAGCCAATACTATGTCAAATAATACCCTTCAGCATATCGATTTTGTTCGAGGAAAAGATAATGCAGCCGTGTTGACGTTAACGTTTGCCACGCCAATAACCAATATCAATGTATTGAGTAAAGATACGTTTACCGAGCTGCAACTATTATCAACTCAAGTACCTAGCGAGCAACTCGCTGAATATGATGTGAGCCAATTTGGGCTTGCTGTGACCCATATCGAAACATTTACTGAACAAGGCAATGCGCGCATTCGAGTTACGCATTCACAAGCACAAGTACTGCACAAAGCTCAATTAGCCAATCAATGGATATTCACATTTAGCTCACGTAACGCTCATCCCCCATCCAGTCCTGACAGGAGCCAATACACTGGTAAGCCTATTTCATTGGATTTTCAAGATGTGCCCGTTCGACAAGTACTGCAAATAATTGCACAACTGAATGATTTTAATCTGGTGACGACTGACACCGTCATCGGCAATGTAACGATCAATCTGCAACGTGTGCCCTGGGATCAAGCATTAGCAATGATCTTAAACATTCGCGGACTAGATAAACGCATCGAAGGCAATATTCTGCTAATTGCACCGCAAGAAGAGCTGACAGCAAGAGAAACTGCGACCTTGAATGCACAACAACAAGTGCAAAATCTCGTTCCTTTGGTATCTGAAAATATAGTGGTGAATTATGCTAAAGCAGAACACATCGCACACATCTTACAATCCAGAAACGGTGGGATTTTATCGATACGTGGCTCGGTTGCTGTGGATGAACGCACTAATACATTGTTAATTCGCGATACATTTGCCTCTATAACGCAAGTTAAACATATGCTCAGTGAGTTAGATGTACCAGTTAGACAGGTATTGATTGAATCACGTATGGTGACTGTTCGGGATAATCTAGATGAGCAATTAGGTGTGCGTTGGGGGATCACTGAACGACGAGCCAATATGGGCTTATCTGGCAGTGCAACGGCCGCGAGTAACTTAAATACAGGCGTGATCCCAGATTTATCTGACCGCTTAAATGTCAATTTACCGGTGGCTAATGCCGCTGGGAGTGTCGGTATACAAATTGCTAATTTAGTAGACGGTACTATTTTAGATTTGGAGCTATCTGCAATGGAAGCTGAAAACAAAGGCGAGATCATTGCTAGCCCACGCATTACCGTTGCCAATCAACAAGAAGCGTATATTGAACAAGGAACAGAAATCCCTTACGTGCAATCCACTGCCAGTGGTGCAACATCAGTCGCGTTCAAAAAAGCGGTATTAAGCCTCAAGGTGACGCCACATATTACGCCTGATAATAGCATTATACTGGATCTCGTTGTGACCCAAGATACGCGGGGAGAAACGGTTTCTACTTCAACAGGGCCGGCTGTGGCTATCGATACCCAAGAAATCAAAACTCAAGTTTTGGTAGAAAATGGCGAAACGATAGTACTAGGCGGAATATTTCAACAAATAAGCACCGACGATGTCAGCAAAGTACCCATCTTAGGAGATCTCCCTATGATTGGTGGCTTATTCCGTAACACAGTCAGTATTGAACAAAAACGTGAGTTATTAATCTTCGTGACACCTAAAATTGTCATGGATTAAATTGATTTTAACTTGCTTGAAACGCCTAAGACTGCGATAATCCGCACACTCGAAAATAAGACGAGGTCTGAGGCGTAGTGTTTGTAGCATGCTTGCCTACGATACAACTACGTAATGGGCAGTCAAGGATATAGTAATCTTCCCATTAAAATCAATCACTTAAAAAGCGAATTAACCAGATATGGCTGAAAAACGTAATATCTTTTTGGTAGGTCCTATGGGTGCTGGAAAAAGCACTATCGGTAGACACCTAGCAGATGAATTGCATCTCGAATTCTTTGACTCTGATCATGAAATTGAACGTAAAACCGGCGCAGATATCGCCTGGATCTTTGACCTTGAAGGCGAAGATGGTTTCCGTAAACGTGAATTAGAGACAATTAATACTCTTACCGACAAACAAGGCATTGTCCTTGCTACTGGCGGCGGTTCAATTGTGACCCCTGCAGTACGTAACCGACTTTCTGCTCGTGGCATCGTAGTCTACTTACAGACCACCATCGATAAACAAGTTGCCCGAACACAACGTGACAAACGTCGCCCACTGTTACAAAATGATGATCCAGAGACTGTATTGCGCACATTAGCCGACTCTCGTAATCCTTTGTACGAAGAAGTGGCAGATTATGTCGTGGATACTGATGATCAAAGCGCCCGTTCCGTGGCAAACCAAATAATCCAAAAAATCGGATTATAATTTTTATATAGGAGCTAACCCCATGACGACACTTAACGTAAATTTGGGGGATCGCAGTTACCCTATTCATATTGAAGCCGGATTAATGCAACAATCCGGCTTATTTGATCATATCACCAGTGAAAAAATAGTCATCGTCACCAATGACACTATCGCCCCACTCTATTTAGATACGTTACTTTCTCTTCTCCAGCAAACACACCAGCAAGTGCATTCTATTGTGTTACCGGATGGCGAACAATACAAAGACCTTGCACGGTTTGAACAAGTGCATAGTTTTTTATTAGCGCAGCACGCATCGCGCGATACTACTCTCATTGCACTAGGCGGTGGCGTAATCGGTGATTTAACCGGCTTCGTTGCAGCAACGTTTCAACGTGGTGTTGATTTTATTCAGATCCCTACGACATTACTTTCACAGGTCGATTCATCGGTAGGCGGTAAAACTGCCGTTAATCACCCTCTAGGTAAAAACATGATTGGGGCATTCTATCAACCCCAAGCGGTGTATATCGATACTCATTCTCTAGCGTCGTTACCCCCGCGTGAATTCGCTTCGGGAATGGCTGAGGTGATCAAATATGGTATTATTTATGATGCTGATCTATTTGCATGGATTGAACACAACACGCAGTTATTACGGGCACTTGACCCGACCGCATTAAGTTATGTGATCGAGCGTTGTTGTGCGATCAAAGCCGAAATTGTTGCTCAGGATGAACATGAAAAAGGCCTACGTGCATTACTCAATTTAGGGCATACTTTTGGTCATGCTATCGAAGCACAAATGGGCTACGGCAATTGGTTACATGGCGAAGCTGTCGCTGCTGGTACTATTATTGCTTCACAAGTAGCAGTAGCACAAAACCGTCTTGATCAAGCGCAACTTCGACGTATTATTGACCTGCATGACGCATTTGATTTACCCACTGCAGGGCCAGATACAATGAACATGCAAACTTATATGCAACACATGAGTCATGACAAAAAAGTACTAGCGGGGAAGATACGTTTTATCATCCCTACGAGTATAGGTTCAGCCATCGTCACCGACGATGTCACTGAGACGGTGCTAACATCTATTTTGGGTGCTTAGATATACAACACACTAGGTACCACTAGCATATTGAGGCAGATGCGGTGATTTCGCAATTACATGAACGTTTGGAACATTTAGTCAATTATTCGTCACAACTAATCTTTGTGAGTGGCGATACCATTGCGCAACAACATCGTAACCTTGATGCTTTTTTGGCACATCAAGAAGAACATACCGAAATTGCGTATCTGCAACTAGACTCGCACATGGAAGATACTGATGTACGCCGACACTTATGCCGTCAACTAGTTGATACTGATATAGGCACATTTGTACGTCCATTCAATGAGCTATTGCACAGCCTCAATCAGTATGATGGCCCAGTGCTCATCTGCATCACTCAAGCACAGTT
This sequence comes from uncultured Glaciecola sp., assembly GCA_937125395.1. Lineage (GTDB taxonomy): Bacteria > Pseudomonadota > Gammaproteobacteria > Enterobacterales > Alteromonadaceae > Opacimonas. The sequence goes on from CAKZLI010000023.1 coordinate 53,532, forward strand.
AATGTCTGATAAAGTACTCCATGAATTATGGGACTTGGTATTACAAAGCCGATTCGCCAATAACAAAGCACATCTCAATGTCATTTTGTTTGCTGAGACACTCTGGGCAGAAACAGCCCAACAGTACTTACCAGCTCGCAATTCAAAGCAACCGATGTTGTTGGCCAATGAGTCGTTTTCTAGTTTAAGTGATAACCCACCAGGTAGTGAATTAGAACGATTGATTGCAGCTAAGCGGGCAGACTTTGCCCAACGCATGCAGGAACGTTCATCAAGTGGCTTAGCACCTGACAATGCGTTACGTGCTCCATGGTTTATCGCATTGATGCTTGGGTTGTTTTGTGCGTTATTTTTTAGTTTAATGGCATCCCAATACCCAGATCAATTTGCACGGTTTAGCAAAATATTTGAACCCATTGAACCTGTTGTTTCTACTACACCTATTGCAGCAAATAAAACTATTACAGCACACAAACCTATTGCAACCATTGAGATGGTCAGCCAAATCGAGCAATCCGTTACACCTGATGCAAATGTACCTGGGCTGGTAATGAACTGGTCTGCATCACCGGCTGAGCCCACCGAGTTAATCAGTACCAACAGTCCAGGACAACTTGAAGTAAGCACTCCTGTACCTGCAACGCCAGTTATTAGTACTAAAAGTGTGTTATTGGATATCCCAAGCAACCGTTATGCAGTGCAATTAGGGGCAATGTCGAATAGCGACACCATTAATGATTTTATTATTACGCATGCGTTGCAAGAGCAAAGCTGGGTATACCTCACACAACGATATGGGGGTGATTGGTATGTTGTGTTATTAAATAATGATTATTCTACTATCCAAGAAGCACGTAGGGCTGTAAACTCTTTACCACCTGAGGTACAAGCTTTAACGCCTTTTGTTAAGCCGTTAAGCGTGATAAAAAAAGAAATACTCATCAGCGATGACTAAGACCACGCAACAATTAAAGCATCGATCTTTTTTAAAATGGGCAGGCGGTAAATACTCCCTCACCGAAAAAATCAACGATCATCTTCCATCTGGTACAACGCTCGTTGAACCTTTTGTGGGTGCCGGTTCGGTTTTTTTGAATGCGCATTTTGAAAAGTACTGGATAAACGATATTAACCCTGACCTGATTGGGTTATATCAAACACTTAAACAACATCCAGAAAAATTAATCAAAGCATGCAAGGCTATGTTTACTGCCGAAAATAATCAAGCTGACGCCTATTACGCTATCCGTGCTCAATTTAATGCTACCACAGATACGTTTAACCGCAGTGTTATGTTTGTGTACTTAAACCGGCATGGCTACAATGGCTTGTGTCGGTATAATGCAAAAGGTGGTTTTAATGTGCCATTTGGTCGTTATAAAGCCCCTTATTTTCCCGATAACGAAATGCGTTATTTTGCAAAAAAACTACAATCAGCCAAGATCACCTGTCTCCCCTTTGAAACAATTTTTAAACGGGCACGCGGATCACAAGTCATTTATTGTGATCCTCCCTATGTGCCGATCAGCAAAACAGCTTTGTTTACGCAATATGCCAAAAATGGGTTTAGCTTAGATGATCAAACTGAATTAGCCCGTTTAGCAGTTCACGCGACTAAAAAACAGGTACCAGTCTTGATCAGCAATCATGCTACGGATTTAACCACAATGTTATATGAAGATGCGCAGATTAGTACGTTGCAAGTAAAGCGCAGTATCAGCAGAGATGGTACTAAGCGACAGCCCGTGACCGAGGTATTAGCGTTGTTTACACCAAGTAATTTACCAGCATAACCAGACTCAAGACAAAAATAACAACACATATTATCCCGACGATAACAAAAGGCATGACACTGCCAGTTGCAAAATCAGCTTGGTAATTTTTTGCAGATTGAACCCCAAACATGCTTGCGCTGACTGCTCGGAATACTTGCCAAAGTGATGGTTTTGCGGTTTTATTGGTTTGGCTCATTGTACAACATCATCCACTCAATGAATCATTAACTAATTTTTTACTGGCGAAGGTTGGCCACTGCCATGACTACTGTCATCGTTATTATTGGATAACAGTTCTAATAAATCTAAATAATGAAAGGTAGGAGAATCCTGCCACGAAAAGACCCAATCAACCCAGCTGACAGATTTTTCTTCAGGGGATAAGCAGTCTGTCAGACTAGCCAAGCGTTGCGATTTGGCTTTGGCAGTACGCAGTTGCAAAGCCGTTGGATGTAAGGAATCAGGTTGAGGTTCAGAGACGCTTGAGAATATCAGCGAATTGTTAGCTACCGCACAGATTTGATCGCCAGCAGTATCTTGGTGAGCAACAATATAATCGATTGTTAGCGCACTCAAACCAAATAGTGCGAATGCCACTACCTTGCTAGAAATTGTCATAACTGTTCCATATCCTTGATCATCCAACAAACATTATAGTCGAATATACAAGAAACACAAATACATCACTATATGTGTGTTTTTTAAAATGATTTGCCTAATGAAAAGTATAAGGATTCACTGTCATCCAACGCACTGCCAGAAATGACCAAACCAACGCCAACATCAAAACTTCCCACTTCAAAACCATAGCCTACCTCGACGTAGTTCCCATTAAAATCTTTACCCCATGAGCCTACGGTTGCATTGAATCCAGCTTGTGCAAATGACAGCCCAATAAAATCATAATCGGCATCTACTTCAGCATCGACAGGACCATCCCAAGTTCCCACTGAATACTCTAGACTAAACATCCCCATCCCTGCAGAAAAGTTTAATTCGTTATACGCTGAATCAAAATCCCCCGTATATTGGTACGTTGTAGCCCCTAACCCCAAGGCTAGGCCGCTGTCTAATTCAATGCCATAGCCAGCATAAAAATCAACTTCTAATCCGTCTTCCACTTCCGCTGTCCATGCGCCGGCATAAAAACCACTCTGTTCATAATCCACGCCAGCTGAAGCTGAAGCCGATTCCGTTTGTTGAATACCACGAAAATGATAATCCGATACCACACCGACATTCGCTGACCAATCAGCCAGTACCGATGTTGACAATAATGATGTAGATAGCACGGATGTCGTTAGCAATGCGATCGACATCGCTGACTGTTTTATACGTTGCATGTTTTACTCCAAATTAAAAAATAATGTTCGGGTGTTGCTATGTTGCTATGATTAATACAGATATTGTGCCAACCTTCATGAACCCTATGTAAGATACTGATTTGTATGAATTTATCGCTATGAATAGCAATATTAAAATGGCCCTTCACCCCTCAATTTGCTGTGTTGAGTGCACCACAATCGCGCACAGTTGCATGACAAACGCACCGAAGTAATACATTGCGTGTTCAGGACAAAGACGTGTAAAATAGGGCTACTCATGGGGAAACGGAAATATCTATGCAACCTTATATTATTGCTCCATCAATACTATCGGCTGACTTTGCTCGATTAGGAGAAGACGTAGAAAATGTTTTGCAAGCAGGTGCAGATGTCGTGCATTTTGATGTCATGGATAATCATTACGTACCGAATTTGTCATTTGGCGCACCAATATGTAAGGCGTTACGTGATTATGGTATTACCGCACCAATCGATGTGCATTTGATGGTGACGCCTGTAGATGGGATGATTGAGCAATTTGTCGCTGCAGGCGCGAGCATGATCAGTTTTCATCCTGAAGCATCTGCGCATGTTGATCGCAGTTTGCAGTTGATTATTGATGGCGGTTGCCAAGCAGGCATTGTGTTGAATCCAGCCACTCCACTATCTGTTTTAGACCATGTTATTCATAAACTAGATTATATTCTGTTAATGTCCGTCAATCCTGGTTTTGGCGGACAAGCTTTCATCCCGCATACCTTGACCAAAATAGCCCAAGTTAAAGCATTAATCGAAGCATCTGGACGAAATATACGAATTGAAGTCGACGGTGGCATTAACTGTGATAATATTGCCGCCGCTGCAAAAGCCGGTGCGGATATGTTTGTTGCTGGCTCAGCTATTTTTAACCAACCTAATTACGCGGATGTCATTGCCACAATGCGCCGCAATTTAACTAATTTATAAGAAGTCATTATGAGCAAACCCATTGTATTAAGCGGCTGTCAGCCATCAGGTCAACTTACCATAGGCAATTATTTTGGCGCTTTAAAGCAGTGGGTCGCGATGCAAGCAACACACGATTGCATGTATATGATTGTTGATTTGCACGCCATTACCGTTCGTCAAGATCCACAAGCGCTCAACAATGCCTGTCTTGATGGCCTAGCGTTATACCTTGCATGTGGCATTGACCCACAACAAAGCACCATCTTTATGCAATCACATGTGCCAGAACATGCTCAACTAGCTTGGGTACTTAATTGTTATACCCAAATGGGTGAGCTCAATCGGATGACGCAATTCAAAGATAAATCAGCAAAAAACACAAGCAATATCAATGTCGGTTTATACAGTTATCCAGTATTGCAAGCTGCCGATATACTATTATATCAAGCCAACGAAGTGCCTGTAGGTGAAGACCAAAAACAACATTTGGAGCTGACGCGTGATATTGCGACGCGATTTAATAATGCATACGGTGAGACATTAACAATACCCAATCCGCATATTCCCCAATCAGGTGCCCGGGTAATGAGCTTACAAGAGCCCACTAAAAAAATGTCTAAATCAGATGATAATCCGAATAATTTTGTTGGATTGTTAGAAGATCCCAAAAAAATCAGCAAAAAAATCAAACGTGCTATGACCGATTCTGATGAATCAGCTAATATTTTTTATGATGTTGAAAACAAAGCAGGTGTATCCAACCTACTTTCATTATTGTCATGCACAACGGGGCAAAGCATTGCCGATCTAGTTCCGCAGTATACCGATAAAATGTATGGCCATCTAAAAGGCGATGTAGCTGAAGCTGTTGTCGAATTAGTGACGCCAATTCAAGCGCGTTTTAACGAAATCAGACACGACCGCACTTACCTTGATGAAGTCATGCAGCAAGGTGCGGCTAAAGCATCTGAACGGGCAGCCAACACATTAGCAGCAGTCTATCAAGCGGTTGGTTTTATCCCGGCTAGATAGGCTAGGACCGTTATGCTTTTATTAATCGATAATTACGATTCGTTTACCCACAATCTTGCACGCTATTTTGTCGAGTTAGGCCAAGAGGTGCAAGTTGTGCGTAATGACGCGATCACATTGGCCCAAATTGACGCGTTAGCGCCGGAGTACTTGGTTTTATCACCTGGTCCTTGTACCCCCAATGAATCAGGTATAACACTTGCGGCCATTGCGCATTTTGCAGGGAAGATCCCGATGTTAGGGGTGTGTTTAGGACACCAAGCCATTGCGCAAGTATTTGGCGCAACTATTCAATCAGCCGGCGCAATCAAACATGGTAAAACCGCGTTAGTAACACATAACACAGGGCATTTATTTACCGCTATCAACAATCCGTTTACCGCGACCAGATACCATTCCTTGATTATCGAGAATACAACATTAAGCACCAATTTCAGCGTGACTGCATGGTGTGAAACAACTTTAGCTGACGGCATACAACTGACCGAAATCATGGCGATAGAAGACCCTTCTCAACATATCTATGGGGTGCAATTCCACCCAGAATCATTACTCACTGAGCAAGGGCATGATATTTTAGCTAACTTTTTAAGCTGCACTGCCTGAATAAATTATTTTGACATATTTAGTCGATTCTCTCGTTATGCCTAAAAACTAATAATTCGTTGCCTATTGTGGCACGGTAATGTGTTCTTGATATTTGCAACTACATACTTATGCGCTTTTTATGCAAATCCACTCAAAGCCCTGCTATGCCTAGGCTAAAAGCATTTACAAGGGGCTAAAAAAAGCCTATTCTGTCACCATAAACAGACTTTTATAAAGGTGTATCACATGCAAGTAACTCGCGAATTATTTAATGAAGTAATGGTGCCAAACTACAACCCTGCGGCGATGATCCCCGTTCGCGGAGAAGGCTCTAAAGTATGGGACCAAGCAGGCAAAGAGTATGTCGATTTTGCTGGTGGTATTGCCGTAAATGTTTTAGGGCATTGTCACCCTGAACTAGTGAGTGTGCTTAAAGAACAAGGCGAAAAGCTATGGCATTTATCCAATGTGTATACTAATGAGCCTGCTATCCGCTTAGCTAAGAAACTTAACGATGCGACCTTTTCAGAGTGTGTCTACTTTGCCAACTCTGGTGCAGAAGTGAACGAAGCCGCATTAAAGTTAGCGCGTCGTTGGGCACTGGATCATTATGGTTCTGAAAAAGACCAAATCATTGCATTTAACCAAGGTTTCCATGGTCGTACTTTCTTTACCGTTACCGTTGGTGGTCAAGCCGCATACTCTGATGGATTTGGTCCTAAGCCAGGCGGTATCGATCATACTCCGTATAATGACTTAGCCGCGTTAGAAGCGATTATGTCTGATAAAACCTGTGCGATTATGATGGAACCATTGCAAGGTGAAGGTGGCATTATTTGTCCTGATCCGGCTTTTGTTAAAGGCGTGCGTGCGTTATGTGACAAGTTTAATGCGTTACTTATTTTTGATGAAGTACAATCAGGCGTAGGTCGTACTGGCGATTTATTTGCTTACATGGGATTAGATGTGATCCCTGATATTCTAACATCTGCTAAATCTCTTGGTGGCGGTATTCCAATCGGCGCAATGCTGACCACTAAAGCAATCGGCCAGCACCTTAAAGTAGGTACTCATGGTTCTACCTATGGCGGTAACCCACTGGCTTGCGCTATCGCAGAGCGTGCGATTGATATTATCAACACGCCCGAAATTCTTGCTGGCGTAAAAGCAAAAGAAGCATTATTCCGCGAGCACCTAGAACGCATCAATAACAAATATAACGTTTTCTCCGAAATACGTGGAAAAGGCATGTTATTGGGCTGTGCAATGAATGAAAAATACCAAGGCCGAGCGCGTGATTTTATGGTCGCAGCAACGGCTAAAGGCACAATGTGCTTGGTAGCTGGTGCAAATGTCGTCAGGTTTGCTCCTTCATTAGTGATCCCAGATGCGGACATTATTGAAGGACTTGCTCGTTTTGAAGCCGGTATTGCTCATGTACTTGAGCAAGACGCTCTGCAAGCTCAAACGGCATAAGTGGGCTTGTTTTGAGTATCAATATAATAAGACCTATTGCGGCAACTGATTTTTCCGCACTATATGACATTGCTCAAGAATCAGGTGTCGGCTTTACGTCATTGCCAGTCAATGACACCTTGCTAGCAAACAAAATCTCCCGAGCAGAATCGTCATTTACCAAAGACGTCAAAACGCCAGGTGATGAAGGCTATTTATTTGTTATGGAAGACACCACAACCGGAACGGTTGTAGGTACTTGCGGCATTGAAGCAGCGGTCGGTGTAACCGATGCATTTTACCATTATCATGTTGGTCAAGTCGTGCATGCCTCGCGTGAATTAGACATTCATAATACTGTGGATATCTTAACGGTGTGTAACGATTACACCGGCGTCAGTGAGATTTGTACGTTGTTTTTGCGTGAGCAGGCTCGATTGCCAAATATGGGTAAGTTTTTATCCAAAGTGCGTTTTTTGTTTATTGCTGAGCACCAACATCGCTTTACCGAGCGTGTATTCGCTGAAATGCGTGGGGTCAGTGACGAACAAGGTAGTTCACCATTTTGGGTTTGGCTCGAGAAACACTTTTTTTCTATGGATTTTCCTACTGCAGATTATTTAACAGGTATCGGCAACAAAGTATTCATTGCTGAATTAATGCCTAAATACCCAATCTATGTGAACTTACTGTCACAAGAAGCCCAAGCTGCGATTGGCCATGTACATGAAAAAACTAAACCTGCATTGGCGTTGCTCAAAAACGAAGGGTTTAAATATCGCGGTTACGTCGATATCTTTGATGCCGGCCCAACTATGGAAGCGGACATAGACACACTCAAAACCGTCCGTGAATCACAGCGTAAGCCTGCGCTAATTGCGACGATTAACCCACAAGCGCCGCTACATATTATTATTAATACACTTGTGAGTGATTTTCGTGGTGTCTTACAACCATTAGAAATTACCGATGAACATATTTTGATATCACATGATACCGCCAAAGCACTCAATGTGAGCAATGGCGACATGATCAGAATTGCTCCACTAAAATAAGCCATCAAACTGGCACATAACGACAGGATTTAAGCACTATGCACACGCATTTTATTAATGGCCAATGGCTTGCTGGCGATGGCGCAGCAATGATTTCAACCGATCCGGCAAAAAATCTTACGATTTGGCAAGGTCAAGCCGCAGCACCCGCTCAAGTCGACCAGGCAATCACTGCTGCTCGCGCTGCTTTTTCAAGCTGGGGCGCATTAACGTTTGCTGAGCGCTTAGACTATGTCCTACGTTATGAGCAACAATTAAAAGACAATCAATCTGAACTTGCTTTGGCTATTGCCCAAGAGACCGGCAAACCGTTATGGGAAACGGCGACAGAAGCTGGTGCGATGGTGGGTAAAATTGCTTTATCCGTAAAAGCGTATCAAACTCGTACAGGGATTACCGAAAACCCAATGCCATTAGGTAAAGCGTTTATCAGACATAAACCACATGGTGTTGTTGCAGTCTTTGGTCCATATAACTTCCCAGGCCATTTACCCAACGGACATATCGTGCCCGCTTTATTAGCCGGCAACACAATCGTCTTTAAACCATCAGATCTTACCCCGATGGTCGCTCAAACGATGATCGCATTATGGGAAAAAGCCGGCTTACCAGCAGGCGTACTTAATCTGGTGCAAGGTGATGTAACAACCGGTAAAGCGTTAGCTGCCAATGAACAAATCGATGGCTTATTTTTCACTGGTTCGTCGACTACCGGTAAGTTATTGCATGAACAGTTTTCAGGTCATCCAGGCAAAATACTCGCACTTGAAATGGGCGGTAACAATCCATTAATCGTCGCTGAAGTCAATGATATCGATGCAGCAGTCCACGACATTGTCCAATCGGCATTTGTCACATCTGGGCAACGCTGTACCTGTGCCCGTCGTTTATTTATTCCAAACACGGTGCAAGGTGATGCCATCTTAGCCCGCTTAATTGCAGTAACGAAGGCCATTGATGTGGGTATTTATGATGCAGAGCAGCAACCTTTTATGGGTGCAATGATCTCTACCCGAGCCGCGCAAATGATGGTATCTGCTCAGCAACAACTGATTGAGCTCGGTGCTACTGCGTTAGTCGAATTAACGCATCTAAACACAGATACTGGACTAGTCTCTCCAGGCATTATTGATGTTACTGCGATGCTTGATGTGCTGCCAGATGAAGAGCATTTTGGGCCTTTACTCAAGGTTATTCGATATGACGAGTTTATGCATGCCATTGCAGAAGCAAATAACACTACGTATGGTTTGTCGGCTGGATTAATTGCCGATGATGCTGGCTTATACGACGTGTTCTTTCAACATATTCGTGCTGGGATCGTGAACTGGAATAGACCGATTACCGGTGCCAGTGGTGCTGCTCCATTTGGTGGGATTGGTGATAGCGGTAATCATCGAGCTAGTGCATTTTATGCTGCTGATTATTGTGCTTATCCCGTCGCTTCGGTCGAGCTAGAAAATAGCACATTACCTGGCACGTTTAACCCTGGGTTACATTTTTAAGACTTAGTTCATATACTTATCTTGCAAGGAGCAATGCGATGCATACTAACACTACCGATTTGTTTACTGGTTTATGGCTAGATTACTTAGCCATAACCCCTTCAGCAAAAAAAGTTCACGCCTTATTGCAACAGCATGATGGTCAGGCAACTATCGTCAATGATCACATTGCTTTACGTACAGTGAATTTACCTGGGCTGAATGTTGCTAGTCTAGCGCAGCATTTTACCGCATTAGGTTATGTACAAAGCGGCGAATATGATTTTGCCAGCAAAAAACTCGATGCATGGCATTATCAGCATCCTGACCTGACTCTACCAAAAGTATTCATCAGTGAGCTGCGTGTGAATGAGTTATCTAGTGCAGCCCAAACGATTATTCAGAAGATGATCGCACAAATGCTGCCAGACGCGGTGCAAGCCGATGATTTTTTGTATTCAGGCACGCATTGGCAAGTAAGTAGTCAAGACTATCAAACCTTATTGCAAGAGTCTGAATATGCTGCTTGGTTATCAGCTTGGGGATTTCGGGCTAATCACTTTACCGTAAGCATTAATCACCTACACACGTTTAGTGAGTTGACGGATGTCAATGATTTATTGTTAGCGAATGACTTTAGACTTAATACTGCTGGCGGGATTATTAAAGGCGGAGCGGAAGTCTGCTTAGCCCAATCATCGACCATGGCAGATAGCATGCCAGTGGCGTTTACCGACCAGACCATTGCCATTCCAAGTTGTTTTTATGAGTTTGCTCAGCGTTATGCGATGGGTAATGGTGAGCTATATCAAGGATTTGTAGCGGCATCTGCCGATAAGATATTTGAAAGTACGAATGTTACCTAAATAAAGGTAACATTCGTTTGTATTTGCCAAGCGTTAGCCTAGCAACCTATCGCTTACTTATCGTCACCAAACAAATCATCATGCGGCATATCTGGTGCATTTTCTGACGTTACATCATCAACGACACTATCAGTTAACTCATCTTCGACAACCGTGGCATTTAACACTTCAACACCATCGACGCGCTGCAACCCTCTTGGCAATTTATTACCACGACGACCACGTTCGCCATAATAATGCTCTAAATCAGCGGTTTTTAAGGTCATGCCGCGCTTACCGGCTAGGATTTTGACATCACAGCCTTGTGGAACAACCGCTATAGCCACCACATATTCTTCTCGTGATTTAGCCTTCGCACCTGGAATATTGATGAGTTTATTGCCTTTACCTTTACCTAAGCTAGGTAAATCGCGCAGAGGAAATAACAGCATTCGCCCTTCATTAGAAATCGACAAACACATATCAGTGCTAATATCGACAACCCGATTGGGCGCTAACACTTTGGCTGCTTGAGGTAAGGATAAAAACGCCTTGCCCGCTTTATTTTTACTTAACATATCAGCAAATGTGCCGACAAATCCATAACCGGCATCACTGGCAATCAAGAATGTTTGTTTTTCGTCAGCCATCACAACATGCTCAAAAGACTCGCCAGTTACCATGTTAAAGCGACCAGTAAGTGGCTCACCTTGACTACGAGCAGAAGGTAAAGCATGGGCATCACAACTAAATGTCCGTCCTGATGAATCAATGAACACCGCAGGTTGGTTACTGCGTCCTTTGGCACTCGCTTGATAGGTATCATCGCCTTTGTAGTTGAGATTAGGAGCATCAACATCGTGCCCTTTAGCACAACGTGCCCAGCCTTTTTGTGACAACACAACTGTGACCGCTTCTGAAGGTATCAGTTCTTTTTCACTCAAGGCTTTTGATTCACCACGCTCAACAATGGGCGAGCGACGGTCATCGCCATAGGTTTGCGCATCAGCTAGTAATTCTTTTTTGATGAGTGTCTTCATGCGACGATCAGAACCAAGCAACTGTTGTAAATGGTCTCTCTCTGCGGCTAGCTCATCTTGCTCACCTTGAATTTTCATTTCTTCAAGCTTGGCTAAATGGCGTAATTTTAGTTCTAATATTGCTTCTGCTTGGGTATCTGACAAGCCAAAACGTTGCATTAACTCGGCTTTAGGATGATCCTGATGACGGATAATTTCAATGACTTCATCAATATTTAAAAATGCAATCATCAAGCCTTGCAAGATATGCAAACGCGCCAATACTTTATCTAAGCGAAATTGTAAACGACGGGTAACAGTATCTCTGCGGAAAGACAGCCATTCATTCAAAATCGTTTTGAGATCTTTGACCTGCGGGCGTCCGTCCAAACCAATCATGTTGATATTAACACGGTAATTTTTTTCTAAATCGGTAGTGGCAAATAAATGCGCCATTAACTGCTCTACATCAACCCGATTAGAACGCGGTGTGATGACTAGTCGTGTAGGATTTTCATGGTCTGATTCATCGCGTAAATCACTGACCATAGGCAGTTTTTTGCTCGTCATTTGCCCAGCAATTTGCTCAAGGATCTTACCGCCAGAAGCTTGATGAGGTAATGCGGTAATGACAATCTCACCATTGTCTTCACTGTAAACGGCGCGCATTTTAATTGAACCACGCCCCGTTTCATAAATTTTTTGAATATCAGCAACCGGTGTAATTATCTCTGCATCAGTTGGATAATCAGGGCCTTTAACATGCGTTAACAACTCGCCTATTTCTGTGCGCGAGTTATCTAACAGTAACGTACAAGCGTTCACTAACTCCCGTACATTATGCGGAGGAATATCTGTCGCCATACCAACCGCAATACCTGTAATACCGTTAAGTAAAATATGAGGTAACCGTGCAGGCAGTACTTTGGGCTCTTTAAGGGTGCCATCAAAATTAGGTGACCAATCTGCTGTCCCTTGACCTAATTCAGCCAGTAACACTTCAGAAAATCGTGATAAGCGCGCTTCGGTATAACGCATCGCAGCAAATGACTTAGGATCATCGGGTGCGCCCCAGTTACCTTGACCATCGACCAATGGATAACGATACGTAAATGGTTGCGCCATTAATACCATGGCTTCGTAGCATGCAGAATCGCCATGTGGATGAAATTTACCTAATACGTCACCGACCGTACGGGCAGATTTTTTATATTTTGCATTCGCACTTAATCCCAAGTCAGACATAGCATAAATGATGCGTCGCTGAACGGGCTTTAAACCATCACCAATGTGTGGCAAGGCACGGTCCATAATGACGTACATCGAATAATTTAAATATGCATCCTCGGTAAAACGACGCATTGGCAGTTGTTCAATACCATCTTGGTTTATAGTGACTTCAGTACTCATAGCAATATAAAAGATTCTTGTTATTGGCCTTAAATCGAATAATAATACATTATGATACCTAGTGATACGCCACCGGCTCGTATTACCTAAAAAAAACTAAAAATCACATGGTTAACACTCTTATTTACACCTTTGTGCGGCACATTATCAGCTTAATGTTGGTCATATTAACTCTATTATTGTTCTCGACTAATGCAGTGGCGGATTGGGTTAATAGGTTGACACATTCATCTTTAATTGCGAGCACACAGACCTCGCTTCATAATCAAGCTGCCATCCCTTTGAATCAAGGTACTGTAGCGCTTTTTACCACCGGCTTAATTTTTGGCAGCTTGAGTATCTTGGCGATTTATAATCTATGTTTATTCTTTAGTCAGCGCGACAAAACATCATGGTATTTTTTAAGTTATATCGGGTGTATCTTAATTTGGTTCACCACCTGTATGCTTGATCACAATGCCGGTTCTAATTCATGGTTATTGTTAATCCAATATGCTGCAGGCTGGTTTCTACTGTGCCTAACCAATGAGCGCATATCTAATAAATCACCACTTATTTACCTGTATTTATCTATATTTGTTGCCTTATTTGCGGTAATTGGCGCAGATATTCTGTTTGCTATTCCAACGATTACCTATACTGTTATCGTATTTGGTATTGTTGTTATCTCTAACCTAATTTATGCCGGTATAAGCTGGTTCAACATTACCACCCCCACCTCTCCAGCTATTTTTTGCTGTGTAGGGTTTATGCTCCCTGTTACCTATGCAATTTGTTTGTCCATTTTCTTGTTAGCTAATGAACCTTTACCTCACTTTATTGGGTTAATTAATGCCGTTATGTTTGCCATCCAAGGAGTCTTATTTACCGTGGCATTAAATTTTAAAAACAAACAAAACTTACATGATGAAATTCACAACATGACCGATAGCTTGCTGCGGCAAGTGGTCAAAATTGAAACGCAAAATGCGCAACTAGACATAGCTCGCAAAGCAGCGTTAAAAGCGAGTAATGTCAAATCACGATTTATCGCTAACATCTCCCATGAAATTCGGACCCCTCTTAATGCAATTATTGGTTTTAGCCAAGCGTTACGCTATTCAAAATTAGCACCCGATGATACCGAGCAAGTTAACTTAATCAATATTTCTGCACAAAACTTACATGTGTTAGTTAACGATGTGTTGGATTTTTCTAAGATAGAAGCGGGCAAATTTAGAATCCATGCGCAAGGTTATAACCCACAATTCTTGTTTGAAGAATTGGTTGAGATCAATGCCAAATCTGCCCACCTCAAAGATTTGGACTTTTATTTTTCGATTGATAATCTTCCTTCATTACTGAAAGGTGATGAAGTCCGTATTAAGCAGGTCATGACAAATCTGTTGGGTAATGCCTGTAAATTTACCGATACAGGGGCAATCACACTCACCGTTACGGGTCATCCACAAGCCGATAAAACTATCGAGTTACACATACAAGTACAAGATACCGGCGTAGGCATTTCAGAAAAAAACACAAATAAATTGTTTTTACCGTTTTCACAAGTGGATGATGATATTGACAGAGGCTATCAAGGAAGCGGTCTTGGTTTAGCGATTTCACGTGATATCATGCATATGATGAAAGGTTCGATAACAGTTGATTCACACAGTGGACAAGGCAGCACATTTACAGTCAAATTTAGCCAACAGGTTTTATCATCAACGGGTATTTATGATAAGAATGCCCCTGAACAATCGGAACAGGTTTTATTAATCGACCTCGACGCCAAGCGAAGACATTATACCAATCTATTATTGCAACAAGCTGGGATGGACACCACTGAAATTAGCAGTGCTCAAGATTTAGAACAACTCGCTACCTTGAGCTCCTCGTCATTCTTTAGTTATTGCTTTGTCACATTGGATCAAGACCCTGTAGAGCAGCTGTCACATTATTTAACATTTCTAAATAACATGCATATTACGCGTGTAGTCTTTTTATACGCTGGTAAACAACCTGTCGCTGATTTTAACCAATTTAATAATATGGTAGTGCAACCGATTTCTTTACCTTTAACTCACTCTAAAGTTACTCAATTACTAGAACAACCTCTCGCGAAGAAATTAAGCCCAATCCAAAACGCACTGCAACAGCTTCCGGCATTATCGATACTAGCAGTGGATGATATGCCTATTAATCTAAAATTACTGTCGACGTTTTTGATCAATTCACCGATCACATTGCGCACAGCAAATAGCGGTCAGTTAGCGATTGAGCTCTGCTTAGAGCAAGAGTTTGATATTGTGTTGATGGATATCCAAATGCCGGTCATGGATGGCGTCAATGCGATGCGCGCTATACGCAAAACCCCACTGAATATTGGTACCCCCATTATCGCTCTTACCGCGCATGCAAGTAACAATGATAAAGACTTATATCTATCAGAAGGATTTGATGATTTTTTGCCAAAACCCATTGATTTACAGCAGCTGATTAGCTTAATTGATACTTGGTGTAAAGTTCCCGCTATATTACTGCCAATCTCCCCCCCTTCAGAATCAGTACGTGATGCTGTACCGGCATCCCTTGCCAATCCTGTCGCCACATTTGATTGGGCGTTAGCAACCTATAAAGCACATGGAGACGAGGCGGCAGCCAAAGCTCTGTTGGTTGATTTTATTGCCGAACTACCGTCAATCATATCTGGTATGCTCGAGTCTGTGGCGAACAATAAAATCAACACATTGTTTGCTGAGGTGCATAAACTGCATGGTGCATGCAGTTATACTGGGGTACCGCAGTTGCAACATATCTGCGCTACCATTGAGGCGCATTCAAAAATAGACCCAGAATTAGATTTGGATTATCACCTAAATCGATTAGTCGACGAAGCTGATCGTGTTATCGATCAAGTCAATGAGTTTTTGTCTCCACCAACCTAATGACTAGTCAGCTCGTTGGCTCACATCTGCATGGCAATTACGCAGCAGTATCACAAAATCATTGGCACTGCGATCGAGTTCCGCTTCATTGATATACACATCATAACCAAGGCGGTCTCGCAGCTTATGCATACGGTTAGCAAACATGCCTTTAACGCCAGTTAAAATCTGTCCATCTGCCAGCTTGTATTTAGCCTCTTCAATCAAATCGTTACTTGGACATTGTCCAGTTTGACAACTATCGTCCATATTTTGCATTAACAAAGGACGTTGTTCCATTAAGGTGTTAGTCATTAAACGTTGTGAAATAACGGATAAAAAATCCGGATACGATTTAATCCGAATGCCCACCATCTGCAAATCAACTTGGCTTAAACCTTTTGTCACTCTTGGGCAATCAATACGCTGAATGTTATCCCAAGGAATAAACCACTGTCCATTTCTATGATGATATTGGATCCCGTTAGGGTTAATCACTAAGGAATGTTCGGGTTCTTTTATTTTAAAAAAACCAATGACAACAGCAATTATGCCGATTGCAATACACCCAATAGCAATCAAAATAAATTGTTGCGGGATCACACCGAGCAAACTAAATCCAATCAACAGTGCAATAATACCCACGACCATACTGGTCAACCCATTGCCTTTAGAAGCGGCTTTAATCTTAATCGTTTGTTCGTTAAGTTCAGGATTTTGAACACTTGAATTGGATTGGCTGTTAGAGATAGACAAGATAAAGCACCATAAAAATTATTCCATATAAACATATATACCGGATCCGTAGACAATAAGCACACTCCGTATGCCAAAATTGTTTAATTTTGTGCCACATTATGTAACCTTGCAGCACGTTTGAGTGCTTGACGCTGGGTTTTGCGGGTGCGGATCCGACATAATGTCGCAACCATGACTGGCGTATACACTAACGATAATAAGATAGAAAATCCAACACCGCCAGCAAGCACAACTGCCAAAGGTGGCCAAAATGAACCAGAAGTAAATAACAACAACGGGATCAAGCCACCCACAGTGGTAAACGTCGTGGATAAAATATGTCGACTACAACTCATCGTTTCCGCAATTATTTCATCACTATCGCCAGCCAATGCCTTGGGGTTACCGTTGATAGCGGCAATCACGACAATCGAGCCGTTAATCGCAACACCAATTAAACCGGCACAACCCAATATAGGATTAAAGCCGATGGGTTGACCTGATAACCATAAACTTAGCATCCCTAAACCCACTGATAAAATCATCACAGAACCAATCACAGCAGCAAAGCGAACGCTTTTAAATGTCAAAATCAACGCCGTCACCATCATTACTAACAAGACCGGTGCATACGTAGCCAATTGACCGATCGCTTCTTGTTGCTTATCGGCATCCCCAGCCATCTTGATATAATAGCCTTCCGGTAAGGCATAATCAGCGAGTTTTGCACGGATCTGGTTAGACACGTCTACAGGTGGCACACCTTGCATCAAAAACGCCTGCACTCGATTGACTCGCTCACTGTCTTTTCGCGTGATACCGGTTATGGATGGTTGTAACTTAAATTCACCTAATGCCGCTACTGGCAACCATGGATTACTGGCATCATGCCCTTGAGCTGCCAATGGCAGTGCGGCTAACCCAATCAGGTCACTGCGTTGTTCATTGCCAATCCTGACTTTAATCGGGATCTCTTCAGTTTGCTCAACTATCGAACCACCAAATTGACCATTTAACGCAAGCTGTAATTGCCCAGATAATTCATTTAAGTTAAGCCCTGAATTACTCGCTCTATCTCTGGTGGTATCAATAATTAATTCAGCTTCCGTGACCGTAATTGAGGCAAGTGATTGAATAATTCCTGGTGTCGCAGACATTAACAATCGGATATCTGTACCAATTTGTTCTAATACATTTAAATCTGGACCATATACATCCACTTCTACAGGTGCTGCAATGGGTGGCCCTTGACCAAAGGGTTTAACAATGACCTTAGCTTGTGGAAATCCAGATTGTAATTCTTCTTGCAGACGATCAATCATGCCTGCCGCTCGCTCCATAGTATCTACGGTTATTACTCCATTGGCATATTCAGGTGAATTGTCTTTGTTCATGACTTGGTTGTAATACACCATCGGAGTCGAGCTGCCTGTCAGCCAGGTAACCTGCTCGACACCTTCATATTCATTGATGACCTTGTCCATAGCAAGTGCCATTGTATAAGTCGCATTAATTGATGTACCTGGAGGTAAGTACGCTTCCACAACAAATTGATTACGGTCGGCAGAGGGAAAAAACACATTGGCCAAGGTGGTCGACAAACCAAAGCCCATTAAGCAAACAAAGATACATAGCGGTAACACA
The DNA here is from genome assembly GCA_937125395.1 of uncultured Glaciecola sp. Taxonomy (GTDB): domain Bacteria; phylum Pseudomonadota; class Gammaproteobacteria; order Enterobacterales; family Alteromonadaceae; genus Opacimonas. The sequence goes on from CAKZLI010000023.1 coordinate 71,756, forward strand.
ACCAAAGGTTTATGTAAGGCTTGTTTGAGCAATGCTTTAAACGCCAGTGATACGCCTGGTAACTGAAACCCTTGCACATACCAAGGTGCATCATCGGCATGAGATTTTGGTAAAAAACGCGCAGCTAAGGCGGCGATGACCGTAATGGATAACCAAAAAGAACCGACTAATGCCATCACGACTGACACGGCAATAGAACCAATAAAATCACCAATATTGCCGTTTAACAAAAATATAGGCATAAAACCCAAAATCGTCGTGAGTGTAGAAGCTAATAACGGCGCAAATAGATGTCGAATACTCTTGGTTAATGCCCCCACACGTGTTGCATTGGGCAATAGCAAATTCTGTCGGATTTCATCCGTCATTACAATCGCATTATCAATCAATAATCCGATGGCAATAATGATCCCAAAGATCGACATTTGATGGATTTGTTCATTGAAAAAAGACAATGAAAATACTGCAAAAAATGCACTCATTGGCAAAGACAAACCGACTATCCATGAGGATTTAATGCCCATAAAAAATAATATCACCAGCATTACAACAGCAGAGCCTAGCACCAAATTACCGGTTAGCTCACCTAAACGATCTTGCGTATAACTGTTTTGTTCAAATGCTAAGTCCAATGTGACAGAACCATCGTATTTATCAGCAAACAGTTGTGCTTTGGCTTTGACTTGCTCCGTCCAAAAATCAACCCGCACATTAGTTTGCATACGTGCGGCGATGAAGACGACCTCTTGACCATTGAGTAATGCACGCTCCGCCATCGGTGTTTGCCAATCACGTGCAACATTTGCGACATCCGCGACGCGTAAATAATTTCCGTTTTCAGAAAATACCGGGATATTGCTGATCACGTCCAAACTGGCAATTTCTTGCGCTACTTGCACTCGAATATTGGCATTATCAGCAAAGATCACTCCTGCTGGTAATTTAGGGTCGGCATTACTGATCGCGCGTGATACATCTTGCGCCGTAATACCAATACTGGCTAATTTATCGGGATCGATGCTCACCGTTATCTGCTCGGCAGGCTCACCAAAGACATTGACAAGCTCTGTGCCAGAGATATTGCGGATTTGATCAGATAGCTCGTTGGCAAATCGCCCAACCATCGCTAGCGACATAGTTTCAGGGTAATTGGCTTGTAGCGCATATAACACCGTGTACGACGTTGCCCCACGCTTGTCTTCCAAAATAGGTTCACCTGCACCTGGCGGAAATCGCTTAGCGGCATCATTCATGCTATCGCGAATTTTAGAAAATATTTGTTGGTTATTGCTATCATCAACCCAATCTTGTAGCTCGATTAACAGGGATGAAAAGCCCGCTTTAGAATTGGACTCAATAAATTTTATCTCATACAGCTCTCGTAATTCATCCTCTAGTACATCCGTCACCAGCGCTTCGACACGCTCAGCTGATGCACCTGGGTAAGCCGTTAGTATAAACGCATTACGCAAATCAATACGCGGGTCTTCTAGCCGTGGTAAGGTCTGGATAGCAGAAATACCTGCAACCAAAACAATAATAATAGTCAGCGCCAATAAATGACCACTGCGCACAAACAGGGTGTACCAAGGATATGAGGATTGTTGTTGCGTCATTATCAAGCCCTTATTGAACGAGGTTAGTGGCGATATCACTCACCCGTGCTGTGACGTTTTGACGAGTGACAAAACGATGTGTCCCTCCCATGACCAACAAGTCTTCATCTTGTAACGCGCCAGTAATAAACGCGCGTTGCCCATCAGTATAAATAATTTCTACGGCACGGCTTTGTACTTGTGTCTGGCCTTGATTAGCAACCACATACACATTCCACATCCCTCTAACACCATTCGCGAGTGCGCTCGTGGGCACCCATACGCCAGTTTGCGCTAGGGTAATGGATAAATCAGCAGCAATTAAATCACCCACTAAGGTTGATATTGCATTGGGTACTGCAAATACGGTATCCACCGTACGGGTGCGTAAATTACGCTGAGTACCGACGGTTAATAGCTGTCCTTGCACTAAATTATCGCCGATGCGCAAATCATATAATTCACCCACCGTTAACGTGCTAGCTACCTCTGGTGGAAGAGCAATACGTGCACTTAACGTCGCGTTGTTGGCAATTTCAAACACAGGTACACCGACATTGACCACCGAGCCCTCATCAACGACTCGGGCAATAATATCTGCGGTATAAGGGGCGATGATCGTCGATTTTTCTAATTCTAAACTCAATGTATCGAGTTGTGCTTTGATTTGAGCCAAGCGTGCTTGGGCGATATTGTTGGCTTCTTTGGCTTCATCCAATCGTTGTGCTGATTCAAGCTTAGAGCGCACTAATGCAGCGATGCGTTTTTCTGACGTTTTAGCGAGGCGCGCTTCCGCATCGGCTAATTCAAGTGCAGCTCGTGCTTCAACAAGTTGCGCTTGGACACGTTGCGTATCGAGCTTAGCTAAGACATCACCGCGTTCAACTCGCTGTCCATCCTCAACTAACATTTCGGCAATTCGACCACTGCGTTCAAAACCAATCATTGCCTGAGACGTTGACTCTACTCTCCCCATTGCTCGATACCGTTTAGCAAAGCTAGGTTGATATTGGATTGGCATAACATCTACTACTTGCGTGACCACATTTGCCCCTTCTTGCTGAGCACGTCCACTACCTGAAAACGTCATTAATATCATCAACAACAGCACACTGATCAATACCAAAATAATCAGCAAGGAACGATTGGATTGATCATTCTCAGGCGATACATGCGAAGGGGAATTGTGCGTTGACATAAAAATCCTTGACCAAAAAAATATAATGAAATAATAATACACTAATGCTAATCTAATAATACTAGACCGTCCAGTATGATTATTAATTAATCGACATTATTTGATTATAATTTGTAACTATAATCTGTATTTGTACCTTCATAATATTAGTCTAATTAAATAAATACATGGAACAAATACAGCATTCAACAAGGTACACCTTAATGGCAAGTGTAAAGCAGTCTCCAGTTGGACGTCCCAAAAGCCTGCAGAAGCGCACACAAATATTAGCCAGTGCTGCTGAGTTATTTTTGTCTTGTGGCTTTGCTCCCACTAGTATGGATACAGTAGCCAAACATTCAGCTGTTTCAAAGCAAACGGTTTATTCTCATTTTGCGAATAAAGACGAGTTATTTGCAGCCGTCATTGACCAAAAATGCCAAGAGTATCAACTTTCGGATATTAACCAACCGCACCTTTTAGCGCTGACAAACGAAGGTTTTAGAGGGCATGTGGAAGCCGTTGCGATTCAATTTGTTGCTCTGTTACAAGATCCAATGGTCACTGCTATGTACAATGTCATTATCAGCGAAGCAAAAAGCCAACCCCAACTGGCTAGTGTGTTTTATGATGCTGGCCCTAAACGTGCAGTCGAACAGTTTCAGGCTTGTTTGCAAGGTCAATACTTACGTTTAGCCAACAGCGAAGCACATAGCTTAGCGATTGATTTTTTTAATTTGTTAAAAGGCGAATACCACATGCAAAGCTTGTTGGGGATCCCTTTTAAGATGGATCGTAACGAGCAAGTGACGTTTGCCCAGCAAGCGTGTCATAAATTTTTCTGCTTACTGCCTATTACCCACTAGGCACATGACCTAGGTATTTGTTATAATTGCCCAAATTCATCTGTCGCTGTCACTATGAACGCCCAACCTTTTACCTTTGCAGGCCAACATATTCTGTCGGTTAATCAATTTAATCGAGAAGCTATTGAATATGTATTTCATATCGCTAATCAAATGCGCCCCTATGCGTTACGCGAAAAACGCACTGAAGTGTTGCGTGGTGCTATTTTGGGTAATTTATTTTTTGAGCCCAGTACCCGCACCAGAGTCAGTTTTGGTACGGCGTTTAATTTATTAGGCGGTGAAGTCCGAGAAACGGTAGGAATGAGTAATTCCGCGTTAGCCAAAGGTGAATCCCTGTATGATACCGCGAGGGTGTTAAGTGGCTATTCCGATATCATTGCAATGCGCCATCCCCAAGCTGGTTCTGTTGCTGAATTTGCAACAGGGTCGCGCGTGCCGGTGTTAAACGGTGGCGATGGTGCAAATGAACATCCTACCCAAGCGTTACTTGACTTATTCACTATAGAAAAAGAATGCCAAGCGCATGGTTCAACCATCGATGGGTTACATATCGCCATGATTGGTGATTTAAAATACGGTCGAACAGTGCATTCATTGTGCAAATTATTAAGCTTGTACAACAATATACATTTCACCTTAATCGCACCCAAAGAACTATCAATGCCGACGGGGATTTTGGATACGATCACACAGGCCGGTCATAAACTGACGATCACTGAGGAGTTTTCAGGGAGTTTAGATGCAGATATTTGCTACCAGACCCGTGTGCAAGAAGAACGCTTTACCTCACAAGATGAAGCCGATAAATTTCGCGGTAAATTCCGTTTAGACCAACAAATCTACACTAAACATTTTCAATCTAAGACCGTCATCATGCATCCTTTACCTCGCGATTCGAGAGCTGAAGCAAATGAACTTGATAACGATTTGAACCTTCACCCTAATCTGGCTATTTTCAGGCAAACCGATAACGGTGTGCTTGTGCGTATGGCTTTATTTGCGCTGACATTAGGCGTAGAAACCATCATGCAACAACACGAAAGACCTGTTTTATGGCAAACGCCAACCAAGAGTATCTTATGACCAAATCTGAAGAATTATTTGCCCGTGCCCAATTAACCATCCCAGGTGGCGTCAATTCACCTGTGCGTGCTTTTAAAGCGGTGGGTGGCACTCCTCGTTTTATTACCAAAACCGATGGTCCATACATGTGGGATGCAGATGGTAATCGCTACATTGATTACATCCAATCTTGGGGGCCAATGGTACTGGGTCACAATAACGATAAGATCCGTGAAGCCGTGATCGACGCTAGCGCCAATGGCTTGAGCTTTGGTGCCCCAACTGAAGCCGAAATCCATATGGCTGAAAAGGTCAGCAAACTCGTCCCTTCAATGGAAATGGTCAGAATGGTTAACTCTGGTACTGAAGCGACCATGTCTGCCATTCGCCTTGCACGAGGATTCACGGGACGTGACCGTATATTAAAGTTTGAAGGGTGTTATCATGGGCATGCTGATTCATTGTTAGTTAAAGCCGGATCTGGCGCGCTTACCTTAGGGGTACCATCTTCTCCTGGTGTACCAGAGAGTGTGGCGCAACATACCATCACTGTAGAGTTTAATAATCTAGAAAGTGTTGCGGCAGCGTTTGCGCAGCACCCTGATGAGATAGCCTGTATTATTGTTGAACCTGTCGCGGGCAATATGAACTGTATTCCTCCAGTTGACGGTTTCTTGGCAGGACTTCGTCGCATCTGTGACCAATATGGTGCCGTGCTGATTTTTGATGAAGTCATGACGGGCTTTCGCGTATCGCGCGGCGGAGCACAAGAGCGCTATGGCGTAAAACCTGATTTAACGTGTTTGGGTAAAGTTATTGGTGGTGGCATGCCAGTAGGTTGTTTTGGCGGACGTAAAGATATTATTTTGCATATCTCTCCGACCGGCCCGATTTATCAAGCAGGTACACTATCAGGTAATCCCATTGCAATGGCTGCGGGTCTAGCAGCGATGACACAGCTTGAAGAGCCAGATTTATATACCAGTATCTTTGAAAACACCCAAGCATTAGCTGAGGGTCTGACGGCGCTAGCACACAAACATGGCATTGCGATGACTTATAATGTAGCCGGTAGTATGTTTGGTTTTTTCTTTACGGATGAACCTAAAGTTACCAATTACCAGCAAGCCATTAATTGTAACAGTGCGCAGTTTAATGCATTTTATCACGGCATGTTGGCGCAGGGGGTCTATTTTGCACCTGCATCATATGAAACTGGCTTTGTGTCAAAAGCGCATACAAAGGACATCATTGAAGCTACGTTAGCTGCTGCTGATATTGTGTTTGGACAAATCGCACACATCAAATAATCCTGCTTTATCTGGTTTTATGCTTGCGCGAGAGCACGTATAAAACCAGATACCTTAACCCTCAGTAGGTTAATTTAAGACTGCGCGCGACGTTTAATAAAATCAATAGAAGGCGCAAAGTAAGCTCCGCCCGTCTCGGCATTACTGTAATCCAAAAAAGCATCATACTCACCGACCGTCGTACCAAAAATCATGCTGTGCAGCATGCTTTTGAACGGTGCCGAAGATTGACAGTGGCTAACAAAAAACAACCCTTGTTCACGCATATCAGCATACGGCATAGATTGACGTAGCAATTGATGTTGGGCCTGCGGATTGGATAAATCGGTTACTCTTGAGCGAACGTAATGCGAATTAGCGTTTTCTTCTGGCGAGACTAAGTGATGCTCACGTGAACGCCCCATAATTTGCTCTTGGTGCCGTTGCGATAACAAATTCCAGCGACGCATATCATGCCGATATCGCTGTGCATGCACGTAACTTCCACCGGCAAAATCAGGATCATTGTCAGCAATAACAGCAGTGGTTTTTTTGGCTAAACCCCGTGGGTTATCATCTGCATCCAAATAGCCCGTTAAATCACGGCCATCAAGGTATCTGAATCCTTTAATATCTTCGACAAGTTCAACGTGTATCCGTAATAATTCATGTACCTCGGTACTGATTGCATGCACGATATCTTGGCGATCTGCACGGATTTGAATAAATAAATCTGTTGTCTGCGATGGCGCGACGCGATCATCACAGTGCATGTCAGGAAAAGGACTAAGTTCTACTGGACGTAACCCAGGGTACAATTCAGAAAAATAATCACATCCCACCGCAATCACACCCGATACCATCGCTTCATAATGCTCATCATCAAAATGATCAAAGATATCCAATATACGTGCTAATTTAGCTCGGATCGCTTGCTCATCTTCATCGATAATATTGTACTGTAAGTATTGTGCATGCAAATTGGGCTCTGCACAGATACCTTTTTGTGGTTGGCTCATTGTCTTGGACTCATTAACTAATATCCTGCTGCATGACCGTCTTTGCGACTCTCAGAGGCCCCAAAGTACACGTTATTTTGTTTATCATAGCGTATCGCTTGATATCCACCAAATGCCCCAGAAACATCGCGCAAAACATGACCTTTTTTGATTAACTCTCGCCGCGTTGCAACACTAAATCCAGACTCCAATGACACGTAGCCACCATCCGTCATCTCTGTGCCTGTCGGTTGCGCAGAGCCACTATGCAAAATACGCGGAGCATCGCCAGCTTCCTGGGTATTCATTGCAAAATCAATCATGTTCATCACCACTTGTGCATGCATTTGTGGTTGCGCTCCTCCCCCCATGACACCAAAGCTCATGAAGGGTTGATTGTTCTTGGTAATAAACGCAGGAATGATGGTTTGAAATGGACGCTTGTTCGGTGCATAAGCATTAAAATGGGTTGGATCTAAGGCAAATAATTCGCCTCGATTTTGTAGGACAAATCCCAATCCAGTTGGGGTCATGCCCGAACCCATGCCACGAAAGTTACTTTGGATCAACGACACCATGTTGCCTTCTTTGTCTGCGACTGTCAGATATATCGTGTCGCCTTCATTCAGGCCGGCATCGACTCTTTTGGCCGCTTTATTAGCATCAATGAGTGCTTGGCGCTGAGCTGCATATTGTTTAGAAATTAACGTGTCGACAGGGATAGTATTAAAATCCATATCAGCATAAAATTTTGCACGATCAGCAAACGCGAGTTTTTTGGCTTCAACAAACGTGTGTATGTATTCAGGTGAACCAAAGCCCATGCCCTCAACATCATAGCGCTCCATAATATTTAATATCTGTAAAGCCGCAATACCTTGTCCATTTGGGGGTAACTCCCACACATCATATCCGCGATAATTTGCGGATACCGGCTCGACCCATGTTGATGTATGACTGGCTAAATCAGCATAGGACAAAAATCCGCCCTGGCGTTGCATATAGCTATCAATAGTGCGTGCAATATCCCCTTTGTAAAAGGCGTCACGACCACCCGTAGCAATCTTTTCATACGTCGCAGCTAACATCGGATTTTTGAATATTTCACCAGTATTTGGCATTTTGCCATTCGGCATATAGGTTTCTTTAAATCCTTCATACTGACCAATTCTAGCAATCGAACGATGCAGGTAATAACTGATCAGTTCAGAGACTGGAAACCCATCACGTGCATATTGAATAGCAGGGGCTAACAGTTCTGTCATTGGTTTAGAGCCAAATTTGCCATGCATCGCAAACCAACCATCAACGGCTCCTGGTACCGACACTGGTAACGCACCGAATTTAGGGATTGTAGTGAGCCCTTGTTCTTTAAAATAATCTAACGTTAGACTTTGAGGTGAACGACCCGAGGCATTTAATCCATGTAATTGTTGTGTTTTTGCATCCCAAATAATGGCATAAAGATCACCACCAATACCACATCCTGTGGGTTCGACTAAGCCTAACATCGCATTAGCGGCAATGGCTGCATCTATGGCATTGCCACCCGATTTTAGAATATCTAATGCAACTTGTGTTGCTAAAGGCTGACTCGTCGCTGCCATCCCTTGTTGAGCAATGACTTCAGAACGGCTTGCAAAGGTTTGTCCGGTAACACGGTCATAAGCATGAGATTGTGCCACGCAAGTAAGTACCAACATACTTGTAGTCGCAGTAAAGACAGACATGCGTTGAAAAGTTTTTGTTATTATCGTTAACACTTCTATATCCTGTTCGCAGAAAATAATAATATTGAGCATAACTGTCTGTAGGATAAGGTGCAACTTAACTCGTCAAATAGTAAAGTGTCAGACTCATTATCTATATAACAATAATAAAACTAGAGGTATCTCATGCTTGCTTCACTCGATATTGCCATTATCGCTATTTACGCTATTGCCCTGTTTGGGATCGCCCAATGGGTGTCTCGAGAAGAGGTGGGGCATGCCAAAAACGCCAAAGATTTTTTTCTCGCTGGCGGCAAATTACCCTGGTGGGCGATAGGTGCATCATTAATCGCTGCTAATATTTCTGCCGAACAAATCATTGGTATGTCAGGATCAGGTTATGCCATCGGATTAGCTATCGCATCTTATGAATGGCTCGCGGCCATCACATTGATTGTTGTTGGTAAATTTTTACTACCGATTTTTCTTAAACATCAAATCTACACCATGCCCCAATTTTTAGAACAGCGCTTTGACCGCCGAGTACGAGTACTCATGGCAACCTTTTGGATGGCGGTTTACATCTTTGTCAATCTGACTGCAGTCTTATGGTTAGGCGCATTAGCGGCAAATACAGTCGGCGGCATTGACCTCAATGTTGCACTGTTTGGTTTAGGTGCCTTTGCTTTAGCTTATTCTTTATATGGTGGCTTACGTGCTGTGGCATTGACCGATATTATCCAAGTGGTGTTATTAATTGCAGGTGGTTTAATCATCGTGGTTATTTTGTTAGACAAACTATCACAAGGAGAAGGCCTACTGACTGGTATGTCGATGATTATGGACGCAGCGCCAGAAAAATTCGATATGATCCTCAGCAAAGATTCACCACACTATATGAGCTTACCTGGTTTATCGGTTATTTTAGGGGGCATGTGGGTCATGCACTTTTCATATTGGGGCTTCAATCAATACATTATACAACGTGCTTTAGCAGCTAAAAGCCTGAAAGAAGCGCAAAAAGGGATCTTATTCGCAGCAGGTCTAAAAGTGATTTTACCGATTATCGTTGTATTACCTGGGATTGCGCTGTTTGTGTTAAATAGTAACCTTGAATCTCCGGATCAAGCTTACCCAACCGCCATGACATTGTTGCCTGCGGGCTTAAAAGGACTGGCTTTTGCAGCATTACTCGCCGCTATCGTGTCTTCGTTAGCTTCAATGGTCAACAGTGTTTCAACCTTGTTTGTAGTGGATATATATCCTAGCTTAAAGCGTGCTGCAAAACCAGAACAGGCGGTTGGATTAGGTCGAGCAGTATCGGTTATTGCAATGGTCATAGCCATGCTCAGTGCACAACCTTTGCTAGGTAAATTTGAACAAGCATTTCAATTTATTCAGGAGTTTACTGGGTTCTTTACGCCAGGGATCGTTGTGATTTTTGTATTGGGCATATTTTGGCGCAAAACCAACGCAACGGGTGCTTTGATTGCCGCTGTCAGTTCAGTGGTACTGTCATTACTGTTTAAAGTATTCCTGCCTGAACTCCCGTTCATCGATAGAGTCGGCGCTGTCTTTGTATTATCCGGTTTGCTGGCTATTGTTGCTTCAGCCTTAGAGGGCAAAGATCAGCACAACGCCATTGTCTTAGGAGAGATGAACTTTGTGACCAGTCGCAGCTTCAATGTCGCAGCAATCGGCATAACGCTGATTATTGCTTCATTCTATGTTATTTGGTGGTAGGCGTTCAGTCCTAAAACGTATCAAGGTAGAGTTGTTCTACTTTGGTGCGTGCCCAGTCAGTTTTGCGCAGAAATTTTAATGACGATTTAATCGATGGATCTTTTTTGAAGCAATTAATATTGATCATTATGGCTAAATCTTCCCAACCATAATGTGCTTCCAATTGAGTGACTATCGTTTGCAACGTTAAGCCGTGTAATGGATTATTTTCTTGAGTCATGTGTATATGATACCTAGTGACGAGTTTTACAAGCGCAGCAAAACTGCGTAATCTTGCGATTATACCTTGTTCTATAATAAAAACATAACGAGACGAAAGTAGATATGAGCACGCTTACCGAAAAACAAAAAATGCTAGCTGGCCTAGATTATTATGGCAGTGACAAATCCCTAGTCGCAGATCGCTTTGCTGCTCGTAAACAATTAGATGTACTTAACAGCATCCCACAAGACCAGGTTAAACAGCGCGCCAACGTGCTCAAATCCTTATTCGGCTCAACTGGCAAACGCCTCTACATCGAATCCACGTTTAAATGTGATTATGGCTATAATATTCATGTAGGTGATAATTTTTATGCTAACTTTGGCTGTGTCATTTTAGATTGTGCTCCCGTGACTATTGGACATGACTGCATGTTAGCGCCCAATGTGGGGATATATACTGCAGCGCATCCACTTGATCCCACCTTGCGCAACAGTGGTTTAGAGTTCGCCAAGCCCATTACCTTAGGTGATAATTGCTGGGTGGGTGGCAATGCTGTGATCAACCCAGGTGTAACACTAGGCAATAACGTGGTTGTCGGCGCTGGTGCGGTGGTAACTAAGAGTTTTGGTGATAATGTGGTGATTGCTGGTAATCCTGCAGTCGTGCTAAAAAAGATTGATTCAAAACCATAGATTATTTGCAGAAATTAGTCTTTAGGTACATTGGCAAAATCCAATGTCACGTTAGTACCGACTGTCATATTTTTTACATTCACTACGATACCGAATTTATCACATAGCCTCTGCACAATAGTTAAACCAACGCCAAAACCTATCGGCTTTTCAAATCCCTCAGAACTCCCCTTGTCAGATACAATAATAGCATGGTTAGATAACTCTACAATGACTTGATTCTTGTTACTATAGACAAAGGCATTAGTGACAAGATTACGAAGCACAACCTGTAATACCTCTGCTGGCACAGGTGCAGTGAACGGCTCCTTAATGTTCAAAAGGATATTTTTACTCTCTATCTGCATGCTTTCAGCACTTGTCTCTTTCAGCTCTACTAAGACAGCTTCAGTGTTACAGTTATAAAGACAAGTCTTAACCCCATCATCCTCTTTAGCCAGCCACAATACCCCATTTACCAACGCCTGCATTTCTATCGCAACTTTAAACAAACGACTCAAAGCTTCTTGTTTATGTTCTTGTGATTGGGTTTGTTGCATAACTTCCAGAGCCCCAAAAAAAACAGTGAGAGGCGTGCGTAATTCATGACTTATATCTTGGTTTAATTGTTTCTCCCTAGATATTAAGTCTAACTGATGTTGAACTGATAAATTATATCCGCTAATTAGCTCATTAAGCTCAAAAATCGAAACCTTATTGTGTTTAACCTGATACGTGCCTAGCTGTCGATTACCTGAAACAAAATCAGAAAAAGCGGTGATTGGCGCAGCAATACATGCCACTGCTCGACGTTGGAAGCAAATTGCAACACCAATAATTATCAAGCCGCCAAACACAATATATTGAAGAATATCAATGATATGACTAGTGGCTTGGATATAAAACTGCGTTTGAAAAACCAAAACCACCTGAGTGCCACTCGCAAGCTGCATGCGTTTAGCATGAACAGGTTGGTTATCAGGCGTCCTAAGCTCTCTTATGGTTCTATCTGACTGTTTGAACGCATCTTGCAAATAGCTTGGCAAAGCGCTTAATCCATAGAGAGTGAAATGACTAGATGTTGTTTGATTGTATGCTTCCATAGTCAACGCATTAGATGCCGTGTCTGCTTCAACGTTCAACATACTAATTAAAATTTTATCCTCTAAATCATAGGCGGAAATAACTATCAAGATTGCGTAAAATACAAAAGCGACACCCCCAAGACTAAAAAGGTTATAAGTGATTAGGCTTTTCAATGATAGCGTTTTCAACATTAGCCCTCCGTATTTTGACGCAAGCAATATAAGTTTGGACGCGAAAAATAAATACCAATATTCCCATCATTTTCTTTAAGCGCGTTTCTTATATTATAAATATGAGTTCGAAGCGACTGTTTGCCTGTGGCTCTGTCTCCCCATAATTGAAAACACAATTCAGATTGTTCGAGCGTCTTAGGGTATACGCTTGCCAATAGCCATAATATCTTGTGCTCAAAATGACGAAACTTATGGTTATTTATATTGATTTTCACTGTAAAACTGTCTCGATTGATTTCGAGATTTCCAATCTGTTTAGCCTGGAGCATTGCAACCACTGGACGTCTTGCAAGTGATTCTATGCGCATAGCGAGCTCTCGCATCGCAAATGGCTTAACTAAATAATCATCTGCTCCCGCATCAAAACCCTTAACTTTGTCATCGAGACTATCCCTTGCCGTCAACATAATAATAGGCGTCAAATATTGACTCGCTTTGCGATAGCGTTTGCAAACTTCAAACCCGTCTAGGCTGGGCATCATAATATCAAGAACGATGAGGTCATAGCGGTTTTGCAAACTCAGTCTTAACCCTGAGTGGCCTTCATAAGCAAAATCTAGATGCCAACCTCGACCACTAAAAAAAGCGTCAATGTTGGCACAAATATCAACATTGTCTTCTATCACTAATATTCTCATAAGTTATTTTTGTTCAAACCACGTTAATAGTTGCTCAGTGTAACCTTCAGGTAATATATGTCCTGAATCAAATGTAACATGATGTTTATTAGTCGAACTAACACGTTCAAAAAGCAACTGATTTTGGCGCACCGCGGCATAGCCATCATTATTAGCACTTAACAACCATACTTTTTGATCTGTCATATTTTCAACGAAATTAATAGGCGCTACCTTTGCTACCTTATTATCCAGATTTGGCGGCACAATAGAAATCACGGAGCCGACTCTCGGGTCGGTCGCAGCTAATAAAAGACTGACCTGCCCCCCCATAGAATAGCCTGCCAGCGTAATATCGGTTGGACCAAACAGTTCTTCAAGCCCATTGATGAGATGTTTATAATCTAATACTGTGTCTACTACCATTCCTTCATAGTAACTGCGCTCCCCCCAATAATTCATACTATTCATAACTTTACTCAGAGGCATATCTGTTTTTTTGCGCGTGCCATGGAACCGAGCATCTATGGCGACCAAAACGTGATTCGATGCGAGTGCCATAGCCCCAATATCATTCACTTGAGTTACTGTATCGCGCCCCTTGAACGAACCCTGCCACCATCTCAAATAATTTCTACCCATTGCTGATACACCAATAAAAACAGAGGTAGTCTCGTTCATGTGTTTGATACGCCAATCTTCCAATGTCATTTGACTAGGTAACTCTAACCTACCTTCGACATATTCACCGTCATAACTAGTAAATGTTATTTTATATTGCCTAGGAGCCAGCTTCGTTAGGGTCAGTGTGGGCACAAAATCGGCATGTTGCAGGTAGGTTTTTTGCTTCTCTTGTTGAGTTAACGTGTAAGGCTTAAGACTGATAAACTGCCACCAAATTAACGGAAGAATAGCGCAGAGCAGTAATGCGATTGATAACGTAATTTTGAGTTTCCGATTAAATGTAAATATTCTTTTCATGATGTTCTCTTCAAGCAAGTGAAATACAAAATTACCTGAGCAACTGTCAATCGATAGTCAAATTCCAGTAGAAAGTAAAACCCCTCCGAGGAGGGGCGATAAAGTCAACATTAATTGTCTGTTAAATGTGTGGAGTCGAACGAATATTTACTTCGCGCTAGTAAAGTCAGGGTAAGCTTCTAAACCGCACTCACTGATATCAACACCTTGATATTCTTCTTCGGCAGTCACTCGAATACCCATCGTTGCTTTCAGCACTAACCACACGACTGTGCTTGTGCCAAACACCCAGACGAATATTGTGGCTGCACCAATGAGTTGACCCGAAAAGCTAGCCCCATCATTAGTAATAGGCACGAGTAACAACCCTAATAAACCCACAGTACCGTGGACTGAAATTGCACCTACTGGATCATCAATCTTTAACTTTTCAAGTGTTAAGATACTAACTACCACTAACATGCCCCCCATCGCACCAAACAACGTTGCTTGTAATGGTGTTGGCGTGGATGGCTCTGCAGTAATAGCAACGAGACCCGCTAAAGCACCATTTAATGCCATGGTTAAATCCGCTTTGCCAAACAAAGTACGCGCGAGAAGTAAAGCGGCAATCAGACCACCGGCAGCAGCGGCATTGGTGTTCATGAATACCACGGCGACTAAGTTTGCACTTTCTACTGTTGCCGTTGCTAAAACAGATCCACCGTTAAAACCAAACCACCCCATCCACAAAATAAACGTACCTAATGTCGCTAAGGGTAAGTTTGAACCTGGGATCGCATTGACTTTACCGTCTTTGGTATATTTACCTTTTCGCGCACCGAGGATTAATACACCGGCAATTGCAGCAGATGCACCTGCCATGTGAACAATGCCTGAGCCAGCAAAATCAGAAAAACCTAAATCACCCAATGTATACAAGCCAAATACCGCTTGGCTTCCCCAGGTCCATGCACCCGACAGCGGATAGATAAACCCTGTCATCACAACGGCAAATGTCAAAAACGTCCACAACTTCATCCGCTCAGCAACTGCACCTGATACGATAGACATTGCCGTTGCTACAAATACGACTTGGAAAAAGAAATCCGCAGAAGGGGCATAGGTGGCTGCATCTTCGGTGACACCGGTTGCGCCATCAGATAGGATGCCACTAAGGAACAAGGTAACGTCACTACCACCATACATGATGCTATATCCACAAATCATATACATAGTACAAGCGATCGCATAAAGGGCGACGTTTTTAGTTAAAATTTCAGTGGTGTTTTTAGAGCGAACCAAGCCTGCTTCTAACATGGCAAACCCTGCTGCCATCCACATGACAAATGCGCCACAAACCAAAAAATAAAACGTATCCAGAGCGTAACTTAGTTCAAATGTTGTTTCCATGGTGCTTCTCCTTATAATGCTTCGCTATCAGCTTCACCTGTACGGATCCGCACAGCTTGCTCTAGGTTGTAAACAAATACTTTACCATCGCCGATTTTGCCGGTTCTAGCAGTGTCCGTGATCACTTCAACCAACCGATCAACTTGATCATCATCAACGGCTATTTCTAGTTTTACTTTTGGTAAAAAATCCACTTGATATTCCGCACCCCGATATAATTCAGTATGTCCTTTTTGACGGCCAAACCCTTTTACTTCGGTGACTGTCAATCCATCGACCCCCACATCTGAGATGGCTTCACGCACATCATCTAATTTAAACGGCTTTATGATTGCTGTGATTAGTTTCATGTATTGCTCCTGAATATAAAGTATGTTGAGTCTGTGTTGATACATTACTTATGTAACTTCAATCTTTATGCCAATCAATAAATAACTTTAAAAATCAATCTCTTGATAATAATTCATGCTAGAATTTTGAATTTAGCATGCACCACATAATGACAAAACACATCCAATTGCACTTATTTAGTGCGTGGTATTGAGGAAAATGGGCGTGATCATTGACTGAACTTATTTCGCCAAAAGGCATCATATGGCTATGCATAATCAGAGTGAATTAACGCAAATCAATATTGAAATATTGCAAGGTGTAAGTGCGCCTTGCGTATTTGAATCGGTGCGTTTACCACCTAATAAAAAAGTAACTTGGTGGCACATAATCAGTCTATCTGTATTAGCTCATGCCATGTTAATCGCGGGGTTGATGTTAACGCCATTTGCACCGACCCCAAGCCAATTACTTGAACCTGCATTGACGAATATTATTCAAGCGCGAATGATAATACCGCCCCAAGCGAACCCAGCAGTTCAGCCAACACCAGCACCGACAGTGAATGACAATGCTGCTGTGGATGCGGTTGAGGTTACAGATGCGGTTGAGGTTAAAGACATATCGACGGGCGCTGTCAATGCACCAATCCCTATCACGCCGGTGTTAACAGCCACACAGCAAACGCAAGCAATCAATAAGTATTTTGCACAGTTTAACCAACAGCAACAAAACAATGTCAGTCAAATGGCAGCACAAGCACATGCCAAGAATGTCATCAGTCCTGCGTTATTCAAAGCGCCAAAGGCCCTTTCGAGCGATGCGCAAGATGCAAGAACATTGTATAAAGCGAAGATTGATGTGGATTGTGCCAGCGGGTTCAATAGTGCATTAGCTATTATCAGCCAATTTACGATCCAAGCAGTCGTGTGTCAGGACAAAGGCAATATTGATGAATTTATCCAACGAAGATTAAACAAGGACAAGGATAAAGACAAAGACAGAAACTGACGATGGGCACTTATCCAAAGATTTTTTGCCACCACGTTTTTTTCTTAGCTTTAACGGGGACAGGCTTAGCGACCACATTCCCAGTACAACTGAGCACTTGCTCACTGAGTCCTAGGCTTATTGCTGGTAATGAAATACTCCCTGGACAACCAGCCATCATCTGCTTACCCGTTTGTGCATTAAAATGCGCAATCTCTAAACCCGTTGGAAATCGTCTCGATAAGGATTTAGGTTCCATTTTCTGCTGAAAATCAATGTAGACTTGCATCGCACCACTGCTACCGCTTAACCCAGTCGGTGCATTGTCATCATCCCCTACCCAAATACTTGCGAGTAATTGACGATCAAACCCGGCAAACCAGCTATCTCGGTAATCATTGGTAGTACCTGTTTTACCTGCCAAATTAATCGTTGGAAAGCGTTGACCTAAGCGCTTGGCCGTGCCATTTTTGGTGACCTTATGCAGTGCATAATTTATCAGATAGGCAACTTGGGGGCTGATTCTTTGTTCGCTGTAATCACTATGCTGCCAGACTAATTGATTATTCGATGACAAAATCGCACTGACTGCATGAATTGGGCGATACACACCATTATTAGCAATCGTTTGATACATCTGATTAACTTGTAATGCTGATAAGTTCACCGCTCCCAATGAAATAGCAGGCAAAGCAGGAATAGGCTCTTCAATACCTAAATCCATTAACGTTTCAACCAATGTGTTAATACCGGTATCCAATGCCACTTGCACAGCAGGTACATTATGCGAATACGTCAATGCATCTAATAAGCGTACTTCGCCACGAAACTGATTATCGGCATTACGCGGCTGCCAATCTTGACCATTAGGATCTTCTATTACAATGGGTTCATCTGCTAATAGCGTGGCTAAATGATAACGTTCCGGTTGCTGCAACGCATTAATGTAGATAGCTGGTTTTACTAATGAACCGATTGAACGCCGTGCATCAACCGCACGATTAAAACCACGGGTATTAGGGATCGCATCCCCTATCATTGCTCTAATGCCACCGCTACTTATATCAGTTAGCACCATTGAGCCTTGTAATGACGGTAATGAGCGACGCTCACTGATTTGCTTAACACGCTGGCTTAATGCCTGTTCAGCGCGGCGCTGGGCGTTGATATCCAAAGTAGTAAACACTTTTAGCCCAGACTGACGAAGACTCGGATCGGCTAATACAGTTGATAATTCCCGGCTGACTTGGTCCATAAACGCAGGATGTTGCCCACTTGCCAAGCTCGCAACACGTGTCACTGTTAATGGTGTATCAAGAGCTGCCAAGTAGGAGGCTTTATCGATTTTGTTAGCATCAAACAATATCTTTAAGACCAAATCACGACGTGTTTTAGAACGCTCTGGGGCACGACGTGGATTGTAGTAAGAGGGCCCCTTGAGTAACCCAACTAAAGTTGCCATTTCAGGAAGGTTTAATTCATTTACTGGGCGGTCAAAATAAAAATGCGAACCTAAACCAAATCCATGCACCGCTTTGCCACCATTTTGCCCAACAAATACTTCATTCATATAGGCTTGAATAATCGCTTCTTTGCTATATCGAGCATCAATCACTAAGGCCATCAACGCTTCTTTGATTTTGCGGGTGTAGGATTGTTCGCGTGACAGATATAGGTTTTTAACCAACTGCTGGGTTAACGTTGAGCCACCTTGGACTTTTTTACCGGCGGCAACATTGGCCAACAATGCACGGGCGATTGCAATGGGATTGACTCCCCAATGTGAATAAAAATTGCGGTCCTCAACCAGAATTAATGCCTCTACAAATAAATCTGGCACATCATTCAGACTCACTAGCATGCGGTCTTCACGTTTACCTGAGACTAAGCGTGTCACCAACCATGGCTCAAAGCGCATCTTGGATAAGGTTTGCTTAGTCGCCAAATCGGTTATCGAAGTGATCCGCGATCCTGTCCAGCGGATCCTAACTTTACGATCAGACACATCACCATCGGCAAAATCAAAGGCACGCCGATGCACGACGATGGAAGTTTGACCCACTGAATACTCCCCTACCGATTGCGTGGTAGGCTGGCGGCGATAACCAAGTAACACCAACTCATCGATGATTTCTTTTTGGGTGATTTCTTGATTTGTAGTAAAGGTTAAAGGTCGAGCATAAATCTGCGCAGGTACTTGCCATTTATTTCCAGAAAAATGCGGTTTGATCAGCGCATCTAAATACAACATATAAGCCGCTATTAATGTGACGAGCACAATCAAAAATGGCCAAAAATGCGATTTAATCCAAGAATATGCGTATTTAAGCAAACTATTTTCCTACTAAATAAAAAATGTTTCGAGCCAATGTCATTTTGCGAAGTAACCAAATCCAAAGGGATGCAAACAAGTTTTAACAACTGCCTACATTTTGTTCACTTAATGCTAACAGGATTTGTCTACCATTCTAGTCTTATTGCTGTAGACAAGCTATCTAACACTTTCTATTATGGTTAAATATTGACCACACAATCACATAGACAAGGATCGACCATGGGACACAACGAGCACGAGGAAATACTCCAAAGTATCAATAAATATAGCCAAGTTTTTAATGCAATGGTACAAGATATATTATCTAAGCAAGATGCGCATGACCCAGCTGCTTCTGCTGCTGTATCGATGTTTAATCCTAACAAATTGATCTCGTTAATGTCAGACAAAGTTGAAATTGATTCGGCCAAATTACTGCAATCACAGATAAAGTTCATGGAAAAACAATCGGGATTGTGGCAACAAGCGAGCCGTGCAATGATGGGCGAGACAGCGCATAGTGTCATTCATGAGGATCGCTCAGACCGTCGCTTTAGCCATAATGAATGGGAAGTGAATCCGGTATTTAGCTACTTAAAGCAAGCCTACTTGCTGAACTCTGAAATGCTCGAAAACATGGTCGATGCCATGGAATTTAAAGATACTAAAACTGCTGAGCAAATCAAATTTTATACTCGCCAATATATCAATTCAGTGTCTCCAACTAATTATGTATTAACCAATCCTGAAGTATGCGAAGACATTTTAAAATCAAAAGGCGAGAGTATTTTAAAAGGCATGCAAAATTTTATGGCGGATTTAGAACAAAGTCCGCTAGAGGCATTTAAGATGACGCAAACGGATCCTGATGCGTTTACTGTGGGTGAAAACCTTGCCATCACACCCGGTGAAGTCGTATTCAAAAATGACCTAATTGAGTTAATTCATTATTACCCGACTGTCGAAAAAACCAATTCGTTACCGTTTTTATTCGTGCCTCCTTTTATCAATAAATACTATGTCCTTGACTTGGACGAAAAAAAATCAGCCGTCAAAGCGCTACTCGATGCTGGTAATGATGTGTTTATGATTTCATGGGTCAATCCTGATGCCAATTTGGCCGGCATCGATTTTACCCAGTATATGCATCAAGGACCGATTGCAGCGCTAGATGTTGTCTGTGCGATTGCCCGAAGTACACAAGTCAACCTAACGGGGTTTTGTGTTGGCGGCACACTATGCTCTGTGACGACCGCTTATTTGCGCAAACTCGGCGATACACGCATTGCCTCATTGACGTTATTAACAACCTTATTAGATTTTGCTGAACCCGGTGAGATTGGTAATTATTTATCTGAGGATATGTTACCGATCATCGAAAAAAATGCCGATATGAAAGGCGTGTTTGATGGCCGGATCTTAGGTTTGTCATTTAGTCTACTGCGTGAAAATAGTCTATTTTGGTCATTTTTTATCAAAAATTATTTACAAGGTAAAGACCCTGCGCCATTTGATATTCTATATTGGAATTCAGATTCAACCAATATCCCAGCAGCGTGTTTTAAACAGTATCTACATAATACCTATTGGGATAACAAACTCAAAGATCCAGGTGCCTGGCTGATTGATAATCCGAATGATGCAACAGCTCCCCAGCAAGTACCGATTGACCTGAATAACATTGATGTACCTGTGTATTTTTTGGCGACCATGGCCGATCATATTGTGTTGTGGAAATCAGCGTATGCCGGTATCAAATATGTGTCTGGTGACACACGTTTTGTGCTTGCCGGATCCGGTCATTTAGCCGGAGTGATTAACCCTATCGAGGGTGGCAAATACCCACATTGGCTAAATGATAATTTACCCGATGATCCCGAAGAATGGTTCAATGGTGCTACCGAACATCCAGGCTCATGGTGGACTGACTGGCATGCATGGTTAAATCAGCATTCGGGTAAACAAACCAAGGCGTTACAACCGGGTAAACACAAGCAATATCCTGCGTTATACCCAGCTCCAGGTCAGTATGTCCTGCGCCGGTTATGATCTGATTGTCACGCAGAAGACAGGTTGCTATGACTCATAAGGACTATGCTTATGCCCTTTGTTGCATGCTAACATCATTTAAGACGTAATGAATTCAACCTTTCGATTAACCTAATAAACAGAGGTAATAATGACTACCGTTGCTTTTCCTAAAGAATCCAAGCCAGGTGAAAAACGCTGTGCTTTACTGCCACAAAACCTTAAAACTTATACCGCCCTAGGTATGGATGTGGTGATTGAAAGTGGCATGGGTGCTGACATTTTTGTAAGTGACAGTATGTATCAAGATGTCGGTGTAACGGTATTATCGCGCAGCGAGACATTGAGTACTGGGGATATAATTGTCAGTGTCAACAAGCTGGACATAGCTGATATTGCACACTGCAAAAAAGACGCCGTGTTGATCAGTTTTCTCGACCCATTTAACGAAGCTGAGTACCTCAAACAATTATCTGATTCAGGACAGACAAGTATCAGCGTTGAAATGATCCCGCGCTCAAGTCGCTGTCAAAAAATGGATGCACTGAGCTCCCAAGCAAGCTTAGCAGGCTATGCCATGGTCGGCATTGCGATGCACCAGCTCCACACAATATTGCCGATGATGATGACACCGTCAGGCACGATTAAAGCAGCCAAAGTATTTGTTATTGGTGCTGGAGTTGCTGGATTACAAGCTATTGCTACCGCCAAACGATTAGGGGCCGCGGTAACAGCCTTTGATACTCGTGCCGTAGTTGCCGAACAAGTTCGCTCGTTAGGTGGCAAGTTTTTGGATATTGATTTAGGACAAACTGAACAAACGGCGCAAGGCTATGCAACAGCTCTTACCCCTGAACAAATGGCAACCCAGCAAGCGGCACAAGCAGATTGTATTGCAGACTCAGATATCGTTATCACCACCGCACAATTATTTGGTCGGCCGCCACCTCGTTTAATCGACCAAGCCACTGTTGCAAAAATGAAACCTGGTAGTGTGATCGTCGATATGGCCGCTGAATCAGGTGGCAATGTAGAGGGGAGTGTCGCGGGTAAAACAGTGCTCAAAGACGATGTTTACATCATTGGTGATGGCAATTGGCCTGGGCTTGTTGCTAAAGATGCAAGTGCCATGTATGCCAACAATATAGTTAATTTAATCAGTGAGTTTTGTGACAAAGAGACACAGACTTTTACCCTTGATTTGACTGATGATATTTTGCAAAGCTGTGTGATTACGCATGCTGGTAATATCATTAACCCTGTTATTCGCAAACATCTAAACCTCGATTTGGAGAGCAACGCATGATCGCAATTTATTTATTATTTATCTTAATGCTGTCAATATTTGTTGGCTTTGAGCTTATTCAAAAAGTCCCCGCAACATTGCACACGCCTTTAATGTCAGGTGCGAATGCGATTTCAGGCATTACTATTTTGGGTGCCATAGTGTTAGCTGGCGGTGAGTCAGGTACGGCAGCAAGTGTGTTAGGCGTGATTGGGGTATTTTTTGCCACCATCAATGTGGTGGGTGGTTACCTAGTGACTGACCGCATGCTTGCCATGTTTAAAAAGAAATAAGGGGAAGTGATTATGGACACGACTATTTTTATCAATATTGTCTATGTTGCTGCCGCAGCATTATTTATTTATGGCTTAAAATTACTAGGTCATCCTTCAACGGCTCGCAAAGGTAACCTGTTATCCGCATCAGCGATGTTAATCGCCATTATAGTGACATTGCTAGATCAGAATATTATTTCTTATGGTTGGATTCTAGTCAGTGTGTTGGCAGGCTCTGCAGTGGGTGTGTATGTGTCTAAAAAAGTAGAAATGACGGGAATGCCCGAGCTGGTATCGTTGTTTAATGGTGTCGGTGGATTAGCTAGCGCATCCGTTGCGATAGCGGCAATGCTAAATGCACAGCTGAGTACTGGCTTTGCTGTGATCAGTGTGGTCGCGTTAATTATCGGTGCAGTGACGTTTTCGGGTAGTTTGATTGCATGGGGTAAGTTATCAGAGCGTATTTCTGGCAAGCCCATCGTATTTAAACAACAAGCATTCGCAAATTATTCATTGATTGCTGCAACTGTGTTAGCCAGTGCTTTGTATGTAATGTACCCTAGCTCAACAATGTTAATGATTGTGGTCGTGCTTCTTGCATTAAGTATCGGTGTCATGGCGGTATTGCCAATTGGTGGTGCGGACATGCCGGTGGTTATTTCCTTACTCAATAGTTATTCAGGCTTAGCGGCTTGTGCTGCTGGATTTGCTTTAGAAAATAACTTACTGATTGTTGCCGGTGCGCTCGTCGGTGCTAGTGGTATCATCCTAACCAATATTATGTGTAAAGCGATGAACCGTTCGTTGGTCAATGTACTGACTAGTGGTTTTCAAGAGGTGCTTAGCAACGATATTGTCGTTGAAGGTGAAATTAAACCCATTAGTGCTGAAGACGCCTTTTATGTGCTAGAAGCGGCACAATCGATATTGGTAATTCCTGGATACGGTATGGCTGTTGCTCAAGCACAGCATGCTATGAAAGAACTTCAGGAACTATTTGAAAAAAATGACACTGAGACCGTCTATGGTATTCATCCCGTAGCAGGGCGAATGCCAGGACACATGAACGTATTACTGGCCGAAGCTGATGTCTCTTACGATTTACTCCTAGAGATGGATGAAGTCAATGCGCGCATGGAGCAGTTTGATGTGGCCATTGTTATCGGTGCTAATGACGTGGTAAACCCTGCCGCGCGTGAATTAAAAGGCAGCCCTATTTATGGCATGCCAGTGATCAACGCTGATTTAGCCAAAAATGTCTTTGTAATCAAACGCAGCATGTCATCCGGATTTGCCGGTGTCGATAATCCACTGTTCTTTAAAGACAATACTCGCATGGTCTTTGGTGATGCTAAAGAAGTGCTTAATAACATTGTTCGACAATTCAGTGATTAACTATTATCACACTACTGCGCAGTGATCTTAAATAGGTGCTAGGGATATTAGGGATACCCTAGCATCGCGCAGCTTAGTGAGCTTGCTTGCAATAGCAAACTTCTATACAGTAAGGATGCTAAAAGCTAAAGGATACTCCCGCTGTGATCACTATCAAAAAATACCCTAATCGTCGCTTATACGATACCTCCCAAAGTAAATACATTAACCTTGATCACATCAAAACCTTAATCAACGCCCGCACCGACTTTGAGATTGTCGATTCTAAAACAGCCGAAGTCATTACCAAATCGATATTGATGCAAATCATCAGTGAATCGGAAACCAACCAAGCCCAATCACTGTTAACCGACAAATTATTACAACAATTGATTCGTTTTTATGACTCTGACATGCAGCCATATGTGCGCCAATACTTGGAGCAATCGTTAGTGCAATTTATTGAACAACAAGACAAAGTACAAACTGTGGTTAAGAGTATGGTTGATACGTCTCCGATGACGATTTTTTCAAAAATGATGGAAAGTAATCTGCAAGCTTGGAATCCTAACAATCCTAAGAAATAGCGAAACCCGCATCGTCAATTTATTCTGCACAGCAACACCTCTCAAATTATTGTTTTATAAGTATTTATTAAAATAAATTACAATTAAATGCTGCATCGCAACAAAATTAACTTGATCTTTTTTTGTACAATCCCTATTATTAAACCAAGCCAATGTTGCAACGCAGCATTTAATTAAAAGTGATTGAGGAAATAATCATGATTAGTCAATTTTCAGAACAAGTTAAAAAATCTAGCAAGCCTATGAATAAGCTTGTTGCAATGAATGCGCAAAAATGGGAACAATTAGCGCAAATGCAAACCGAGTTTTTTACTGGATTTATGGCAGACAGTGTCAAATATGTGGAATCTGTTTCGGTGCAAACTGAGGTTAAAGGCGTTATTGCAGCTCAAACGTCTTATGCCGAAGCGTTAAAAGAACGTTTTGCACATGCATCTAAAGACACATACGGCGCAATAAATGATATTCGTGAAGAATATACAGACTTATTAAAAACAAGCTTAGATGAAAATGTAGCTAATGCTCCAGCTAAGAAAGCAACGGCAAAAAAAGCAGCAACTAAACCGACTAGCAAACCCGTTGCAAAACCAGCTGTTAAATCTGAAGCAAAGCCTGCTGTAAAAGCCAAAGCTAGCCTAAAATCTGATACGACAAAACAGTAATAACTTTTTAAATTTTTATATTAACTTTTTTATTAACTACACGGAGCAACATCATGTTAGAACAATTAAACGATCAACTTAAAGAAACAATGAAGCCGGTTACCGAATTAGCAACCTTAAATATGTCTACGTTACAGAACATCGCAGAAAAGCAAAATGCATTATTTTCTAGCTTACTTAGCGATGGTATGGCGTTTGTCGAAACAGCCAGTAAGCAAAAAGATGTCATGTCATTGGCCGAAACACAAAAAGCATATATCGAAGGTTTGCAAGAGACCGTTACTGAGGCAGCCAAAGAATCTTATGAAGTAATTTCTGCAGCACAGAAAAAAGCAACAGATTTAGTCAAAGATGCATCTGAAGATCTTGGTGCAAAAATGGCATCTGCTGCCGTAACAAAATAATGTATTTGTTAGGCAAGTAAGAACCCAGCACCTCGTTGTTATCTCTGCATTATCTACAGTGAAACAGCGAGGTGTTTTTTCGTTCAGTCATTACGTCATTTTATCGAGGCACCTCCATGAGTCAGTATCAAGCATATGAATATCTTTCCCGTTCTGCACAAGTGATGCATGAAGGATTAAGTCTCCTTAACGATGTCACTAGCCATCCTGCAAATCCTTTTTCTTATACATGGCCCGGTAAATTAACCACCGCTTCGTTAGAAACTGCAATGCGCTTAACTCGTCGATATGACAAAGTTGGCTTTAATATCAATGAAGTCACAATGGGTGATGAGGCTTTTGTGGTCAATGAGAAAGTCGCTCTCGCCAAGCCATTTTGTGATTTGATTCATTTTAAACGTGAGGGCAAAACGGATAGCCATAAGGTGTTGTTAGTTGCTCCTTTATCTGGTCACTTTGCAACGTTACTTAAAGGAACGGTTGAGGCATTATTACCCGATCACGAAGTGTATATTACCGATTGGGCCGATGCCCGCGAAGTAGCATTAGCAGAAGGACCGTTTTCGTTCGATTGCTATGTTGAATATCTTATCGAGTTCATGCAATTTTTGGGTGAAGATACGCATCTCATAGCAATCTGTCAGCCAACGGTTCAAGCGTTAATTGCGACGGCAGTAATGGCCGAAAATAAAGACAAAGCGACCCCCTGTTCTTTAACCTTGATGGCAGGACCAATCGACCCAACACAGAACCCGACCAGAGTGAATGAATTCGCTCAGGAACGTCCCATGAGTTGGTTTAAAAATGTCGCTATCATGACTGTGCCCCATGGCTACCCCGGTGAAGGTCGTCAAGTGTACCCAGGCTTCATGCAATTAGGCGGCTTCATCTCAATGAACCAAGAATCTCACACCAAAAAATACGTGAATTTTTTCCATAACATGCTCGTCGGTGATACCGAAGATGCTGATCGTTTTCGTGCTTTTTATGATGAATATATGGCTGTACTTGATATTCCTGCTGAATTTTATCTAGAAACCATTGAGCGTATTTTTAAACATAATGAGTTAGCTTCAGGTACGATAACGTATAAAGGGAATCCCATTAATTTTGCTGCCATAGACCAAACGGCTTTACTGACGGTGGAAGGAGCAGATGATGATATCTGTGGCTTGAAACAAACTGAAGCTGCCCAAAACATTTGTACGAATATCCCCAAAAATATGCGTAAACACCATGTTCAGCAAGGCGCAGGTCATTATGGGATCTTTAGTGGCTCAAAATTCAGAAAGCATATCCGACCGTTGATCACTGAGTTTATTCATCAATATGATAATTCATAAATCTATGTGAAACTTTGCGAAAAATCTCGTACTATTAAATATCACAATCATAATGAGATGACGCATGACTCTTGTCCAAACCTTTTCCTTTTTTTCTGCTCGACGGTTCACCGGTTTATATATTGCTTCGATAATGAGTGCAGCGTTATTCACTATCCCGGCAATGGCTGCTGAGCCAGTGAACTCATCATTTAATCAATGCCTATCCACTCTTACTGACCAAGCTATAAGCCAAGGGATCACTCAATCAACGTTGGATAAAACACTGCGTGTTGCAAAGCAGCGACAAAAAGTCGTGCAATTAGACCGAAATCAACCCGAATTTTTAGCCACATTTGCAGATTATTACAATAAACGGGTCAATGACTGGCGCATTAGCAAAGGCCAAGCAAAGTTTGCTGAACATGCTGATTTTTTGGGTGAATTAACCGCACAATATGGGATACCAGGGCAGTATTTAATGGCATTTTGGGGCTTAGAAACCAATTATGGCAACTACAAAGGCAAAATACCTACTATCGATGCCTTAGCAACCTTAGCATGCGAGCCACGACGTAAAACATTTTTTACCCAAGAACTATTAACGGTACTATCCATCATTCAAGAGCAAGCTCTCGATGTGCCCTCAATGCTAGGGTCGTGGGCAGGGGCAATGGGTCACACCCAGTTTATGCCATCGACTTATGCTCAGTATGCAATCGATGGCGATGGCAATGGTACGATTGATTTATTCAATTCTGAAAAGGACGCATTAGCTTCAGCTGCACACTTTTTGCATCGCTTGGGCTGGGAGTCTGGTTATCGGTGGGGCCGAGAAATTCGTTTGCCAGATAATTTTGATTATGCCTTAGCGGATCGCAAGATCAAAAAACCGTTATCGTTTTGGCGAGACCAAGGTGTTCGCACTATTTACGGACATGCGTTACCTGATAGTGAATATCCAGCTGCCGTGATCGTACCATCAGGTCATACTGGGCCTGTTTTTCTTGCTTACAAAAACTTTAATATCATTATGCGCTGGAATAACTCGCAATCCTATGCCATTGCAGTAGGTAAATTAGCAGAACAAATTAATAATGCTCCTGGTTTAGTCGCCGCGTTTCCAGATAGCAAGCCCATCTTACGTCAACAAGCCAAAGCATTACAACGGCATTTACAACAGCTAGGTTATAACATAAAAGGGATAGATGGGATTATTGGTTCAGGGACACGTGCTGCGATTCGTGCATTTCAGCTCGATAACAATATGATTGCAGATGGCTTTGCCCATCCTGACGTATTTAAAAAGGCGGCTGCATTAGCCGCCTCTTAGACTAAGCCAACATGCTTAGTACATGTGTTGGCCACCGTTAATAGATAAGGTCGAACCGGTAATAAAACCTGATTCGTCATTCACCAAAAATGCAACACTATTAGCAATGTCCTCCGGGCGACCTAAACGGCCGACAGGGATAGTTCGGATGATTTTGGTTAATACGTCTTCGGGCACTGCACGCACCATATCTGTATCAACGTAGCCTGGGGCAATTGCATTAACAGTAATGCCTTTGGCCGCTCCTTCAAGCGCTAGTGCTTTAGTAAAACCATGAATGCCTGATTTGGCTGCGGCATAATTTACTTGTCCATATTGACCCGCTTGACCATTCACTGAACCAACATTAACAATACGCCCAAAATTACGCTCACGCATCCCCTCAATAACTGCTCGGCATGTATTAAAACAAGATGCTAGGTTGGTCTGAACTACCGCATCCCACTGTTCAAATGACATTCGATGCATCGTACCATCTCGGGTAATACCTGCATTATTTACCAATATTTCAACTGGCCCATAATCATTTTCGATTTGTCTAATTGCAGTGTTAGTCGTTTCAAAATCTGACACATCAAACTTCATAGCAGTAATACCTGTTCGCTCAGTAAACGCCTGAGCAGCCTGATCATTTCCACCATAATTAGCAACGACTGTGTAACCTAATTCGTTTAACTTAAGGCAAATTGCCTCACCAATTCCGCGCGTACCACCTGTAACTAATGCAACTCGTGCCATTTTAACTCTCCTTGAATAAACAAAATGATGATGATAGATATTCCAACAACAACGGAATTACTGTTGATATCGACCGTTCAACGCAATTATACACTGAATAACTGGTTAAATTTTATACTACATTAGTGGGGTATGTTTATCTACAGAATTTCTTTAGGAAAAATAAGACCTATTAAGCGGTCTCGAATTTCTTAAGGAAAAATATTGAACTGTATTTGCTCGTAACTAAACGAAGTTATCCGTGCTAACATATTCATAACGTTTAATTAGACTATTGTTTTAATGGAATTTTTTATATGCAGCATTCTTTTCGACTCACCATCCAATGCCCTGACCAAGTCGGTCTAGTTGCGCAGGTGGCACAGTTTTTAACACAATACGGCGCCACGATTTTAGAAGCGAATCACCATACCGATTTAACAACTAAACGTTTTTTTATGCGCCATGAGATCCAAGCAGATTCCGTTGATTTAGATATGGCAACGTTTGAAGCTGCATTTTCCCCTATAGCCAAAAAATTCAATATGACATGGAAGATTTCAGATCCTGATAGTCTGCCTAAAGTTGCCCTCTTAGCGAGTCATGAAACACATTGCTTAGCGGATATTCTGCATCGTTGGCATACTGGTGAACTCATCTGCGATATTCCATGTGTCATTGCCAATCATCAGCAAATCGCCGACATTGCAGCATGGTACAAAGTCCCATTTGTATTCGTTGATTTTATCAATCAAGACAAAGCCAGCGCCTTTGCACAAATCGAAGATGCACTCGCAACTTATCATATTGACACTGTTGTACTTGCTCGTTTTATGCAGATATTACCGCAACAGATGTGTGAACAATGGCATGGTAATGCAATTAATATCCATCACAGTTTCTTACCGTCATTTGCTGGCGCAAAACCCTATCAACAAGCCTATGATCGCGGTGTTAAATTAATCGGTGCAACCTGTCATTATGTCACTTCAGATTTAGATGAAGGGCCGATTATTGAGCAACAAGTCATGCGCATATCTCATTCTGATGCTGCTCAAGATATGGTGCGTAAAGGGCGAGATTGCGAAAAAACAGCACTTGCCAATGGACTTCGCTATCACTTAGAAGATCGCGTCATGATTGATAAACATAAAACCATTGTGTTTGCTTAAGCCATAGCACCTAAATATTTGCAAATACCCGCAGTTTTTCATATTGTATACCTCGTCAAAAACAATAATATTAACGATGGATATTAATCATGAACAAACCATTTATTTCTGCACTTGCTGCGGCGGTAGTGATTGGTTTATCAGGCTGTTCTGATAAACCTAACATCCCTGCCAACTCACCGACAACAGATACAGTCATCAACGCCGACACCACTGCCGTCGATACAACAAACATATTAATGCAAGATTTTACTGGTCCATATGAAGGCGTCCCTGCATTTGATAAAATGGACTTGTCGGGATTAAAATCCGCCGTCGAGCAAGGCATGGTATTACAACTTGCTGAAATCGACGCAATAGCAACAAACCCAGCAACGCCAAACTTTGAAAATACCTTTGCTGCGATGGAACGAGCTGGTAAAGCGCTAGATAATGTCTTTACCTATTGGGGGATTTGGTCATCCAATATGTCCAGCCCTGAATTTCGAGATATTCAACGTGAATTAAGCCCCAAACTATCTGAGTTCAGCAGCAAAATCTCCCAAAATAAAGCCTTATTTGAGCGTGTTAAAGCCGTTTATGAGGGCGCTGAATATCCAACATTGACGCTTGAGCAGCAGCGTATTGTTAAATCTTCATATGAAGGATTTGTCCGAAGTGGAATTTTACTGGATGAAGCTGGACAAAAACGTACTGCTGCAATTAATAAGGAACTTGCTAAGTTACATACACAATTTGGTAACAACGTCTTAAATGACGAAGAAAGCTATGTGACTTATATCAGCAAAGACCAACTATCTGGTTTACCTGAATCGTTTGTTAAAGCTTCAGCCGCAGCGGCAACTCAACGTGGTGAAGAAGGCAAATACGCTATCACTAATACCCGTTCGTCAATGGACCCGTTTTTAACTTATTCGGATGACCGTGAACTGCGTGAAAAAGTGTGGAACACCTATTACTCGCGTGGCGATAACAGCGATGAATTCGATAACAGTGACATCATCAAACAAATCTTAACGTTACGTCATGAACGTGTGCAGTTACTCGGGTTTGATAATTATGCTCAGTGGCGCTTGCAAGATCGCATGGCGAAAAATCCACAAAACGCCATGGACTTAATGAATAAAGTCTGGCCTGCGGCACTCGCTCGAGTAGATGAAGAAGTCGCTGATATGCAAGCTATTGCCGATGCGGAAGGTGCAGACATCACCATTGCACCGTGGGACTATCGCTATTATGCTGAAAAAGTGCGTAAAGCAAAATATGCCCTTGATTCAGATGAAGTCAAACAATACCTCCAACTT
Organism: uncultured Glaciecola sp.; assembly: GCA_937125395.1. GTDB lineage: Bacteria > Pseudomonadota > Gammaproteobacteria > Enterobacterales > Alteromonadaceae > Opacimonas. The sequence continues at coordinate 103,480 of CAKZLI010000023.1, forward strand.
GACAAACTGCGTGATGCAATGTTTTATGTTGCTGGACGTTTGTTTAATTTCTCATTCACACCGGTTGCTGAAGGCAGCGTTCCAGTATGGCATGAAGACGTGAAAGTATGGGAAGTCAATGATAAGACCACCGGCGACAATATTGGCTTGTGGTATTTAGATCCGTTTGCTCGTCAAGGTAAGCGTTCAGGTGCATGGGCGACCTATTATCGTTCATACACCACGTTTGATGGTGAAACCAATGTCTTGTCATCTAACAACTCAAACTTTGTCAAAGGCGCAGAAGGCGAACCTTCGTTGATCTCCTGGGATGATGCTGAAACGTATTTTCATGAATTCGGTCATGCATTGCATTTCTTAGCCTCGGACGTTGCTTACCCTTCTTCGCATAGTGGTGTACGCGATTATACTGAGTTTCAATCACAACTTCTTGAGCGCTGGTTGTTGACCGATGAAGTGATTAATAATTACTTGGTGCATTATGAAACAGGCGAGCCAATCCCTGCTGAGTTAGTCAACAAGATCAAACAAGCTTCTACGTTTAATGAAGGATTTAAAACCACTGAATATATGGCCTCTGCCATTATGGATTTAAAGTATCATACGACGGATCCAGCGTTAATTGATATGGATACATTTGAACGTGAAGAGCTCACCAAGCTTGGTATGCCAGAAGAAATTGTGATGCGTCACAGAACGACGCATTTTGGTCATATCTTTTCTGGTGAAGGCTATGCCGCTGCCTATTATGGTTACATGTGGGCAGAAGTCCTGACTTCTGACGCAGCTGAAGCATTTGCTCAAGCGCCAGGTGGTTTTTATGATAAAGACGTCGCCGACCGTTTAGTTAAATATTTATTCGCGGTTCGTAATGCAATGGACCCAGCGGATGCATACCGTGCGTTCCGTGGTCGTGATGCCAACGTCGAAGCATTGATGCGTGATCGTGGATTCCCAGTACCTAAAGCGGATACACAATCAGATAAATAGACTGAACAATTAATTCGCTTTCAACCATACCAAGGCCGCCTAATTAAAATAGGTGGCCTTTTTTATGTTACTATTTTAAAAAATAACAAGAAGCGACTTATGAATACTCACGCTAGCGCAGATCAGTACGTTTATTTAACGTGCCTGCCATTTAACAATGATATCAATCACCCTGTTCTGCACCCATATTGGTGTCAGGCGATTGATCCACAATGTACATTTTGCTTTGATCCCTGGCACGATCATAAACTGTCGCTTATCAAGGCCACGGGTAATACCTTTGATTGCTTGAGGCAGGGTTAAGCGCCCAGCAAAATCTTTTAATATCCGAGTTGCCGGATGCATCGTTTTCAGTTCATCCACAACCATAGGTGTATCAATTTCAGGCGGACAAATCACACTAATATGAATCCCTTTGGGTGCATATTCAGCACGAATACATTGCGCCATACCTAAGACCGCAAACTTGCTACTACCATAAGCACTATAACCATAAATTCCGACCGTGCCCGCCATGGAAGCGATAAACGCAAAATGGTCGCCAGAGTGCATCAGGGGTAAACAAGCTGCAGCTAAATGTCGCGAACCTAGCACATTGATTTGATATGAGGCAGTAAAATCATCCGCACTTAAACTAGCAAATTCGCCAGCACGTAAAATGCCAGCACAATTGACCACCAAATTAGGCCGACCTAGTTCAGTTATCATGCTTTTAACGGCGTGTTGTACTTGTTTATTATTGGCGATATTGACTTGAAAATAGCTCACATGTAAACCGGTCATGAGCTGATAAGTCGCTTTGTCACAATGTGTATTTAATGCATCAGGGGCGACAATATCAAAGACCACAATATGAAAATTATCACGCAAATAATGTTTTACTAAACCTAAGCCAATACCACTTAATCCACCTGTAATTAAGGCTACTTTTGGTTCTTTGGATGCAGCGGTTACTTGGCTCATATTATTCCTTCGCAGTTGCGTCAATATTGCTAACAGTTAAGTCGGTTATTGTGGGTATAAATCCCATATTTGCGTTAATGTGCGCGCTAAAGCACCTTGATTGTCGAGGATCACCGTTTGCCCGGACTGCCCACTGGCTTTGGCTAATACAGGATCAAACAACCATGTATGGCAAAGCTGGTGCGCACTTGTCGTATCGGTAACAATACGCAAGCTACCGGCCGTAATCAAGGTCTGACAGATAACGGGATTGTTATAAATATGCGACCCCATCATTACCGGTACGCCCATACTCGCTGGCTCTAAGGCATTATGCCCGCCTTTATCCGCAATACTGCCACCGACAAAGGCAATATCCGCACACGTATACAGTGGCGTCAATACCCCCATCGCATCGACCAACAAGACTTGGGTTTGAGCATTGAGCTTATCTCGCTCAGCCCAGTTAATATAATTAAGTCCGCTGCTCAGTATTTCGGCTTCAACTTGTGCAAATCGTTGTGGGTGACGTGGCACAATAATCAATAAGGCTTGAGGAAAATCAGTGTGTAATTGTTTATACACGTCCAGCCAAAAGGTTTCTTCACCTTGATGAGTCGACCCTGCTAGCAACACTGGCTTATCTAACAGCTTGAGCGTGTTAGACAACTCAATAATGGTGTCGGGTACCACGACATCACTGACTTGATCAAATTTCACATTGTGGGTTAACACGAGTTTCTCAGGCGCTAATCCTAAACTCAAATACGCATCAGCATCACGTTGACCTTGTGCACAGACTGCAGTGACTTGGTGTAGCATTGGCATAAACACAGCGCTAATTTTGCGATAAGTGCGCGCAGATTTAGCGGTCATACGAGCATTGATCACACAGACAGGAATGTGTTTTTGTGCGCTTTTAGCCAATAAATTCGGCCATAACTCCACTTCGGTAATACAGACTAATTGTGGTTGGATATGCGTGAGTAATCGAGACATTAACCAAGGTAAATCGTAGGGCAAATAATGATGGGCCAGATTTGCGGATAAGGAAGCACCGAAAATATCCCGCACGCGTTGTGCGCCCGTTGCCGTGGTAGTGGTGATCACAATAGGTAAATCAGGTTGCGTGTTGAGCAATCCTTTAATGACACATGACGCAGCAACGACTTCCCCAACCGAGACACAATGAAATAAAATGCCACCGCGCTGTCTAGAGGTAAGCTGACCTAATGCACCGTAGCGTTGAGCGCGCTTACGTTCAAATTTTGCCGAACGTACTAAACCCAAGCAGCACCATCGGAGTATCGCAACTAACCAAATCAACGTCACCAGCACAGTATAGGCAAACCGACTGAGTGATTGAGTAACACTAGGTCGGTACTTAGGTAATGACACAGCAGACTTCATCCATAATAATTATCATCAGAGGGGGTTATCATACCGTAACCTGCGCGTATGCAACATCCCTAAACATAACATCAATCTAAACGGGTAAATTGACTCGGCATAAATACGACTAGGTCACAGCATGTTGCACTTGAAACGCATCATCTAAATAGGTCTGCGCTTGTATAATTTCAGATAATACCTCGACACTGCGTACAATATCTTGATAACTCACATATAAAGGCGCAAAGCCTAAACGCAGAACATCCGGCGCTCGAAAATCTGCCACTACCCCTTTGGCAATCATTGCTTGGCATATTGCATAGGCTTGCGGGTGAGTAAATGCTAACTGACTGCCACGTACACTGCTATCTTCAGGAGAAATACACGGCAAATCGGTTAATAATCCTTGCGCTTCAATACATAACAAACAAAAACGCGTCAACTGCGCAGATTTATAACGTACATCTTCCATCGTTACAGTACTAAACACATCTAATGCAGCATCCAAAATCGACATAGAAATGACCGCAGGAGTACCACACAAAAATGCCAACATACCTTTGCCTGCAACATATTCTTGGCTAAATGCAAATGGCTGAGCATGGCCCATCCAGCCACTTAATGGTTGAATCAACTGCTCATGGTGACGAGCTGCCGCATAGACAAATGCCGGTGCCCCAGGCCCACCATTGAGATATTTATAACCACAACCTACTGCAAAATCGACATTCCACAAGGTACAGTCGATTGGGATCACACCGGTTGTGTGTGCCAGATCCCAAATGACGACAATACCTAATGCATGTGCTTGCTCTGTGATGTAAGCCATATCCAGCATAAAACCGGTTTTATAATTGACATGCGTGAGCATTAACACAGCCACATCCAAACCTAAGGACTCGACAATCGCATCTTCGGCCACATAATCTAAGGTTAAGTCCTGTGCATGATGCGCCACCAAACCTTGAGCAATATAGCCATCGGTAGGGAAATTACCTGTTTGCGTCACGATGCGAGTGCGTCGTACTAATTTAAGATGCTCAGGTTGAGCAGCATATCGGCTCTCTTGGATCGCCAGCGCCGCGTGCAATAATTTATATAAATTGACCGAAATCGAATCACACGCGATCACTTCATCAGGATGAGCCCCAATTAACGGTGCAATCTTAGCGCCGACTTGTTGGGGTAAACCAATCCAATTATGTTGATTCCAACTTTTGATCAAATCCGGCTGCCACTGCTGTTCTACCACTTCATGAGCGCGGTGCTTTGCAGCATGCGTGACCGGTCCCAAGGAATTGCCATCCAAATAAATCATATTTTCAGGCAACACAAACTGGCCTTTTACTTCTCTTAATGGATCATGAGCATCTAATTGCTCGGCTTGTTGGTACAAGGATGCAATCATTGTAATACTCCTAATAAAGTTTGAAAGGCAGATGATTGAGGGTGGATCCAATCAAAATGACCGGCACCGGGCTCAATAATGGTACGAGCATTGGCGTGTCGCGCCTGTGAAATGGGTACTATGGTATCCGCATCACCTTGTAATAAGGTGATCTGAGCCAGAGCGTTATCGGTGAGTGCTAGGTTTAATGGATTAGCTACATAATAATCTCCGATTTTTTCATCAGGCATGCCAGCCATAAAATCAGAGGTTACGGCTTGGCAACTGTTTTGCCCTAGTGCGTATTGCTTAATATCAACAATGGCAGCTAAGCCGACGATATTGAATCTCAGTTCTGAGCGATCCAACAACGCCAAGTGGCGTTGAATATCTGCCGCAGCCAACAATGCTAAATGGCCACCGGCTGAGTGCCCAATTAGATTCACTGTGGTGGTACTCTCTGGTAATGCTTCGATGATGGCTGTGATCGCTAACATCACATCATTAAATGTTATTGGCCATCCTCCTCCTGTTTCGCCACTACGGCGATATTCAAGAGAATAAACCGCGTGTCCCGCTTGCGCCAAACCATTTGCCTGAGCAATACTATGACTAATATCAAAGGCACTTAACCAACAACCACCATGGATCATGATCACAGGTGCACGCTGACCGTCATCTATCTCTGGATTATCGTCTAGCTGAGCAGGCCAATGATAATAATATTGCTGCGAGTCAAGGCCATATTTCACGACTTTTTCAGCCGGCACTTGGGGCAGTTTGGCGACAGCCGAATAAGGGACATTAACCAAGCGTTGAACCTTATCGATATTAGGGTCAGATCCACTTTTATCTGCTGGCGCAACAACGATGGCAATAGCGTTAGCTGCGAATAAAGATATTAAAAGTATCATTAAAGAATACAGTAAATAGGTAGTTGTTGATTTCATCGGTGGCTCATACTCTTTGGCTCAGAATCGTTTGCTCATATTTTTCCACTGAATAAACATCTTCTCAGTGATACCTAACCCAACAATTGCACCTTCATGCAGGTGTGCAAGATCACTGAGTGTCATACTGATAAATTTATCTTCAATTGGAATATTATTATGTATACAGTATTGCTCAAGGTATTCGTTAGCACCAGACTCATCCAGTTTTTGGCGAATGATATGACCCATCGCAATTTTTCTATCCGCCCGATATTGTATTCGGTAAGGGTCTATTTCGCCCAGTGATTCAGTCACCACAGCATACTGCTCACATGAGCGAAAATAAGCCCATTCGAACAGCTCAAGGGCAGGCTCAATTTGGTTTGTCTCATAAAAATACAACAAAGACTTAAAGTAATCTTCTTGAGGTACATCAATAAAGCTAAGTGGACACAGATTATGCTGCATAAAAGGAATATTACAAGATAGTCGAGCAGTGCGCTTGTTTACATCTTCAAATGCTTGTAAATAAGACAAATGCAGTAATAAAAAGAAACTCCTTTCAAAGGGATCTTCAATTTTCTCTGCTTTACGTAAAATAAGTGATAGATATTCATCAAGTTGTTGCGGATTATTCAGTGGCGTATAGGCTGACTGACTAATACCTACTTCTATCTCTCTAATCTTGCCACAAGCCTTGGGGTTAGTTAACAAGTCTTGTGCTAACAGTGAGTGAATATTCCTGATTGTAAATGGGTTCAGTGTCATTTCTTCTGCATTTTCAATCATAAACGCAATGGCTTCCTTGTGATTAAGGATCATAACGGTTTCTTTATGAATTTTACCTTCAGCAGTTAAACCTTCCTCAATCAATTTTTGTGTATCGAGTTTTGAATAGGTATTACCTTCTAAGCGACTCGAGTTATACGACAAATCGATTAGCAATCGCTGACTAATTTTTTTAGCGTATGTGCCTGCGGCTAACTGCTCATTAAAGCGCGTTCCCATTTCATGTAAACGACTCCTCGTTGAATTAGGCACATATTGAGTTTGATTTGGGATGTAATTATCGACTAAAGAAAATTGATAACTAGATTTTTTTCGAGCGTAAGAAGGGGTATCAAAATAACCTAATAATGACATCGCATCACTTAAAAAAATTGAATTTTTGTCCTTTATTGCATTTTTTGTCTCTAATATTTGCCGATTAATGTCCTCACCAGATATAGTCTCCTTACCAGATACCTTACCGACCTTTAGCGATAGCTCTGCCTCTCTATTGACGTAGTACTTAGTGTGACTCCTCATTCCATGAGATAACAGCACCCCGCTTGCAAGCATTGATTTTATTCGTCTTTGCAAAGTCTTACTGTTTATAGTAAATGGTAGCGCTTGCTCTATTTCACCCAAACTCATAGGCTTATCAATTGCTATAACTTGGGCTAAAATTGATGCAACTTCTTGTTCAACGAGTGCTTTTTTACTCATAGATTAAGGACATAATTAATAAAACTTAATTTATCTTACGCCCGTAAAGGACACAAATCAAATCCAAAGGACAAAAAAAGGCCGTTCACTTAACGAGAACGACCTTCTATCTTTTGCCACACAGATTTGTTGTATTAGTACATAATAAACGTATCAGGGAATGCGACGATCAATCCTAACACAAAAACCTGCAATAAGATGAAAGGCACGACCCCTTTATAAATCGTAGTGGTCTGCATAGATTTGGGCGCAACGCCTTTGAGATAGAAAAGACTAAACCCAAATGGCGGCGATAAAAACGACGTCTGTAAATTCATCGTAATCAAAATCGCAAACCAAATCATATTAATATCTAATGCCATTGCTACGGGCGCGATAATCGGCACAACCAAGAATGCAATTTCAATAAAATCAATAAAGAAGCCCAAAATCAATATGGCAATCATCACCAAGATAATAAAGGTCCATTTTTCACCAGGAAGACTCAAGAAGAACTCTTCTACCAGATATTCCCCACCGGAGTAACTAAATACCATAGAAAATGCAGTCGCTCCAATCAATACAGCAAAAATCATCGAAGAGACTTTAACTGAATCTTTGGATACGGCAAAAATCGTTTTGAGTGATACACCGCCATAAAACTGCGCAAGGATCAGCGCCCCCACCACACCAATTGCGGAAGACTCAGTCGGTGTCGCAATACCGGTGAATATCGAGCCGAGTACGACAACGATTAATAATAATGGCGGTAAGATATCTTTGGCTGCTTGCTTCAATATCGTTGCCTTATCTTCTTGAACCGGGATGGGCGGACAAAATTCAGGTTTAACGTAACTCAACGCTAAGATATATAGCACGTATGCGCCAATTAACATCATTCCAGGTATCACCGCAGCTTTAAACAAATCCCCCACAGGCAAACCCATGACATCACCAAGGATAATCAAGATAATCGACGGAGGAATGATTTGACCTAAAGTACCAGAAGCACAAATAACCCCAGCCGCAGTAGGTTGATGGTAGTTATTTTTGAGCATCACCGGTAATGAGATAACGCCCATTGCGACTACGGATGCCCCGACTACGCCGGTCGACGCCGCCAATAATGCGCCAACCACGATAGTTGAAATCGCCACACCACCAGACATACTGCCAAACAATTTGGCCGAAGATTCAAGCAAACGCTCAGCTAAGCCGGTTTTTTGCAGTACGATCCCCATAAAGATAAACATCGGAATTGACATCAAGGTGGTATTTTCCATGATGCTCATAATGCGATATGGCATAAACTCAAATAAATCAATGCCTAAGAAAAACACACCGACTAACACAGACACACCGGCAAAGGTAAATGCCACGTAATAGCCCATAAATAACAATATCAGGGCGACGAAAAATAAGACTAAACCTTCCATGCTTACACGCCCTCACTATGGATATGATCTTCATGTATATTGGGACGTTTTAGCTTTAATATGTTTTCTAAAATCGTATAAAAAATACATAAAATTAAAAATAAATTCGATAACGGAATAACTGAACGAATGATCCAACGATAGGGTAAGCCACCGGGATCAGGACTGCCTTCGTTCATCTGATAGGCATCCAGTGCATAGCTGTAGCCGTAATACATCACAATGACAGCAATCGGTAGTGCAAACACCAATGCAGCTAAAATATCCATCTTAGCTTGCGTATGTGGCAGCCATTTTTCATAAAAAATATCGACACGCACGTGCCCATCTTCTTTGAGGGTATAACCGATCCCAAACATAAACATCGCTGCAAACAAATGCCACTCAAGCTCTTGCATGCCAATACTGACATCATTGAAAAAATACCGCATCAATACATCATAAAAGACATTGGCAACCATCAATAGCATCAGTATTACGCACATATAACCCATCGTATCGATGATTTTGCGTAATGCATTGTGTAAAAAATTCATGAATTTCTTCTTGTTGAATGAAAAAAATAGAGGGGCCGAACGCAAATCCGGCTCCTCATAGTACTTAATATTTAGCTGACTGTTGTGCCATTACTTTGCATCAAAGTTGTCTAAATAGGCACGGTCTGAGAAGTTTGTCCACTCACGCGCTTTCTTTTGGTAGCTAGCAATTGAATCTAAGATTTTCTTCGACTGTGGATTTGCTGCGGCAAATTCGACTAACAATTTGTCATTTTCTGCTTTAATCGCATTCATGATTTCTTTTGAGAATGAACGAATTTTAACATTCGGATATTCGTCTTGAAGCGTCGCTAAGTTAACGGCACTTTCATGCGTAGACTGAGTATACATATCATACGCAGCAGTCTTCATGGCTACCGTCAAGATTTGTTGTAAGTCTTTGGGTAATTTATCAAAGGCTGTTTGATTGACCATAAACTGCAACTCAGTGGCCGGCTCATGCCAACCTGTGTAGTAATAAGGGGCAATCTTGTGGAAGCCCATGCGTAAATCGAGAGAAGGACCAACCCACTCTAGTGCATCAATTGTGTTACGCTCTAGCGCAGTGTAAAGCTCAGCTGATGGAATGTTAGTGGGTTTAGCACCGAGTTTTGCTAATACTTCACCGGCAAAGCCAGGAATACGCATTTTAAGACCTTCTAAGTCTTCTAACGTATTGATCTCTTTGCGGAACCAACCGCCCATTTGATTACCCGTGTTACCGCCTGGAAAAGACATAATACCGTATTTATCATACGTCTCTTTCATCAATTCCATACCGCCACCATGGTAGAACCAAGCATACTGCTCAGCTGTCGTCATACCAAACGGTAATGTGGTAAAGAACAAGGTTTCGATGTCTTTACCTTTCCAGTAATAGGATGCAGAGTGCCCCATTTCATACTGACCCGTTCTAACAAAATCAAAAATGCCTAATGCTGATTTATGTTTGTTCGACGAATCAATTCGGATCTTAAAGCGTCCGTTTGACATTTCATCGACCATTTTGGCCATGTTTTTTGTCGCATCACCGAATATAGGGAAGTTTGGACCCCATGTTTCAGCGAGGCGCCATACCACATTCTCTTGTTTAGTTTCTATGGTTTCTGTTGTTTTTTCTTGTCCGCAGCCACTGAGTAATAATACTGAAGTGACTAAACTCGCTATCATTAATTTCATTGATTTACCTTGTTAACGTATATGAATTTGTAAGCTAAATGTAAACGAAATTAATCTTCAGTGCTATACGTATGACTACCGAGATAGTTACTACACATATCTACCTACGACGATAGTCTAATCTCTTATTTTTATTAGGATTTAGCATAGATTTACCTTGTTTTATTTGCGAACATTCACAACTCATTAACATCATTCTTTGGTCTTAACCATGACATTTTCATTTCGTATTCAACTCTTTGCTGTGACACAAGTCATTTTGACGGCGTTTTTAACGTATTTTTTTGTGACGAATGAATATCGCGATTTATCAGAGCAAAACGTTACCGCCCTTGAAGCTTTTTTACTCGAACAAAAACAACAAGAACTCAAAAACTACACCGCGATTGCCAAGGCATCGATTCAGCATATCTACGCCGGCGCTGCGGCCGATGATCCCATCGCAAAAAAGCAAGTCGCTGATATCTTATCGACGCTGATTTATAACGGTCACGATGGCTATTTTTATGTCTATGATGATAAAGGTACAAATATTGTGTTACCCACAGAGCCCTATCGTGTGGGGCAAAATTATTGGGATCTGCGCAATGAACAAGGCGATCCAATCATTCAAATATTAATCGGCAAAGCCAAATCGGGAGGCGACTTTTATCGCTACCCTTGGAATCAACCCTCGACAGAAACCGTCACCGAAAAACTCAGTTTTTCTGACTTTTTACCTAAATGGGGGTGGATGATGGGCACTGGGGTGTACTTAGATAATGTGGAGCAGCAACTAGTGACCATTCAAAGTGCGATTGATACCCACATTAACAACACTCGATTTATTATTTTGTTTGTGGCGATGTCTTCGATATTTGTAATTTTTGGGATCGGGGCTATCTTGCATCTGACTCAGAAAAAAGAAAACGACAAACAGATCGACCAACTTGGGCAAAAGATCGTGACATTACAAGAAGAAGAGCAGCGACACATCTCACGTGAACTGCATGATGGCATTGTTCAGGTGTTAGTATCGATTAAGTATTCCCTAGAAGCCACTTGCAAGCATCTTAATCAGCATCACATTGACAAACCTGAGCCATTACACAAGGCGCAAACCAACTTGGCTAATGCAATCACTGAAATTAGACGAATTTCTCATCATCTACATCCTAGAATTTTGGATGAATTGGGATTATCTGCTGCAATGGAAGCGTTAGCTAAAGAGTTTTCGGAACGCACCAATATCAATGTGGCCATTACCAAACCAGCATTAAGTAAATTATTACCCGATCACATTAATACCACCTTGTATCGTGTCGTACAAGAAGCGTTAATGAATATTGAAAAACATGCACAAGCTACTCACACCCGTATTGATCTTGCAATCATTGATAATTGGTTGACGTTAACGATTGAAGATAATGGTGTGGGTATGCTCAAAGCGAACTTAGAAAATCCATCTGAGAGTGGCATTGGTACACGTAATTTAGCTGAACGTGTTGAATACCATCGCGGGCAATTTATGTTAACATCTTCAGCCAAAGGCACCGTGGTGACAGCTAAAATTCCGCGTTCGGCTTTTGCTTATCATTATACCCAACAACAAACCGATAACCCAACCACGGAGACCGTATGAATACTCCCCCTGTAAAAGTCATGTTAGTGGACGATCATCCAATGGTTCAGGATGGGTTGAGTGCATGTTTATCCTTTTACGATGATATTCAGATTGTTGGTAGTTGTAATGATGGGTCAGAAGTACTTAATACCGCCCAAGCCTGCCAACCTGATGTCATCTTAATGGATATCAGCATGCCTAAATTAAACGGTTTAGAAGCAACAGAAATCATCACTGAAGCATTAGCTGATACTAAAATTTTGATTTTTAGTATGCATGAAAGTGCTGAGTTTGTAACAAATGCAGTGCAAGCTGGCGCTTCGGGTTATATTTTAAAAGACACTAATTCAGAAGAAGTCTATCAAGCGATAAAATGTGTTGCACAGGGCAAATCATATTTTAGTAGTAGCATCGCTAAAATGTTAATTGATAACCCGCCGACACAGACTAGCTCTCGACTCACTGCTCGCGAACAAATGATTTTATCGTATATCGCCAAAGGACAATCCAGTAAAGAAATCGCACAAACGTTAACGATCAGCTTTCGCACGGTAGAGGCACATCGTCGAAATATTAAAAGTAAACTCCAACTCGATAGCCTTGCTGAACTAGTGCGTTATGCCGTCAATCAAGGCTTAGTAAATAGTGAATGAGCGTGATGCACTCGTTAACTCATCGCTAAGCAATAAAGCTACTACTAATCACATTTTCATCGTCAGCATAACAACTTGGTTCACGCGGACATTCGCCACCACGCGAACAGATCAACCGAGGATCGGTTAATACACCACGTTCAACCCAATTAATATTCAAAATACGCGCAACCGTTTGTAATTTCTTTTGCATTGCAACAGGCAACTGCGCAGAGCCGCCCCCTTTAACACATAAGTTTTTAATCTCATGGGCTATCGCTTGTGCATCGCCACCTTGCGCATTGATAGCAGGATTCAGATCAATCCCAGAACACAACACATGTTTGTTTTTGGCTAAATCAACCACATTAGTGGATTCACAACAATAAATCCGGGGTTCATTGCCTACATTCAAAATTGATAATTGTGCCGATGAGCCTTTGACAGGGGTGTTAATCATTCGAAAGACTGCCCAGTGCTGGCACGGATCCGCCACCTCACGCATATTGCCCCAAGGTAACGGGATCCCATTGCCGCGATATACAGCCTTGAGTTTGCCCGGTGCATAAGCATCAAAATAATGCCAATGTTTATACGGCGATACTGCTGTCATGCGACGCATTGCCACAGAAGCAGACACCCCCACTTGCTCATGAGTGGCAATCTCATAGCCATTGCGATCCAATAGTTGTCGAAATGGCACTTTAGGACATAACAAGGCACCAGCAAAAAAACTCGCCTCAAAATCACGCCACGCTTGCAAAATATCTTGGGTATTGATTTGCGAAGATTGCAGTTTTTGGTTATTTCCGCCTTGCATCACTGAATATTGATTTAACCCTGTCACCAACACACTTTTCAGTCCATCATTGTTATGCAACACACTATGACCGATATGCACAGCTATATCGTATTTTAAGCGTTTTTCGTATTTTTCTAGGATTTTATTGAGATACAGTGTGTTATCAGCACCTAAATAGGAAGTCACCACTGACGTGCTGTGCACGCCATATTCAGCCGCGAAACCTCGCGGTAAACGCGAAAACCATTTAATCGTTAAGCCTTGTTGACGCGCTAATATCATGAGTTCGTCAAGCGCCAATGGCATGCGCTTTTGCCCGATTTCCTCTGCCGCTTTTTCTAAATCCGGAAAGTGATTTTGATGGTGTTCTTGATGGGCGCGAATTAACAAATGGGCAAATTGGCGACCACTAATTCCTGTTTGTGAGAGCATTTCTGGGATCGCGATTTGTAAAATATCATTGGTAAACAAAAAGCTTGGCTCTAACGGCATGCCAGGGATCCCACCACGGCTACCTTTATCAATCACGATATCATCTTGCTCAGGCACATCATCTAGAAACCAATTCGTGTCTTTTTGAAATACTTGGGCAATGACTTCTAACATATCCAGACTTGGCACACGCTTGCCACGTTCAATCATAGATAAATACGACACTGAAGGAGCATATTCAGCATTCAATCGAATACATCGAGAAGACAAATCGTCCAATGTCAGATTATTACGTTTACGTAAATTTCTAACCTTAGTACCCAGTAAATGGGTTTTTCTACCTAGACTACCGCTACCTTTTGCCATGACTGATTTCATCGAAATGCTCGCTATTCGTTGCTAGAAAACGTTGAATACCATTACACAGATACTTGTAAAAATGTGTTTTTGTAAAATTTACACTGTGTAATTTTTATTGTGAAATTATTTAGATCTTTATTCTATTATTCTAATTAAGCGCGGTAAAGACATCTTTTAAAGTTTTACCTTAAGCACACATAACTCAGTTACGCACACTAGACTGATACACATGACAAACAGATGCTAACCCCATCTAGGAGAAACATTATGAATATGCCAGCAATGAAGTTACACCAAGCACAATCCAATCAACATGCATTAATGGGGCAATTTTCTACGGTAGCCAACATCAGATGGCAGAGTGCGTTTCAAGTCATGGATAATGAACAAGCAGTGATGCAAATGTTGGACGAACGCTTTCCGTTAGATAATGGTTCACATGCTGACGTAAAAGAATACGTCGTGTATTTCCGTCATATCATGGCCTATTTTGCCGATGGAACGCACTGTGGTTTAGCTAAATCGAAGCAGTTTGTTGCATTATGTGGTCACATCGAATCACCCGATTCAATTGTGTTGAGAGAAAACGACTTGCATGTTGAAATCAAATTTGACCGAAAAGGACATCGAGGTTGTGAACAAAATGCTGGGATCCAAGATGTACAGATCGAGTTTCCTACCGGTCGTGAGTTTACCGCACCCAATGGTGAAGAATATACGATTTAAATGTTACAAATATAAATGCATAAAGAAACAATCAATCACACCCTGTGTACCCTGCATACACACACCCTATTTCGGATCGGACAAAGTGTTAACTATTTAGGTTAACACTTTGATCAAGCAAAAAATTATTCTTGAACTATAGTTAATTCATTATATATTTTGGATGTTTTTAATTTGGTCTTCCCGATTCTAAATAGGGCTGTAACACTTGGTGTCTTGTTATCAGCAGCTGGGCTAGTTATGCACCCAACTCTCCATGCAGCTGAGGTGACTCGTTCATCGCAATCGGCTCAACAATTAACATCACCCATAACGTTAAAAGCAGATATATCAGAAGCTAAGGTCGAGATCATCACCGTTTCCGGCAAACGCCCGAATAAACGAGTTCAAGATATTTCAGCACAAATTAATGTGATCTCCGCAGAAGATATCAATCGCCTGCAGTTATATAACTCTGATGATATCGCCAATAGCCTAGCTAATGTCGATATGCGAACGGCTTCTCCGCTCAATTCCAGTATTTCGATTCGCGGTGTAGGTGCTCGTAACTGGCATATCAATGCCAATCAAGGCGTACAACTGGCTTTAGACGACAGTAATATCCTTGGGGCATACGGTAGTAAACTCATGCTGTTTGATATCCAGCGGGCAGAAGTCTATCGGGGTCCTCAAAATGGTTTATTCGGGATCAACAGTAGTGGCGGTGCCATTTATTATGAATCGGTAAAGCCCGAATTAGATGATTTTGCTGGATTTTCGCATTTACAACTTGGTAATGATGGATTTAATACCCTGCAAGGTGCCATTAATATTCCCATCAACCAACAAATAGCGGCGCGGGTAGCACTTTACCAACAACAACGTGATCCACTGTGGCACAATTTACTCAATGATACCCAGATGGGCAGTATTGATCATCAAGGTGTTCGCTTGCATGCTCTATGGCAAATTAACCCCACTGATTCGTTATTATTTACTTATCAATATGGCAAAGACGACAGTAGTCGCACACCTTATTTATCGATGGGTTATTGGGATAGCCAAGGCAGTAATGTCATCAACAACCAAATTCAAGATATAAACGCGCCAGTTGATTGTCCTAATTTACTGCCCTCTTCTAGTGCTGCTTATAATAGAGCTCATAATTGTGTCACATTGTTACCATTTAGTGGTAATCAAGCGACAGCTAACGGAGCAGGAAATTGGTATCAGACTTATGATAATGCGGGTGACGTCTCATTTGTTACCTTTGATAATGTCAAGTTACACTATCAAGCACAATACGACTGGGGCAAACTGACCAGTATCTCCGCTTACGATACAGTTGATTCTGGCTATATGGAAACACTCAATAATTTGCCACAAGGACTGGCTTTCATGCCGGCACAAATGAACGAAAAGCGTCAGCTAACCCAAGAAGTCCGACTCTCTAATTCTCATCACGATTCAGGAATTGAATGGTTAGTAGGTGGGTACTACTCCTATGCTGAAGATTTTTTTGGTACGGTGATTACTCGCGCGGATCAAGCTGGTGCTCCGTTTGGTATAGTTCCTTCCGTCGCTATAGAACAAACCGCGATTGTACGCTCGCTATTTGGTTTGTATGAACAACAATTTGCTAAGCAATGGATAATTTCAGGGACATTGCGTTACTCTTATGAAAACAAATACGGTGTGTCTACTGCTCGTGTATTAGCCAAAACCGATGATGGCACGCCAGCTGGTAATCCACTTGGACTTTCCACTTATATTGACCGAGCATTACTAGAACAGTTAACCGCTAACCCAAGTGGTATTTGTCCACCCAGTATCGGTGGATTTCCTTGTCAGCTTGATACTCCCGTGTCACAAAACAGTTATTTAACCGGCGGCAATATCAGTATCGGCTACTTACTCCAGCCCAATCAACAAGTCTATGCACAATATGCACGGGGTTTTTTATCTGGTGCGTTTGATACTCGTGCACTAGCTGCATTTGCGGGTACTGCAGATGATCCGGTACAACCTGAAGTATTAGATGCAGCAGAAATTGGTTATAAAGGTGAATGGCAAAATTTCACGGTCAATGGCGCGATATTCAAATATTTTTGGCGCGACAAACAAACCTTTGATGTTAATAATGACGGCAACCCGGCATTTTTGAATATTCCGGAATCTCAGTTAATCGGCGCAGATTTAACGGTGGATTGGCAACTCAATTCGCAGTGGCATATTAATGCGGGTATCGGTTTATTAAGCAGCGAAGTGACTGACTCAGGCAATCTCCGATTTACGCAAATAGGTAAATCATTGAGTTATATTCCTGAGTGGTCGAGTACGTTAAATCTCAACTATCAATGGCAATGGGGGGGCGGTGAATCATCAGTAACCTTGGCATGGCGTTATCGTGATGATGTGTATTCACGAATCCAAAATGATCCCTTTAATCGTATCGAAGCACAACAGTTTGTCGATATTAACTGGCAACATCAGTTTATGCTAGACCAAGCCGCTCAATGGCAAGTTGAAGCTGGTGTTAAAAATCTCACCGACGAAAAAGTCTGTCAGGCGCTAACCAATAACAATGCGCTATCGTACAACGTACAATGCATTCCTAACACAGGCAAAGCCCAATGGTATGTTGGTACGCGAGTTGATTTTTAATGAAGTCTCTGTTGATAGTCATCATAGTATTGATTGGCAGCTTAGTGCCGAGTCATACTCTGGCAACAGAAGCGACAGAAGCTGAAAAACCAATCAATATACTGATTATGCTGTCTTATAATCCAGTTTTACCATGGTCACAAAAATACATAGAAGGCATTTCCAACGCAGTCGCTATAGAAAAACGCAAAGTCAATGTCTTCGTTGAATCACTGTATTTAGAAGCAGACATTCAAAGCAACGTCCCCCATTTTATCCGTACCTTAGAAATTAAGTACCAAAATCTACACATTGATGCCTTAGTCTCTGATAGCTTATACAGCCAAGATTTATTTAAAGGATTATATGAAACGGAGCAATTTAAAGATGTATATAAATTTAGCTTTAATAATTTAAAGAATCAAACATCTGTTGACCCTAAGTTAGTGGACTTATATGACTACTCTCTGCAAACGATTACTAAGCAAACTAATTATATTTTATCGACTTTTCCTAATACTAAACAGATATATATTAATAATTCTATTAATAATTTTAATCGCCCAAGATTAGTCCAATTACAAAATCTACAACAAAATGAACAATATGAGTTTTCGATTCATTTCTTAGATTTTACCAGTATTGCAGACGCAATCTCTAGAGTATCAGCACTACCCGAAGATTCGATTTTTATCTATTTACCTCAGTTTGGCCCAAACAGTAATCAAAATATGACCCCTAAATCATTTTTACAAGCAATCGCACCTCACAGTACTGCCCCTATTTTTAGTTCGTGGTTAACTTTTATGGGCGATGGTATTGTTGGTGGGTACATACTTGATCCCATTGCACAAGGTACGACTGTTATCAAAGCCGTCATGGAAAAGCTTACTTCCGGGACCGTCAATCCCAATTATCCTTTTGCGTCTTGGATGATTGATCAACAACTGGCAAATAAATACGATATCCCCATCCCTGATAACATATCTCCTGAACATATTTTTAATCGTAATACCAACATTGTCATCGATTACCCTATTGAAACAGGTGTGTTGGTTGCTTTTGTAGCCTTTTTAGGTATTTTACTGTTTTGGTATCGTCAAATTAAACTCGCTGATGCAATGCGCATTATTGAACAAGCTAATATAAAAGCTGAACAGAGCGCAGCTTCTGCCACTCGTTCTTCAGAAGCTAAAAGTAAGTTTTTGGCCAATATTAGTCATGAAATTCGTACACCGATTAATGGTATGTTTGGGGTTCTCAATATTTTAAGCAAAACACCACTCAATACAGAGCAATTGAATTTAATGCAAATGGGTCGCTTTTGTACTGATACATTATTACGTACTGTTAACGATGTATTGGATTTTTCTAAGCTTGAATCCAGTCAATTACAGTTAAAACAAATCGGGTTTTCACCAGTGCAAGTATTGAAGGAGAGCTATGGCTATGCACTGTTAATCAGCGATGATAAACCGATCACGATTCACTTAGAAATTGATAAATTAATTGATGTACCACTGTTGGGTGATCAAACTCGGATTAGACAAATATTTGATAATTTAATTAATAATGCTGTTAAGTTCACTGATCATGGTGATATCACCCTCGGGGCTACAATTACCCCTGATAATAGTCATTATGTAATGACTTGTTGGATTAATGATACCGGTGAAGGTATCTCGCAACAAGATTTGACAAGATTGTTCCAACCATTTGTGCAAATAGAAGATTCCTATAGTAAAGCACGATCAGGAACCGGATTAGGATTAGCGTTATGCAAAGAACTCGTCGAGTTAATGGATGGATCTATCTCCATGGAAAGTCAGTTAGGTATAGGTACCAAGGTTACTTTTACCGTCCATTTATCTTTAGCTGATGACATAGCAGTAGACAAACCAGAAGAGTTGCTGGTGGACCTAGAGGCAGTCCAACGTGCCAATATATTATTTGTTGAAGACAATCCCATCAATCAAGAAATTACCATAGTCCAATTACAGCATTATGGCATCACTATGACAGTAATGAATAATGGGAAAGAATGTATAGACCATTTACTATGCACTGATACCCATTACGATATCATATTAATGGATATACAAATGCCAATCATGAACGGCTATGATGCATCTCAAGCTATCCGCAATGGCGAGGCTGGTGCTCACAATCGGGACATACCCATTATAGCCTTAACTGCTCACGTATCATTAGTAGAGCAACAGAAAGCATTACAAGTTGGGATGAATAAGCACATTAATAAACCAATCGTCCCTGAAAATTTACTTAAAGCAATTGAAGAGTGTTTGTCTTCTTCTAAATAAATGAGGCCAGATCCAAATAATAAATGGGGTCAGGTCCAAATTAAAAGGTCATCAAAGTATAAAACTTCATTTGATCCCCTTCCGCATCACCTGAATTAGATTGTGTGTTTGTAGCCATTAGCCAGGGTTGAACCAAGAGATCATGTGTCAGTAACTGAAATAAAGCATTATCGGTATAATATCCATACATTTCACACATGGATTGCTTACAATTAACTTTGCTCAAGCGTACATTTTGTCCATGTTCATGCAACATTATAAAATCATTAATTTGATGTTCCATATCAAACGCCCAACTTTCATCCTTAGATTCGGCAATTAATGCATTAAACCGGGCTTTTTTGTCACTACCCCAACGATCCGTTAAACTAACAAAGTCACCGGGTAAATGGTCATTAACAACTTCAAGATCTAACTTTGTCGGTTGAGGTACGTTAAACGTTATCTCATTTTCATTTAGAAGTTGTTCATAAACAGTAATTCGTGCCTTTAATTGCTCTGTACTTGCTGATAATTCATTATATGAGCGAGATAAGTGCTGTAAATCTTGATTTAACTTAGATTCCTTAACGGCGGATGATTGATTAGTAGAGGGAGTTAATTGGTCAGTTCTTTCTGACAACGCTGACAAATTTGGGTCATTTACAACAATAAATGATTCATTCTGCAGATCTATATCATCAGTCCTTACTACAGCTGGCAAGTTTGTCGCTTCAGTTTTGCTCACTTCTCTAACAAGGGAGAATTCAACTGTCACATACCAAGTGATTATCGCGACGATAAATGTGTATAAACCTAAACTAATAATTTGCTTCAATGACATCTGCTTTCCATTAACGATTCTGTCTGACTTAGATAGCTTATCACTAATGAAATGCACATACAAAAAAGCCACTAAAGATTGCTCTCTAGTGGCTTTTTTAGTGCAATATCTAAAACTTAATAAATTAAGCTTTAGTGATTACGTCAACTAACATCCAGTTTTTGGATTTAGAAAGAGGACGACATTCTGTGATTGACACAAAATCGCCTTCATTACATACGTTAGCTTCGTCATGTGCGTGTAGCTTAGTAGTACGTTTGATGAACTTACCATAAATTGGATGTTTCACTTTACGTTCTACTGCAACAGTAATGGTTTTATCCATTTTGTTGCTGACCACACGACCTTGAACTGTACGAATTGTTTTTTCAGTCATTACGCATCAGCCTTTTGAGTCAGAATGGTTTTAACACGCGCAATACTACGACGCACTGTTCTTAGCTGATCAGTTTTTTCAAGCTGACCAGTAGAATATTGCATACGTAAGTTGAACTGTTCGCGAAGCAAAGTTAATAACTCTGCGTTCAATTCTTCTACGCTCTTATCTTTGAGTTCAGTCGCATTCATTACATTACCGTCCGAGTTACAAAGGTTGTTTTAAATGGCAGTTTAGCCGCCGCCAATGCAAACGCTTCACGTGCTAATTCTTCTGGAACACCTTCCATTTCATATAACACACGACCCGGTTGAATTTGGCATACCCAGTATTCAACGTTACCCTTACCTTTACCCTGACGCACTTCAAGAGGCTTCTGAGTAATTGGTTTGTCAGGGAAAACTCGTATCCAAATTTTACCTTGACGTTTAACGTGACGAGTCATAGCACGACGAGCTGCTTCGATTTGTCGAGCAGTCATGCGACCGCGGCCTACAGATTTAAGACCGAATGTACCGAAGCTTACTTTGCTACCAGCAATAGCAAGACCACGGTTACGACCTTTATGCATCTTACGAAATTTCGTACGCTTTGGTTGTAACATGATTAGCCCTCTCGCTTAGCGTTGCGGCCTTTCTTCTTAGGTGCAGCAGCAGGCTGCTCTTGTGTCAGTGGTAAACCACCTAACACTTCACCTTTGAAGATCCATACTTTCACGCCAATAATACCATAAGTAGTGTTAGCTTCTGAAGTTGCATAGTCAATATCAGCACGGAAAGTGTGTAATGGAACACGACCTTCACGATACCATTCTGCACGTGCAATTTCAGCGCCGCCTAAACGACCGCTTACTTGTACCTTGATACCTTTAGCGCCTAATCGCATGGCGTTTTGAACTGCGCGCTTCATAGCACGGCGGAACATAACACGGCGTTCAAGCTGGCTAGAAATACTATCAGCTACTAACTGACCATCTAGCTCGGGTTTACGTACTTCAGCAATATTAATCTG
Organism: uncultured Glaciecola sp.; assembly: GCA_937125395.1. Lineage (GTDB taxonomy): Bacteria > Pseudomonadota > Gammaproteobacteria > Enterobacterales > Alteromonadaceae > Opacimonas. Next base: position 125,449 of record CAKZLI010000023.1, read on the forward strand.
AGCTGGCACACCGGCTAGCTTAGATACGTGATTGCGAAGCTTCTCTACGTCTTCACCTTTCTTACCAATCACAACGCCTGGACGGGCTGTGTGGATTGTTACTTTAATGCTCTTTGCAGGGCGTTCGATAACAATTTTAGAAAGTGACGCGCTTTTTAACTGTTTAGTCAAATATTGACGGACCTGATGGTCATTAAACAAGTTATCGGCATAGTCTGCTGTATTAGCGTACCAGGTTGATGTCCATGGTTTGCTGATACCCAGGCGTATACCGGTAGGATGAACTTTCTGTCCCATAATCTACTCCTAGTTATCCGCCACAACCACAGTAATGTGACTGCTACGCTTAAAAATACGATCGGCACGACCTTTAGCTCGTGTTTTGATACGCTTCATAGTAGGACCTTCGTCAACGAAGATTTTCGCAATCTTTAACTCGTCAATGTCTGCGCCGTCGTTGTGCTCTGCGTTGGCAATTGCCGACTCAAGCACTTTCTTAACTAAAACAGCAGCTTTTTTGTTGCTGTACGTTAAGACTTCGATCGCTTTTTCAACGTGTAGACCGCGAATTTGATCTGCTACCAAGCGTGCCTTTTGAGCCGATGTACGAGCAAAACGGTGTTTAGCTAATGCTTCCATTTTAATCTCCTATTATCGTTTGGCTTTCTTATCAGCGACATGGCCGCGATAAGTACGCGTTGGCGCAAATTCGCCCAACTTATGGCCTACCATTTCGTCACTGATTAAAACAGGAACGTGCTGACGACCGTTATGGACTGCAATGGTCAACCCAATCATATTGGGGATGATCATAGAACGACGCGACCAGGTCTTGATCGGTTTACGGTCGTTCTTCTCCACTGCAGCCTCTACCTTCTTCAAAAGATGAAGGTCAATGAAGGGACCTTTCTTTAGTGAACGTGGCACAGCCGTTACCTCTTAATGTCTTGGCAATGTAGATCAACGCGTCTTATTACGACGACGAATGATCAGCTTGTCGGTGCGCTTGTTCTTACGCGTCTTGTGACCCTTAGTCGGCACACCCCATGGGGATACCGGGTGACGACCACCACTGGTGCGGCCTTCGCCACCACCGTGCGGGTGATCGACTGGGTTCATCGCGACACCGCGAACAGTCGGACGCACACCTCTCCAGCGCTTCGCACCGGCCTTGCCAAGTTGACGCAGGCTGTGCTCAGAGTTGCTCACTTCACCCAAGGTCGCGCGGCACTCGGCCAACACTTTACGCATTTCGCCAGAGCGAAGACGCAGGGTGGCATAGTTACCTTCACGAGCAACCAGCTGGGCGCTTGTACCGGCACTGCGAGCAATCTGCGCGCCTTTACCCGGCTTGAGTTCGATGCAGTGCACCGTAGAACCCAACGGGACGTTGCGCAGCGGCAAGGCATTGCCTTTCTTGATTGACGCGTTAACACCAGATTCCAGCACGTCACCCGCGCTGACACCTTTCGGTGCAATGATGTAACGACGCTCACCATCTGCATATTTCAGTAGTGCAATATGCGCACTACGGTTCGGATCGTGCTCAAGACGCTCAACGGTGGCTGGAATGCCATCTTTGGTGCGTTTGAAGTCGATCA
>CAKZLI010000024.1 GCA_937125395.1 uncultured Glaciecola sp.
GCAAATCCTTCAGATACAGGTAAACCGTATTCTTTGAAAAGCTGTTTACCCTGATATTCATGCAAATTCATGGTTATATTCTATCCGCTTTAGTAAATTTAAAAAAAGTCGATATCTCGACTGTAATTATATTAGACGTTACTCCAACGTCTATTATAAGAACGATGATACATCACACATCATCGCTCTCAATTTATTCAAGACTAATGTCTTAAAATTTATTATACATCTAATAGTAAACGAGTTGGATCTTCTAGCATCTCTTTAACAGTGACTAGGAAACCAACTGACTCTTTACCATCGACGATTCGGTGATCATAAGATAACGCTAAGTACATCATTGGTAAGATTTCTACTTTACCATTGACGGCCATTGGGCGGTCTTGGATCTTATGCATTCCTAAAATAGCACTTTGTGGTGGGTTGATAATTGGCGTTGATAACAACGAACCGAATACACCACCGTTAGTGATAGTGAAGTTACCACCTTGCAATTCATCAAGGGATAATTTACCGTCACGACCTTTTAAGGCTAAGGTCTTGATACCAGACTCGATACCCGCCATACCTAATGCATCGGTATTTTTTAATACCGGAGTCACTAGGCCACGTGGCGTAGAAACCGCAATCGAGATATCAAAATAGTTATGATAAACAATATCATCACCATCAATCGATGCATTCACTTCTGGGAAACGTTTTAACGCTTCAGTGACCGCTTTAACATAAAAAGACATGAAACCTAAACGAATGCCATGACGCTTTTCAAAGCTTTCTTGGTATTGCTTACGCAAATCCATGATTGGCTTCATGTTGATTTCGTTAAACGTGGTCAACATTGCTGTTGAGTTTTTCGCTTCTAATAAACGATTTGCGATTGTTTTGCGTAAGCGTGTCATAGGAACACGTTTTTCAGTACGTTCACCCATAGGAACTGCTGGTGCCTCTGTAGTAGTGCTCGCTGCTTTAATTGCCGGAGCAGATTTTAATGATTTCTCGACGTCTTCTTTAGTCACACGACCGCCTTTACCTGTGCCTTTGATGCCTGAAGCATCTAGACCTTTCTCAGCTAATAAGCGACGAACTGATGGGCTTAATGCATCAGACTCTTCACTGCTATCTGCAGATGCAGCGACAGGAGCTGCGGCTGAACCCGCACCAGCAACAAATTTCGCAATCGCTTGTTCTGCCGTCACGGTTGCGCCTTCTTCAAAGAGTATTTCTGATAACGCGCCAGCACTAGGTGCCACTACTTCTAATACCACTTTATCTGTTTCTATATCGACTAAGTTTTGATCTTGTGCGACAGCTTCACCCACTTTTACATGCCAAGTGGCAATCGTTGCATCGGCAACAGACTCTGGTAATACCGGGACTTTAATGTCAGTTGCAGGACCAGAAGCAGCAGGCGCAGCGGCGGCAGTATTTGCACTGGCTGCTGGGGCTTCAGTGGCCGCAGCTTTAGGCGCAGCTGAAGCAGTTGCTCCGGCTGTCAGATGGGCAATAAGTTGTTCACCTAAGACCGTTTCACCTTCAGCAAACAAAATCTCAGAAATGACACCCGCTTCAGGCGCAACAACTTCAAGTACCACTTTGTCAGTTTCAATATCAACTAAATTTTGATCACGAGCAACAGTATCACCTGCTTTTACATGCCAAGTGGCGATTGATGCGTCAGCTACCGATTCAGGTAACACCGGCACTTTAATTTCAGTAGTCATTTGTGATCCTTATTTAATTGTTAAAGCGTCATCAACCAATTGTTTTTGTTGTTGGTTGTGAACAGATATATAACCTACCGCTGGAGATGCTGAAGCATCGCGTCCTGCGTATGTGAGTGTCGCACCTTGCGGGATTGACGCATAAAAACGATGTTGTGAACAATACCAAGCACCTTGATTCATCGGCTCTTCTTGACACCAGACCCAATCTTGCACATGTGCATACTGAGCAAGCTCTGCATTGATTTCATCAATAGGGAAAGGATAAAGTTGTTCAACACGAATAATCGCAACATCGGTTTGCTTATTTTCTCGGCGTTTTTCTAATAAGTCATAATAAACTTTACCAGAACACATAACGACACGCTTAACCTGTTTAGGGTCGATGTCATCAATTTCACCAATGATATTTTTAAAGACACCCGTCGATAACTCTTCCAATGAAGACACCGCTAATGGATGACGTAATAACGACTTAGGAGACATGACGACTAGTGGACGGCGCATTGGACGAACGGCTTGACGAACAAGCATGTTATACACCTGAGCAGGAGTCGATGGTACACAGATCTGCCAGTTGTGATCAGCACATAATTGCAAGAATCGCTCGAGTCTTGCTGAACTATGCTCCGGACCTTGGCCTTCATAACCATGTGGTAGTAACATAGTAAGACCACATAAACGGCCCCACTTTGCTTCACCTGAACATAAGAATTGGTCAAACACGACTTGTGCACCATTGGCAAAATCACCAAATTGCGCTTCCCATATTGTCAATGTGCGTGGTTCTGCGGTCGCAAATCCATACTCAAATGCCAAGACGGCTTCTTCTGACAATACCGAATCATACAGCTCAATATGACCTTGCTGTTCGTTAAGGTGTTGTAATGGCATATAAGTAGAGCCATCAGTTTGGTTATGTAGAACAGCATGACGATGGAAAAAAGTGCCTCGGCCAGAATCTTGTCCCGTAATACGAATATCATGTTGACGATCCAAAATATTAGCATAAGCTAGGTTTTCAGCCATCCCCCAATCCAGTAAACGCTCCCCTTCAACCATCGCTTTACGATCGAGATAGAGTTTATTAACACGAGATTGTAGTTTCTGCTCTTCAGGAAAATCAATTAAGCGTTGACCCAATACTTGCAACTGCTTGATTGATGTTTTGGCATCATATGCCACATCCCAATCGTGTCCGATATATGGTGTCCAATCAACTGAATGCTCCGTCATTGGGCGCCACTCTTCCACCACACACGCACCATGATCTAACGATGAACGATACTCAGTGATGAGTTTTTCAATTTCATGTGCATCCACAGTGCCTTCTGCAATCAACTGATCCGCATAAATTTGGCGAGGAACGGGGTGCTTCTTAACTTTTTTATACATGACCGGTTGTGTTGCACTCGGCTCATCGGCTTCGTTATGGCCGTGGCGGCGATAACAAACCAAATCAATCACAACATCACGTTTAAATTTGTTTCGATAATCTAATGCCAACTTAGTGACAAAAACAACCGCTTCAGGATCATCACCATTTACATGGAAAATCGGTGCCTGAACCATTTTGGCAATATCAGTACAATATTGAGTAGAACGCGTATCTTCAACTTTTGATGTCGTAAAACCAACTTGGTTATTGACCACAATACGAACCGTTCCACCTACTGCAAACCCACGGGTTTGCGACATGTTAAAGGTTTCTTGAACGACACCTTGACCGGCAATTGCTGAATCACCGTGGATAGTTATAGGCAATACTTTAGCGCCATCTTCAGAATCGCGACGCGATAAACGCGCACGAACAGAACCCATAACCACTGGATTAACAATTTCTAAATGAGAAGGGTTAAACGCGAGCGCTAAATGGACATTGCCGCCTGCAGTCGCAAAATCCGACGAAAAGCCTGCATGATACTTTACATCACCAGCTCCCAATGAATCATCGTGTTTACCAGCGAACTCATCAAATAGAACAGAAGGATTTTTACCTAATACGTTAACCAATACATTTAATCGACCACGGTGAGCCATACCGATAACCACTTCTTTGGTATCGGCTTGACCCGCTTGATGAATTAAGCTTTTTAACATAGGGATAAGGCTATCACCACCTTCTAACGAGAAGCGTTTAGCACCTGGGAATTTTGCGCCAAGGTATTTTTCCATCCCATCAGCAGCGATGAGCCCTTTTAAAATTTGGATTTTTTCGTCGCGGTTGATAACCGGCTTCGATTCAACTGATTCAATACGTTGTTGTAACCAACGTTTTTGTTCAGTATCGGTAATGTGCATGTACTCTGCACCAATTGGGCCACAGTACGTACGATTAAGTGAAGCAAATAATTCACCTAGTGGTAATTTGTCTTTGCCTAATGCATAAGAACCCAAGTTAAATTGGGTATCAAAATCTTTATCATTAAGGCTATGATGTGATAATTCTAAATCACGAACACGCGCTTGTTGCCATAACCCGAGTGGGTCAAGGTTAGCGTGTTGATGACCACGAAATCGAAAGGCGTTAATAAGTTGCAATACTTTTACTTGTTTTTCATCACCTACCGCGCCAACAGCTGGTGCTGATGTGGTATTGACACGGGCCATTGGCCCTAATGCTGCAAGTTTTCGAAATTGATCACGTACTTGAGTATGATTAGAGTCTATTTCAACACCATCTACTTTTGGTAAGTTTGCAAAGACCTGTTGCCATGTTGATGGAACGCTTTGCGGATCTTCGATATATGCCTCATACAATTCCTCGACGTATGCGGCATTCGCACCAGCCATATGAGATGAATCCCACCATGCTTTCATTGCGCTTTCTTGCATTATTGTGCCCTGTATACAAATTTAATATTACATGGGTTTATCTATAAACCCACTACTGATTAACACCTAAAAAAAATAGCCATCTTGGTAAACCAGACGGCTATTTAGACAACTAAAAGGGTGCACGTATGCACCCCTAATCACTAAACAGCTCGCTGTAAGAGCATCGATTTAATTTGCCCAATCGCTTTGGTTGGGTTCAATCCTTTAGGACAAACACTGACACAGTTCATGATACCATGGCATCTGAATACACTGAACGCATCGTCAAGTTCATTCAATCGTTCATCAGTCGCAGTATCACGACTATCAATTAAGAAACGATATGCATGTAATAAACCGGCTGGTCCAACAAACTTATCTGGATTCCACCAGAATGATGGACATGAAGACGAACAACATGCACACAGAATACATTCATACAAACCATCTAACTTAGCTCGGTCTTCTGGCATTTGAATAAATTCGCGTGATGGCGGTTGCTTGTCATCATTAATCAAAAACGGTTTGATTTTTTCATATTGTGTATAGAATTGAGTCATATCCACAACTAAATCACGCACAACTGGCAAACCAGGTAATGGACGAACGACAATCTTACCTTTACCCAACGCTGATAAAGGCGTGATACAGGCTAGGCCATTTTTGCCATTCATGTTCATCCCATCAGAACCACATACACCTTCTCGACAAGAACGTCTAAAAGATAATGTCGGGTCAGATTCTTTTAACGCGATAAGTGCATCAAGCACCATCATGTCTTGACCTTCTTCAACCTCTAACGAATACTCCTGCATACGTGGCGCATCATCAATATCAGGGTTGTAGCGATATATTGAAAAATTAAGTTGCATACTAATATCTCCTTAATAAGTCCGAGCTTTCGGTGGGAATGCTTCACGCAAATTAGGTGTCATATTCACATCACGTTTAAGCATTGATTCTGACTCTGGCAAATACACACTGTGACATAACCAGTTGTCATCATCACGCTCAGGGAAATCAAAGCGGCTATGTGCCCCACGACTCTCTGTTCTAAAGTTAGCGGCGACAGCTGTACTGTAAGCAGTCTCCATCAAGTTATCTAACTCTAAGCATTCAATACGTTGAGTATTAAAATCTGAGGATTTGTCGTCAAGACGTGCATGTTGTAAACGCTCGCGAATTTCAGCCAATTCTTTAAGGCCTTCAGCCATCGCATCACCTTCACGGAATACCGAGAAATTTAATTGCATACACTGTTGCATATCTTTCTTGATTTGCACTGGGTCTTCACCCTTGCCTACTGCGCTATTTTCCCAACGATTGAAACGGGCTAATGCCGCATCAACATCATCACCACTGGCTTCACGTCCAGTGTCAATCTCGTCAAGTTTTTTACCTAGATGTAGGCCTGTAGCACGACCAAATACAACCAAATCGAGCAGTGAATTACCACCTAAGCGGTTTGCACCATGCACAGATACACAAGCAATCTCACCACAAGCGAATAGACCTTTAACGGTCGATTCGTTACCTTGCTGGTCTATACTGAGCACTTGTCCATCCACATTCGTTGGGATCCCGCCCATCATGTAATGACATGTTGGAATAACAGGAATCGGTTCTTTAACCGGATCAACGTGAGCAAAGGTACGTGATAACTCTAAGATACCCGGTAGGCGTGACTCAAGTACCTCTTTACCAAGGTGATCAAGTTTCAGCTTAATGTGAGGACCCCAAGGACCATCACAACCACGACCTTCACGGATCTCTGTCATCATTGAACGAGCAACAACATCACGACCTGCTAAATCTTTAGCATTCGGTGCATATCGCTCCATGAAACGTTCGCCATCTTTATTCAGTAAGTAACCACCCTCACCACGGCAACCTTCCGTTACCAATGTACCGGCACCTGCGATACCCGTTGGGTGGAACTGCCACATTTCCATATCTTGTAATGGCACACCAGCACGTAATGCCATGCCAACACCATCACCAGTATTAATGTGAGCATTGGTGGTTGACGCATAAATACGTCCAGCACCACCAGTCGCTAAGACAACAGCCTTAGACTTGAAATAAACAACTTCACCAGACTCGATGTCAATTGCAGTACAACCGACTACATCACCGTCTTGGTTTTTTACTAGGTCAAGTGCATACCACTCAGAAAAAACGTTTGTTTTGTTTTTTACATTTTGTTGATACAACAAATGCAATAATGCATGACCTGTTCTATCGGCAGCAGCTGCTGTTCTTGCAGCTTGTTCGCCACCAAAGTTTTTAGATTGGCCACCGAATGGACGTTGGTATACTTTACCTTCTTCAGTACGAGAAAAAGGCAAACCCATGTTTTCCATTTCGATAATGGCTTCTGGACCGGTTTTGCACATATACTCGATGGCGTCTTGGTCACCGATGTAATCAGACCCTTTAACGGTGTCATACATGTGCCATTCCCAATTATCGTCATGGGAATTACCTAATGCTACGGTAATACCACCTTGTGCAGATACGGTATGAGAACGGGTTGGAAATACTTTTGATAACAATGCACAGGTTTTACCTGATTCTGTGATCTGTAGTGCAGCACGCATACCTGCACCGCCTGCACCAATAACTACTGCGTCAAACTCATGAACTGGAATACTCATAATTTTACTACACTCCCCACAATACGAATAAGCCTACTGCTACATAAGCAAAGGCAATTAAGTTAAGCACATACTGTATACCCGCTCTTAAACCAGTTGGTTTAATGTAATCGGTTAATACTTGCCATAACCCTATGCGGACGTGAAGCATAATTGACACTAGTGTCGCGAATGTAAACACTTTCATAAATAAACTGGCAAAAATACCTTGCCAAATTTCATAGGTTAACGCCGGTGACGTAAAAAACACAAACGTTAGATAAAAAGAATAAAGAGCAATAATAACTGCTGTTGCACGCAAGGATACCCAATCTTGGATCCCGTTACGTTTCATGGATGCTTGATTTGTTACCACAATGCCACCCCTAAAATTACGGTTAATACTATCCAGAGCACAATTACGATATTGGCACTGGTGTTACCTGATTCCAATTCTTCCCAGTAACCCATATCCATAATCCCATGACGGATGCCGCCAAGGATATGATAGGTTAAGGCTGATACTGTACCAATTGCGACAAACTTACCAATAAACCCATCCATAATGATGCTTACTTGGTTGAAGCCTGCTTGTGAGCCAAGCGAAACCGCCCATGCCCAAATTACAAACAACAATGCAAAAAACATCGCTACGCCGGTTACACGGTGTAAGATTGAAGAAATTGCAGAAGGTGGAAATTTAATTGTCGTTAAGTCTAAATTTACTGGTCTTTGCTTTTTCACAATATGTTAGCCTATTCTCTCATTCGTAATGATTTTGACATTGCCACTTTTTAAGCATTTGACTATGCTTGTTTGAAGTACATATGCCATAAACAACTCTTTTTACCAAACCTACAAATGTTAATACTTTGTAAAAATTTGTTAACTATATTATCGACTGCAAGTGCCGATATATAAAGCACTGCGAAGTATATCTGGGCCATTATAAAATTACAATTCATTGTTGATATTTAAGACATTGGTAGTAACTGTAATGTTGTGCCTAATATAGTGAACGGCAATCTGAGATATTTATTAAGGAAATTGTCATAAAAATTGACATGATGGGTTATTAGCAGTAAAAATATCCCCCCTTGAAAAAAGAACTACACAATTACATACTTCGATTATATCGCATTTATGAATACTGAGGAGAAGCAAACATGGCGGACAATAATGCCATTTTAAACGTTGGTGATAAAGAAGTTGAATTACCTGTATTGGCAGGTACTGCAGGACAAGATGTCATCGACATCCGTGCTCTTGGTGCTTCTGGCTACTTCACATACGACCCGGGTTTTATGGCTACAGGTTCTTGCGAGTCCTCAATCACATTTATTGACGGCGCTAAAGGCGTATTGTTACACCGTGGTTTCCCTATCGGTGAATTAGCTGAACACTCTGACTATCTTGAGGTGTGTTACATGTTGTTGCACGGTGACCAACCGACTGCTGAACAATACAAATCATTCAAAGAGACCATTACTAACCACACAATGGTGCATGAGCAAATCAACAAGTTCTTCCATGGTTTCCGCAATGACTCGCATCCTATGGCGATGTTGTGTGGTACTGTCGGAGCGCTTTCGTCGTTTTACCACAGTGATTTAGATGTAGGTAACCACGACCAGCGCGTTCGTTCAGCACACCGCTTAATCGCAAAAATGCCTACCTTGATTGCAATGGCTTACAAGTACAGCATCGGTCAACCGTTTGTCTATCCTAAAAACGATTTATCGTATGCTGGTAACTTCTTAAATATGATGTTCTCAGTTCCTGCAGAATCTTACCACATAAGCCCTGCGGTAGAGCGAGCGATGGACCGTATCTTCATATTACACGCTGACCACGAACAGAATGCATCAACATCAACAGTGCGTTTAGCGGGTTCTTCGGGTGCAAATCCATATGCATGTATTGCTGCTGGTGTTGCTTCACTATGGGGACCTGCGCATGGTGGTGCTAACGAAGCCTGCTTAAACATGCTGCAAGAAATCGGCACGGTTGAGCGCATTCCTGAATTTATTGCTCGAGCTAAAGACAAAGATGACCCGTTCCGCTTAATGGGCTTTGGTCATCGTGTTTATAAAAACATGGATCCTCGTGCAAAAGTGATGCGTGAAAGCTGTCATGAAGTGTTAGAAGAGCTCAAGTTAGATGATCCATTGTTGGATGTCGCCATGGAGTTAGAACGCATTGCGTTGTCTGACCCGTATTTTGCAGAGAAGAAATTGTTCCCGAACGTAGATTTTTATTCGGGTATCGTGCTCAAAGCAATTGGTATCCCAACAAACATGTTTACTTGTATTTTTGCATTAGCAAGAACAGTGGGTTGGATTTCGCATTGGCATGAAATGTTAAGCCAACCAGGTCAAAAAATTGGTCGTCCTCGTCAATTATATACTGGCCATACGCAACGCCCATATTCACCTATTAAAAAATAAACCGTGTGAATTATGTATAAAAAAGCACCTTCGGGTGCTTTTTTAGTATTTATCTCATGAATAGTAAGGATAACCAACACATGCCATCTAATGTAAAGATTTTAGGCCTTTTAGGGTTAATCCCTTTCATATTATTAGCAATACACAGTATTTTTGTATTTGACTGGTTTACACCCACGCAGGCAAAAATAGCATTTGTTCAATATTCAGCCGTTATTTTGTCGTTTTTGGGCGGAATACATTGGTTTCAAGCGCTCACCGAACCTAAGAACAAACATCAAATATATGTTTCGATGCTACCTAGTATTATTGGTTGGGCAAGCTTGTTGGTTTTTAACATAAAAATAACACTGCTAATCTTATCTGTTAGTTATTTGTTAATTCTGCTGTATGACAAATTCACGTTAACGTTACCCAAACACATTGTGATTGAATATACCGCAATGCGCTTGAGTTTAACCAGTGTTGTGGTGATAAGTCATGTGTTGATCATCGCTTTTGGCTAACATCAACAATGCTGATTACGGTAGACTAAGACGAGCGGCCATACCGGTCGCTAAATCTGACGATATCATCTTCGCCTAGGTAACTACCGGATTGCACTTCAATTAGCTCTAGCGCAATCTTTCCTGGGTTTTCTAATGCGTGTACTTCGCCAATTGGGATATAGGTAGATTCATTTTCTGACACTATCATCGTCTTATCGCCAATCGTGACATTGGCTGTGCCTGAAACAACAATCCAATGTTCAGCTCGATGATGATGCATCTGTACCGATAGCTTTTCACCGGGTTTAACGCTGATACGTTTTACTTGAAAACGCTGTCCATTATCAATCGAGTCATAACTTCCCCACGGACGAAATACTTCACGATGAAATTCAATTTCAGGACGTTGCTGTGCTTTTAGTTGATTGACCACGTGTTTAATATCTTGCACTTTGTCTTTGTGCGCCACCAATACTGCGTCTTTTGTTTCTACCACGACGACATTATCCAAACCGACCACACTCACCAACTTACCCTCAGCGTTGACATAACTATTCGTTGTATCATGCAATATCACATCACCAATCGTTGCATTGCCTTGAGTGTCTTTGCTTGCACTATCCCACAGCGAAGACCAGCTACCTACATCAGACCAACCTGCATCCAATGGCACCATTGCTGCATCTTGCGTGTGTTCCATCACCGCATAATCGATTGAATCGTCCGGACATTGTGCAAAGATATCTGCGTTAACACGGGTAAAATCCATATCTTGTGATTGTTCCATTAATGCCGCACGACAAATATTTAGAATCGATGGGGCGTATTGTTCAAGTGCAGCCAAATAGACACTGGCTTTAAACATAAACATCCCGGAGTTCCAAAAATAATCTCCCGTACTGACATAGTCTTGCGCAGTAGCTAAATTCGGCTTTTCGACAAAAGCAGCAACATCAAACCCTAACGCGAGTCCGTTTTGTGCTAAAGACGCGCCACTCTTAATATAACCATAACCAATATGCGGCGAAGTGGGCACGATACCAAATGTGACGAGCTTACCTTGCTCAGCCAACTGTTGCGCTCTTGCTAAGCCGGTATGAAAAGCCGGTTGATTTTGGATCAGGTGATCAGCTGCTAACACTAACAATATTGGATCATCTCCCTCCTCCATCGCTTTTATTGCGGCTAATGCTATCGCAGGGGCTGTATTTCTGCCGATTGGTTCAAGCAAGATACCAGCATGTTGAATATGATGTTGGCGCAGTTGCTCTGCCACTAAAAATCGATGCGCTTCATTACATATTACCATCGGCGCCTCAGCCCCAGAACCAGACAAGCGTGCGATCGTATCTTGTAACATTGAATATTCAGAAGTCAGTGCTAAGAATTGTTTGGGTAACGCAACCCGAGATTTTGGCCATAAACGACTCCCTGAGCCGCCAGCAAGAATGATTGGTTTCATAAATTGTAATCCTTTACACAAAAAACAGGGTGAAATGGCGCACTAAATATTGCATTAGTGAAATTAAAGCACAAATGCCTACATGTCGCAGGTTAAATTAAATAATAAATCATTTACTAGGGTTTTATCGACCAAAAGTGTGGTTGATATACCTTTTATTCTTAAAATCATGCCAATACTCAATGGTATACATGACATTAAAGACACAACACAATATACTATAAGAATATTTCTTACCGTAACATTAAATAGTATTTTACCTTTATTGTGTTACTTGCAAACTGATAATCATATGAATAAACAACGATTTGGTGGCATTGAGCGGCTGTATGAAGCACCTGGTTTGGCACAATTAACAACGGCTCATTTTGTCGTGGTAGGGATTGGTGGTGTAGGTACTTGGGTTGCTGAAGGGTTTGCCCGCAGCGGTGTGGGTCAGATCACTTTAATCGATATTGATGATATTTGCATAACCAATACAAACCGCCAAGCGCATGCTGTTCAAGAAACGATTGGCCATGCCAAGGTAGATGCAATGGCACTGAGAATACGCTCAATCAATCCTGACTGTCAGGTACACACAATAGAAGACTTTGTATTGCCGGATAATGTTGAGCAATATTTACCAGCAAACGTTGATTTTGTTGTTGATGCAACAGATAGTATTAATGCAAAAGCAGCGATGATCGCGCATTGCAAACGACACAAAATAAAAATCATCACAATTGGTGGTGCAGGCGGTCAAATTGACCCAAGACAAGTGACCACGGCAGATCTAGCCAAAACAAAACAAGACCCTCTAGCAGCCAAGCTGCGCTCTGTATTGCGTCGGGATTATCATTTTAGTAAAAATACACAACGACGCTTTGGTATCGAATGTGTATATTCAACCGAACAATTACGTTACCCACAAGGTGATGGGACTGTCGGGATGCAAAAACTATCACAACAAGGTGCAGCCAAATTAGATTGTGAAACTGGCTTTGGTGCCAGTGTTGCGGTGACAGCAACATTTGGCTTTGTCGCTGTATCACGTGTGATTAATCGACATCTCGGGATAAACTAATCCATGCATGTTTTTTTTGACGTTCAACATTTGTATTACATGCCACAGTATGAGCCTGTGATTACTGAATTAACTCAACTAGACTGCCAAGTCACTTGTGTCTTTTACCAACACGATGATGCTTTGTTGATTGCTCATGCACAACGCCTGAGTAAAGAATATGGTTTTGAGTTGCACTGGTTGCAACAGACATCCGATGCCTTACGTTTTTACCAACACAGTGATGCTGACTGGATCATTTTTGGCAATGCGTTTGCCCAATGCGAAGCCTTAAACCAAACTAAAAAAACAGCACTCATGCAGCATGGTATCGGACCTAAGCAATGTTATTACGATGTATCCGAGAATGTGACGACAGCAAGATTTGTTGAGGGCGCATACCGAAAACAACGTTTGGATACTTTGTTTCCATCAGGTAATTTTATCGATACTGGTTATGCCAAGCTAGATCCTATTTTACGTGAGGGCTACCGGGCCATTACTCCTAGTAATTATGGCTTGGATAACGATAAACCCACGCTCTTGTATGCACCCACTTTTTACCCAAGTTCGATTGAAAAATTTAGCATCAAATTTGCACAAGAGTTCAGTGATTACAATATTATCATCAAGCCGCATTTTTTTAGTTTGACCAAAAAATCATATCGTAAGCATCAAAAAATAATGCAGCATTGGGCCAAGTCCGATAATGTCTATCTCGCATCGGTGGACGAAGTCAATCTAGTGCCATTTTTATGCGTGGCAGATGTATTACTCTCTGATGCATCATCTGCAATATTTGAATTTGCGGCGTTAGATAAACCGGTTATCTGGTGTGATTTTTATCAATTACGTTGGAGTTATCGAGGCCCCTTTGCCTATCGGTTTAAAGCCCGTTTGGATGATGATATCGCGTATTTTCATAGCATGTGCTACCGCGCAGGTAGTTATTATGATATCCATGCACAATTACTATTGGCTCAAGTTGAAGCGCCTGAATTTAAGCGACAACGTGCTGATATTGTGACAAAATTAGCAGGTAATCTAGACGGCTTTGCGTCTCGACGTATTGCACATTATCTATTGGAAAATAAATGAAACGAGTCATTACTTTTGGTACATTCGATGTATTTCATGTCGGCCACGTTAATATCTTAGAGCGTGCACGATCGTTTGGCGATTACCTCATTGTAGGGATCAGTAGTGACGCACTGAACTTTTCAAAAAAAGGCCGCTATCCCATTTACAGTCAAGCTGACCGGATCAAAATAGTCGAATCATTACGTTTTGTCGATGCAGTCTTTGTCGAAGAATCACTTGCCTTAAAAGGGCAATATATCCAAGAGCACAGCGCCGATGTCATGGTGATGGGTGATGATTGGGCTGGCAAGTTTGATGAATTCAAACCGCTCTGTGATGTGCAATACTTAACCCGAACCCCTTCTATTTCTACCACTGAGATTATTGAAGTGGTGCGCACCCCTGGCGCGAGTATTGGACGATAACGCTGATGAAATACTATTCAACCTTACCATTGACCGCAATTCTTGCCTTGGTGATGCTGACATTATTAGTGCAGTTTAATGTTATCCCCCCAGGTTTAGCAATGCTCAGCGATTTTAAATCATTGGCAGGAGAGTATTTTTTCACGTTAATCTTGGTCATCATCTTACTCGAGTCTATTGTTTACGTTGGTTTTTACTTCCCTGGTCAGTTTTTTGCAGTGGTATTAGTGGTTGGCGCTAATCCCAACCCGAGTGATATTGTCAAGCTAACGCTCGCCATGGTAGTTGGTGCAACGTTAGGCTCATGTATTAATTACGAAATAGGCAAACGCACGGCTTGGCAACCGAATAGTCAGGGCCCAATGACCATCAGATCATTACTTATCGCAATGATCCACATTAATTCGTTAGCTTTTTTTATGGTAACCCAAGGCGCTATGCAACGAGGACGTAAAGTCATTGCATTGGCCGGAATACTAAACCTTCCGTATTATTTATTACTTATTTTTGGCACTGCTATGTTAAGTGAAGAAATCATGCAACTAGCAGAAAACAATACCTTTTTATTAATTGCTGTATCCATATGGCTAGCGATTGCGCTATTCTTGGATTATAGAAGAGGAGCATTTCGCTCTTCCACCAACGAATAATATTATGACACATGCACATCGACCCAAAACCACTTTAGAACAATGGCGTATCCTGCAAGCGGTGGTTGATTGTGGTGGATATGCTAAAGCTGCTGAGTATCTTAACAAAAGCCAATCATCATTGAATCATGCTGTTGCAAAATTACAAAGCTTGTTAGATGTGCAGTTATTAGTAGTGCAAGGCCGCAAGGCTCAATTAACCCCTGCAGGGGTTGTGATGCTGCGTCGTTCTCGAGATTTAACCGATAATGTTGAAGCCCTTGAATCTTTAGCACTCAACATTAATGCAAAGTGGGAGCCAGAAGTATCGATTGCCATTGATTTAGCGTTTGATAAAGGGTTAATTTATCCAGCATTACAGGCATTTTTGCCCGAATCTCGAGGTTCACGATTAACGATCTTAGATACGGTGTTAACGGGCACTGATGATGCTATTACAACTCATGCAGTCGATCTAGCAATAGCGCATCAAATACCCACAGGCTATCTCGGTGAGCCAATAGCTAACATCAATCTTATTGCAGTGTGTCATCCTAATCATCCAATATGTAATATCCCGTCACCCATTGATCCTGTTGCGCTATCGCGCCATTTACAAATTGTCATTAAAGATACTTCAGCAACACCCAATGAAACATCCGGTTGGTTAAAATCAGAAAATCGTTGGACAGTATCGCACTTTGATACCGCATTAGCGTTGTTAGCTCAAAATATTGGTTTTTGTTGGGTACCCGCGCATCTTGCTCAGCCATTGGTAGACGCAAATTCATTACAAATTTTAAATATAAATGGCTGTACGCATAAGCACTTAACTTCGTTTCTTATTATTCCGCAACCTGATAACATAGGGCCAAGCACACGATTATTAGCTGAACTGATTTTAGCCAATAGACGCATTCATTTACCGTTAAATACACAGGACTAGTATATGTCATTATCCCAAACAGAAATCACTGAACTTATGACACAAGGGGCGCTGGATGCCGTTAAAGTAACAATGGAAGAATTTAATATCGCGTTGGATAACAGTGTTGATAGTGTGGGTCTTGTTGATGATATTTTATTAAGTTTTGTTGATCGCTATGCCGAGGAAGCACTACAAGATCAAGCGTTGTTTACCCTGTGCAATATATATGGGGCATACATTGGCGAGGTATTTAGACGTGAAGTAGGTGGTGAATGGAACTTTGAACGCCAAGATGACCAAGAAATTGTCATGGTTAACTACTTAGATAAATCTTTTGCATTTACGGGTATTTGTTATGAACGTTTGGCTGTAGACAACGCGGTCAGTGTCAAAAAATACTTAACCCAAGCTATCGAAAACTGTACCCAGTAAGTACATTGGAAGCTAATGGCGCCAGTCATTTAGCATATAGCGCAAATGGCGGCTGGTGCAACAATACCAGACGCCAATAACCAACCCTGTGATGCCTATGGCAATACCATTATCAAATGCATAGTGGATCGTATGCAGATGGTAACCATACACACTCAATTGCGCAAACGTGCTTACTCCTATTAATCCTATGAATAACGATACCCAACGACTGCAGTTATGCTGCCACAAGCGCTCACGCAGACTGCACAAAACCATTGCCGTTAATGCAGGTAAGCTAGCGGCTAATGCAGCATACAAGGCATACTTATCAGGATACCAAAAAGCTAAAATGTGGCTTTCTTTGCCGCGAATTGTCATCGAACCAATGAAAATCAACCAGCTTTTGGCTAATAAAAGTAGAAACCACCATAATGGCTTGGGCGGGATAATCCGCCCAGCTTCGTCATAGCAGTGAAGTGGAAGAGGTAATTGTGTCATAGGACATAATTATACTCATATAATGGCTTATAGTCAGTCTATTGTTCCGCTGGTACTTGAGTAGGTTTGGCTTTTTTCTTAGTTTTGATAATTGGCCAAAATAATTGTTCAGCCCAATTGGCTGCTCGCATACCTTCAATCCCATATTTCTCTGGGTAACGACGAGTAATATAAGCTGTACCAAATAATACATCCCAGAAAAACAACAAGTTACCATAATTGCCTTTATAATAAGTCACTCCATCATCCATCGTGAGCCCATGATGCGCACTGTGAGTCGAAGGCGTAGAGATAACTCGCTCAACAACCCAAGCAAGTGGTGCTAGCACAGAGTAGCGGTATAAAGCCCGATCCCATTTCCATTCAGCATGTGCTCCGGTAATGACGGTCAATTTAACAATTAAATAACCCGCATACACCCAACCCAAGCCCAAATAAATTAATATACCTGAACACCATAGCGATGGCATAAATAAGTAATAGAAAAAATTATTACGGTATATAATGCGAACACTCATGTATTTAGCATTGTGATGGGCGCGATGTAAAAAGTACAAGAAACGACTGTTGTGCGATGCTCTGTGCCACCAGTACTGTAACATGTCATCAAAAATTAACAGTAAGCCAATTTGTAACCAAATCGAGCTATCGGCTAACACACCCGCATATTGTGGCAGTGCTAAACTCATCGCATAGCCAGCAGAAAACAACACGACCGGCTGGGTAAATAAAAACAATAATAACGTACCAACAAGTTCAACTATACCGTCTCCACTGACCTCTGTGTCTTTTTTAAATAATTTACCATGCCGTGCTTCAGCGATGGCAAATAAGACAAACACCCCTAATATTGCATATTGATAAGTCATATAGTTGCTCACTTGTTATTTATACTTCAACAATAATCGGATAATAAATAAAATTGTTGCCACAGAATATATATATGTATATATTTGTTACTAATATGTATAAATAAATGATCATTGTATGCAACAATTTATGAACACCGCATTACTCGATGTCTGCACGCAGCATGGCTCATTACATCATTATCAAGCCGGACAAATCATCAATCAGCGTGGAGATAGTAAGCAGGAATTAAGTATTGTACTGTCTGGTCAAGTCAAAGTTGGAAATTATGGCTTAGATGGTCAATATCAATTGACGACCTATTTACAAAAAGGTGAGACGTTTGGTGAATTTACATTACTTGCTAATTTAGCGCGCACACATGACTCAGAAGCCGTGGATAAAGTCACTATCATCCTGTTAAATCAACAAACATTTACTTATCTTAATCAACACAATTCTGATTTTAACGCATTTATGCTTAGTTCTATTGCCATCAAGCTTCACTCAACCTTAGCCGCAATGGATGATTTACGACGTTTACCAACACATGTACGTTTGGCTAAATTTTTGTATACTCAGAGTCAACATAGTGGCAGTAACACAATAAAAATACGCCAAAGTGATTGTGCTGAATGGCTCACGGTAAGTGTATTGAGCTGTCATAAAGCATTACAAAAACTAAAATCATTACAACTCGTCTCCTCATCCTATGGCGCTATCATTATTAATGATAAAACAAAGCTTGAACAATGGTTGAACCAACACAGTTCTTTATTACCTGTTAACACATAAGGATTGTGTTAGAGCAACCTTGTACTAGAGATGAGGCGAGTTGAAGCTTAAACTAATAGGTTCATTTACGTTTTCGTTTAGCGGGTCGGTCAGATAGACTGCGACGACGAGGTTTGCGAATAGGGTCAGGCTCAAAATGACCATATTTATCATCACTAGCTTGACTCTTTGGTGTTAATTCAAAACCGGTGATAACGTCACGTTTAAATGTCTTTCCGATGAGTCGTTCAATCGCGTTTAATGGCTTAATTTCATCTTCACTAAATAAGGATATAGCCACTCCTTGTCTACCTGCCCTGCCCGTGCGACCGATTCGATGGACATAGTCGGCAGCGACAAAAGGTAAATCAACATTGATCACGCAAGGTAAATCATCAATATCAATCCCTCTCGCGGCTATATCAGTCGCGACTAACACCGCTAATGTTCCCGCTCTGAATCCATCTAATGCAATTGTTCGAGCATGCTGAGTCCGGTTAGCATGGATCGAATCAGCGGGTATATTGGATTGAGCTAATATTGCCACTAATGCATCAGCGCCGCGCTTAGTTCGACAAAAAACCAATACTTGTTTCCATTGATGTACCTTGAGTAAATGGACCAGCATGTCGTGTTTACGGTGACTATCGACTACATACAAGTGTTGTTTGATATTTTGAGTAGGCTCTTGGTGACTTGCCACATCGATGAAGACGTTATTACGCAGCATGTTGCGCGCTAAAGCATTGATCGCTTTAGAAAACGTAGCAGAAAACATCAATGTTTGGCGTTGGGCTGGAAGATACGTTTGTATTTGCTTAATCACATCCACAAAACCAAGCTCTAACATGCGATCGGCTTCATCCAAAACCACCATCTTTAAAGTATTAAAATCAATTGCTTGGCGGTTGTATAAGTCAATTAAACGACCAGGCGTTGCCACTAATATATCAACACCCAGAGCGAGTGATTCTAATTGAGGTTCAATACGCACACCGCCATAGACTGCGGCGGTTCTTAGATTCAGGTTATGTTTATACAATTCGATATTGGCTAATACTTGTGCAGCAAGCTCTCTTGTAGGGGTAATAATTAACGCCCTCACCTCACCGGCTGCCACCACCGGTAAGCTGTTATCTTGGCTGAGTAATTGTAAGATAGGAAGTGTAAAACTGGCGGTTTTTCCTGTACCAGTGCGCGCAATCGCAACAACATCTTGTCCCGTTAGTATGTCAGGAATGGCACGAAACTGAATATCAGTGGGGTTGGCATACCCTTGTCTGGTTACGTTTTCAACTAGTTCTGTACACAACCCTAACTGACTAAATGACATGCTATTAATCTCTGAAAAATTTTGCGCATTATAAAGGATTTACGCGCATTGTTCACTTGCGTATTTACTGAATGAACCGTTGTGTATGCTGTTGTTTTAGTGATTCTTTTAGACAAAGACACTAAACGATGTTTACTGTATAATGCCGCGCAATATATGTATGAATAATCTGTAACCATCTGCAAGGTAATTATGACCGTTAATCAATTCGACCCAAAGCAAACCACCACGCTCGACACGCCCAAAAAAATCATTGATGATTTAGCAACAACAGCGTCTAGCCAAGGGGATATTGCCGTCACAAATATTCAACCACATGCTGGCCGAATTGGATTTGTCTCACTAGGTTGCCCTAAGAACCTCGTCGACTCTGAGCGGATCTTAACGCAATTGCGTACTGAAGGTTATGATGTTGTTTCAACCTATAATGATGCCGATCTTGTCATTGTTAATACTTGCGGCTTTATTGATTCGGCAGTAGAAGAATCACTTGATACTATTGGTGAAGCATTAGCTGAGAACGGCAAGGTTATTGTAACCGGTTGTTTAGGGGTCAAAGAAGACGAAATTCGTCAAATACACCCAAACGTGCTATCGATTACAGGACCACATGCTTATGCAGCGGTTGTTGAACAAGTACACGAGCATTTACCTAAACCTGCGCATAATCCTTATGTGCATTTAGTGCCTGATCATGGCGTCAAATTAACCCCAAAACATTATGCATACCTTAAAATATCGGAAGGGTGTAACCACCGTTGTACTTTTTGTATTATTCCATCCATGCGTGGTGATCTGGTTTCTCGTCCAGTGGGTGAAGTCCTCAATGAAGCCAAACGCCTGAAAGCAGCTGGCGTTAACGAGCTGTTAGTAATCTCTCAAGATACCAGTGCCTATGGCGTAGATGTTAAATACAAGACTGATTTTTGGGATGGTGTGCCAGTTAAAACTCACATGCAGCAATTATGTGAACAACTCGGTACGATGGATATGTGGGTACGCTTACATTACGTCTATCCTTATCCACATGTTGATAACCTCATTCCGTTAATGAATGAAGGCAAAGTCTTACCGTATTTGGATATCCCTTTTCAACATGCGTCTAAACGTATTTTACGTTTGATGAAGCGTCCAGGTTCAGCCGATCGCACGATTGAGCGTATTCAAAAATGGCGTGAAATCTGCCCTGAACTGATTATTCGCTCTACGTTTATTGTCGGCTTCCCAGGTGAAACTGAAGAAGAATTTGCAGAGTTGTTAGCATTTTTACAAGAAGCACAAATTGACCGTGTGGGTTGCTTTAAGTATTCACCAGTGGAAGGCGCGACAGCCAATGCATTGCCTGATCATATCCCTGAAGAGGTAAAAGAAGACCGTTTACAACGTTTTATGGAAGTACAAAGCCAGATCAGCGCTGAACGTTTAAAGACTCGTATTGGTAAAGAATATCAAATTGTAATTGATGAAGTGACATCCGAAGGCGCAGTCGGTCGTTGTTATGCCGATGCACCTGAAGTGGATGGTGTGGTGCATTTAAATGGCGTGTTTGATGTTGAAGTGGGTAGCCGCGTTTGGGCCGAAATTATTCATTCTGATGAACATGATATCTGGGGTGCATTAGTAGATGATAGCCTAGAAAATACCGCTGATAATGCTGATGTGCATGCTATCGATGGTACAGCAGACTAACCTAATAAGTTAGCTAAGTCTTCTGGCGTATCAATGCCTGGCGGAGGCGTACTTAATGCTTCTGCCACATGGATCTTAAAGCCATGATACAACACACGTAATTGCTCTAACGATTCAATTTGTTCCAATGCACTTGGGGCTAACTCAATATAATCCTTAATAAATCCAGCTCGGTATGCATACACACCAATATGACGGTAATGTTCATGGGTTAACGGCGAAGTAATATCACTGGTCGCTTTCGTACTACTTCCTTGCATAAAGTCATCACGCACATAGGGCAATGGAGCGCGTGAAAAATACAACGCCATACCTTGTTTGTCCATCACCACTTTGACCGCATTGGGGTTCATTAATTCTTCAGCGCTGGTTATCTTACACGCCAATGTTGCCATCACCGCTTCAGGATGTTGCGCCAAATTATTCGCGACTTGCGCGATAATCTCAACCGGAATATGTGGCTCATCCCCTTGTACATTAACCACAATGGTCTGCGCTGATAGGTTTAAAATATCAACCACTTCAGCCAAGCGCTCAGTACCGGATTGATGTTGATCGGAAGTCATGATTGCTTGGCCACCGAACTGTGTCACCACTTGCTCTATTCGAATATCATCTGTCGCAACATACACAGCTGAGGCTTGTGCCGCCTCAGCACGCTCAACAACATGCTCAACCATTGGTTTACCGTTGATATCTGCTAAAGGTTTACCCATAAATCGAGTCGAACCATACCTTGCTGGTATAATCACAATAAAAGACATTTACTTTACCTGTTCATATTCAGCAAGCAACACACTTCTTGCCCGCTGTTCAATTAAAATGGGCGCGTCTCCCTGCATGGGAAAAGCTAAACGATCAAATTTACACATTAACTCAATCGCACCAGTATCTGGGTGTACATGATTAATCAGACTACCTTTGCATACCGGACAAGCCAGCACATGCAATAACTCTTTATCAAATGCCATATTCGCTCCGAGTGGTAATTGTTGCCAATTGCTGAGTGAGGCGAAGCAAAAAATCATCGCTAAACTGCGCCTGGATTGGCACATAAAACCAATTAGGCGTGACAGTTGCACCCGCAATGACAAAATCCGCACATTTTACTGCATCTTTTTGCGTCATGATAATACTACCCTGTGGCATATCCGATAGATTAAAAGGATGATGATCAGGAAAAATACGAGTGTTTGTATATTCAATCTTCTCGGTTGCACATGTATCCATAAAACGGTGAGGATTACCAATTCCAGTCACCAGCCAATCAAAACGATGTGGCACAGGGAGTGAGTCGTGTCCATGTTGCTCATTCGCATTAACGGGTTGGATTGGTTGTGCTTGCAATGTCATGCTGATCTCTGATGGCGAGACTGTATTGGCAGAGTTCACAATGATGTAATCGACTGATTTAAGACGACTTGGCAGTTCACGTAAATGCCCCACCGGTAATACCCATCCATTGCCATTACGTCGACCGTCCATCACGACAATTTCCAGATCACGATGAAGCGCATAATGTTGCAGTCCATCATCACAAATGATCACATCACACTGCGTCGCTAATAACTGTCCACCACGCACACGCACCGGGTCAATGACGACAGGAACATGGCTTTGTTGGGCCATCAACAGTGGTTCATCGCCAGCCCATGTCGCAGTATCATCTAGATTAACAAGATATGGAAAATCCTGACACTGCGCGCCATAGCCACGCGATAAAATACCAGGGCGATAGCCCTGATCAATTAAGTGTTTAACCAGTGCCAACACTACCGGGGTTTTTCCATTTCCCCCAACACTTATATTGCCAACGACAATGACAGGCACTGATAAACGAGTCACACGCTGTATACCAGTTGCAAATGCGCGGCGTCGAAGTGCACTCAACCCCCAAAAAAGACAACTCAGCGGTGCTAATAGGTATAACCACCAAGATTGCTTTCGCCAAGCGCGTTCAATAAACGTCATGTTTACTCACTAAACTGCAATGCATGCAATTGTGCATAAGGGCCATTTTGTTCAAGTAACGCATGATGCGATCCTTGTTCAACAATCTGCCCTTGATCAATGACCAAAATTTTATCTGCCGATTCGATTGTCGATAATCGATGGGCTACAACAATACTGGTACAGGAAGCTTGTAATTGCTGTAATGCATCTTGAATCAAGCGCTCAGATTCAGTATCTAACGCCGATGTTGCTTCATCTAAAATCAAAATAGGGGCTTGCTGTAATATAGCACGTGCAATCGCAATACGCTGACGTTGGCCACCAGAGAGCATCAAACCGTTCTCGCCAACTACCGTCTCAAAACCATCGTCTAACTCATCGACAAACTCAGTAACATGAGCAATTTGTGCGGCCCGTAATACGGCGTCATGGTTATAATTATCATGCACACCGTACGCAATATTGTTTGCGATTGTGTCATTAAACAAAGTGACATGCTGAGAAACCAGTGCAAATTGATGACGTAAATCACCTAATTCAATGGCATTAATATCAATACCATCGAGGCTGATGACGCCTTGTTGTGGTTGATAAAAACGCGTTAATAAGCTTGACATAGTCGACTTACCGGAACCTGAACGTCCTACTAATGCAATCGTTTGTCCGGGCTTAACCGAAAAGTTAATCCCATTGAGTGCTTTAGTTTCTTTACTCGGATAAGTAAAACTAACGTCAGTAAACGCAATCTCACCTTTTGCTCTACCGATTTTTTGAGTCCCCGTATTGGGTTCTATCGTTGCATCAAGTACCGCAAAAATACTCTGACATGCGGCCATTCCTCGCTGCAAATCATTATTCACTGTTGTAATTTGTTTCAGTGGTTTTAGCAACATCGTCATACATACGACGACTTGGGTAAACACACCTGCAGTCAAGTTTTCTACTAACCCAGGTACACTGGCAATATATAAAACCACCGCTAACGCAATTGAAGCTATAATTTGTATACTCGACACACTCAAAATCCGAGCAACACTGAGTTTGAGTGTTTGGTGTCTATTTTCGTTGTTCTTACGATAAAATCGTTCACTTTCTTTGGCTTCACCACCAAACATCAAGACAACTTTATGACCTTTGACGACTTGTTCAACAGCCGTAGTTAAGTTACCCATTGCTTGTTGGATGTTTTGTGACACTTTGCGAAAACGCTTACTTACCACCGAAACAATTAATGCCACAACTGGACCTATTAACAAAAATATCGCCGATAGTTGCCACGAGTAATAAAACATAACAAACAATAGGCCAACGACTAATGCCCCCTCTCTTACTAAGGTTAACAGTGCTTTGCCGGCCGCTTTTGCCACTTGCTCAGTATCAAACGTCAGTTTTGAAATAAGTGTGCCAGTGGAATGCGAATCATGAAAGCTAACGGGGAGATTGATAAATTGCGTAAACAAGGCCTGACGCATTTTTAACACGACTTTGCCACTGATCCAATCTAAGGTGTAAGTGCCCATAAAATTAAAAATACCACGTAATACAAACATGGGCACAATTAGGTAAGCGGCGATACGTAAAAACTCAAAATTACCTTGCCCCAACGAATCATCAATCAAAGGCTTTAATTGTGCGATCACAAAGGCATCAATTGCAGAGTAACCAATCATCCCAATGACAGCGATGGCAAAAAATAATTTATACTCGGTTAAGTAAGATAAAAACCGTTTAAAAACCGGTTTATCAATATGTACATCTGTCAAACTAGACAATATTTGTTCTCTATTTTTAATTTTATTTTGATTAAATATTGTAACCTTAAACGCTGCATAACCCAAATAAATGTGCTGGTCCAAGCCCTAAAAATGATACCAACGCGCCTCACTCCAAGGTTGATATGGACTAGCACGGCGAGTGCTGATACTTGCTTGCATGGGCTGTGTCGTAAAATCTGTCGACAAAAGCACCGATACACTGCCGACTGTGGCGGTGTTAAGAACGGGTATGCCCAAAGACTGGTAGCGCTTTACTACCTTAGGGTGAGGCAATTGATAGCGATTCATAAAACCACTAGAGATAATCGCAATGCGTGGATTGATTTGTTGTAAGAATGCTTCACTCGATGAACTCAAACTACCATGATGTGGCACGATCAAAATATCACTATGAAGATCAATCTCCCCACGTTGATGTGCGATTTGTAATTGCCACTCAGCAAACTGTTCAATATCTCCGGTCAATAAGACTTGCACTCCTGCATAGGTTAATTTAATCACACATGATTGCTCATTTGACGATGGATGTTGCCATTGTTTGGGTGGCCACAGCACCGTGATATCGATACCATGCCAGTATTGCTGATAGCCTTGGGTACAGAGTTCACTATTGGTGATCACCTGCATATTTGGATATGATTTGACCAAGCGAGCTAACCCTCCGCTGTGGTCTTTATCAGGGTGACTAATAAATACATTGTCCAATTGCTTAATCGAAGCGTGTTGCAGCGTTGGTTTAATAACACTATTTACCATATTAAACCGTTCACCGTAGTCGTCACCAACGTCAAAAACCAATGCCGACCCCTTGGTCATTAATAACGCCGCACTTCCTTGGCCAACATCTAATACTTCTAGTTGCACCTCGGTCTGGCTATGTTGGATAAATTGCCGCGCAATTCCATAGCTGCCAATGAGAAGCAGAAGCAAAGTGACTTGTTGCTGGGTTTGCCGATGAAACACTAGCAACCCAGCATTAACTAGGAGCAAGCCAATCATACTGATAGTCGATATCGAGAGTGCAACAGGACTGAAAATCGGTGAAATGAACGATGGCTGATGAAGCACATCAATCCCGGCGAACATCGAACTAAAACACAGATCAATTAGACGTAATAAGGTATGCAGCACAAGATCAAATTCAGATTGAATACCAATCAGCAAAACCTGAACACACCAATAACCAATAACACACAGACATAAAGGAACAATCACCAATGTTACCCATGGAATAGCCCACAAATTTGCAAGGATGCTAGCAGGATAGATATGATTAAACACGGCAATATTGATGGGGATCAGAGCCAGTGTTAAACAACTTTGTAAGCGCAAAAAAGACACACTTTTTGCACGAAATCCCGTCGTAGCAAAACACACAGTATGAGTAATAAAAATAATTTGAGCGACGGCGACAAAACTTAACCAAAAACCAGTATTAAAACCACTAAACGGAAAAATAAGCATGACTACCGTGCAACACAGCAACAGTTTGTGGATGGGGCGGCAATGCATGTGCAAGCTACTTATCACAGCGACAATACACATTATGGTAAACGCACGCAACATCGGTATTGAAAAACCCAATAATGCACAATATCCCCACGTCAGGCTCAACATGAACAATACACTCAAAGGACGAATAAATCTGTCTATAGAATAATGAAAGAACCGAGTGCACACGCCACACAATGACATTAAGCGCATGGCGAAAAACCAACACCACGTTGCCACAATACCGACATGTAAACCTGAAATCACAAATAAATGGGCAGTACCAGTGGCGATACTCCGTTGTTTGTCTGCGTACGCCAAATCACCTTTATGCCCAAATAACAGCGCATTTATCCAATTTTTATTGATAAATTCAGACTCATACAGTTGTTGACTCATGTGTTGGACTAGTGTTGTTGACACAGTCAGTGGTTGGTTATTAGGGTGCTTTTTGATGTAGCCGGTAGCAACAATGTGACGGCCAATTAAATACCGCTGATAATCAAACCCTGCCCGATTCGCAAGCCCTCTAGCAGGTTTAAGTTTAACCAATAAGCGCCACTGCTGACCTTGCTTAATATAATCAGTTGGATAGTACCAATTAAGACGAAGAATGCGTGGGACAACGGCTTGAGAGTCAATCTGTGTCGCACTGAACAGCACGGCATATTTATCATTATCATTATTTGATTGATTCTGAATACTCAGGACGTCACCTTGTACCCATATTGCTGTCTGATAATTTATACTATCTCGAGCAAAGATATACTGATGTCCTATCCAATTACTGTAGACACATGCTACTATTACGCCAATTAAAAATTGCAGACATTTTTTTACGATACACAGATCACGGATTGTTCGTTGCAGCACAACATTAGACTGACGCCAATCAATGCAGCGCATTGCAATTAGCATTGTCAGGCAGATGCCACTAAGTGCAACTGCCACAGGCATTGATAACAATGCTGGCCACCATGCAAACGTTGTCATACCCAGTATTATTCCGCAGCAAGATACGGGTGAAATCATGTGTATTATTAATTGAGTGTACGAACTGAGCCGTTTATTTATCATGCCTAAAAAGTTTATTAATAAATTTTTACCAGACCATAAAACTATCAAAGAACAACGATTTCTAAAACTGTTCGGAAGTATGTTTCAAGACCCTAATTTATGGCATTTAAATCGTCATTCAGCATCAGGGGCATTTGGGATTGGCTTATTCTTTGCCTTTTGGCCGGTGCCATTTCAAATGTGGCTTGCTGCTTTTGCTGCTATCCCATTGCGAGTCAACTTGCCTCTTTCGGTAGCGACAGTATGGATCACTAATCCATTGACCATGCCCGCCATATTTTACGGCGCGTACAAAGTAGGTAGCTGGGTAACGGGTAACGATGTCAATGGATTTGAATTTCAATTATCTTGGGATTGGTTAATGGCCAGTATCCATACTATTGGTCCATCATTTTTAATTGGATGTTTAATATGCTCTGTGGTTTTTGGGGCACTTGGTTACACGATACTCAATGTATTTTGGCGTAGAGCCGTGAAAAAATCATGGCAAACACGGCGCTCTCAACGCCGTCAGCCTGAGATCTAATCGACTAATTCCAAGTATTGAGATTCAGTTAACACGGTTACCCCTTTGTCTTTTGCCGCATTAATCTTGTTAGTTCCTACTTTCTCACCCGTCACTAAAAATGTGGTTTTACTCGATACTGATTTGCCAATTTTGGCGCCGAGTAATTTTGCTGATTTCTCCATATCGGAACGAGAACCAGAGGTCATTGAACCGGTGAACACAATTTGCTTACCAAACAAAATCGAATCGCCCCCTGCCCCGTCGGCTAGTTTTGGTGTGAGTGCAAGATTAAATCCTAAGTTGTATACCTTAAAGAACTCATCTTTAATATTTGCTAATCCTTCGACAATCGCTTGAGCACTCACCTCTGCAAAACCATCTATGGTGACCATAGTGGCGACATCGAGTGTGAATAATTCGGTTAATGTGTGGTGTTGCAGTAATTTTTCACAATTACCACCGCCTAATCGGCTGACTCCAAATGCCGCTAAAAAGCGCCAATCTTCGACCGCAACAGACCGGCTAACAGTTAATTGCTCTAATAAATTAAACGTTGTTTTTTCACCAAAACCGTACGCCAACAGATCGTCTTGTGACAATGCATAAATGCTATGAATATGCTTAACACCTTGTTGTAATAGTTTAGCGATAACTTTAGGACCAAACCCGTCGTTATTGCCAAGTGTTTTAAAAAAATGCACCAAGGTATTTTCAGTTTGAGCTGGACAATCAGTCTTGTTGGGACAAATTAAATGGTCCGCTTCCCATAACAAATGCGTATCACAGCTGGGACATTGCTCTGGAATTTGTGGAGTGACAGCATGCAGTACTTGTTCGATTTTGGGGATGACTAAACCACTGCGTACTAGCTGCACAATGGCTCCTGGACCAACACCGTTAGTCCTAACCATATTATAATGATGAACCGTCGCACGGCTAATTGTCGCACCGCTAAGCTTAGTTGGAACCAGCTCTGCAACGGGCGATATTCGACCAGTTCTTGATGTTTGCGGGGTGACACTCACAACTTCAACTTCAGCCGACTCATCATTCACTTTAAAAGCGATCTGCCAACGGTGATGATGCCGAGTCGCCCCCATTGCCGATTTTAGCTCAGGGTGAGTTGTTTCCAAAATAACTCCATCAATGTCAACGTCAACAGAACTCCAAATAGGCTCAATAATATCGTCAAAATCGGTCAATACTGCAGCAAAATGCCCTGTCCAATTCGGTAGTAAAGCAAAGGGGAAAAACACACAAGCCCCATCATCAATTGCCTGTTTTACAGACGGTTCAACGTTTTTTTCAGCGATAATTGCAGCCTGAATATTCCGCGAATTTTCAAATTGTTCGCTGAGTTTTTCAGCAAAATAACTTTTTGAAATGACAATCTCTCCCGGCCCTAAGCCTCGCTCGCCTTTCATCGCGACTTGCATACCGCGAGTAAATGCGCGTGACACATCTTGTCCTCGCACACCATCACCTCGAGTATACAAGCCTTGGCCGTCATCAAAGGCGGCATAGCCATCCAATTTTGGTGTTACCCGAATCAAAATATCCTCTTCTGATAGTTCAATATCAGCAGCTGCTTTGCGTAATCTTTCGATCCATTTTTGGATTTCTGAGAATGAATACGCTTTATCTGTTGAGAGCATTTTTTGTGGTAAGGCGACTGTTTTGGCCGAAGCGACCTCAGGTTCAACCTGAAGTAAAAAAGCATGTTGTGGATCACGAGCCTGTAACTGCGCTAAATATTGATGGTCATACACTGCATCAGTAATTAATGGAAAACCCGCTCTATAACAAGCATTAGTAACCATTAACACTGCAAGTAATTGCTCATCACTAAGCTGTTCAGGTGTATCGAGGGCAAGCCAGTGTAGAATATCAGTTTCGGAGATCGTTAAATCCAGCGACAACAGTATTTGTTGTTGCTGAGGAGTCATATCGGTCATGCTTTATTGTCCAAATAATCGGCGTTTTTCAAATGCTCTGATGCGCTCAACATAGTGTTGCAGACCTTGTTGAGTTAATGCACTGCGTTGTTCATCTAATACTTGAGCTGCAAATTCGTCAGCTAATTTTCGTGCTGCATTGTGCATCATATTAAATACTTGATGTGCATCCCCCTCAATCGGCAAAGACATGAACAATGTCAAACCATAGTATTGTTGTGCTTCCATGTTGTTAACATCAAACACACCGGGTTTAAACATACTCGCTAGACTGAACAACACCGGCCCTTTGCCATTTGAATTAACATGTCGATGAAATATATCTGATTCGCCAAACTTAAACCCTAAGGTCAATAACGAAGCCAGTAAACTGGGCCCCATAATCGGATTATCCTTACTGACTCTGACGTTTAATGACAAAAACTCAGGGGGCATGGCAGCTGATTCACTCTGTTGTGATGCACTATCGGTTTCAGCTGATACCGCGCTCGCAGCCGCTTTATCGGCATTTAATACTGGGTCTACTGTATCAAAATCTATGCGCATCTGATCTTCATTTATTTTGCCACGCACAGGTGCACTGCGACGTTGCTTTCGAATAACTAGGTTCTTAGCTTGCTCTGTTAATGAAGGTTTTTTGACTACCGGCGGTTCAACTACGGGTTCTACATCGGCTTGGTGGGACGGCGTGTCAACCTGTGGCACAGAATAAATAGGGACATCCTGTTCAATGGATATCTCTGATGTTGATTCATCTTCCCCAGTGTTGTTATCTGGATCAACCATCGCATTTTGCATAAAATGCGGTGGTGGAACTGGAATAGACGAATCTATCGGATTAACTGCATCACTGGCACTGTCTACTTCGTCAGTTTTAGCTATTGCATGATTTGGTTTTGGATTCGTAACGACAGATGCATACATAGGTGCTGCTGGCGTTTCACTCTCAGCGATAGGGTTCGTCGTCATCGAGGGCACTGGAGTATTGATATCGAATGTCGGAATATCGTCTAATTGAGGTTCACTAGAGTCAACTACTGGCAGTGAATTAACGCTTGTTTCATCACTATTAGATGCTTGCGGACTGTCTTTTATTTTAGCTTTACCCACCCCATATTCATCAAATTGTGGTGCATTGTCAAAGACGTCTAGTTCATCCATTGGATTAGGTAAATCGATGTTTTCATTTAATACGGAATCATTAAATTGCGCACCCTCTTGGTCATTTGCAGCAGATACCTTTTGCGGAGTGTCACCTAAGCCAATATTGGGCGCATCATAATCAATGTTGTCTTTGCTCCAATGTTCTTCTGGCGTATTGTTTTTTCGACTGACCCACAATCCATGGATCAATAATCCGAGAATAGCGAGCGAGCCCATAATAATTAACGTAAGTTGTAAATCCATCAAAAATCCTTCATGCCTGAGTTATGGCGACTGCTTCATCGATATCAACGGCTACCATTCTAGATACCCCTGGTTCAGCCATTGTAACACCTGTTAAATGACTCGCCATCTCCATCGCAATTTTATTATGTGAAATGTATATAAACTGAACGGTTTGCGACATTTCACTCACTAATTTACAAAAACGCCCTACATTTGCATCATCTAATGGGGCATCAACTTCATCTAACAAACAAAATGGAGCTGGATTTAATCTAAAAATAGCAAACACTAAGGCTAATGCCGTCAACGCTTTTTCACCACCGGATAATAAGTGGATCGTACTATTCTTTTTACCTGGAGGTCTGGCCATAATGGTCACGCCGCTCTCCAACATATCATCATCCGTTAATGCCAAATAAGCACTTCCCCCATCAAATACTTTAGGGAAAAGTAATTGCAAATCCGCGTTAACTTGATCAAAGGTCGCTTTAAAACGCGATTTGGTTTCATTATCCATTTTACGCATGGCACTTTCAAGTGTTGCAAGCGCCGAACATAAATCATTATCTTGTTGATCTAAGCGTGTTTTACGCTCTGTTTGCACAGCAAATTCTGACACCGCCGCTAAATTAACCGGACCTAATTGTTCAATGTTACTGGCGATTGTTTCAAGCTCTGTTTGCCACACTACTGGATCTGCATCGGCCTGTAAAGTCGGTAAAATATCCTCTACTTTTTTTTGCGTTTGAGTAAGTTGATCAACAATACTCGATGCACGAATTTTGGCGCCTTCTAGTAGCAGCTGTTCTGCTTGTATCTTATCTTTGGTCTTGCTGATCCGTGTGCTGAGTGATTGATTAGATATAGTCAGTTGCTGACATTGATGTTCAAATTGTAGCAGCGCTTGTTGTTTGTCACTCATTGAGCGATCAAGGCTGGATACGTCATTTAAATATCGCTGAAGTAATTCGCCATTTGCTTTTTCTGGTTGTTTAAGTTCATCAAATTGACTAACTAAATCAGCACAATGTTGTTGTTGGCGTGTTAGCTGTGCGTGTAATTCAGTTTGTGCATTCAGCAAATATGTATGCGTTGATTGCGCTTGTTGAATGAGTAACTCGGTTTGATGACGCTCAGATTGCAGGCGCTGCACCTCGGCTTGATGCTGGGTAATAGCGCTGCGATAATCTGCTTGCTGCTGTACGTTGTCCGTATCGATTTTAGTCAAAGCAGACACCGCATTCACAAGTTGTGTCTGCTTAACAGTCAATGCCGCTAATTGACTTTGCTCTTGGTCTAATACAGTTGCACAATCTCGTAACTCGTCAGTATATTGAGTGTGTTGCAACTGCAATTGCTTCAATGCAAACAATCCCTGCTGTAAAGTTTGATCACTGTCTTGCAATACCTGATGGGCTGTGTCTTTCGTTAACTGTGCAGCAGCTAACTGTTCCTGGGCAAGAGCCTGTGTTGCTTGAAATTGGGATAATGTATCTTGACACGTTTGCTGCTTTTGCTGTAGCTGCGTCAATTCATCAGTCAGCGCAGCAATACGCTGCTCACGGGCTAATGTACTGGATGTACTTGCATGCACATCAGGATCGGCATGCACTTGATACAACGCATCGTGCTGTAGCCAAGTCCCATTCGCTAACATGAGACTCTCACCAGCAGGTAATTGATTCACCGCACGCTGCGCATCCTGCATACTCAGTGTATGGTCAGCTAAATGGATACGATTAAACATATCAGGCACGTCAATGTTAAGACATAACGCTGCTAATGTACCTGCTTTTTTGTCACGAGTAAACGTGTGCCCTAAGCAAATAGATGTCACGCCTGTATCAACATCTTGGATTTGTTCATACAACGTAAGGGGGTCACAAAAAGATATCTGTGGGTGCTGCAGATAACTCAATACCGTATCAAACAAATGATTATGTTGAGGGTCAATATCAAGCCAATTACACATCGCAATGGCAGCAGTATCAATCACATTGTTTTCATCCGTCGAGACTTGCAGGGTATTGAGTGTCGATTGCATCATATCACACTGTGATATGTCTTGGGTAAGCTGTGTCAATTCAGATGCTGCGTCAAGACTATGTTGTTCGGCAACTTGATGATGATAAAGTGCATCCTCTAACTTCTTTGTTGCTGTCACACCATGTTGTTGATGCGCATGAGTGGTTTGTTGTAACGACTCACATAGCTTGGTTTGCTCAACTAATTTTTGGCTTATCTCGTGTAATGATTGATTGAGTTGATCATGGCGTTGCTGTGTTTTTTGAATAATCTGGTGCAAGGCATCTTGTTGACTAGTCCCATTAATCATGCTGTTCTTTGCATTATGTAAATTTTGATGATGCTCGCTGTACTGGGAATTAATTTGTTCCAAGGCTTGTTCTGAAGCTGATAGTTGCGCTTGGCTTTGGGTAAGCTGACGATGCAACTCAGCGTATGTAGGTTGTAAGTTAGCGACATCGTGACATGCCGTGTCTATTTTGGTTTGGCCATTTTCTAGCCGTGCTGCCAGCATTTGGATTTCATCTTGTTGTTGCAGTATGGCTTGTTGTAATTGCTCAGCGCGAGTCTCTGCAAATTGTCGGTCATGTTCCAGCCGAGCGATTTGACTATTTAACTGATGTTTCTGGGTTTGTTGTTCCTGGATCGCTGTACTGAGTAGTGCTTGTTCGGTTTGCACATCAATTAATTTGGCGCTGTTGTTCTGTTGTTGCTGCTGATAATCAGCTAACTCTGTCGATAAGGTGTCAATGGTATGATCACTGTTGGCAATCACATTGGCCTGATCTAACCATTTAATTGTTGCAATTTCGTCTTGCAACACACGCTGACGAGACTTGAGCTGGGTATAGCGTTGTGCCACTGCCGCCTGTCGCTGGAGCGAATCAATCTGTAGCGCTAACTCACTGCGCAGATCACTTAAACGTGCAAGGTTAGCATGGGTTTGTGTAATTCGAGACATCGTATCTTTACGTCGCTCTTTATATTTAGATACGCCCGCAGCCTCTTCTATAAACACTCTTAGCTCATGCGGCTTTGATTCGATCAATTGACTGATCATACCTTGCTCAATAATGGCGTAACTTCTTGGTCCTAAACCCGTACCTAAAAATAAATCAGTGACATCACGGCGACGGCATTTTGTTCCATTTAAATAATAAAAAGACTGTGCTTCGCGTGTTACCAAGCGTTTAACACTTAACTCATTGTAATTAGCATAAGGTCCAGTGATACGGCCAGAGCTGTTATCAAACACTAATTCAACTGAGCACTGCCCCACCGCCTTGCGAGCTGAAGAACCATTGAAGATAACATCCGTCATGGCATCGCCACGCAAATTTTTAGCACTTGATTCACCGAGTACCCAACGTACTGCATCAATAATATTTGATTTGCCACAACCGTTAGGTCCGACAATTGCTGTCATCGTGTCAGTAAATGGAATGTTGGTGGGCTCAACAAATGATTTAAACCCGACTAATTTGAGCCGTTTAAGGTGCATACCTGAACGCTAGAAATGGGATAATTATAGAATAAATGTACCAACTATAAGGCATGTGTGCAAACTCTTGTGATATCTGGCGCAGTTTTTATCCAGTATGAAAAACTCTGTAACAATTGTTCACCCACACACATCAAAAATAACGATATACTAGTGTTTGTTAAGAATTTTAAGAAGCCACTATGACCACTATATCGCCGATAAATAAACGCTCCGGAGTAAGTTACTTTTCTCAGGGTTTTTCGTTGATCACAGTGCAAGGATTACGTCGGTTTGTCTTTGTTCCACTGTTTATCAATCTGTGTTTATTTGCCGGTGCGTTTTACTATTTATTTGGTGAAATAGCCATTGCCATTCACTACATTGTTAACCTAATCCCTGAGTGGCTGGGTTGGCTCAAAGACGGCCTTGTTTATGCACTCTGGCCAATCGCACTGATCAGTGTCTTATTAATATTCGCACTAATATTTGGTACTTTAGCTAATTGGATCGCCGCGCCATTCAATGGATTATTAGCCGAAAAAGTCGAACAGCACCTGACCGGGCAGACAATAGATTCATCTGGCATGGCTGATTTAGTAAAAGACCTGCCGCGAACCTTTGGCCGTGAATTAACCAAACTGTTGTATTACATCCCACGAGCAATCGGTTTTATTATATTGTTTTTTATATTGCCTGTTATTGGTCAAGTATTGTGGTTTTTGTTTAATGGCTGGATGATGGCAGTCCAATACACCGATTATCCTTTTGATAATCACAAAATACCGTTTACAACGATGAAACAACAACTCAACGAGCGAAAGTCGTTATCTTTTAGCTTTGGTTTGACCGTCAGTGTGTTTTCATTAATTCCGATTGTGAACTTTATCGTGATGCCTGTTGCGATATGTGGTGCGACAGCAATGTGGGTTGAACAGTTTAAACCACAACACACAGCTTAGTCGACTTTAATGAATCGTTGCACTAAAACCATTTAATATCTGCTGTTGCCACATGTATCGGTAGGTATTAGGCATATGCTGTACATCCGTATAACGCAAAAAATTAAATCGATTTGGGTGCAATAGGTAGCGCTTTTTGCCATCAGCTAAACGCTGACAGCCAACAAATTCATGCATCAGAGCAGCTTCAACTAATACTGCCTCACGTAGCTGGTTAAGCGATAATGGCTTACCTTTAGCGTCAGCATTGATCATTAGATTTGGTTCAGACACTAATAAACGCGCAGCAAATTGAGCATAAAATGGATGGGGATATTGCTCTGGCAAAAGCAATTGTTGCTTATGAATTAAATTAGGTGCGACATGGCTTATTTGACATTGAAACGCAGCAGCCGCAGCGCCCATATTATATTCATCAATAAACCCTGAAAAATGCGCAAGTTCATGGATTAAGATCGCGTAATTATCTGGGTAAGCCAAATGCATCACACCATCAGACACAAATGCATTACCTTGAGACTGCATAACAATGACTTGTGAGATGTGCTTAGGTTGCCGTTGTAACAGTGCGGGTAACGAATGACATTGCACTCTATTGGTTATGCTATCGAGTGGGCATTCAAGTGAAGTGTCAATGGCAACGGGTAACTGCAAACAAATCGGTAAAAACCGCATAGCATGATCAAACACAAACTGTTCATACAGAGCCCATAACTTAATATAACCCGTTAATGATGGGCTGACTAATTGGACCTTATCCACACAACCTGGGTTAATAGCCAAGCTTTCAGTAGGGTTCGATTGCTGCATTATATATTGCGATGCGGCACTAGAAAAATGCACAGAAGTTGCCAGTATTAACCAGCCGAAACGGACTAACACATTTATGGTTTCATATTAACATTACGAATTGCAGCAAGCTCAACACGGGCAAAGCGATGCTCAACAAATTCAAATATGTTAGTGCTTAATGCTAGTTTAAAAAAGTTAGAGGCGACCTTTTCTTGACCAAGATGTCGATAAAATTTACCCAGATAAAAGTATGCTTCGCACAATCGTTCATTCATTTGATTCCGTGTATCAATTCCTTCAAGAATCGAGCTCAATAGAACGCTTTGCGAAAGTTCACCCAAATAAAATGCAACAATGTTATTCACCCATAGCCCTTGCTCGAGTGAAGCCGAATCTTGTTGTAGCTGCGTAAATGCTTGCTCAGGATCCACTTGATGTGCTGCAAAATAGCGCCACAGTAGCCGATAAGCATCACCCGGTTGTTGCTCATAGTAGCGTTGCATATCGGGCACAGCTAATTCAGCACGCCCTGCATAATACAATGCCATCCCACGGTTAAGATAAGCAAACTCGTATTCGTTATTCATCTCAAGTACAGCGTCAAACGATTCGTAAGCTTCTATGTAATCGTTGTGTACGGTATGATAAATCCCTATCGAGTTATACGCTTGATATAACCTAGGGTTAAATCTGAGAGCTTGTTTAAAGTCCAAAAACGCCAAACTAGGTAAACCCACACTATCATGCAACAGACCCCGCTTAAACAGCAATTCAGCTCGCTCATCCTCAGTCAACTCTGGACTCATAACAATAATATTAAATTTAGCTAATGCTTGTTGCGCACGCAGAGAAGCCGGTACAGGCTCAGGTATAATCAAGTTAGCCATTGACTCGCTGGGAACACTTTTTTTCGACGTATTATTGGATTGGTCAACAGACACAGCACAACCGCTGGTCAATAATGTACTGATAACGACTAGATAAATATAAAATCGGAACAAATCTGACATCCTTGCTTTATAGCGTATGGATATAAACAATGTTAAAAATTTAACATGAAACGCAAGAGGGTGACACCCTCAATTAGCACTAGGCATAAAAAAGGAGCCGCTAGGGCTCCTTTTTATATCAACTAAATGATTATTCTGCGTCAGATTCTTGAGCAGGCTTTTCAATTAGTTCTTTCATGCTTAAACGCACACGGTTTTGACGATCAATTTCCATGACCTTAACCTGAACTTCTTGACCTTCTGCAAGGTAATCTGTGACTTTCGCAACACGCTCGTGAGCAATTTGTGAGATATGTACAAGGCCATCTTTACCTGGTAATACTTCAACAAATGCACCAAAGTCAGCAATACGTGATACTTTACCGGCATACACCTTACCTACTTCGATTTCTGCAGTGACTTGTTTGATTTTTTCAATCGCAATGTCAGCTTTTGCTTTTTCAGTTGCAAAAATCTTAATCGTACCATCATCTTCGATTTCGATATTCGTATCAGATGCTTCAGTAATCGCACGGATCATCGCGCCGCCTTTACCAATTACGTCACGGATTTTATCTTGGTCAACTTTCATTGTATAAATGCGTGGTGCAAATTCAGATAACTCGTCACGATGACCGTTAATAGCTTGGTCCATCACACCTAAGATATGAATACGTGCTTCTTTGGCTTGTTTAAGCGCAATCTGCATGATTTCTTGAGTGATACCTTCGATCTTGATATCCATCTGTAATGCAGTGATACCGTCAGTGGTACCCGCTACTTTAAAGTCCATATCGCCTAAGTGATCTTCATCACCCAAGATATCAGATAATACAACGAAGTTTTCATCAGACTTAACTAGGCCCATCGCGATACCCGCAACAGACGCTTTAATTGGCACACCGGCATCCATAAGCGCAAGAGAGGTACCACAAACCGAAGCCATTGACGAAGAACCGTTAGATTCAGTAATTTCTGATACTACACGGACAACGTACGGGAAATCAGTTTCACTTGGCATAACAGCTTGCATACCACGTTTAGCCAGACGACCGTGACCAATTTCACGACGCTTTGGTGAACCGATGAAACCCGTTTCACCCACTGAATATGGAGGGAAGTTATAATGTAACATGAAGCGT
The DNA here is from genome assembly GCA_937125395.1 of uncultured Glaciecola sp. Lineage (GTDB taxonomy): Bacteria > Pseudomonadota > Gammaproteobacteria > Enterobacterales > Alteromonadaceae > Opacimonas. The sequence goes on from CAKZLI010000024.1 coordinate 38,774, forward strand.
GAAGTAGCCATGCCACCAAGCTCATCTAACATCTGTGCATCACGCTCTGTACCAAGCGTCGCTGCCACTAATGCTTGAGTTTCACCACGTGTAAATACAGCAGAACCGTGAGTACGCGGTAATACGCCAGTTGCAACGTCAAGCGCACGGATCATCGCAGGATCACGACCATCGATACGTGGCTCACCAGCAAGAATACGTGAACGAACAACGTCAGACTCTAGGTCATGTAATAGTTCAGACACTTCTTTTGCATCTTGCTCAGCATCTGCAGCGATGATCGCAGCTACAGCTTCACTAGTTACAGTATCAACAGCCGTTTTGCGTTCTAGTTTATCAGAAATCTGATACGCAGCAGTCATGCCTTCTAGAGCGTGAGCAGCAACTTTCTCTTTTAATTCTGTGTTTTCAGCTTCAGCAGTCCAATCCCACTTCGGCGTGTTAACATTTGCTGCAAATTCAGCAATATTGCTCACAACAGCCTGTGATTGCTCATGACCAAATACTACCGCACCTAACATGACTTCTTCAGAAAGAATGTCAGCTTCAGATTCAACCATTAACACCGCTGATTCAGTACCAGCAACCACTAAGTCTAATTGACTTGCTTCTTGCTCTGAAGTGCGTGTATTTAATACATATTCACCGTCAGTATAACCAACACGCGCCGCGCCAACTGGACCATTAAATGGCATACCAGAAATGGCTAATGCTGCTGATGTACCAATTAGAGAGATAATATCAGTTGGGATTTCTGGGTTAGCAGACACAACCGTGATTACAACCTGAACTTCATTTTTGAAGCCTTCAGGGAATAATGGACGGATTGGACGGTCAATAAGGCGTGCGATTAAGGTTTCGCTTTCTGAAGGACGACCTTCACGCTTGAAAAAGCCGCCTGGGATTTTACCCGCAGCATAAGCTTTTTCTTGATAATTAACTGTTAATGGAAAAAAGTTTTGATCGGCTTTGGCTTCTTTTTTACCAACAACGGTAACCAAAACACAAGTATCATCCATGCTAGCCATAACGGCAGCAGAGGCTTGACGAGCGATTACGCCCGTTTCTAATGTCACAGTATGCTGACCATACTGGAATTTTTGAGTAATAGGAGTCACTATTTATCCTTTAATTTCAATGATTTCATACGCTTTTAATTGCGGTGCATATTATAAGACGTTCTGCTCAAAATTGCTATATATGTATGCAAAAAGAAAACTAGCCATTTACTGTCGAATTTATTTACACATTAGCATCAAAATAAACATTTGATTTTTACAAATAGCGTATCGATAAGCTTTAGCGACATTGGACTGATACTTGCAATACCCTAGAAACAAATACTACACATATGTTAAAAGGTTTAGTGGTCCTATGTCTAGAATCAATATTGTCAGTGAACAAGTCATTCAATATCATGCTCAATTACAAGCAGAAATTAATCTTCCTGCGCTTGAGGAACTTACTGAACATAAGCTCAAATTTATGCTAGAGCGCATTTACTTATTCGAAACCCGCTGCTCCCTCAAAAAAATCAAATATTCTGACAAACAATGCGTTGCCTTTCGTGGTCGTATTGCTGACCTAATGTTGTTAATGGACAATTTTGATCTGCAAGATGCCATTGCTAATCGTGATAACGTGATAGAACCAGTCGATAGCGTTGCATAAATAACACTTATTTCTAATTACTCAGCCACTGTGCTGAGTTTTTTTGTCAGTATTTTTTACAGCTATTGCCGACTTACTTTCCTTGGTACTTTAACTTATTGTTTATAGTACTAAATATATATGGCATTACATTTGCAATTTCATTGCTAGTGTATACGCACTGTGCGTATGCATCGTCGCCCTACCTAACTTACGCGGAGCTATGAATTAGCATGATTTTATCCATCACCTTACTCGTTGGTATTACGCTTTACGCGATATACTATTACGACAAAACTTACTGTAACAGTGAGCGACAACTTGTCATTAAAAAATACCTAAAAAACGACATTCAAGATATCAAGAAAAAAGTAACTAATAGCCGTAAAAAAGCCTCAGCAGTTAATGTTGCAGAGACTCCAACAGTTGTACAAGAGCCGCCACAGCGCACATCGTTAGCGAGTGAAGATGAGGATATTTTGGCTGATATCATCGAAAACGGCGCGTTAATTATGGAGCAAACACATTTAAAAAAAATTATAACGGGCGAACACACCTGGGAACTACGCACCAGTAAGTTTAAAAAGTCGGGCTTTATTGGTTTAGTTGAAAAAGGCTCCAAGCAGATTTGTGGTTATGCAAAAATTGCGGGGTATCATGGGCCGCTCGATAAAGAAGAGCTCAAGTTATCAAAAGGCAAACACGGCGTGTTAGCCAAAGATTATAATGCCAAAGACTTTAAACGTGTCAATGCCATTGAACTGAGTCATGTTGTGGTGTTTCCCAAAGCAATTGACTACGATCATAAACCTGGTGCAGTAATCTGGGTTAAGATTGGGGAGCAACCTGATGTTGTCCATCAGCTGCGCAATATGATTTAATCTTTACTCAAAAAAAAACCAGCTAAATTAGCTGGTTTTTTTATATTGGTGCGGACGGGGGGACTTGAACCCCCACGCTCGTAAGAGCACTACCCCCTCAAGGTAGCGTGTCTACCAATTCCACCACGTCCGCGAAACTTGTACTAGTTGAAACTAGTTCGGTGTACCGTCTGTTTCTTTTTCTTCTTGTGCAGCGGGAACATCACTTTCTGGAATGCTCGTTGCCACTGGTACATCAGAGGCAGGCACATCCGATGCAGGTGCATCCATTATCGGCGCTTCAGAAACGGGTACTTCAAGATTTTCCCACTCATCAACTGCTTTTTCAGTTGAGGCGGTAAGGTTACCTAATAACAAACTAATTAAAAAGAAAAAAGTTGCTAAAATGGCTGTAGAGCGAGTTAAAAAGTTACCAGAGCCACTTGAACCAAACACAGTGTTAGAACCACCACCACCAAGTGAAGCCCCCATGTCTGCGCCTTTACCTTGTTGGATCAATACCAGGCCGATCAACAATAATGCGACGATTAAATAAGCAACGATCAATACTTCTTGTAACATGTTAGCCTCTTTGATTTGCCGCTTGGCAAATAGTTAAAAAATCTGCTTGTTGTAAGCTTGCTCCACCGACTAAACCACCGTCTATATCTGGTTGAGCAAATAAATCGGATGCCGTTTGCGCATTGACGCTCCCGCCATACAATATACTAATTTGTTGTGCACTCATCGCATCTTTACTTGCTATGTACTGGCGTATAAAGGCATGCACCGCTTGTGCTTGTTCTGGCGTTGCCGTATGACCAGTACCAATCGCCCATATAGGTTCATAAGCAACCACACATCGACTTAACCCGGCAATACCAACCAATTCAATTACACTGTCTAGTTGTGCTTGAATGAACTCGTTGACTTGGCCCGCATCACGCGTTTCAAGTGATTCACCCACACACAATATTGGGGTGATGTCAGCATCTAAAGCCACTGACACTTTCTTAGCAACAACGGCGTTGCTATCACCGTACATTTGGCGTCGCTCAGAATGCCCGACTAGGGTGTATTTGATCCCCAGATCATTTAGCATCGCGACACTTAATTCTCCAGTGTGCGCACCAGATGAGTGTTCACTGATATTTTGAACGCCAACACAAAACGCAGACTTATCTACCGCCTCGGCGTATAGCGCGGGCACAAATAACATGATAGATACGTTTGGTATATCGGTATGTGTAAAGTGTTCATTAAACGCATTAATCAATGCCTTTGAACCATTTAATTTCCAATTACCTGCGACAATCTGTTGCCTACTCATCTGATTTTTCCTTAAGTCCATTTACCAATGAATTTCAGGTCGGCGATATTACCCAACCTGTTGCTATTATACAAGTCTAATCTGGTTTCTAAGCTCATAAACATCAATTTTTCACGCATTTTATGCGCATGATGGTGTAATAATTATTTACCCACGGCGATTTGGGTAACAACTTGAGCAATATGTGTAGACCATTTATCGGCATCATCATTACTTTCAGCTTCAACCATGACGCGAATTAAAGGCTCTGTGCCACTTTTTCTCAGTAACACTCTGCCAGTGTTACCTAGCGCATGCTCTGCTTCAGCCACAGCAGCGAGCACTTGTTCGTTGGCGCAGTAATCAATAGCACAAGGTTCATAACGTACATTGACCAGTTTTTGAGGAAACTTAGTCATACCTGATAATAGGCCTTTCAGTGATTTTCCAGAATGCAGCATTGCGGTGAGAACTTGTAATCCAGCGACGATACCGTCACCAGTCGAAATAGTAGCTAAATTAAGCACATGACCTGAATTTTCACCACCAATCGTCCAGCCTTTTTCTTTTAGTAACTCCATGACATAGCGGTCACCCACTTTTGAGCGTGCAAACGGGATCCCTAAGTTATCTAACGCCACTTCTAAGCCTAAATTACTCATTTGTGTACCGACTACACCACCTGATAAACGACCATTCTTAAGTGCATCACGCGCAATAATAAAAATAATCTGATCACCATCAATGACATTACCACTGTGATCGACCAGCATAATACGATCACCGTCACCATCTAAAGCAAACCCTAGATCCGCTTCGTGTTCAAGTACTGCATCAACACAAGCGCGCATGGATGTGGCACCTACTTTGTGATTGATGTTTAACCCGTCAGGCTTTGTGCCTATTTCAATGACTTCTGCACCTAATTCACTCAATACACTAGGTGCAATGTGATACGTCGCGCCGTGTGCGCAATCGACGACTATCTTTAATCCTGTGAGGGATAACTCACTTGGGAAAGTGCCTTTACAAAACTCGATATACCGTCCAGCTGCGTCATCAATACGCATTGCCTTACCTAATTTATTTGAATCAACACAATCCATTGGTTCCTCTAGCATCGCTTCAATGGCTAATTCCAATTCATCATCGAGCTTGTAACCGTTTGCAGAGAAAAACTTAATACCATTATCGTAATAAGGATTATGTGAGGCACTGATGACAATACCGGCTTCTGAGCGAAATGTTTTGGTTAAATACGCAATCGCTGGTGTTGGCATTGGACCCAATAAACCAACATTGATACCTGCTGCCGATAACCCCGCTTCCAAAGCTGACTCAAGCATATAACCGGATATGCGAGTGTCTTTGCCTATTAGTACTTTGTTGGTGCCCTTACCGGCTAAGACTTTACCAGCTGCCCAACCTAATTTAGTCACAAATTCAGGGTTAATCGCTGATTGACCGACACGCCCACGGATCCCATCAGTACCAAAATATTTTTTTTCACTCATACATTTATTATCCTTTACAACGATAAACCTCTTGGTTTATTCAACACTATTCATTTTATTTAAGATACGCACAACATCATAGGTCGCTTGTACATCATGAACTCGCAAAATACTCGCTCCTTTGTTACTGGCAAGTAACGCACAGGCTAAGCTGCCTGCTAACCGATCATCTATATCCCGATCCAGTAATTTTCCAATCATGGATTTGCGTGACATCCCAGCGATAGTTGGAACATGCAAATGTTTGAATTTATCAAAATGCTTTAATAACTGAAAATTATGATCTAGCGTTTTACCAAAACCAAAGCCAGGATCAATGAGAATATTCGATTGTTTAATCCCTGCATCCACACACACATCGATGCGCTTAGCCAAAAAATCATAGACCTCTCCCACTACACTTGCGTAATCGGGGGCGTCTTGCATCGAGCGGGGGGCACCTTGCATATGCATCAATGCCACTGGCACATTCAATGCCGCAGCACTGGACAGCGCATCTTCTTGCTGTAAAGCGCAGACGTCGTTAATTAAACGTGCACCAGCATTGACTGCTTCTTTCATCACCAACGCTTTTGACGTATCAATGGAGATAACACAATCAATGTTAGTTGCAATTTTTTGGATCACCGGCACAACGCGTTCAATCTCTTCAAGCACTGCAACGGGTTGTGCGCCAGGACGAGTTGATTCGCCACCGATATCAATAAACACGGCACCGTGCTCAACCATCAACTCAGCTTGTTTAACTGCTTTATCTAAATTAGAAAATTGACCGCCATCAGAAAAACTATCAGGGGTGACATTGAGTACTCCCATGATTTGGGGAGTATCAAAGAAAACATGTTTATGACCAAACTGCATGAGTGTTCTCCTTAACAAATATAGACATGACTTATGGGTTTTGATTATACGTTAAAATAATATAAAAACAAAAAAACGCCGGGTGTTAGCCGACGTTTTTTTAGTGTGCAAATCAATCTTACTGAGGTACATCACCTGAAGGTTTCAAATCAGGATTATCCTGTTCTTCACTCTTAGCGGAGCTATCAGATGAATTATTGTCATCTTTCGGCTTACGCTCTTCCCAATCACTTGGTGGGCGCACATCCACTCGATTCATCAAATCATCAATTTGTTTTGCATCGATTGTTTCATATTTCATCAATGTGTCTTTCATTGCATGCAAAATATCTAAATTTTCATTTAACAATGTTTCGGCACGGCTGTAATTACGATTAATCAATATTTTGATTTCTTCGTCAATTGCACGCGCTGTATCATCAGACATACTGGATGATTTTGCGGTCGAACGACCGAGGAAGACTTCGCCTTCTTCTTCAGCATACAACTGAGGTCCCATTTTTTCAGACAGTCCCCACTGTGTCACCATCTTACGCGCAATCTCAGTTGCACGTTCAATATCATTGGATGCACCTGTAGTAACTTTGTCTTTACCATAGATGATGGCTTCAGCTAAACGACCACCATATAAGCTAGAAATCATACTTTCTAAATGTTGCTTAGTATGGCTAACACGGTCTTGCTCAGGCAGATACATAGTAACACCTAAGGCACGACCACGAGGAATAATGGATACCTTGTACACTGGATCATGTTCTGGTACTAAACGACCGACAATGGCATGTCCAGCTTCGTGATAAGCGGTCATCGCTTTTTCTTCTTCAGACATCACCATTGATTTGCGCTCAGAGCCCATCATGATTTTGTCTTTTGCTTTTTCAAATTCTTCCATTGCTACTAGGCGTTTGTTTAAACGAGCTGCAAATAGTGCCGCTTCGTTGACCAAGTTGGCTAAATCAGCACCAGAAAAACCCGGAGTACCACGTGCAATTAATGATGGTTCAACGTTATCTGCTAGTGGCACCTTGCGCATGTGCACTTTTAAGATGTGCTCACGACCTCGGATATCAGGTAAACCAACAACAACTTGACGGTCAAAACGACCAGGACGTAATAACGCTGGATCTAGTACGTCTGGACGGTTAGTTGCAGCAATAACAATGATGCCTTCGTTGCCTTCAAATCCGTCCATCTCGACTAACATTTGGTTAAGCGTTTGCTCACGTTCATCATGACCGCCACCAAGACCCGCTCCACGTTGACGCCCAACCGCATCGATTTCATCAATAAAGATAATACAAGGTGCGCTTTTCTTTGCTTGTTCAAACATGTCTCTGACTCGAGATGCGCCGACACCGACGAACATTTCGACAAAATCAGAACCTGAAATAGCAAAGAAAGGCACTTTTGCTTCACCTGCAATTGCTTTAGCAAGTAATGTTTTACCTGTTCCTGGTGGGCCGACCATTAATATACCTTTAGGGATCTTGCCACCTAATTTTTGGAATTTGGATGGATCGCGTAAGAAATCAACTAACTCAGTGACATCTTCTTTGGCTTCATCACAACCAGCCACATCAGCAAATGTTGTCTTTATTTGATCTTCACCTAACAATTTTGCTTTTGATTTACCAAATGACATGGCACCTTTGCCACCGCCACCTTGCATTTGGCGCATGAAAAATATCCATACACCAATCAGCAATAACATAGGGAACCATGAGATAAAGATGCTTGCCAACATGGATTGCTCTGCTGGCGGCTCACCAAGTACACGCACATCTTGCTTGACTAAGTCAGATACTAATTGGTCGTCGAAGTACGGAATATAAGTGACAAAATTTTCACCCGAGCGTTTTACGCCACGAATTTCATTTTTGGTACTGTCAATTTTGACTTCACGGATCATGCCTTGATTGGCTTCTTTCAAAAATGTTGTGTAGTCGGTCTGTGGACGCGTATTTTCACCAGGTGAAAAACTGTCGAACACCGCCATTAATACAACTGCGATAACTAACCATAGGATTAAATTTTTTGCCATATCACTCAACGCCATTAACCTCTTATTATGCTTGATACTGAGATATCTTTAACTCTAGTAAGCGTACTATATTTACAAACGCACTGCCACTAAGTCCACTGTTTTGCTGTAAAACTCTTACGTCAAATATATCACTCGTGTAAGCGAGATATATCGGATTATGGTATTACTACGTTTTATTTGCTGATTGTGTTCAATAAAGTTCGAGAAAAGCGGTGTAATATTAATATAACGGCACAAACCACGACTTTAGATGTGACTTGCCCTATAAAAACAACACTATATTGTTATTTTTTCAACAACGATATTGGTCTTAACTGATAGATAGGAGTAGAATACATTTTTTCAAGTCCAATGTGTGAAATTTAAGACAATAATTCATGAATTTATCAAATAAACAAAAGCAATACCTAAAAGGCCTCGCCCATCCATTAAAACCAATCATCCAGCTTGGTAATAACGGGTTCACTGAGGGTGTGTTAGCTGAAATCGAATCAGCCCTTGCTCATCATGAACTGATTAAGGTTAAAATCCCTACTGACGATCGTGACGAGAAGCAATTAATCATCGATGCTATTGTCCGGGAAACAGCTGCTGTAAAGGTGCAAACAATTGGCCATGTATTGGTTATTTTTAAACCATCCCCTGAGAAAAAAATCTCAATCCCAAAAAAATAACCTCTACGGCAATGACGTTGTGACTCACAAGGATAAGTAATGACCAATGATAAGCTCGACAATTCAGCAATGCCGACTAATTTACACGGTAAAGTTGCGGTTATTACTGGCGCTGGTTCTGGCTTAGGCTTTGCAACGGCGTCGTACTTTATCCAGCAAGGTGCACACGTCGCTTTGCTCGATATTAATGCCGAGCAAGGGCAGCAAGCCATGCAAGATTTAGCCAGCGAATTTGCGGCTTTTTTTGCTGTTGATGTCACTGACGAAACCCAAATAGACAGCACTTTGGCGACTATTGTAAAGCAGTTTGGACAAATCGATATATGTATCAACTGTGCAGGTATTGCGCCGGCTAAACGTATCTTGGATAAATCCGGAAAAGCACAACCTTTAAGCCTCTTTAAACACGTCATTGATATTAATTTGATTGGCAGTTTTAATGTTGCTAAGTCTGTTGCCGAATTGATGGCAAAAAACCCCATTGATTCACAGCAACAACGTGGTGTGATAATCAATACGGCATCCATTGCAGGCTATGAAGGGCAAGTTGGCCAAACTGCCTATGCTGCTAGTAAGGCTGGTTTGATTGGTCTGTGTTTAGCAATGGCTAGAGATTTAGCCGCGCATGGCATTCGGGTGAATACGATAGCACCAGGCATAATGGCAACTCCTATGTTATTAGCTATGCCACAACCAGTACAAGATGCCTTAGCCGAAACCGTTGTTCAGCCGCAGCGATTAGGTAACCCGCTTGAATTTGCTCAACTGGCACAGCATATTTGTGTCAACGCATATCTCAATGGCGAAACCATTCGCTTAGATGGTGGATTGCGAATGGCACCCAAATAATTATTACTCCCCCCCCTACTGGGTTTAACCCCTTATTCTTCATCACTGCCATTAACAACATTTGAAATATTATACAATTGGTTTAATGCCAGATAATTAATCGTGCCTTTAGGGTAACGTCCTTTAAGATTATATTGACCCGCCTCACGTTGCATTAATAAGCTTAATGCTTCATCCACCGTTTTGACTGCAAAAACAGAAAAGCGACCCGCTTTAATGGCTTGGACAATATCATCACGCAGTAATAAATGAATGTGGTTAGAAAAAGGAATGATCACACCATTATCAGGCGATAAACCTCGATGCAGACACAAATCATAGAAGCCTTCGATTTTTTCATTAATCCCACCAACTGACTGTACTTCGCCGTATTGATTAATCGAGCCGGTAATTGCTAATGACTGTAAACACGGGATATCCGTTAACGCCGAAATTAATGCAACTAATTCACCTAGCGATGCGCTATCACCATCGATATAACCATAGGATTGCTCTAAAGCGATATTTGCAGAAAGCGTTAATGGAAAATGCTGTGCGTATTTTTGTCCTAAATATCCGGTTAACAACATTACACCTTTAGAGTGAATTGATTGTCCTAACTCCACCTCTCGCTCGATATCAATGACACCACTAGAGCCGACATACACAGTTGCCGTTAAGCGTGCCGGCGTACCGAACGCACTGCCACCAGCATCAAGTACAGTCAAACCATTTACCTTTCCGATCGCCGTACCTTGCGTATTGATTAAGATTTGTTTTTCTTTTATGTCTTCTAATAGTGTTGTGGCAACACGAGATAAACGGCGTTCCTTTTCGCGGATTGCCGTATCAATAAATTCAGCAGCAAATACGTCACTATGAGATTGTCGAGCAAAGTAAGCAGATTCATTTATCAGCTCAATAATGGCAGAGAATTTCGCACTGAGTTTTGTTTGATGCTCTGCCATACGCAGACTATATTTGATTAATAATGCCATTGCATCTGGCGTGACATCAGTAAAGCCCAAAGCATTAATGTGTTGCTGTGCACAGATAATAAAATCCTGAATGTTATTTTTTGATAGCGGTAACTCGTAATCAAAATCAACTAACACATTAAACAGTTGTTCAAATTCAGCATCGTAATCTTGTAATAAATAAAATAATTCACGAGAGCCTAGCAATATGACTTTTACATTAAGTGGAATAGCGGTCGGTGACAATGTCATCGAATTCACCATGCCAGCATCTTGTTGCGGCAGGTCAACCCGAATTTGCTGTTGTTTTAATGCACGCTTGAGCGATTCCCAAGCATGCGGTTGATCGACCATTTTATCGGCATCTAGCAATAAATAGCCACCATTGGCTTGATGTAATGCACCACTAAAAATCATACTAAAATCAGTCATAATACTGCCTTGGGCAGTAGAGTATTCGATTCGACCAAACAAATTTTGGTAAGTAGGATGAGACGTATAAATAATTGGGGCGGTGGCGGTTAATTCATGTTGAACCAATACATTTGGCAAATAATGACTTTGCAACATCTCTTTGGTTTCAGTGACGTCGTATTTTTCTTCTTTTTCATCTAAATCATCCAACCATAATACCGAGTCAATCACGTGGTCTTTGATTGAGCGGAGGTATTTTAATACGGCCAGGTTTTGAGCATAGGTATGCTCCAATGTTTTTAATAACGGTTTGATACTCTGCTCAGCAGTATCGCGCTTTAATTGGCGTAATTGCTCGGCTAACTGACGCTTCCATGCCGGTAATTCAAACAAGGCTTCTTCTAATGCTTGCTCACATTCTTTGATATGCAGCATAAACTCAGATTTGACCGATTCATCAAGAGCGTGAAACTGTTCATCCTCAACGGGTTTATTATCAACAATCGGCAAAAAAGCCACTTTACCATCATCTTCAAACATGGCTATATCGTAAGGTTTCGCTTTCGCTTCAACTTCTTCTAATGCCGCGTCATACAGCGCTTCATATTCTTTTTTGAGTGAGATTTGTTTGCGTTGAAAACCGGGATTGTCAAATGCAGCAGGAAACGTATCGAGTAAATTATCGACTAAATCCTGCATGTTTTTTTCAAAAATTTTACTCTGCCCAGTGCTAAACTCTATAGCTATCGGCACACGCTCATCATTAAAATTATTAACATAAACCCAATCACTTGGCGCACGTTGTGGCTGACCATATTGTTCTATGTAAGTTTTGACTAACGTGGTTCGGCCCGTCGCTAACTCCCCCATCACAAACAAGTTGTAGCCTGGCGCATCGATACCCAACCCAAATTCAAGTGCACGTTTGGCGCGTTTTTGACCAATAAATATTTTTTCATTGGTTGGATTAGCGTGTTGTTCGCTCAGTAATGCAGGAATATCAAAATCGCTTAATTGAGCATGGCACTGGTGTGCATCCAGACGAGTGATTGCCATCAACTCTAGCATTGCCGAATGATCACTGAATAAAGAATTAGCCATAGGAAAGGTCACTGTTAGGTTATTAATACGAAATATCCTAATAGTCTACACACACTGGTGCCATTAGTCGCATAAAAATTCCTTTTCTAGCATAGCCTTAAGCGCTTAGCTAAGGTATTCTATGTGGCATAAAATAAAACAAATTTACGTGGATTATTTAACTACATGTCACAACAGCCTTATTCTCCCCAAACTATCGAATCCCAAGTACAACAATACTGGCGTGATAACGCGTGTTTTGCTGCTAAACCAGATGATACTAAAGAAAAGTTTTATTGTTTGTCTATGTTTCCTTATCCAAGTGGTAAGTTACATATGGGGCATGTTCGTAATTACACTATTGGAGATGTGATTAGTCGTCATCAAAGGATGCTCGGTAAGAATGTACTGCAACCGATGGGCTGGGATGCCTTTGGTTTGCCGGCTGAAAACGCGGCAATTAATAATAATACCGCTCCGGCTAACTGGACTTATTCGAATATTGACTACATGAAATCACAGCTCAATTCATTAGGCTTTGGCTATGATTGGGACCGTGAATTTGCGACTTGCCAACCGGAATATTATCGCTGGGAACAATGGTTTTTTACCCGTTTGTTCGAAAAAGGCCTAGTGTATAAAAAATTATCAACGGTCAACTGGGATCCGATTGACCAGACTGTACTTGCTAATGAACAAGTAATTGATGGACGTGGATGGCGCTCTGGCGCGGTTGTAGAACAAAAAGAAATACCACAATGGTTTATCAAAATTACAGCCTATGCCCAAAATTTATTAGATGATTTAGAACAACTTGATCAATGGCCTGAGCAAGTTAAAGCAATGCAAAAAAACTGGATTGGACGCTCTGAAGGGGTTGAAATCGCGTTTGATTTACCGCACACCATTGCCCAATTAGATAGCTTAGAAGTGTACACCACTCGTCCTGATACTCTCTATGGTGTGAGTTATGTTGCCGTTGCTGCACAACACCCTATCGCGTTAGCAGCAGCAGAGCTAAGACCGGAATTAGTTCCGTTTATAGATGCCTGTAAAAATGCAAAAGTGGCTGAGGCCGACATGGCGACTATGGAGAAAAAGGGTGTCGATACCGGCTTTACGGCTATCCATCCTTTAACCGGCGAAATCATTCCAATTTGGATTGCTAACTTTGTCTTGATGGGCTACGGCTCAGGTGCCGTCATGGCCGTACCGGGACATGATCAACGTGATTATGAGTTTGCCAAAGCTTACCAATTACCGATTAAACAAGTGGTAACGGGCGCAGACTGCGATTTATCCGTCCAAGCTTACACAGAAAAAGGCCCATTGATAAACTCAGCGGAGTTTGATGGATTGGATTTTGCAGCCGGATTTGATGCCATTGCTAGCAAACTAGAAGCACTCGGCAAAGGCACCAAAACTGTCAATTATCGATTACGCGATTGGGGTGTATCACGCCAACGTTATTGGGGTTCACCGATCCCAATGTTGAACTTAGACAATGGCGAATCTGTGCCAGTACCCAATGACCAACTTCCCGTTATCCTGCCTGAAGATGTGGTTATGGATGGGGTAACATCACCGATAAAATCAGATCTTGAATGGGCTAAAACCACCTTTAATGGTGCAGCTGCATTACGTGAAACCGATACGTTTGATACATTCATGGAATCATCTTGGTACTACGCGCGATACACATCTCAACCTGGCGATGCAATGCTTGACCCGAAAGAATCAAACTATTGGTTGCCAGTTGACCAATATGTGGGGGGCATTGAGCATGCTATTTTGCATTTACTGTACTCGCGCTTTTTCCATAAATTATTACGCGATGAGGGACTGGTTGATTCAGACGAGCCGTATAAGCGTTTATTGTGCCAAGGCATGGTACTCGCTGATTCTTTTTATCGTGAAGATGCTAGTGGTAAAAAAACCTGGTATTCACCGGCCGATATCAGCGTAGAAAAAGACGCTAAAGGTCGCACCGTATCCGCGGTGTTAATCAGTGATGGCCTCCCTGTTGTACATGATGGCATGACCAAAATGTCTAAATCTAAGAATAACGGTATCGACCCTCAACAAGTGATTGACTTGTATGGTGCGGATACGGTGCGCTTGTTTACGATGTTTGCAGCGCCACCAGAACAAACACTAGAATGGGTTGACTCCGGTGTTGAAGGAGCGAATCGCTTTTTAAAACGTGTTTGGAAACTCGTGACAGAACATGTTGCTTTAGGTGCGACGGTTGAGCTTGATGCGCAGCAACTGAATAAAGCACAACAGGATTTACGTCGACAAATCCACAAAACCATTGCAAAAGTCAGTGATGATATCGAACGCAGACAAACGTTTAATACCGCTATCGCTGCGGTAATGGAGTTGAGTAATCATTTACAAAAAGCCCCAACGGAGTCAGAGCAAGACCGTGCCATCTTACAAGAAGGTGTGGAAGCAATTGTCTTGATGTTAACGCCAATCACACCGCATATTTGTGATGAATTATGGCGTATTCTTGGTCATGTGGATGTGCATCTTGCGCCTTGGCCGCAGGCTGACGCACAAGCTATGGTAGAAGCCGAAAAACTCATCATTGTACAAGTAAATGGTAAATTACGCGCCAAAATAACGGTTGCTGCCGACGCTAGTCAAGAGAGTGTCGAAACGTTAGGTCAAGCTGATAGTAATGTGCAAAGTTTTATCGACGGCAAAACGATCCGTAAAATCATTTATGTGCCGGGTAAATTACTCAATATTGTGGCTAACTAACCCGATGTCATTCACTCGTCATAGATTGATCAACCGCTTTTGCCTGGCGCTATCTGCATTAGCGGCTATTATGCTATTGTCGAGCTGTGGTTTTGCGTTGCGGGGACAACAAATCCCTGCATCGGTATTACCGCAGTTACATGTGAGCATGCCACAGCTATATTCGCCTTTACACAGCAAGGTCAGCGAATATTTCATCCAACAGGGTTTACCCGACAGTATCAATGGTGAAATTAAACATCGCTTGATGATTTCACCAGAATCCGTTGACCGCCGTTTATTGTCGGTATTTTCAACCGGACAGGTGGCTGAATATGAGCTTATTTATCTTGTTAAATACCAAGTCAGGTACCTTGATAACGACCCATTGGTATACAGTTTTACTTTATTACGTGAATATCAAGATGATCCTCGTCAAGTGTTAGCTAAGACGCGTGAACTCAACTTAGTATTGGATGAGTTACGTCAAGAAGCGGCTGATACGATTTATCGCCGACTACCTGGTCACATAGCACAGATATCGGTGCCTTAAGATGCAGCTGCGATTGAATCAACTTACACATCAATGCCAACAAGGGCTAGTGCCCATAATCATGATTTTTGGTGATGAGCCACAGCAGACTATTGAAGCACTTGATACTGTTCGTCACGCAGCCTTGCAAGCAGGATTCACCGAACGTCAAAGTCTGAGTGCAGATGCTGATTTTGCTTGGCCGAGTTTAATTGATGCCACACAAACACTGTCACTTTTTTGTGATAAACAGTTGATTGAATTAGCATTACCGACCGGTAAACCTGGCAAAGAAGGTAGCAAAACCTTGCTATCTATTGCAGAAAACACATCTGAAGATGTGATTTTGGTTATTCATGGCCCTCGTGTTGGCAAAGATGTACAAAACACAAAATGGTTTAAAACCCTAGCCCAAAAAGGTTGGTTCGTCCCCTGCTTTGCACTTGAAGGACGAGATTTAGAAAACTGGATCGCCAATTTATTGCAACAAGTACAAGTGCATACTACCCCTCAATGTATCGCCTTTATTGCTGATGCATGTGAAGGTAACATGCTAGCTGCCAAGCAAGAGGTGGATAAGTTAGGGTTGCTCTATGCAGGTACCACCTTAAGTATCGAGCAATGCAAAGCTGCCGTTGTAGAGCAATCTCGCTTTAATGTATATCAATTAATCGATACCATGTTGGCATGCGATACACAGCGGTTAGTCAAACTATTGTTTCGCTTGGAAAGTGAAGGATTAGAGCCTAATATTATTATTTGGGCATTGATCAAAGAATTCGAAACCTTATACAACATATATCAATTGCAACAACAAGGTGCCCCAATAAATTGGCAAGCACTGCGTGTTTGGGGTAACAAGCAAGCACTGTATATCAATCTACTGACGCATTACTCTATGCCTAAATTTGATGCACTTCGCTTGGCACTTAAAGACGCTGATTTTCAATTCAAAAATAGTGTACCGACACGCCCATACGTCTTATTGTGTCATTTATGTTTGTTGTTTACGCCGTATGGCCTCACTGAATATGTCCAGCAATAAAACAACGATCGCTTTGTTTGGTGGGAGTTTTAATCCGCCGCATCTAGGTCACATTAATACGCTACTAGATTTACAAGTACGCTACCAGTTTCCTCATATAGGCTTAATGCCGAATGCAATTTCACCGCACAAACTAGCAACGCCACCAGTATCAATTCAACATCGGCTTGCCATGCTGAATTTGAGTATTGCAACGCATCCAAGTTTGTATATTGAAGACTATGAATTATTGCAACCACAGCCTTCTTACTCGGTGTCAACGTTGCGCCACTTTGCCGCCAACCATAACGTGTTTTTTATTATTGGTGAAGATAGTCTACAAAGTCTACATACATGGCACGATTACCTTGCGATCTTGCAACTGTGCCATTTGATTGTTTTACCCAGATTATCTGATGAGTTTGCTGCAAAACAGCGCACATCGTTACAAGAGAACGTCGATATTGCTTCACATCAGACCCAAATCGAACAAAATATAACCACGCAAGAAACGGGCCCCATAACCTTTAAAAATGGGCAAATCACGCGTGTTTGCTTAGCTCCCGTTGACATCTCCTCGACACAGTGCCGCACAGAATTAAAAAACCCACAAATAGAAAGTCAATATATTGCGCCAAGCGTGTTAAACTATATTCGTAAACATCACTTATATGCAGACTGAGGCACACTTGGACCACGATAGCTTAAAAAAATTCGTCATCGATAAAATTGAAGACATGAAAGGCCGCGACATTACTGATATTGACGTCAGTGGCACATCAACGATTACAGATACCATGATTGTTTGTACTGGTAACTCAAAACGTCACGTACGATCCATCGCAGAAAATGTGGTTGTAGAAATGAAACGCGCTGGTCAAAGACCACTGAGTATCGAAGGTCAAGAAAGTGGCGAATGGGTATTGGTTGACCTAGGCGAAGTAGTCTTACACGTTATGCAAGATGAAACCCGCGATTTTTATCAATTAGAAAAACTCTGGTCATAATTTCCTAATAGGCTTGGTATGCGCATTCAAATCATCGCTGTAGGAACGAAAATGCCAGCATGGGTTGAGACTGGGTGCGATCACTTTCTAAAACGATTTCCCAATGACATGCCTGTTAAATTTACCCAAATTCCTGCGGGAAAACGAGGTAAAAACGCAGATGTGGCGCGAATTTTAGAAAAAGAAGGTGAGCTTACCTGTCAAGCCATCGGTAAACACGACAAAGTCGTTACCCTTGAAGTACTCGGTAAGCCTTGGGATTCACCCACACTAGCCCAACAAATTGACAGTTGGAAAATGGACGGTCGTGATATCAGTTTACTCATCGGTGGACCTGAAGGTTTAGCCCCTGCGTGTTTAGCAAAAGCAGAGCAACGCTGGTCTTTATCACCATTAACGCTACCTCACCCGCTAGTGCGAGTCATCGTGGTCGAAAGTCTTTATCGCGCTTGGTCTATTACTCAAAATCACCCGTACCATAGAGAATAACCACAAGGCATTTATCAATGGGCAAACAACGACAAACCATTCGGGATTACTCGGCAGAATCAAATCTGTTTTTGCGCCGTTGTTTGTTTGCTGTGTTATTTTGTCTGGTGTTGTTAATTGTAGTCCTACAAAACTTATATTCATTACAAATCAACCAATTTGAAGATTATCAGATCCGCGCAGATGGCAACCGGATTAAAGTCATTCCCCTACCCCCTAATCGCGGATTAATCTATGATCGCAATGGTATAATCATTGCTGAAAATCGCCCTGTATTTAACTTAGAAGTCGCCCTTGAGCAAGTTGACAACCTCCCCAAAACACTCAAGCAATTGCAACACTTGCTCGACTTATCCGACAAAACAGTGGCGCGTTTTGAAGTAAACCGCAAACGTCAGCGTCGATTCCAACCGGTTACTTTGGTATCCAATATGGATGAAACCATGATGGCTTTATTCTCAGCCCAACAACATCTATTTGATGGCGTATCGGTCGAAGCGAGTTTAGCTAGATATTATCCTTATGGCAGTGCCTTAACCCATGTCTTAGGTTATGTCTCAAAAATCAACGCCCGTGATTTAAATCTAATCGCTAGCTGGGGTGCACAATCATCGTATGCAGCGACTAAGCATATCGGTAAACAAGGCATCGAGCGATATTATGAAGAACGGTTGCACGGTAAAGCCGGTTATGCTCAATTAGAAGTTGACAGTAAAGGTCGTACACTCAGGGTATTAGATAAAACGCCGCCCGTACCAGGTGAAGATCTAATTCTCAATATTGATATTGAACTGCAATTATATACGCAACAGATTTTGACCAATAAAAAAGGCTCGGTAATTGTCTCAGATCCAACTGATGGCGGTATACTTGCGATGTATTCAAACCCATCCTATGACCCAAATTTATTCATCAATGGTATCTCACGCACAGAATACGCAAAGTTAATACAAAACAAAGACAAACCCTTACTTAACCGTGCGGTACAAGGGCAATACCCACCAGCATCCCTAGTCAAACCACATCTAGCTTTACTCGGCCTTGAAAATCAAACGATCAACCGCACCACTAGTATCCAAGACAAAGGCTATTATCAATTGAATGATGTCGAACATATCTGGCGTGATTGGCTCAGACGCGGTCATGGCAAGGTCGATGTAAACCGTTCTATTGTTGTCTCATGTGATACGTTTTTTTATGAGTTAGCTTATAATTTAGGAATCGATTCAATCCATGATTACATGGCGCGTTTTGGCTTTGGAGAACACACGAATATTGATTTACTTGAAGAGTCAGATGGTAATATGCCCAGCCGAGGCTGGAAACGCGCAAAGTTCAACCAACCTTGGTATATCGGAGATACAATTTCAGTGGGGATTGGACAAGGGTATTGGACTGCCACTCCGATCCAATTGGTCGATTCACTCAATACGATCATTAATCAAGGGGAACGCCGCCGTCCTAAATTATTACAAGCACAGCTAATTGAGCAAAAGGTCATCGCCGAACCACTCAATACAGCAGAACCCATTCAAGTATTAAACCCAGCAAATTGGAATATTATACAACAAGCTATGATTGATACCGTTAATTCACCCTATGGCACGGCGTACAAAGCCTATGCAGACACACCATATATTTCTGCGGGTAAAACCGGTACGGCCCAACTTTTTTCGGTTGGACAAGATCAAAATGTAGATGATTTAATTATTGCTGATTATTTAAAAGATAACGCTATGTACTTAGGCTATGCACCGGCCAACGCACCGAAGTTGAGTGTGATGGTCGCTCTTGAAAATGCAGGTGGTGGCGGCTCAAATGCAGCCCCCATTGCACGTCAAGTGATGGATTTTTGGTTAGTCGAACGTCCCATGTCGTCGGATATTTCTAGCACGCTTGATATAGGTGCTCCATAATGTTTTTTAATAGCAAAACCGCGATGCATCAATCAGAGACTTTCCTTGAAAAAATCCATGTTGATGTATGGTTATTATTTGGATTACTCGTGCTCATGAGTATTGGCTTAATGACCATTTACTCGGCAAGTGGGCAAGATTTGGCGTTAATTCAACGGCAAGTCACTCGCCTAGTTATTGGTTTAATGGCTATGTTTTTATTAGCACAGATACCCGTTTTGTTTTATCGTAATATTGCACCATTTGTGTATGCACTAGGTATCATACTGTTGCTGGCGGTATTAACGGTCGGCGTTACTGGCAAAGGAGCGCAACGTTGGTTAGATTTAGGTGTATTTCGTTTTCAACCATCTGAAATATTAAAATTATTCGTGCCGATGACCGTTGCATGGTATCTCAGTAAATATGGTATGCCACCAAAACTAAAAACCTTACTCATTGCTTTATTAATCGTCGTCATACCTACCGTATTAATCGCTCGGCAACCGGATTTAGGTACATCACTACTGATTGCTAGTTCTGGGATATTTGTGTTATTTTTGGCTGGAATGAGTTGGCGTATTATCGGACTGTTCGTTATCTTGGCTGGCAGTTTTGCACCAATTATGTGGTTGTTTTTGATGAAAGCTTACCAAAAACAACGCGTTATTACGTTTCTCAATCCAGAAAGCGATCCTTTAGGCGCTGGCTATCATATTATTCAATCCAAAATCGCCATTGGCTCTGGTGGTTGGACGGGTAAAGGTTGGTTACAAGGCTCACAATCCCAATTAGAATTTTTACCTGAACGACATACCGATTTTATTTTTGCGGTATTTAGTGAAGAATTTGGATTTTTAGGCGTCATCGGCCTGTTATTAGTCTATGGTTTTATCGTGGGCCGAGGACTGATCATCGCTTCACGTTGTCAATTTTTGTTTAGCAAGTTGTTGGCGGGCAGTATCACGCTAACATTTTTTGTTTATGTCTTTGTAAATATGGGAATGGTGTCAGGTTTATTGCCTGTTGTCGGTGTACCTTTACCACTGATCAGTTACGGTGGCACCTCCATGGTTACATTAATGTCTGGTTTTGGTTTGTTAATGGCCATCTCCACCCAACAAAGAGTAATGTCCCGATGACAAGAAAATTGTCTCGCCGTATTCATCGTTTAATGAGTATGCTTTGTAGTATCAGTATAATATTCATGGTCGGTTGCAGTTCTCAACCGAGTAGTCGCTACGCAATAAAAATTGATTCGGCACCTGTTGTATTAATTCCTGATCATGAACCCAGCGTGATTACCCCTAAATATGAACCCTACCGATTAGCCAACATGCGTCCTTACACAATTCGCGGCATTAACTATCAACCGATATTATCCGGGCAAGGATTTGTGGATGAAGGACTTGCATCCTGGTACGGCCAAAAATTCCATGGGCATTTGACTTCCAACGGTGAAATCTTCGACATGTATGAATTTACCGCTGCGCATAAGACGTTACCTTTACCCTCTTATGCACGAGTCACTAATACGGATAACAACAAAAGCATTATTGTACGGATCAATGACCGAGGTCCATTTCATGCAAACCGGATCATTGATTTATCTTTTGCTGCCGCCAAAGAACTGGATTATTTACAATCAGGTACAGCGTCAGTACGACTAGAAGTAATTCATGTTAATGAACAAGATATGGTGACTGTGGGTAACAATCAAGCAGTGCCTTTACAGCAGTTTTTAGACCCAGCCCCGTTGCAACCTGATGCCAACCAACTATTTATTCAATTAGCGGCTTTTTCAGATAGGGCACAAGCCGCCTCTTTGGCTGAAGCAGCGCATGTCATTTATGCTCATCCGGCAACTATTGCCAATGATAATGATATTTTTAGAACCTTGATTGGTCCAATTCCCAATAGATTATTAGCCAATGCCCTACTCCAAGATGTAATAGGCACGGGGTATACACAGGCTTTCATTCTAGAAACACAATAACCATGACAGGAATGCAACTTTTTTAGCTTCTAAGAGTCATATCTTGCAGTGAAAAATGTTATCATCTTTCGAAGTTTAGTATTTTAATTTAGGTGTTGTATGCAAAAAATCGTTACATTGGTATTTATGCTGTGTGTTGCAAGCATGAGTCATGCAGTTGTTATCATTCCTCCAGCGCCAAGTGTCGCAGCGTCAGGTTATATTTTGTTAGACGCGAATACCGGTGATGTCATCGCTGAACAAAATGCTGACATGCAATTAGCACCTGCATCGTTAACCAAAATAATGACAATGTATGTCATCGGTCAAGAGTTACAAGCGGGCAATATTCAATTGTCTGATTCTGTTATGATTTCAGAAAATGCCTGGGCCAAAAACTTTCCAGATTCATCTAAAATGTTTATCGAAGTCGGCACTAATGTCAGTGTATCGGATTTAATGCATGGTATTGTGATCCAGTCAGGTAATGACGCATGTGTTGCAATGGCCGAACACATTGCGGGTTCGCAAGAGGCATTCGCATCAATGATGAATGCGCATGCCGCCAAGCTAGGTATGACTGCCACTAATTTTGTTAATGCCCATGGGTTACATGACGCACAACATTTTACTTCTCCACGCGATATGGCTATTTTATCTCAAGCTCTCATCCGTGATAACCCTTCTGAATATCAGTTATATAGCCAAAAAGAATTTACCTATAACAATATCCGTCAATTTAATCGTAATAGTTTGTTATGGGACAAAGCATTAAGTGTCGACGGGATCAAAACAGGACACACTTCGGATGCGGGTTACAGCTTAATTACCTCGGCAACTCAAGGCGACATGCGCTTGATTTCAGTAGTGATGGGTACCGAATCTGAACGGGCTCGTAAAGTTGAAAACAAAAAACTCCTACGTTATGGCTTCCGTTTCTTTGAATCTGTATCGCCATACAAAGCTGGACATAGCTTTGTAGCTCATCGAATCTATATGGGTAATCGTAAAACCGTTGATTTAGGTGTGATCAAAGATATCGATTTAACTATCCCTCGAGGTCAAGCTAAGAATCTTCAAGCTAATTTTATTATTGATAGACATTTAGAAGCTCCCCTTGAAAAAGGTGAGATCGTCGGCATATTAAGCCTTGAGTTAGAAGGTGAAACATTAGCCGATTATCCACTTGTGGCCTTACAAGAAGTCACTGAAGGTGGGATATTTGATAAGACACTTGATTACATTCGTTTACAGTTTAGTGACGAGCCGGCTAATTAATCGTCGCTAACCTCACTGTACACTCTATTTATAACAACGGCCTAGGTGTATAATCAGGCCGTTTTTATTTGTTTCTTTCAGCACATTAAATAAGGTTAAGTAATGGAAACGCAATTTGATCAACTATTAGATTTTCCATGTTTTCAGACATTTAGAGTCTTAGGCCTAGCCGATGAACAACTCACAAGTGTCGTTGTAGAATGTCTACAGATACACGCACCGGGTGATTACGCACCGAGCCTTAAACCCAGTGCTAAAGGTAACTATCATTCATTATCATTAAGTGTAAAAGTCACCTCCAAAGAACATATGGAAACAATCTACACTGAATTATCAGCCTTAGAACTTGTGCGCGTTGTTATTTAATGGCTTTGATTGTTCGCCAATTGCATGTGCAACCCTATGAGCCGATATGGCAGGCGATGCATACATTTACCGACACGCGAACTGGCGATACGGTCGATGAAATTTGGTTAGTTGAACATCATCCTGTGTACACTCAAGGTCAAGCTGGTAAAGCGGAGCATCTGTTAAATCCCAATGGGATCCCGGTTGTACAAGTAGACCGAGGTGGGCAAATCACGTATCACGGTCCTGGGCAACAAATGATGTATGTATTATTAAACATCAAGCGTTTAGGCATTGGTGTGCGACAACTAGTTAGTGCACTTGAAGAATCCATTGTGGCGCA
Organism: uncultured Glaciecola sp.; assembly: GCA_937125395.1. Classification (GTDB taxonomy): domain Bacteria; phylum Pseudomonadota; class Gammaproteobacteria; order Enterobacterales; family Alteromonadaceae; genus Opacimonas. Next base: position 62,624 of record CAKZLI010000024.1, read on the forward strand.
TCTAGCAGGATCCAATATACAGGCTTATCCCAAAAAAGATGCACCGGGTGTGTATGTTAATGAACAAAAGATTTGTTCAATTGGTTTACGAATTAGAAAAGGCTGTTCATTTCATGGTTTAGCATTAAATGTTAATATGGAATTATCACCCTTCAAGGATATTAATCCTTGCGGTTATGCAGGTTTAGAAATGACGGATAGTGCTCGATTAGGTGGTTTAGCTGACTTGCAGCATGTCGGTCAGGATATCGTTGCACATTTTTGCACTTTAATCGGTGTTCAACAAATAGAGTTTAAAGAAGGTTTCGATGAGTAATAACCGTCCAGAAGCAGGAGTAAAACTCCGCGATGATGAAAAATTAAAACATATTCCTGTCACCATCATTCCTAGTGAAAAGGAAGAGATGTTGCGCAAGCCTGAATGGATCAAAATTAAATTACCCCGTACTACTGAGAAAGTAGAAAAAATAAAACGTACATTACGTGAAAACAACCTTCACTCGGTCTGTGAAGAAGCCAGTTGTCCAAATCTAGCGGAATGCTTTAACCATGGTACTGCGACCTTCATGATCTTAGGTGATATTTGTACTCGCCGTTGCCCATTTTGCGATGTTGCCCATGGTAAGCCGTTACCTCCTAGCGCTGAAGAACCGATTAAGCTAGCAACCACGATTGCCAAAATGGAATTAAAATACGTTGTTATCACCTCCGTAGACCGAGATGATTTACGTGATGGTGGTGCCCAGCATTTTGTGGATTGCATTAACGCAATTCGTGAGCACAGCCCAGCAACCAAAATAGAAGTATTGGTGCCTGATTTCCGTGGTCGTATGGATCGCGCTTTAGAAATACTCAAAACCGGTCTACCTGATGTCTTTAATCATAATCTAGAGACAATCCCACGTTTATACCGTGAATGCCGTCCTGGAGCGAATTATCAATGGTCTTTGGATTTATTAAACAAATTCAAAGCAGCACATCCACATATTCCAACTAAATCTGGTTTAATGATGGGCATGGGTGAAACGCTGGATGAGATCAAAGTGGTGCTAGATGATTTACGTGCACATAACGTGGATATGTTGACTCTAGGTCAATACTTGCAACCTTCGCGTCACCATTACCCGGTTAAACGCTATGTTCCGCCAGTTGAATTTGACCAATTAGGTGATTATGCTAATGAGATTGGTTTTACTCATGCAGCGTGTGGTCCAATGGTTCGATCAAGTTACCATGCAGATAAACAAGCTGCGGGTGAAGATATTGTGAGCCAATTTACGCCCGCAAAAACATCAACTTAATAAGTAAATAGTTCAATACAAAACAGGCGCTAAATTTAGCGCCTGTTTTTATTCATAACCTAGCGGATTATATAAAGTTTGTTGTGTAGTCATACGTAATTTCAAAGCGTTGACTACCCGGACCAACCTCAAACTCAAAGCGAATTCGGATTGTTACACCATCCGTAAATAACCCACCAATGACCATTTCAAATTCAGAATCTGCTGGAATAACTGTTCCTTCTGTCAACACTAATCCTGTTTGTATATCTTGAAAAAAGGCAGTGAAATCAGCTTGTGTAGCGGCGATTGCAATATTTGTAATCGTATAGGCTTGACCAATTGTCGTAAATTTATATCGGTCTAGCACATAAAAATTAGGTCGATTTAAACTATTAATTGTTGCTGACACCACTGCTATTTGATTCACAAAAGGAAAAGGCACATCCTCGTATTGTGGATCAACGCCACGGCTTAATCTTTGTAATGTTATCTGTGGTTGCACCATGTTAATGGTAACACTGTCAGCGACACTCGATTCAGTCCCATCATTTACGATTAGGCTAAATATATACGCACCAGCCACATCGCCTGTAAATTGCGGATTGATAATTGTTGAATCATCTAAGTTTGCAGTACTCGTTGCAGGAATTGATACAACAGTCCAAGCATAAGTTAACGCATCACTATCGGCATCTGAACTGGCACTTGCATCTAATGTCACTGTCTGTCCAATTAAAATGGTCTGATCGACACCAGCGTTGGCTAACGGTACTGAATTGAGTGTTTGTGCCTCAATCGTGACTGTATCTGCAGCACTATCAACAGCACCATCATTAACAATCAGTTGGGCAATGTACGTACCATCAATGTCCGCTGTAAAAGTGGGGGCAGCATCAACATTGCTGTTAAGCTGCGCATTACTGCCTGTAGGCACAGTGGCTAAAGACCAAGCATAACTCAAGGTATCACCATTAGCATCGCTACTTAACGCGCCTGACAGCGTGACAAGTGACCCTGTTGTGATGTTTTGGTTAACTCCTGCATTGGCAACCGGTACCGCATTGTCTTGTACAATATTGACAGTGACAGTATCAGCGACACTATCAAGTTCGCCGTCATTTACCACTAATTCTAATTCATAGTTCCCTACTACATCAGCAGTAAAACTAGGACTAGCAGTTAAGGGGTTAATTAAGCTAGCAGCACTTCCTGTAGGTAATGCAGTAAAGCGCCATGTATAACTGAGTAAATCAGCATCAGCATCACTACTTTGTGCACCATTTAATGTGATCAGCAAACCGATAACGCTATTTTGATCAACACCTGCATTAGCAATAGGGGCAACATTAAGGACGGCGATATTGATTGTAACCGTTGCTTGGCTACTATTAGCCTGACCATCATTGACGATTAGGCCAAACACATACTCTCCGACAGCACTGGCAGTAAAAGTAGGGCTGACATTCGTTGTATCAGACAGACTGACTGTCACTCCCGTAGGAGAGGATATGACCGACCATAGGTAAGTTAACGAGTCACCATCAGTATCAGTACTTGCAGCACCACTGAGTGTAACTACATCTCCGGTATTGCGATTTTGTATATTACCAGCATTCGCTACCGGAGCCGTATTAGTCGCAGTACCCCCTCCAGGTGTGGAACCACCACCAGATGATGAACCACCTCCAGATGACGAACCGCCACCACCGCCACAACTCATGACGCCAAACAAACTGATCATGAAAACAAGCATTAACTGCATTGCTTTACGTTTTGGTTGTCTGCATATATTCATATTCTATCCCTGTAATCAAACTAGCTATGATGATTTATCCAAATCATTAAATGTGTATCGGAAAATATAGGTTAACTGTTAACTAAATATTCCGACCTTATCAGTAAGGTCAAAATAAATGGTATTAATTAGCGTTATTCTCTTTATAGTTAAGCATAGTTTTTCTAAAGATCACGTTTCTAGGGCAAAATATTATGAACTAGGGATAAGATGAAACTGCGTTTGTCTGCCATTGAAATAGATTACGTTAGTCCCATCAAAATACGCATTTTCTTCAAGCATAATGCGGATTTCTTTCCCCCAAGCCTCGATAAATGTCGCAGCATTTAACTCTATCGAATAGGCAGTGTTTGGGTGTAACGGATAATCGCCCTGCACCGGCACTCCACCTTGTGCATCCCACATTCCAAGTGTAGTTCCAGCTGCATGTCCATGATATCCCAAAGGATGAGTGTACACAGCGGGTTTAATCCCTTCGCGTATTGCTTGTGCTCGGGTTGCTTTTAATATGGCATTACCACTCACCCCAGTTGCAAATTTATCCGTAAAAATATCTTGTAAGCGATTGGCTTTGGCTAAGGCATGTTGCAAGTATTCAGGGGCATTTGTCTCTCCTTGTTTAAGCACATAAGCATGCTGTTGTTGATCTGTATTAAGACGCAAATAAGTAATCCCAAAATCCATATGGATTAAATCACCTGGTAGGATAATATTGCTGGGTTTAACATTACTAAACGCATCAATCTGGTTAAACTTTTCAGTACTAGCACGTTGGATAGATACACTAGGATGAAACCAATTTTGCAAACCTAACTGCGTTGATTTATCGCGCAGCCACCACACCACATTATCAGTGGTGGTGATGCCCGGCTTGATCACATTATTGTTGTATGCTGATTTTATTATGCGATGACCGATCTCAACTATCTCAGGGTAAATGGCCAACTCTAATGCTGACCGTGTTTCTAACCAGGCAAGCGCAAGTGGTTCACTCGATACAATTTTGCTGCGCAATGTTGCCGGCAGTGCGGCCATTAATAGCGAGTGCTCCGTCGCAGTTATACCATCCGTTAATGCAAAATGCTCCGACATGTTAATCGCGATGTTATTCGGAGATGTTTGTTCAATTAATTCGACTAAACGTTGCCATTGTGATGGTTGGGCTTCTTTATCCCAGGCTTTTTGAAATAATGTATCCACTTGATATCGGGCAACGGCATACCGCTGTACCGGTTTGCCCTCTCCTGGATTAAACAGAACTAGGATAGTCCGACGCCTTGCGGATAACCAAGTTGCAGGTAGCATAGTTTTTAATATGGGATCTTCATTATATTCACGTGAGATCAAAATCCACATATCAATTCCCTCTCGTGTCATCAAGCGAGGTAATGTATGCGTTAGCTTATCTTCTAACAGCGCATTGATTTGGGTCGCTCGGGATTGCATCGATAAAATATCAGCGGAGGTAATTGGCTGTAAACTAGCGATAGCCAAAGAGTGATTAAATGGACCGAGTGCTTTTTTAGGAGTCGCCCATGCCGTTTGAATGGCTAGCAATAAACTGATACTGCACAGCAGGATGTATTGACCTAGACATGTGGGTTTTAGATCTCGTAACATAAAGTCCTCAATAGCACTATTGTTGGAAAGAATAACAATGTGCATGAAAGCATCATCAGATTCAACAAAAATTATCCAATAGCCAATGCTATTCGGAGAAAATTTGCTACAATGCCAACGCATTGAACAATCCCTAGCAGCCAACAAGAATAACGACTATGACCATGCACGCAGCACAAGCACCTCGCAAGCACATATATGTTGCCTACACCGGCGGTACTATTGGTATGCAACCCTCAGCGAAGGGATACATCCCTGTGGCTGGCTTTTTACAAAATACGTTAAACGGGATGCCTGAATTTCATCGACCAGAGATGCCTGAATTTACAGTGCACGAGTATGACACCTTGCTTGACTCATCCGATATGCAACCGAGTGATTGGCAAATGATCGCTGATGATATTGCTCAACATTATGCATCATATGATGGCTTTATTATCTTGCATGGAACTGACACGATGGCGTATACCGCCTCGGCCTTGTCGTTTATGTTTGCCGAACTAGACAAACCTATTATCGTAACGGGCTCTCAGATCCCCCTTGCAGAACTTCGTTCTGATGGACAAGAAAATCTATTAAATGCATTGTACCTTGCGGCCAATTACCCCGTGCCCGAAGTGACTTTGTTTTTTAATAACCAACTATTACGGGGCAACCGCTCTCGTAAAGTTAACGCTGATGGATTTAATGCCTTTGCCTCACCCAATTATCCGGTATTAATTGAAGCAGGGATTAATATTAAAGTGAACCACAACGCATGCGGTCATCACACTTCAGTGTCAGCTGACATAAGCCAGACGTCAGTGACTCCATCTTCAATGTGCTTACACTCGATTGTTTCTCAGCCGATTGGGGTGGTAAATTTATATCCAGGGATCAGTGTGGATATTATTAATAATTTATTATTACAACCAGTTAAAGCACTGATTTTGTTAAGCTATGGTGTTGGAAATGCACCACAAAATGAAGCGATGCTCGATGCGTTTGCACAAGCCAAATCTCGCGGTATTATTATTTTAAATTGTACACAGTGCTTATCAGGAAAAGTCAATATGGAGGGGTATGCCAACGGTCAACGTTTAGCGGATGTCGGTGTATTATCTGGTTATGATATGACGTTGGAAGCTGCGTTAACTAAACTGCATTTTGTGTTATCTCAAGAAGATAATTACGCCGAGCAAGTCACCCTACTCGGTCAAGATCTGCGCGGTGAAATCAGTCTTTAAGTTTGACTTGGGCAATGGGTGTTTGGCCAGCCTGACGTAATTCATTACGCAGCTCAGATTTGGATTTGTGGACCATTTCACCATCTGCACCAATCGTCATGTGTTCATGCGACTGTTCTACTTTTGCTTGATACAACATGACCATTTGTAACGAGTTTGCTTTTTGTTCGTCACTTAACGCATCACCATTGGGCCATTTGCCTGTCGCCACTGCATCTTGTAAATTGGCGTAAACTTGTGGCGTCATGGCGTTGACTAATTGTTCTACATTCATCTTGATTACTACCTACATTAAAATTTAAAGCTGCTGCGTTTGCTGAGTAAAATCCGAACACGATTGATTACATACCAAATAAAACCGACTATACAAGCTAACATCGCACTGCTATGTTGCGTACCGCCTACTTCGGGTTGGCCCCAATACATAAAACCAAAACCAGCAATAAATACTAATACGGCTAAAAATGATTGGGTTTGCAAGGATTGATGACGTTGATGCCGTGCCATTTTTTCTTTGCGCAATACATCATCTGCATCTGCAGCGCCAACACCAAATCCACAGTGATTACACGTGGTTGCTTTATCGGATATTTTTTTCTTGCAGGCTGGGCAATCAGTTAACATAGATTTATCGTTCCTTACTTGTTCAGATACTGTTAAACGGGCTGATACATATCACATTGATAAAAAAAGCCCAGGGATGACAAACCACCCCTAGGCCTTATATTACATGATTATTGTCACAAAATTAATCTTTAACTTTAGCCCAATACTCATTCATTGTGTCTTTCATTTCTTTACGGAGCATCATAATGCCAAATAAGTTCGGTAAGGTCATGACAACAATTGATACTGCTGACAATGTCCAAACTAAAGTCGTATCCGAGAATGCTGCCCAAAAGAAACCAGCAACATATATCACACGATAAGGCATTACGGATTTAGGACCCAATAAGTAAGTCATTGCTCTATCGCCGTAATAGGACCATGCAATTGCCGTCGAAAAAGCAAACAACAACAAGCCGATTGAAACAATGTATTGACCAAAATCACCGAAATAACCGCGAGTAAACGCAATCGTAGTCAACTTAGCTGAATGCACGAGTGATTTACCGGCAACCACCAAGTTGTCTTTTTGCGGTACGCCGTTAATGACTTCGATGCGGCCAGTGAATAAATCTTCTTCTGAACCAATACTGTACACAACATCTTCAGCAATTGAGCGTGCGTTCATCAACGTAAAATCAGAGTTGTTTTGCGCTTTACCAGCAACAATAGTCAATACACCGTTGTAATTAGACACGCTACTGCCATCAACATTATTGATTAGTTTGTATAGCTGGCTTAAATCTTCTTCTTTTTTGTCTGAATAAGTACCGTCTAAAAAGACCATGTCAGCATTATCAAAAATGTTTTGATGTTTTTCTTTCCAAACACCCGATGACAAAATCACCAAACCGGTAATGGTACAAATAATAATTGTATCGATAAACGGTTCTAAAATAGACACCATACCTTCAGATGCAGGTTCTTTGGTTTTTGCTGCAGCATGCGCAATCGGAGCTGAGCCTTGACCTGCCTCATTTGAAAATAATCCACGGTTCACACCACGGTTGAATGCATACGCCAAAGTAGCACCTAAGAATCCACCGGCAGCGGCAGAGCCAGTAAAGGCATCTGAAATAACCGAAGCAAATGCAGGCCCTATGTTCTCGACATTAGCAAAAATAACAGCAAATGCACCGACGATATAAATCAACGCCATCAACGGCACTATTGTCGACGTAACAGACGCGATACGATGGATCCCGCCAATGATAACCAAACCTAGTAGTACCGCTAATACGCCACCCACTAGCATAGGCTCGAAACCAAAGGTTGCTTCAATTGAAGTGGCAATACCATTAGACTGAGGTAAGTTACCTGTACCAAATGAACTAATCACTGTTGCCACGGCAAACGCGACTGCTAACCATTTCATATTGAGGCGTTTATCCATGTAGTACATGGGTCCACCGGCCATTGTGCCATCAGCTGTTTTTTCTCGGTATTTGTGTGACAGCGTGACTTCTACAAATTTAGTTGTCATGCCTAAGAATGCGGTTGCCCACATCCAGAATAACGCAGCAGGACCACCTAAGAATATGGCAAATGCCACACCCGAGATATTACCCGTACCAACTGTACCTGATAATGCCGTGGTTAATGATTTAAAGTGTGATGTATCACCTGGATCATCGGCCTTGTCATATTTACCTGTCACGACTAACCATGCGTGTTTAAAAAAACGGATTTGTGGGAATTTAAGGTAAATAGTAAAAAATAAACCTACGCCCAATAGCACATATGGAAACCAAAATGCGCCTCCTAAGAAACTATCTAGTGTTTGTAATACGTTGTGAAATGCATCCACGATGTTTTCCTCTTAATTAGTGATTATTATATTATTCTTGTTTTATTTTCTTATTGTATCGTTGTAATTTATCTTTTGACTAGGTGGGTGTAATTTGTTCTGACAATCTACACCCCTAGCTCCCTATTTGTCGGACAGTTCACCAACGACTGCTTGCACAGCCACTAAGATATCTTCACCAAGTTGAGCACAACGTGGAACAGACCAGCCATAGGCAGCATCCGGCAAATTAGCGTTGTCTTTAAACGGCATTTCGAGTGTGTAAGCCATGCAATTAAATGCATGTGCTATGGCATTAGACGCCACTGTTAAATTAGCCTCACCCGGTGCATCTTTGGCATAGCCGAACACGTCTTGAAACTCAGGCGTTGCAATCAATAATGCTTGTTTGAATGTGTTTTCTAAATGCGCCATACGTGCATCATAATTAGGCACGCCTTCCGAACCGGCAACAAAGTTATAGGGTAATGCTTCATCACCGTGCAAATCTAAATACATATCGACACCCGTTTGATGCATTTTTTGCAGGACATAATACACTTCAGGGCTGTGTTCGATCGACGGTGTTTGCCATTCACGGTTTAAATTCACACCAACCGCATTGGTACGTAAATGTCCTCGAACAGCACCGTCTGGATTCATATTTGGCACAACATAAAAAACAACTCGTTCTAGCAATGCACGAGCAAGTCCATCATCTTCATCTAATAATCGTCCAATTATCCCCTCAACGCACCAAGAGGCCATTGTTTCCCCAGGATGTTGTCGAGCGGTTACCCAAATATTTAATTTGGGCTGACCGTTTGGTTGAGTGCTATTACGATCGCCAATGACTAGCATTGACACATCTCTACCATCGATTGTGTCACCTAATAACTCATGTTGGCAATCAAACGCTGTTTGCGCTGTTGCAAGTAGATTCAAGTAACGGTCATAACTGTAAGGAATAAAGTAAGCAAAGTACATGACGTCATGTTCCGGCGTAACATCAATCACTAACTCATCACCGTTAAACGACGTATCTACTCGAAACCATTCTTCACGGTCATAACTACATACAGCTTGATACCCTTCCCAGCCTTTGGGATAGGCTGATTTGGCAAGATTTTCAATCACTAAGGTATGATTGACCATTGCTTGAGAATGTAATCGGAAGTGAAACCATTGATAAAAATCAGCTTGATGATCTGAATTAATCTGTAGACGGATGTTATCGGGGGAAGTGGCGTTAACCACGTGAATGTTTCCACTGTCGAACTGATGGCTGATTTTCATGCAATCGTACCTTGTTATTTTTATTATGCGTAATTTACCAATTACTCAGCGTAAATACTAGGTATCACAGTAAGTAATTATTCAAATGCAGTGCGTAATTTTAAACCTAATGAGGTCGTATAACCTACCGAGCGACCAACGACTTCGCCTTTCGTCGATAATATATAAATACTCGGGTAAGCCGTTACCTTAAAATCACGAATAGTCTGGTTATTGCCAATCAGTACGTCACCTTGTACGCCAACCTCTGCGACAAATTGATGCAATGCATCCACATGTTGATAATCGACGCCTATTTTGACCACATGTACTTTATCGGGATCCAAACTATCTACGTTATTGATACTGATGCGACAAATACTGCACCAAGGTGCAAATATATACACTAATGTCGGCTTATCTTGGGCTAATAAGCTGCGTGTGTGGCCATCTAGGGTAACAAATTGCGTGTCAGGTAGGGTAATAGAACCATCTGTAGGCAACATATTGCGTTGTTGAAAAGCGAAAATCGCACCAACCAGTAGACCCACCATGACGATTTCAAAGCCATATGCACGCCACGTTTTCTTTGAACGCATAGGTTGATTGCCCTGTTCGGGTGAAGCGGGATGCATAGACATTACTCGTCCTTAATAAAAAAGCCCAATCAATTGACTGGGCTAGTAACTATATCAGGTAGCAGATTATAATACACTGCTTTGCCAGATTATGCCTTTGGTAAGCTCGGTGAGGTAATACCGGCCATATCTCGCACCACCCGCATTACTTGGCAGCTATAACCAAATTCATTATCGTACCATACATATAGATTCACACGATTCTCAGCCACAATAGTAGCAGTTGAATCGACAATTGACGTCGCTCTTGCGCCCACCAAATCGCTGGAAACAATTTCGGTAGATTGCGTAAAATCAATTTGATGTTGTAACTCAGAGAATAACGATGTGTATTGTAAGAAGTCATTCACTTCTTCTTTGGTCGTCATCCGATCCAAATTTAAGCTCAGTATCGCCATAGAGACATTAGGAGTCGGTACTCGAATTGCATTACCGGTTAACTTACCGGCCAATTTTGGAAATGCTTTGGCTACCGCAGTCGCCGCACCCGTCTCACTGAGCACCATGTTTAATGGCGCACTGCGCCCACGACGCTCACCTTTATGAAAGTTATCAATCAAGTTTTGATCATTGGTGTAAGAATGCACCGTCTCAACGTGACCATTGGTGATCCCAAATTTTTCATCTAATGCTTTTAAGACCGGCGTAATAGCATTAGTGGTACAGCTCGCAGCTGACATAATCATATCATCAGCAAGAATATCCATGTGATTGACACCGTGAACTATGTTTTTGATATCGCCTTTACCGGGTGCTGTTAATAATACTTTTTTGGCACCTTTAGATTGTAAATGTAATCCTAAACCATCGCGATCGCGCCACATACCGGTATTATCCACAACAATAGCATCGTTTATACCATATTGAGTATAATCAACTTCTTCTGGACCATTGGCATATATCACTTGAATAAAAGACCCATTAGCCAATAATGCTTTTCGTTCAGTATCTACCGTAATACTGCCATTAAAAGCACCGTGGACAGAATCACGACGTAACAAACTAGCGCGTTTTTCTAGATCACCATCACGTCCGCCACGCACAACAATAGCACGTAAGCGTAATTTGTTATTCGTCCCTTGACGTTCTATCAGTAATCGAGCTAACAAACGACCAATCCGACCAAACCCATATAACACCACATCTTGTGGTGCTTGATCATCCGTCTTGGCATAAATCTCAACTAACTCAGTTTGCAAAAACGCCACCAAATCCGTTTGTGATTTACCTCGACCATAATGAAATTCCCACGCTAATCGACCGACGTCAATTTGTGCAGGAGCCAGTTGCATTGTTGCAAGTAACTCAACGATAGGAAATGATTCTCGTAAACGTAGTTTTTGACCTTCATGCAAGCGAACGGTGCGATGCGCTTTAATCACATCAATCGCGCTGGCGTTAATTAATGAACGACCGTAGACGGAGATTTCAATTGCGTGATTTCGATAAAGTTTACCAATTAGTGGCAACATCGTTTCAGCGTATTCCTGACGCTCTTGCCAACTATTTTGCAGATCCTGTTCAACTTGTTGATTCATTTTCCTACCTTTGAATGAGTCTTTTTAAAATAAAGCGGGTGTAGATTATGTGCCTTAAGGGACGTTATGGATATAATCCAAAGGTAGTGTAATGCCCTAAGCAAAGAAAGCCAAACTGTTGATTTATTACAAAAAAATGACCTATTACAGGCTAAATACTGAAACTGACTGTAGAATTACAACAAGAAGAGGGCTTACTGCCAGTCCCGCTGAAAATAAGCCTAAATTTAGAAATTGTGTTACCAAACTAAGTGCTGAATATTTTTAAAAAATACGCAATTTTTATGCTTTATCATCGTTTTTAAACTGTAACGATACCGAATTAACACAATATCGCTGTTTGGTCGGTGCAGGTCCGTCTGGAAAAACATGACCTAGATGGGCATCACAGGCTTTACACACGATTTCGGTACGTACCATTCCATGAGAATTGTCAGCGCGAAACACCACATTATCCTCGCTGGTATGCGCTGAAAATGATGGCCAACCACAGCCAGCATCAAATTTATCGGAATGACTAAAAAGCTTAGCATCACAACACACACAGTGATAATCACCAGATTCCCAGTGATCATTATATTCTCCGGTAAACGGACGTTCAGTGCCTTTTTGTTGCGTGACGTAAAAAGCATCACTGGATAAGCGAGAAAGTAAGTCTTGTTTATTTAATTCATTCATAATAAAAAACCTCGTATGTTATTGTACTGACCAGTGCTTTTTAAATAAGACAACAGAGCGATTTGAGATCACAAAATCAGGCTTTGGAATATAATTACCACTGGGCTTAAACTCACACATGCGTGTATCGAGTAACACTTCCCAGCGAGAGCCATCAGTTAATACTGGTAAACGAAAGATTTCATCACTGTGACTTGCATTAATGCACAGTAACCAATGTTCTGCATCGATCGGCGGTTCACGCTCAGACACTTCAATCATCTCAACGGCAAACCCTTGTACGTCCGGATGTTCCCAGTCACTATCCCCTTTTTCAGAACCATCGATTTTATACCAATTGACTTGGGCGATGTTGGTCTGCAAAAAATACCCGTCATCATCTAATTGCGCGTTAGTCAAAATACGACTGTTACGTTTGATCGCAATGCAATATTGGCAAAAAGATAAAAAATCCTGTTCTGATTTGAGTAAATCCCAATCAAGATAATTCATTGCATTATCCTGACAATACGCATTGTTATTACCAGATTGCGTTTTGCTGAGTTCATCACCACTTAAAAAGTGCGGTGTACCTTGTGCAAATAACATAGACGCAATGAGATTTCGTTTTTGTCGTTCACGTAAGTTTAGAATAATGACATCATTCGTCACTCCCTCCACCCCATAATTAAAGGATAAATTATGGTTATGTCCATCTCGGTTTTGCTCTAGATTAGCTTCATTATGTTTGTCGTTGTAACTCACAACATCATGTAACGTGAAGCCATCATGTATTGCAATGGGATTGACACTAGTATGAATACTGCGCGACCCTTTATGAAAAATATCTCGGGAACCAAACATGCGAGTCGCAAATGTGCCAGTAATCCCTTTATCACCGCGCCAAAATGCGCGAGCCGTATCTCTAAATTGGTCATTCACTTCCGCAAATTGAGCGGGAAAGTTACCTAGTTGATACCCGTAATCGCCGATATCCCAGGGTTCAGCAAGCAAATATCGGTCACGAAGAATGGGGTCTTGGGCCACCGCTTTAAAAAAGCTAGCGTTCGGCGAGTACGCTCTAGGCTCTCGTCCTAAGCCCGTCGCTAAATCAAATCGAAAACCATCTACACCATAAATCAATACCCAGTGACGCATCGCATCTAATACCAGTGACAGTACAAACGGACTGTCCATATTCAGACTATTGCCACAGCCACTATCATTAACATAATCCCCCGTCTCAGCGTCTCGGGTATAAGCTTCATCTTCACACATTGCACGCAAGTGTAATATCGGTCCATCAGGGCCCGACTCAGCGGTATGATTAAAGACAACATCCAAAATCACTTCAATACCCGCTTGATGATATTCCTGGACTAAGGTTTGCATCTCAATATGTGCATCATGTTTAGCATAGCGCGGCTCTGGCGCTAACAACGAAACCGGGTTATACCCCCAATAATTGGTGAGGCCTTGATCGACAATAAACGGTTCTGGCATAAACGCTAACACCGGCATTAACTGTACCGTCGTGATCCCTAATTGCTTTAAATGTTCAATAATCGCAGGGTGATATGCCCCAACATAGGTCCCTTTTTCATTATCAGGCACCGCTGGATGTTGCATTGTCATGCTTTTGATGTGCATCTCATAGATTATGCGTTGACCAGGGGCAATCGGCATGGTCAAAGGAGCACGATGTAAATCTTGCGTTTTGATTTTGGTTTTGGGATAAAAAAAATGCGAGCCATTGCTGTAATGTTCATTGTCCCAATGCCAATTGGTGCTGAGTTCACGGCTGAATGGATCGGAGAAAAACTGTATTTTCTCCGCTTCACCTTCAACTAATTTGGTGCCATATAAATAACAAAAACCATCCACATTTAACGATAACGTGTCATACCAAACATGACCCTGTCGATACGCAAGGGCTTGCTCATACATGAGTTCAAGTGTGTCTGGATGATAAATAAAAATAAAACAATTAGTTAATTGCGGTCCGTAAACCGCAAAATTAATATCCGTTTTTAAATAACTACACCCAAAGGGGAATGGTTTTGCACGAGAAGACATGACACCTCAAGCTGTAATGTTAGGTTATTGAATTCTGGAGAGTCCAAAACATCGTCGACAATGGAGGTAAGGTTAGTTCAAGACTGCATGCTTTGCCATGACTTACCAATGATTGTGCCAATTGCTGTGGCGCAATCTCAAAACCACTGCCGCCAAATTCATGCGCATCCGTATTCAATAGCAACCCATACTGTCCCGACTCCACCCCGACTCTGACGCCTGCAACGGGGATGGGGGTAAAGTTACAAATGACATATACGATTTGACCTGTGGCAGGATCTATTCGTTGAAAGGACACAACAGACCGCTCAGCATCATCATGCGTCAACCACGCAAAGCCTGATTGTTCATGGTCACAGGCATGCAACGCCGGATATTGTTGATACAGATGATTAAGGGTTTTATATAAGTGCTGGATTTGCTGATGCTTAGGGTAATCTAACAATGCCCAATCTAATTCGCCATCATGATCCCATTCTTTATACTGAGCAAACTCGTTCCCCATAAAATTGAGTTTTTTACCTGGATGACCATACATAAAGCCAGCATAAGCTCGTAAATTTGCAGCTTGTTGCCACTCATCTCCAGGCATTTTTCCTAACAATGAGCCTTTTCCATACACCACTTCATCGTGAGATATGGGCAATACAAAGCTTTCACTAAACGCATATACCATACTAAACGTGATGTCGGTATGGTGATAACGGCGATAGGCTGGGTCTTTAGCAATATAATGCAGTGAATCGTGCATCCACCCCATATTCCATTTAAAGCCAAACCCTAAGCCACCCTCACTGACCGGACGTGAAACCTGCGCAAAAGACGTCGATTCTTCAGCGATGGTTATGACGTGTGGATGTGCGCTGTATACCGCCTCATTGACCCAACGTAATAATGAAATGGCTTCGTAATTATGATTACCACCATCCACATTCGGGATCCACTCCCCCTCATTGCGCGAATAATCCAAGTACAACATAGAGGCTACGGCATCAACTCTCAATCCATCAATGTGAAACTTATCACACCAAAATAAAGCATTAGCCACTAAAAACTGTCTGACTTCGGATTTTCCAAAATCATAAATACATGAGTTCCAATCAGGATGCCAACCTTTGCGTGGGTCTGCATATTCATACACACAACTCCCATCAAATCGGGCAAGACCATGACCATCCTCTGGAAAATGTGCCGGCACCCAATCAATAATGACGCCGATATGCGCTTGATGACAAGCATCCACAAAATATTTAAAATCATCCACTGTACCGAATCGGCTGGTGGGAGCAAATAAGCCAACAGGTTGATAACCCCATGAGCCATCAAACGGATACTCAGAAATAGGCATTAACTCTAGGTGGGTGTAGCCCATTGCAACCACATATTCGACTAAATCAACGGCCAATTCACGATAGGTTAGATAGCGGCGCCCATCACTGGGTCGTCGCCACGATGCTAATTGCACCTCATAAATGCTCATTGCTTGTTGATAAGGTGCGTGGTCAGTTCGATCTACCCATTGACTGTCTTGCCATTGATATGCGGTATGATCGACAACGATTGATGCATGTGATGGATACTGTTCCGCACTAAAACCGACAGGGTCTGCTTTATGTGGCAAACTATGACCTTGGCTATCTTTAATAGCATATTTATATTTATGACCGACTTGAGCTTGTGGGATCACTAACACCCAATAGCCAAAGTCGGTTTTTTGCATTAAATGAACCTGGTCATTCCACAAGTTAAACTCACCAATCACACTAACCGATTGGGCATTAGGCGCAAATACAGCAAATCTAACTGCGGCTGCTTGGCTGGCATCATCCAACTCTAAAGTGACGCATTGTGCACCCAATTGTTGATAAATATTTTGCGGTGCATGATCGACAAAATGAACTGCATGATACGCTTCATCTTTAAAGGCATAGGGGTCAAGTATCGTATACTGAGCAGTATCCGTCGTAATTGATAATTGATACTGCCGAATTGATTGGACTGTCTTTCCTTCAAATACAGACTGACCTATTGGCTTACAATGACATACTAATGTACCGTCTAAATTGAGTACAGAGACGGAGCTGGCACCGGGTAAGTGACTGCGAAATACAGTACCATCGGTGTGCGTAAACGCGCCCAAATCGGCAAATGGATCCGCCGTTTGAGCATGTTGTAAATGAGTAAAATCTACCATGAAAAAATGTAATCCTTTAAGTCGTAATTAGTTTGACGCTGCAATACGTGCAGAATTTATCTGCTGTGCTAATGCCACAATGTCTGGTTGATTGAATATATCTTCCAAATTGTGCGACAGTTTTCGTTTCCAATTAGGGTACTCTTTATATGTACCTGGGATGTTGACTGGCTTGTCCATTTGTAACCAATCTTCTAATTGTAGCGACAATAACGCACTGGAACCGGTTGCCATATGCGTCTGTAAACCAAAGTTAAGTTCTTGATTCATACCAACATGTTCTACATGATGCCCGACATTGTTTGAAATTGCACCATGCCCATGTAATGTATTTAAAATTTGTTGTTTATTATCGTGGCGTGATTGATACAAAGGCCCCAGTATCTCTTCTGTAGGATACAAGCCTAACTGCTTGCCTAGTTCAAGATCATGACAATGCCAGTAGCCTATCAATGTAGGAAAATCATGGATCGTCAACGTCGACATCGATTGCACAGGATAATGACTAGGTGAATAAAAGCCGCCATCTTGGGCTTGCTCAAAGAAAAACACACGGTACGAATACACACCATTAACGGCAAGTTTTTCACGAATTTCTTCCGGGACGGTGCCCAAGTCTTCGCCAATCACCAGAGTCTGATTACGGTGCGACTCTAACGCCAAAATTCCCAATAAATCATCAACGGGGTAATACACATACCCGCCTTTATCAGCATGATCGCCTTTAGTCACCCACCATAAGCGTAGTAACGCCATTGCATGGTCAATACGTAACGCCCCAGATTGACGCATATTCGCTGCAAATAATTCAATGATAGGTTGATACGCTTGGGCATATAATTGCATGGGATCCATCGGAGGCAGTCCCCAATTTTGACCTAACGGACCTAATATATCAGGTGGCGCACCGACAGATGCTGAAGTAACATATAAGTCTTTTGCCCCCCAAATTTCAGCACTACCTTCACTGACACCCACCGCAAGGTCACGGTACAAACCGATGATCATATTGCGTGATTGTGCTACAGCACTGGCTTGTTCAAATTGTTGTTGTGCGATGAATTGCAAATAAGCATAAAAGCGCACTGCATCACTGTGTGTCTCTGCAAATTCAGCAACTTGTGGATTATCAGCACTTGCAAATGCCTCTGGAAAGACTGGCCATCCCCAATATTCAGCTCCTTGCGCTTTTAGATGTGATTGCAATGCGTCGTATCGTGTAAGGTTAGCCAGACTTTCTCCGCCAGCGGTGATAAATGCATCCAGTTCGCTCTGCACTGCATCATTATCTTTATTGATATCATATAAGGCACGTAACACCGGCATTTTTAAATCCGATACGGCATCATAATCAACATACTCAATCGCTCTGGTATGGGTTAATTGTGCTGTAAACTGCGGTGCGGTGACCAATGCTTGAACTTTTGCATTCGTGTATCCGGCAATAGCGGTGACATCGATATACAGGTGATTTAACCACTTGCGGGATGACGGTGAGTAAGGAGAGCAATCATCTGGCGAATTGGGATATAAAGCGTGAATTGGATTCAGCCCAACAAAATCAGCTCCCTGATCAGCAGCCTTATGCAATAAATTAGCTAAATCGGTAAAATCCCCCATCCCCCAGTTGCGTGCGCTGCGCACACAATATAATTGAATGCTCAGTCCCCATATTTTTTTACCTTGAGCAATGGCATCTGGGGTATAACACGCATTAGGCGCTTGGATTAAGCGACCAAGACCGATTTCATCACCATCTTCCATCTGTAATGATAATTGATGATAGCCATGCGGTAACGCAAACGGCAAATTAACAATATATTCTTGAAATTCAGACCCGTTGACTTCTGTCGCATTAACCAAGGTATGTTCAACTAACTGTGTCGTGAATTGCTGGCAATGACCGGATTCAAAAGTAATAGAAAAAACAATCGTTTCGTTCGTCAATTCTATCGGCAAACGAACAGCTATCGACACATCATCGCCATCTCTAAGCACCTGCACTGGATTAATGGGTGTCATCCACGTGTCGTTGATTTGCGTCTCAACTTGTTGTGTTAGTTGCTCCGTATCATCAATGCTATAGCCCATCGCACCCAATAATTTTTCTTTGGTGCCAGGCTGGACCGTTGTAGGTTTGCCCCATGCATCAACAAAGTTGGTTTCAATCCCGCGCATTTGCACAAGAGTATCGATAATCGAGTCGGCCATTATTCTTCCATATAAAATTTTCGCAGCGTGCATTATTCATTAAAATCGAACAAGCTGAAAGTGAATACGTTTGCAAACAGCAAATAATTATCAATTTACTGTAATAAAACTACATTAATATTGCAAATATCGAGTTTAAAGCCTATTATTACGTAAGTTTATTTCATTATTAGGGTCAGCATATGACAATTAAAATAGGTATCAATGGCTTTGGACGCATCGGGCGTTTGGTGATGCGTGCAGCATTAGAAAGAGACAACATTGATGTTGTCGCGATCAACGATTTATTGGACTTAGATTATATCGCTTATATGTTTAAATACGATTCGACGCATGGCCGTTACAATGGTTCTGTTGAGGTGGTTGATGGTGGATTATTAATTGATGGTAAATTCATTCGAGTAACCAATGAACGCAATCCTGAGGCATTGGCTTGGGATGCTGTTGCAACCGATGTCGTTGTTGAAGCGACGGGGATCTTTTTAACTCAAGAAACGGCGCAAAAGCACATTACCGCTGGCGCTAAAAAAGTCGTGTTATCAGCCCCCTCAAAAGACGCAACGCCGATGTTTGTCATGGGTGTTAATCATGATGAATATGCTGGAGAAGCGATTGTTTCAAATGCGTCTTGTACCACTAACTGTCTAGCGCCATTAGCCAAAGTCATCAACGATAACTTTGGTATCAAAGAAGGGTTAATGACTACCGTGCATGCAACCACATCGACTCAAAACACCGTCGATGGCCCTTCAGCAAAAGATTGGCGTGGTGGTCGTGGCGCAGGTCAAAACATCATTCCATCATCAACCGGTGCAGCTAAAGCGGTAGGTAAAGTCATCCCTGTGCTGAACGGTAAGCTTACCGGGATGGCATTTCGTGTTCCCACTCCAGATGTTTCAGTGGTTGATTTGACGGTGACTTTAAACACCCCTGCATCCTATGAACAAATTTGTGCCACCGTAAAAGAAGCGTCACAGACGTATCTTAAAGGTATCTTAGACTATACTGAAGATGCTGTTGTATCAAATGACTTTATCGGCGACAAGCACACGTGTAT
This sequence comes from uncultured Glaciecola sp., assembly GCA_937125395.1. Lineage (GTDB taxonomy): Bacteria > Pseudomonadota > Gammaproteobacteria > Enterobacterales > Alteromonadaceae > Opacimonas. Next base: position 82,586 of record CAKZLI010000024.1, read on the forward strand.
TTTTGACGCAACTGCCGGTATTGCGTTGTCAGACTCATTTGTTAAGCTAGTTGCTTGGTATGACAATGAAATGGGTTATTCAAATAAAGTACTTGATTTGGTTACACACATTTCTAAATAAGTATGAATCATCTCAAGATGATGTGTATAACTCGTTAACTTTGCTTAACAGTCAGCCACTTTCAGTTATACTGCAGGTGGCTTTTTTTTAACTATACCGAATGTCAATTTTGCGAGATTTTTATGTCAAGCCCAGCCCCTTGTATCGAACTTTTATGTGCAACTTCTCGTTGCAAGATCAGCTTATTTGGCGCCCATGTATTAAGTTATCAACACGCTGGCAGCGAAAAATTATTTGTCAGTAAGGCTGCCAAATTAGATGGTTCTCGTCCGATACGAGGAGGGATCCCCGTTTGCTGGCCTTGGTTTGGTCAAATGCATCCGTTGATTGCCGATCATCGCCAAGCGCACGGTTTGGTCCGTAATCAACTGTGGCAAATAGATGCTCAAAAAACCACCACAGACGCCTCCAGTATTACCTTAAGCCCGACACAAAACAATCATGCCTTATGGCCCCTGGGACTGTCAGTGCAACTAGTCATTACGTTAACCTCTGCACAGCTTAGTGTGACCTTGATTTCACAAAATAACAGTCAATCGGATTATCCTTTATCGGCTGCTTTGCATAGCTATTTTGCAGTGGATGATATCCATACGGTGTGCTTAACGGGGATCACTGATCTGCATCGAGCACAGCCTTCGCCCTACCATATTGTTCAAGAAGTGGATGTGATCCATGCTAGTAAAAACGCAATGGGTCAACAACAACACGTTACGATTCAATCTGATGGTAAGACGTTAACCGAGGTGACCCACCAAGGCCATGATTCACTTGTGGTATGGAATCCTTGGCAAGATAAAACCCTCGCATTGGTTGATATGCAAGATAATGAATATGTAAAGATGATTTGTATAGAAACAGCGTTAACCCAGGGCTTTATTCTGGCACAAGGTCAGCAACATCAATTAACCCAAATAATTAGCTAAGAAATCCTAGCTAACAGGATTCCCCCAAAAACAATTGATATTCCAAATATTGACTGACCGGCGTCTTTTCAAAAAACATTTTTGCAGCTAAACGCCCTTTTTCTTCACTATTTTGAAACACCGTGGATAAGGTAGGATGATGTCGTTTGGTTTCATCGATGCCATCAAAACCCACAATTTTTACATCTTCAGGGACATTATATCCAGCACTCAATACTTCGCGAAGTACTGATAACCCAATTAAATCAGACATGCACAAAATGGTATTAGGCAAGGTTGGCTCTTGCAGTATTTCTAACGCAGCAATCTTGGCATGCGCCTGAGAGCTTTCAGGTACATTCCAAATCAAACTCGGATTAAGACTGATACCTTGTTGCGCTAACGCATCGACATAGCCGCAATAACGTAAATGCGAAACGGATGTGTCGATATCGATTAAGGTTTCTCCCATTACTTTAGATGTAACGGTTCCATCGGTAATACGCAACCCGACGATTGCAACACGATCATCTGGCTTGAGCGCTTGCATTGCAATCTCGAAAGCGGCAGTTCGGTTATCAAGAGCGACAAAGGGACGCTCTGGAAGAGTAAAATCAACTGTAATGACTTTTTTATGGCAAGCGGCTAGCTCTTTAATTAAAGCTGGATTACGCGGAACACCATAACAAATAAACCCATCAACAAAATCAATCACAGAGTTAATTGAAGGAGAACTTCCCGAAAATAACAATAGATTCGAATGGCTTTCTTTTAAGACTTCCGATACACCACAAATAAACGACGAAGCAACAGGATCACTGACCATATAGTCAATGCTATCAGCTAAGACCAATGCGATGATCCCAGAGTGACCACGGCGTAATGATTGAGCGGCTTTATTCGGACCAAAGTACCCTAATTGCTGACAAGCGGATAGGATTTCTTCGCGTTTTGACTTAGATAATTGATCCGGTCGATTAAACGCATTTGAGATGGTTGCCGTGCTGACACCTAATGTATCAGCAATTGAACGAAGGGTATGACTTTTGGGTTTCACTGCTAAATCTTCACTACTTGTTAACAATATTTACATGAATGACGATATCCATACTAACACGCATTGTTATAAGTACAATAAAAAAGGCTTAATCGATTAAGCCTTTTTTGTGGATCAGTATTTATATACGACTAAGGGTTTTGCTTAGCACCACTAACAGCAACGCGTGCTAACTCGGTAATACCGTCCCAGTCGCCATTTTTGACTAGTTCATCAGGAGCAACCCAAGAACCTCCCACACATGGTATATTCGGTAACGCTAAATAATCTAGATAATTAGCAGGACTGATCCCACCTGTCGGACAAAATATCATATCCGGAAACGGCCCGGCGATAGACTTGATAGCTTTTACGCCACCCACCGCCTCTGCGGGAAAAAACTTAAGATGAGTATAGCCAGCATCCTTTCCTTTCATCAGATCAGAGGTCGATGAGATGCCTGGAATTAGCGGTATCGTCCCCGCTTGACCTGCACTTAATAACTCAGCGGTCATACCTGGACTGATAGCAAACTTAGCACCAGCATCGGTCACTTGCTGCAGTTGCTGTGCATTAGTTACCGTCCCAGCACCAATCATCGCATCAGGTAATTCGGTTGCAATTAAACGAATAACATCTAACGCAACAGGAGTTCGCAAGGTGACTTCAAGCACACTGATACCGCCGGCAATTAGTGCTTTAGCTAATGGAATAGCATGATCAATATCGTGAATTACTAATACAGGTACAATCGGGCTTGTAGCAAAAATATCTGCAACATTATACTTCCAAGTATGGCTCATTATAGTGCATTCCTTAATTGTTGATTGAGGTACGCAGCCGCACCGATTAGGCCATGATCAGGCTCATTAATTATGTATGTAGGTATGTCTTTGACATAACTTGAGATTGGCGCTTTTGCTTCAAACCGCGCACGAAATTTACTTGCTTGTAAAAATGGGATGAATCTAGAGGCAATACCACCACCAATATAAACACCACCGGTCGTCGCTAAATTAATCGCTAAATTACCTGCAAAGCTTCCCATAGCGTTACAAAATGTATTGAGCACTTCAACACAAATTGGACAACTCCCAGCTATGGCACTATCGGTTATAGGCGCCGCAGAATCATACTGTGGAGTGTGATTCTGTTGCTCACATAATGCTTCATAAATATTCACAATACCACGACCTGAAATAACCTCTTCTGCCGTTACACGCCCTCGTTTTTTATATATGTATTGCCACACCTGATTTTCGATTAAATCAACCGGTGCAAAATCCACATGCCCGCCTTCACCATCTAAGGTATGCCAAGCATCTGCGGTATAAGCAAGGTGTTCAACGCCAAGCCCTGTACCAGGACCAAATACAGCGATATTACCGTGTTGGTGCTGCACACCAGTACCAATTTGAACGAGTTGTTCATCAGTTAACATAGGCAAAGAATGTGCTACGGCAGTAAAATCATTGATCACATATAAATGCGGTAAATTTAACGCCGATTGCAAATCAGATTGAGAAAACGACCAGTGACTATTAGCGAAATCAACCCAATCATTATTTGCAGGTGCAGCAATGGCTAAGCATACGGCTGTAAATACGGTGTCACTGTATTGCGACATGTAATACTCAATGGCATCTTGAATCGTTGGATAATCAGCCACTAAGTATTTTTGGATGTGGCTGATCCCTGTCGCTGATACCTGAGCAAAGCGTACATTGGTACCACCAATATCCGCGATAATATTATTCGTCATGCAGACTTCCTTGTTCACCAAATAGCGCACATGCGCCCTCTTCTGCTCCCGTCATTGCTAAACGCATTGAAGCAAACATTTCTCGTCCCATCCCTTGAGCGTGTTTAGATAAATCAGCCGGTTTGTTTTGACGTTGTGCTAATTCAGCGGCATCCACTAACAACTCAATTTCACCTGTTTGTGTGTCTAATTTAATTAAATCACCATTTTGGACTTTGGCCAACAAACCACCTTTATACGCCTCGGGTGTTAAGTGAATTGCAGCAGGTACCTTGCCCGATGCCCCTGACATACGGCCATCTGTTACCAAGGCAACTTTGTAGCCTTTATCTTGTAATACACCTAATGGCGGTGTCAGACGATGAAGTTCAGGCATCCCAATCGCCGATGGGCCTTGAAAGCGAACAACGACGATACAATCTTTATTTAAGTCACCGGCATTAAAAGCCTCATCCAAATCAAACTGGTCTTCAAATACAACCGCCGGTGCGGTAAACGAGCAATGAGGTGCACGCAGTGCAGATGTTTTCATGACTGCGCGTCCCAAATTACCTTCTAATACAGACAAGCCACCATCAGGTTTAAACGGTTCAGCAACACTTGCTACGACCGTGTTATCTAACGACTTAGCGGGACCGTCGACCCACAATAATTCGCCATCACGCACAACCGGTTCTTTGGTGTATGCATCTAAGTTATCACCACAGATCGTCTTAACATCATCATGAATTAATTGGTTATCTCGTAACTCTTTGATCAAGAGTGCCATCCCCCCTGCGGCGGTAAAGTGATTGATATCAGCAGAGCCATTTGGATAAATGCGAGTTAACAATGGCGTGGCTTTAGATAAATCTGCAAAATCATCCCAATTAACAATATAACCAGCAGCACGTGCCACTGCGACTAAATGCATCGTATGATTAGTTGAACCCCCAGTTGCTAATAACCCAACCAGTCCATTCACAATAGCCTTTGCATCTACCACATGACCAATTGGGGTATAATTATCCCCTAAATCAGTAAGACGCGTTGCCTGCACTGCCGCTGCGCGGGTTAAAGCATCGCGTAATTCAGTACCTGGATTAACAAAGCTAGCGCCAGGAAGATGCAAGCCCATGATTTCAATCACTAACTGATTCGAGTTGGCTGTACCATAAAAAGTACAAGTTCCAGCCGAATGATAAGACTCAGATTCTGCTTTGAGTAGTTCATCACGTCCGGCTTTACCTTCAGCATATGCTTGACGAACCCGTGCTTTTTCTTTGTTAGGCAGGCCTGAAGGCATAGGGCCAGCAGGAACAAATATTGTTGGTAAATGACCAAAACTCAATCCGCCTAGCAATAGTCCCGGGACGATTTTGTCACAAATCCCCAACATTAACGCTGAGTCGAACATATTGTGTGATAATCCCACAGCCGTAGACATAGCGATCACATCCCGACTCATGAGACTCAAATCCATACCCGCATTACCTTGCGTTACCCCATCACACATGGCTGGTACACCACCTGCAAACTGGGCCACAGAGCCAACATTACTAATGGCTTCTTTTAAAATGGCTGGGTACGCTTCATACGGTTGATGCGCAGATAACATGTCGTTATAAGAAGAGACTATGGCGACATTCGCCTTTACCATACTGGTTAAATCTTGTTTGTCTTGTTTTCCACAAGCTGCAAAGCCATGCGCTAAATTACCGCACGATAAAGCACCACGATGCGGACCTTGGATCCGTGCCGCTTCAATCTTGGCTAGGTACGCTTGGCGGGTCTCTCGACTGCGCTCAATAATACGTTGGGTGACTTCATTAATTAAACTATTCATTGTGTTAAGTCCTTATGGCGCCCACATCAAATTTACATCTGCATGATCTATGATGGCTTTGATAGGCATTTGCACGGGGCTAGTTAATAAAGCCTGTGCAATAACTGCTTTTTTAGAAGCGCCGGTTAAATGTAAGAAAATATTATTGGCATTAAGCAATGCTGGTAATGTTAGCGACATGCGTTGATGCGGAGCGGTTGTCGGAGAAACAGCGATATAAGTGTGTCCTGAATGCATATCTAAACCAGCTTGTAATTGCGCTGAGCATGGAAACAATGAGGCAGTATGACCATCTTCGCCCATGCCTAGGATTAGCACATCAAAAGGTAATGTGACAGCAGCAAGGGCTTGTTCACAAATAACAACCGCATCATTAGCATCAGCCATATCTTGTTTTAAACTAATAAAGGTGGCAGCTGCAGCATGCTTAACAAGTAGATGTTCACGAACCAATTTATCATTGCTGGCATCATCAGTGACCTCGACCCAGCGATCATCTGCCAAACTGATTATCACTTTTGACCAATCAATATCGGCCTGAGCTAACTCTGCAAACAAAGGTTTAGGGGTGTTTCCACCACTGACAATTAAACTTGCTTGGCCTTTTTCAGCGATCGCTGTGTCTAAAATAGTAATGATTTTTTTTGCAAAATCAGTCGTCAGTGCTGTAGCGTCAGTGTATTCATTTGTTAATAATGGCATTGTTATCTCTTATTTGGTTGCTTTAGATTGATACCAAGAACGGCCTTCTTTGGCTAATAAACCAATCGAATCGACTGGTCCCCAAGTGCCTGCTTGATAAGATTCAGGAGGCTCATTACTGCTATCCCAAGCACCAATAATTGAATCAACCCATGACCACGCCTGCTCAATTTCATCCCGGCGGACAAATAGCGCTTGATTACCCAACATAACTTCCAATAGTAATTTTTCGTAAGCGTCAGCAATGCGTTCACCTTGAAAGGTTTCAGAAAAACTCAAGTTTAGATATGATTTTTGTAAGTCCATTGAACCGGTTGTATTGAGACCAGGCACTTTATTCATCACAGTGACTTCAACACCTTCATCTGGCTGTAAACGAATGACCAGTTTATTAGGCGGTAAATTAGCAAAACTATCACCAAACAAATTGTGTGGTTGACGTTTAAAATAAATCACAACTTCGGACGTTTTAGCTGGCATACGCTTACCCGTTCGCAAGTAAAACGGCACCCCTGCCCAACGCCAATTATCAATGTGCGCTTTGATTGCAACAAACGTTTCTGTTTTTGAACGTTCATTGGCATCTGGCTCTGATAAATACCCTGGCACAGCAACCCCATTGACAAAACCATCAATATACTGGCCACGAACCGTTGATTGTTGGTAATTACTTTGATCAATTGGACGTAATGCTTTTAATACTTTTAATTTTTCATCACGAATACTATCGGCGTCTAATGTTGTTGGCGGCTCCATTGCAACTAGGCTTAATACCTGTAACAAATGATTTTGTACCATATCGCGCATCTGCCCTGCATCATCAAAGTAGCCCCAGCGTCCTTCAATACCGACGGACTCAGCGACACTGATTTGGATATGATCAATGCAGTTATGATCCCAATTTGTTGCAAAAATAGAATTGGCAAAACGCAATGCAATCAAATTAAGTACCGTCTCTTTACCTAAATAATGATCAATACGATAGATTTGGTTTTCATTAAAATATTCGGCAACTTGTTCATTGATGACTTTTGAAGAAGTTAAATCATGGCCGATGGGTTTTTCCAATACAACTCGCACAGTATCGTCAATAATATTGGCTGCAGCTAACCCTTTACAAATATCACCATAAATTGAAGGCGGCGTCGCAAAATAACACACCATAATTCGGTTATCATCAACGTGCGTAGCAAATCCTTTGTAATCTTCAGGATTTTTCATATCGACTTTGACGTAGTCTAATTTGCTACAAAAGCGAGACCAGGTATCTGGACATAAATCCTCTCCACCAAACTTTTCAATGTTATCTTTAACTGTTTGCTGATATTCAGCAACTGAAGATTCGTTTCGTGCTACGCCAATGATTTTACTTTCGCCGTGCAATAAATTGGCTTTTTCTAATTGGTACAAAGACGGTAACAATTTGCGTCGCGCCAGATCGCCAACAGTACCAAACAAAACAAAATCGATAGGTTCAAAAGATGTATTTAACACGTGCAAAGACCTTTTTAGGAAAAATAATACTAGTTAATTATTATATACTTTTTCGTATAGATATTCAGAGTGTAATCAATTTTGTAGTAAAATTACAACTTTACTTACCAAATTGTTGTGAAAGGAACCTATAGAGGTCTGTTTTGTTAATAAATGATGTAATAATTTATACTTTGTGGGGTATACTGCAATTAATCCCTTGTTATTTTATGGGTTATAACTAACCGTCACACACTACCAAGCGCAGTCAATATGAATATATTAGAGAAAATCACTCGCAGTAAAGACCTCTTTAGTAAGTCAGAAAAAAAAGTAGCAGAAGCAATATTAGAGAATCCACAAGCCGCAATCCATTCAAGCATTGCAACACTTGCCGATTTATCTAATGTCAGCGAGCCTACCGTAAATCGGTTTTGTCGTCGTCTTGATACCAAAGGATTTCCTGATTTTAAACTGCATCTTGCACAAAGCTTAGCCCAAGGTACACCATACGTTAACCGTAATGTAGATGAACATGACGGACCAGAAGAATACACCAAAAAAATCTTTGAATCGACGATGGCTGCTTTAGATGTCGCCAAACAATCTGTTGATATCAATACGATTAATCGTGTGGTTGATCTACTGACACAAGCAAATAAAATATCTTTTTTTGGACTGGGTTCTTCTGCATCTGTTGCTCACGATGCCCTGAATAAATTCTTTAGATTTAATGTCCCCGTTGTGTATTTTCAAGATATTGTCATGCAACGTATGTCGACAATGAGCAGCACAGATGGGGATGTTATCGTCCTGATATCACATACAGGTAGAACCAAATCATTAGTCGAAATAGCCCAACTGGCTAGAGCAAATGATGCAACGGTTGTTGGTATTACCGCTGCAGATAGCCCGTTAGGTCGTGAATGTAATTTTGTGTTATCGCTTGATGTACCTGAAGATACTGACATGTATATGCCGATGGCTTCGCGTATCGCACAATTAACACTCATCGATATACTTGCCACAGGCTTCACATTGCGACGTGGCAATAAGTTTAGAGAAAACCTCAAACGCGTGAAAGAATCACTTAGAGACTCTCGTTTTTCACAAAATTAACAGTAAAAAACGTATGATTTATTTTTTAAATGAAAGTTTATTACGTAATATATAACCAAAAGGTGCGATTAAACAAGAATGAACGCTCATTTTGTAATATAATTACCAAGGGTACTATTAACCAAACAGGTTAACTGCAAGTATCTTTTTCCCAACACACTATGGCAACCTCGTTTGCACTAAGGAATACAATGATAGCTCAAAGAAGAACTAAGATTTTAGCCACACTTGGACCAGCAACTGACAGTACCGAGATGCTTGAAAAAATAATTTCAGCTGGGGTGAATGTCGTACGAATGAATTTTTCTCATGGTACTGCACAAGATCATATTCAACGAGCAGAAAAAGTCCGCGCAGTTGCCAAAAAATTAAACACCTACGTCGGTATTTTAGGTGACTTACAAGGTCCAAAGATACGCGTTTCAAAATTTGCGCAAGGTCCTATCGAGTTAAGCCTTGGTGATAAGTTTACACTTGATGCTGCACAAGACACTGACTCTGGTAACCAAACCAGCGTTGGTATCGATTACAAAGCGTTACCTCAAGATGTGCAAGCCAAAGATGTATTATTACTTGATGATGGCCGTGTTCAACTTATCGTCGATAGTATCGATGGCAGTAAGATCCATACCACGGTTAGTGTTGCCGGTAAATTATCAAATAACAAAGGCATTAACCGCCAAGGTGGTGGTTTATCAGCAGAAGCATTAACTGACAAAGATAAGCAAGATATCCTGACAGCAGCTGCCATCGGTGTAGACTTTTTAGCCGTGAGTTTCCCTCGCAATGGTGCTGATTTGGATTACGCGCGTGAGTTAGCTGTCGCAGCCGGCTGTTATGCTAAGATCTGTGCAAAAGTAGAACGTGCCGAGACAGTGGCAACGGATGAAGCAATTGACGACATCATAATGGCATCTGATGCTGTGATGGTTGCTCGAGGCGATTTGGGTGTCGAAATCGGTGATGCTGAGCTAGTCGGCGTTCAAAAGAAACTCATTGCTCGCTCACGCCAACTGAATAAAGTGGTCATCACCGCGACACAGATGATGGAGTCAATGATTGAAGCCCCTTTACCGACTCGTGCCGAAGTCATGGATGTCGCTAACGCAGTACTAGATGGCACCGATGCCGTTATGTTATCTGCAGAAACAGCTGCTGGTAAATTTCCAATCGAAACAGTAGCTGCAATGGCACGAGTCTGTGAAGGGGCCGAGTTGCATCCAAGTGTTAATATTTCCAAACACAGAATGGAAGAAGTATTCGATACGATCAGTGAAACCACAGCAATGGCAGCTGTATATGCAGCCAATCATTATCAGGGTATCAAAGCGATTGTTGGTTTGACTGAATCAGGTTCAAGTGTAAAACTCATGTCACGCATTACTACATCTCTACCCATCGTAGGCTTGTCTCGCCATGATGATACCTTGAACTCGATGGCATTATATCGCGGTGTGACACCATTGTATTTTGATTCAACGACATCGCAACAAGGTCAGTTAACTATTGATGTGATTGCACATTTAAAAGCACATAAGATGGTTGAAGCCGGTGATCAGATTATCTTTACCTACGGTGATCAAATGGAAACAATTGGTGCGACGAATACGTGTAAAATCGTCGCAATAAACTAAAAACTGACCCTATCCTTTACTTATTGTTGACTTGTTGTGTACAACTATTTATAACTGTGTACACGACAAGTCTGTAACAATTTTATAACAATAATAAGAAGGATATTTTGATGGGTGATAACAAACCTTTTGATATCGTCATATATGGCGCAACCGGCTTTACAGGCCAACTTGTAGTCGAATATATGCAAGCACATTGTGCCCACACTGATGTAAAATGGGCTATTGCAGGACGCGATGCGGCTAAGTTAAGTGCCATTGCTAACCAATTTTCCCTTCCAGAAACCGTATCAATTATAGTCGCTGATAGTCACGACGAAACCGCATTACGCAGTTTAGTTACACAAACCAAAGTTGTACTGACCACTGTCGGTCCTTACCAAATTTACGGTGACACACTGATAAGTCTGTGTGCTCAATTAGGCACTGATTATGTCGATTTATGTGGTGAACCCTCGTGGATGCGCCAAAAAATCGATGCCCTAGATACTATTGCTCATGAGTCTGGAGCACGTATTGTGTTTTCGTGTGGCTTTGATTCCATTCCATTTGATTTGGGCGTATTCTTTTTGCAAGAGCACATTCAGCAATTTACCGGTTCAACCCTCCCCCGAGTGAAATGCCGAGTGCGAGCAATGAATGGTAAATTCTCTGGTGGCACCGCTGCCAGTTTGCAAGCTTCAATGCATGCAGCCGCTAAGGATCCCGTTATATTGAGTTATCTGCAAGACCCATTTGCGTTGGCCGGTGGATTTTCGGGACCGGAACAACCTGCAGGTAATAAACCGTACTTTGATGAGGCGCTGAACAGCTGGACAGCCCCTTTTATCATGGCAACGATTAATACCAAAAACATTCATCGTTCTAATGCCCTACTGGATCACCTCTATGGTAAAGAGTTTGTCTATGATGAGATGTTATTAACTGGTCCAGGAGAACAAGGTGAAAACATTGCTCATTTTGTTGCCAACGACAAATCGTTAGCGGGCAAAGATGCGCCCAAACCCGGTGAAGGCCCAACTAAAGAAGAACGTGACAATGGTAACTATGATTTGATGTTTATGGCTGAAGGTCACGGTAAGCAATTTGTTGCTGCTGTGGGTGGACATCTTGATCCGGGCTATGGCTCAACATCAAAAATGATTGCTCAAAGTGCGCTGTGTTTAGCATGCGATAATTTAGCCACATTGGGCGGTGTCTACACGCCTGCGCCCGCAATGGGTGAGGCGTTAATCACACGCCTCATTGACCATGCTGGTGTATATTTTACGATTGAACAAGGTTAATCGGCATACTCGTTTATGACACACGCGTTTGATGAGTATGGTAAAAGTATTCATGTATTTGGATATTCACCGAACGCGTCTCATTTGCTATTTAAGCTAATCCCATGCAGTAAAATATGCTTCACTATCAACTGCAGGTTTAGCTAATGCTTTCATGCTAGTGCTACCTAAATACAAAAAGCCAACTAATTCATCATCTGCAGACATACCTAATGCTTGTTTAACATGTGGACATTGTGCATAACTGCCCGTGCGCCAGATCCCTGCAAACCCTTGTACCAATGCCGCCATCTGCATCGCTTGAACAGCACAAGCCGTTGCAGCAATTTGTTCTTCTTTGGGCACTTTGTCATGCTCAACATATTTATTAATAGCGATAATCACCATTGGTGCTCGATGTGGTAATTGCAAAGCACGGTCAATACTGGTTTGTTCTTTATTATTGGCCTTTGCTGAGTGTTCCAAGATTTTGCCTAATCGGGTCAAGCCAGCACCTGTTGCAACGATAAATTCCCAAGGCTTAAGACCTGCATGATCAGGTGCACGTAATGCTGCCTGTTTGATATTTTCTAAGACCGCGCCAGCAGGTGCTGGTAATGTCAATCGTGGCTGCGAATGACGGGTTAATAAAAGAGTTAATGCATCCATATTTAATCCTTGCTAGTGCAATGTTACAAAAAATTACAAATAATGAGTGGCAGGTTAAATGATATTCGTTAGGATATAAAGTTCTATATATATATTAGGTGTACTGTGCATGGCTGCAAATTCTTCTTTTACTAAATCACTGTTTGTCGGATTGTGGAATGTCCTCAATTTTAGTCGTAAATTATTCTTCAATGTGATTTTTATTGGTTTGCTGATTTTGATTATTTTTAGCATGATAAATGCTGGTGACGATGACAAAGTCACCGTGCCTAAAGGTGGCGCATTTGTCTTAAAACTTAATGGTAATCTAGTGATCCAAAAACAACGTTCAGATCCGTTTGATGAATTTGCTAGTGAAGCGTTTGGTGGTAATGATGCGCCTCGCGAAATCTTAGTTAGAGACGTGGTTAAAGCCTTACACAATGCCAAGTTAGACAAACGCATTGATGCTTTAGTGCTTGATTTAGGACGTTTTTCAGGTGGTGGGTTAGATAAACTCAGAACGGTTGCAGATGCAATTCAAGACTTCAAAACATCGGACAAACCCGTTATTGCAATGGGGGATTACTATTCGCAGAGCCAATATTACTTAGCTGCCAATGCCGATAAAGTCTATCTTAACCCTGAAGGGGGTATGTTATTTGAAGGCTATTCACGTAACCGAATGTACTACAAAGAAGCGATTGAAAAGCTAAAAGTTAAAACCCATATCTTTAAGGTAGGGACATTCAAATCTGCCATCGAGCCGTATTTGCGTAACGATATGTCACCTGCAGCTAAAGAAGCTAACGAAGCGTGGTTATCAGCTTACTGGGATCAATACAAAAATGACGTAGCACAAGCGCGTGGCATTGATGTCATGGCATTTGATGAAACCGTCACCGATTTCATGCCAAAATTTGAAGCTGCAAATGGTGATCTCGCCCTTTATGCCTTACAAAATGGTTGGGTCGACGAACTCAAAACCCGTGAAGCGATGCGTCAAGAAATGTTTGAGCTAGTTGGTAAGAGCGAAAACGGCAAAGGCTATAAAGGGATAACATTTAATAATTACATGAGTGTCATCAATCGTCCTTTTCCAAAGACAGTCAAGGGCGATGCTATCGCGGTGGTTGTAGCCAAAGGAACTATCCTAGATGGTAATCAATCACCTGGTACCATTGGCGGTGATTCTACTTCGCGTTTATTACGTAAAGCGCGCATGGATGACAATGTAAAAGCGGTGGTCATGCATGTTGATTCGCCAGGCGGCAGTGCATTTGCTTCTGAGATAATCCGTCAAGAAGTTGTTGAATTACAAAAAGCCGGCAAACCTGTTGTTGCATTGATGGGCACATATGCCGCATCGGGCGGGTATTGGATCTCTGCCAGCGCAGATAAGATTATCGCATCGCCAAGTACCATTACCGGTTCTATTGGTATTTTTGGCATGTTGATGACGTATGAAGAATCATTAGCTTACTTAGGGGTCTATAGTGATGGTGTAGAAACGACTGAGTTTGGTTATAATTCGTTAGGCACCACGCTACCTGACAGTCTAGGTAACATGATCCAGCGCAGTATTGAGCGCGGCTATGAAAAATTCATTACTTTGGTAGCGGATAACCGAGACATGACTTTGGCACAAGTTGATGCCATTGCTCAAGGCCGAGTTTGGATTGGCACAAAAGCCCATGAGCTTGGTTTGGTTGATGAGTTAGGTTCATTAGATGAAGCACTGGCGGCGGCAGCACAACTAGCAGAGCTTGAAGAATATGAAGTGACTTATGTTGAACGTACGTTGTCACCGAAAGAGATCTTTATTCAAGAGCTTCTCAAAAATACATCTGTTTGGTTGGTTGGCACGCAAGTGCAACAATCGACAAGCCCATTAATCGGCTTGATCCGCTCAGTTGTGCGCGACATTGATGCGATAAGTCGCTTAAATGACCCTAAAGCAGCGTATGCGCTTTGTTTAGAGTGTAAGTTATAATCGCACCACTAACGACGTCCCACCAGGTGCAGGCGCAACAACAGATTAAACAATCGATACAGATTGCTCAGCAGTATTTTAATCGTTGTTTCACTGTACCTGATGTGTTTTGGTTTAGCCGGGGTATGAATGCCGGCTATGCCAAACTCAATCAAAATCAAATCTATCTTAATCAACGTTTATATGAAGAACATGAGGCGTATTTTTTAACGCAAGTCATCCCTCATGAAATTGCACATTTGTTGACTCATATCTTGTACGGCAAGGTTAAACCCCATGGCAAAGAATGGCAATCTATCATGCAGCATGTGTTTGGATTAGAGCCAAAGGTCACGCATCAATTAGCCTGCAAACACGTGAGTCGTCTTAGTCAGTACCAGTATCAATGTGAATGTGGGGAGGTACAGCTCAGTGCTATCAGGCATAATCGTGTACAACGCGGTCAACAGCAATACCGTTGCAAAGTATGTCTACAAATCTTAGCTTTTAATGCCCCTCCCCCCGTTGCAAACTAAGTTCGTAAGCTTACGGGATTAGAACCAACGTTCTGTAAAAGCACTATCCATATCGTCAAACGCACTTTTTAACAATACCGCGAGCTCTTTGTAACGCGGTGTGCTAGCGGTTTGTTCTACTGTTTTGCCGTGTTCTTGCATCGTTTGTTGGATCTGCATAAACCAAGCGCGTAATGATGGTGGCAAATCTTGATTAGCGCGATGTCCCAACCACATGATGCCTTGCAATGGGATAATAAAAAATATTCCCCCCATCGCTAATGCTTGCGGAAGATAATCACCTGAATAATGATTCATCAGCATTAATATCGTCACGATACCTAATGCTGGTAATACTTTGACGGCAAATTTAGTCGCCGTAATCACGCGACATTCAGGAAAAAGACCAAATAGTTCTTTTTTTAACGGCCAAGTCTGCATGTAAGCATGTCCATCTTTGACCATAGTGGCAATGGATAATGACATCTTCTACCCTTTTAATCTTAATTTTTCATAGTAACTATACTAAACAATTGCACAATTAGGTAATATACGCACCGATTAAGTGTTAGATTTTTTTAGTAACAAATACATTTTGTGCCTTGAAACTTGGGGTTTCGGCGCAATATAGATTATATAATAATTTTTATCGGCCTATATTGGCTTTATTGGAGCATTCAATGTCTGAAAATAGACACGTCAAACTACTTATTTTAGGCTCAGGCCCTGCTGGTTATTCTGCGGCAGTGTACGCAGCGCGAGCAAATCTTAATCCAGTATTGTTGACCGGCATTCAACAAGGTGGTCAATTAACGACCACCACCGAAGTTGAAAACTGGCCAGGCGACCCAGAAGGATTAACTGGACCAGATTTGATGGTAAGAATGCAACAACATGCTGAAAAATTTGATACTGAGATCATCTTTGACCATATCAACAAAACAGATTTATCTAAGCGTCCATTTACCTTAACCGGTGACAATGGCACATACACTTGTGATGCATTGATTATTTCTACTGGCGCTTCTGCTAAGTATCTTGGCTTAGAATCTGAGACTGCGTTCCAAGGCAAAGGCGTCTCGGCATGTGCTACTTGTGATGGGTTTTTCTATCGCAACCAAAAAGTCGCTGTTGTAGGCGGTGGTAATACCGCTGTTGAAGAGGCGTTGTACTTATCTAACATTGCGTCTGAAGTGCATGTTATTCATCGTCGCGATAGTTTTAGAAGTGAAAAAATCTTAGCTGACCGATTAATGGAAAAAGCCAAAAATGGTAATGTTGTTTTACATTACAACCGCACTTTAGACGAAGTTATCGGTGATGAGATGGGTGTAACTAAGATCCGTATCGCTGATGCACAATCTGATGCCAAAGAAGACATTGATGTAATGGGTGTGTTTATTGCCATTGGCCATAAGCCAAATACTGACATCTTTGCTGGCGAGTTAGACATGAAAGATGGCTACATAAAAGTGCAATCTGGAACAGAAGGCAACGCTACACAAACCAGTGTTCCTGGCGTGTTTGCTGCGGGTGATGTATCTGACCATATTTACCGTCAAGCGATTACCTCAGCAGGAACCGGTTGTATGGCCGCATTAGATGCAGAAAAATACCTAGACTCACTAGAATAAATTCACAAAGCGAGCACGGTGCTCGCTTTTTTGTTTACGCTATCAATGATAACACTCCCTGAACTTGCTCATTACTCGACAGCCTTTCCTGATCTTGATCAGGCTTTAAGCGAGCCTAATGGTTTATTGGCTTTTGGTGGCGATTTATCCGTAAAACGCTTAGTCAGCGCTTACCAAAAAGGGGTATTTCCTTGGTATAGCGAAGATGAACCCATTTTGTGGTGGTCACCAGATCCTCGAGGATTATTGGCGCTTGACGATTTATATATCAGTAAATCTACTCAAAAATGGCTAAAAAAATCGACCCATACCGTCACCATTAACCATGCTTTCGTGGATGTTATTCACGCCTGTGCGAATATTCCAAGAAGCCCAATTGTTAACGCGTCTGGCGATGTGATTGAAAATGGCACATGGATAACAGATGAAATGGTGGCGGCATATATTGATTTGCACCAATCTGGCTTTGCTCACTCTATTGAAGTATGGGATCAAGAGGCGTTAGTTGGTGGATTATATGGCGTCAGTCTGGGCGGTGTTTTTTGTGGTGAATCGATGTTTCATTTACAACCAAACACATCCAAATTAGCGTTCATCAGTTTGGTCAAACACATGCGTCAACACAATGGATTATTGATTGATTGCCAGATGCAAAATCCTTATCTTGCATCAATGGGAGTACAAGAAGTCCCCCGCCACATTTATTTACAACAGCTCAAGCATGCTATTGCTATATCAGTGCCTACATCGATGTGGCAACCACAGGCAATGACAATATGAAATTTGGTCTAACGCAACCTTTTGATTGCAGTTATCTAGACGACCATCAAGAACAATTGTTGGTTTTTGCTCCTGATACAACAGTTCAACCTGAACATTATTCGCGCTTAATCCAAGCAGGTTTCAGACGTAGCGGTGCCCAAGTATATCGCCCGCATTGCGCAGCCTGTTCACAATGTGAATCGATTCGCGTTAAGGTCAATGAATTCTTACCGAGTAAAAGTCAAAAACGCATACTAAACAAAAACCGTGATGTTAAGTGTCGTTTAGTTGAACATGGCTCAGAATACTTTGCAGCCAATTTTGCTGAGTACTTTACGCTCTACTGTCAATATATTAACGAGCGTCACCAAGATGGCTCCATGTTTCCTCCTGATAAATCTCAATTTACTGATTTTATCCAATGCCAATGGCAAGCACCGGTACTGATTGAAGCTAGGCTCAATAACGCGGTGATTGCAGTGGCGGTGACAGATGTAACTCAGACTGGATTTTCAGCATTTTATACTATTTTTGATCCCGCATTAGCACAACGTTCACTTGGTACGTTTATGATTTTGCAACAAATTGCGTTTTGTCAGAGGAATCATTTACCCTATTTATATCTCGGCTACCAAATTGATGCATGCCGAAAAATGAACTATAAAGAGGCTTTTTCACCAAATGAACGCTTCAATGGCGAGTTCTGGGTAGATAAATCGAAAAAATAGCAGGTATTTCTTTACACATGAGCCTTAATTCTGTACAGTCTGCGCGTTAAATTAAGCATCATTAAAGGTATTTCCCGAAAAATGGCAAAAGAAGATTGTATTGAAATGGAAGGTACGGTGTTAGACACACTACCTAACACTATGTTCCGTGTAGAACTTGAAAATGGTCACGTTGTGACTGCTCATATTTCTGGTAAAATGCGTAAGAACTATATCCGTATTCTAACAGGTGATAAAGTCACCGTAGAAATCACCCCGTACGATTTATCAAAAGGCCGTATCATTTACCGCGCCCGTTAAGCTGTGTTTACGCTATAGCTAAGTCACCTTGTTGTCACTTAGTCACAAATCAAAAAAAACCGACTTATTAGTCGGTTTTTTATTAGCGTTATTGTTGGTTACTCACCACAGTCGATAAATTACTTATCAACTGTGGTCACTTCTGATGGTTTTTCTGCTGCTGTGTAAGTAAAGTCTAGCGCATCGTCTTTCAAGACAATCTTGACACTACCACCGGCAGACAAAGTACCAAAGAGTAGTTCATTGGCGAGTTCTTTTTTCACTTTTTCTTGAATTAATCGACCCATTGGACGCGCACCCATGGCTTTGTCGTAGCCTTTATCTGCTAACCATGCACGCGCATCGCTAGACACATCAAGTGAGACACTCTTGGCATCAAGTTGCGCTTCTAATTCAATTAAGAATTTATCTACCACTTGTAAAATAACAGCATGGTCTAAGTGATTAAACCAAATGGTTGCATCCAAACGATTTCTAAACTCTGGTGTGAATATTTTGTTTATTTCAGATCGGGCATCACTTGAATGATCTTGCTGTTTAAAGCCCATCGATTTACGGATTGTTTGTTGCACACCCGCATTGGTCGTCATCACGAGTACCACATTTCTAAAATCAACCTTGCGTCCGTTATTATCCGTTAACGTACCGTGGTCCATCACTTGCAACAGAATGTTATAAATATCACTGTGTGCTTTTTCTATTTCATCAAGCAACACTACCGAATAAGGATTTTTGATCACCGCATCCGTGAGCAAGCCACCTTGATCAAATCCAACATAGCCTGGCGGTGCACCAATTAAACGTGACACGGCATGGCGTTCCATGTATTCAGACATATCAAAACGAACGAGTTCAACACCCATTATTTTGGCTAATTGAGCGGTGACTTCGGTTTTACCTACCCCAGTTGGTCCGGCAAACAAAAAATTACCAATTGGCTTTTGTTCAGTACCTAATCCAGAGCGTGATAAGTGAATCGCGTCTGTAAGTGTCTCAATCGCCATATCCTGACCAAATACAACCATTTTAAGGTTACGCCCTAAGTTCTTTAACACTTCCATGTCTGAAGCTGACACAGACTTCTCAGGAATACGTGCAATCTTGGCGATGATTTTTTCGATATCCAATTCACTGATCGTTTCAGTTCGTTCTGATTCAGGCAATAAACGGCGAGATGCTCCAGCTTCATCAATGACATCAATGGCTTTATCGGGCAATTGTCGCTCGTTAATATATTTTGCCGCTAATTCAGCTGCTGCATGAATCGCTTTATTGGTATATTTAACACTGTGGTGTTCTTCATAACGGGACTTTAAACCCATCAGAATTTTGGTAGTATCTGCCACACTCGGCTCAACCACATCTACTTTTTGGAACCGTCGAGCTAAAGCGCGATCTTTCTCAAATATTGATTGATACTCTTGATATGTAGTGGAGCCTACGCAACGTAGTTCTCCGCTTGATAATTTGGGTTTAAGCAAGTTTGATGCGTCCATAACACCACCAGAAGCTGCCCCTGCACCAATAATAGTGTGAATTTCATCGATAAATAATATCGCATCAGGGTCACGACTTAATTCTTTCAAAATACCTTTGAGTCGTTTTTCAAAATCACCGCGGTATTTAGTACCCGCTAATAAACCGCCCAAATCAAGAGAATAGACCGTACTAGACACAATCACATCAGGCACATCTTCATTGACAATACGATACGCTAAGCCTTCAGCAATAGCGGTTTTACCTACACCAGCTTCGCCCACTAACAACGGGTTATTTTTACGACGGCGACACAGTATTTGAATTGTACGCTCAACTTCTTGGTCGCGGCCAATCAGGGGATCTATCTTGCCTTCTTTGGCGGATAGGTTGAGATTGGTCGTATACTTGCTCAGCATCGAGTCGTTTTCTTCGCCCTCAGCCCCTTCAACTTGTGCCTCACTGGCAGGAGCCGAATCATCGTCTTGTTTACTGACACCGTGCGAAATAAAATTCACCACATCTAAACGCGTGACGTCAGATTTTTTTAAGACATATACTGCTTGTGATTCTTGTTCGCTGAATATTGCCACAAGTACATTAGCACCGGTCACTTCACCTTTACCAGATGATTGCACGTGAAATACCGCACGTTGTAATACCCGCTGAAAACCTAATGTCGGCTGAGTCTCTCGCTCATTCTCAGGATCCTCAAGCATTATAGGAGTGGTGTCTTTGACAAAATCGGTTAATTCTTTCTTAATTGCATCAATATCGGCATTACAAGCTTTTAGTGCCTCTAATGCCGCATTATTATCGATTAATGATAATAACAAATGTTCAACCGTCATAAATTCATGTTTGTGCTGGCGCGCAAAGATAAAAGCTTCATTTAACGTTTGTTCTAAATCTTTATTCAACATATATAAGGAACCTCAAAGGTCTAAAATTACGCTTGCTCCATCGAACAAAGCAAGGGGTGTTGATGTTTGCGTGCATACTGATTGACTTGCATGACTTTTGTCTCTGCAATTTCAGCGGTATAGACACCGCACACTGCTTTACCTCGATAATGGACCGTTAACATTATCTGATTTGCTTTTTCGCTATCAATGTTAAAAAACCGACACAGCACGTCTACTACAAACTCCATCGGCGTATAGTCATCATTGTTTAGCAATACTTTATACATTGATGGGGGCTGCGTCTTTTTTTCTAAAGACTCATTAAGCTTCTCGCTATCAATGGTATGGATATTATCTTTACTCATAAATTAAATATAGAACCTAAATAAAAGATTAACTGATTATTTCAAAAAATATTTCTGTTCGTCTACCTTGACAGATCGACCGCGTAATATCTACCTTTAATGGTAGATGTTTGAGTTGAGCAGTCCAACCATCACTACTCACTTTATAGTGGGGTTTAATCGTCTCAGATCAAGTTTCAGAGGAAATAGTAGTATGGCAATTGGTAAAGTTAAGTGGTTCAACAACGCAAAAGGTTTCGGTTTTATCGTACCTGAGGATGGCGGAGAAGATATATTTGCCCATTATTCGACAATAAAAATGGAAGGATACCGTTCATTAAAAGCTGGTCAGGCTGTTACGTTTGATGTCACACAAGGGCCAAAAGGCTTACACGCAGAAAATATTGCATTCGACCAAGACGCAGAAAGATAACTAACGTACAACATGCCCTAAATAACTATTCAGCTGGGTATTGTTATGCGTGTAAAAAAAGCAGATATATACCTGCTTTTTTTATATCTATTACTTTTTGCGTACCAGTAATGATAAACTATGAATACATTCACAGCTCATGCATTAATGGTTTATTTTGTCCATGCCTAATCGACATTCTGCACATCGTAACAAACGAACTTCCTTGACCTCTCGCCAGATTGTCTTATTCAACAAACCTTTTAATGTATTAACGCAATTTACGGATCAAGCGGGACGACGCACCCTCAAAGATTTTATTCCAATACCTGATATCTATGCTGCAGGTCGATTAGATCGGGACAGTGAAGGCTTATTGGTGTTAACTAATGATGGGTCGTTACAACACCAACTGGCCCACCCCAGCAAAAAAACCAACAAAACCTATTGGGCTCAAGTTGAAGGCATTGCCAGCGAAGCTGCAATTAAAGCGCTATGTGACGGGGTTACACTCAAAGACGGACCAACCGCTCCTGCAACAGTCACATTGATGGACCCGCCTGATGTATGGCTGCGAACCCCGCCCATCCGTGAGCGAGCAAGTATCCCAACCAGTTGGCTAAGGATCACAATCAATGAAGGGCGCAACCGGCAAGTTCGCCGCATGACTGCCGCTGTAGGATTACCGACTTTGCGTTTAATTCGCTATCAAGTAGGAAATTGGACGCTTGATGGTATTGCCAATGGTGAATACCGAATTTTGACCTAAGCAATATACTATTTACAGGTGAAAGCAAGGCCAAGGGTTGGTATAATTAATTACTGTAGGTATTTTTATACCCCAAACCCTTTTATTGAGATTGAGCCAGACATTGAGTATGCCCCTACCCCTTAATATTGTCCCTGAGCAGACCAAAGTAATCGTTGGTATGTCCGGTGGTGTTGATTCATCTGTATCCGCTTTTTTATTACAACAACAAGGCTTTCAGGTTGAAGGCGTGTTTATGAAAAACTGGGAAGAAGATGACAATGATGAATATTGTGCAGCTGCGCAAGATTTAGCAGATGCACAAGCCGTTGCTGATAAATTAGGGATCAGACTACACAGTATCAATTTTGCCGCTGAGTATTGGGATAATGTATTTGAGTATTTTTTAGCCGAATACAAAGCCGGTCGTACGCCAAATCCAGATATCATGTGCAACAAAGAAATTAAATTTAAAGCCTTTTTGGAATATGCTGCTGAAGATTTGGGCGCTGATTACATCGCTACCGGTCATTATGTATCAAGAGAATATGTCGATGGTCAGTGGCGTATGCTGCGTGGCTTAGATCAAAACAAAGACCAAAGTTATTTTTTATACACGTTGTCACATGAGCATATCGCTAAGACACTGTTCCCTATTGGTCATTTGGAAAAGCCCGTTGTCCGCGACATTGCGGCTCAACAGGATTTGATCACCCACGACAAAAAAGACTCTACCGGCATTTGTTTTATTGGTGAACGCAAATTCACTGACTTTTTACGTCAATATTTACCAGCACAACCGGGTGATATTTATACCTTTGAAGGTGAAAAAATCGGCCAACATCAAGGCTTGATGTATCACACTTTAGGCCAACGCAAAGGATTATTGATTGGTGGTTCACGTGATCACGGAGAAGCACCTTGGTATGTAGTGGATAAAGATGTACCACAAAATCGTTTGATCGTCGGACAAGGGGCTGATCATCCGCGTTTATACTCCAACGGATTAGTTGCCAATCAACTTGATTGGGTTGCCCGACAGCCGCTTACCGAAGTGACTCGAATGACCGTCAAGACCCGTTATCGTCAAACCGACATTGCTTGTATGGTGTCGCCTATGGATGATGGTCAAGTTAGTGTCATATTTGACGAACCCCAAAAAGCCGTCACACCCGGGCAATCAGCAGTATTTTACCAAGGTCCAGTCTGTTTAGGCGGTGGCATTATTGAGAGTTATATACGGACATGATCGAATTAGCACCCGAAATCGAACAACAACTGGCTCTAGCAGGGGTTGTCCAAGCCGCATTATTGATTCAACAGATTGCCCGTACCGGTACTTGTGATGAGCCTGCGTTTAGCGCTAGCATATCCAGTATCTGTGTGACAGATCCCGACAGTCCACAACAAGTGTTTGGTCAACTAGCCAATCTAAAAATAGGATTTACCGGACTAGCAGGACAACTTAGTCATCAAGCCGTGGCAAAAGACGCTGAGATTACTCGTTACATTGCAGGCATTCTTGGTTTGGAGCGTAAACTGGCAGGCAAACCAGCCGTACTCAATGAATTGGGTGTGCGAGTGGCCAATACACAACGGCAGTTGGCGCATGTTGAATTTGAACATCATCAAATATTACAAGCGCTTGCCAGCACATATGTAGATATAGTGAGTCCATTAGCACCCAAAATCCAAATTGCAGGTAATCCTGCACATTTAAAAGTAGAAAGTAATCAACACAAAGTTCGCGCGCTGTTATTAGCGGGTGTTCGAGCTGCAGTAATGTGGCGACAAATGGGCGGTAAACGCCGACACATATTATTTAATCGTAAACGTATTTTGCACAGTGCACAACTTGCGCTCAAACAAATACACTAAAGCCTATTAGGAGCACATTGTGGATTTATCGTTATTAACGGCACTATCACCTGTCGATGGCCGTTACGCCAGCAAAACAGCTGAACTTCGTCCTTATTTTTCAGAATTTGGGTTACTTAAATACCGTGTTATTGTCGAAGTGCGTTGGTTACAAAAGCTAGCTCAGACTGCTGCAATTAAAGAAGTGGCGCCTTTTTCAGATGAAGCCAATGCTTTGTTAGACAGTATTGCAGCAAACTTCAGCGAAGCCGATGCTCAGCGCATTAAAGATATTGAAAAAACCACCAACCATGACGTTAAAGCAGTCGAGTATTTTTTAAAAGAACAAGTCGCTCATCTCCCTGAATTGCATGCCGTTAACGAATTTATCCATTTTGCCTGTACTTCCGAAGATATTAATAACCTATCACATGGTTTAATGTTAGGTGAAGCTCGCGATGACATTGTATTACCTTACCTAGATAACCTCATTGCCGAGATGAAACGCTTAGCCATTGAATATCGTGCAATCCCAATGATGGCACGTACCCATGGACAACCCGCTTCACCTACGACTATGGGTAAAGAAATGGCCAATGTCATGATGCGTTTGCAACGTCAACGTCAGCAAATTGCAGGTGTTGAGATTTTGGGTAAAATTAATGGTGCTGTGGGCAATTACAATGCACATCTATCCGCTTATCCTGAAGTCGATTGGCACACCTTGTCTGATGAGTTTGTCACGAGTCTAGGTCTAACTTGGAACCCATACACGACACAAATTGAACCGCATGATTACATCGCTGAGTTATTTGATGCTATCGCTCGTTTCAATACCATACTGATTGATTTTGACCGTGACATTTGGGGCTATATCGCACTGGGTCATTTTAAGCAAAAAACCATTGCCGGTGAAATCGGTTCATCGACCATGCCGCATAAAGTTAACCCAATCGATTTTGAAAACTCAGAAGGCAACTTAGGCATGGCTAATGCGCTGTTTAACCATTTAGCCGCTAAGTTACCCATTTCACGTTGGCAGCGCGACCTGACTGACTCAACTGTGCTTCGTAATTTAGGTGTTGGTTTGGGCTATTCATTAATTGCCTATCAATCTAGCCTCAAAGGGATCAGCAAACTACAAGTAAATGAAGCGAGTTTATTAGCTGAGTTAGACAATAACTGGGAGTTATTAGCGGAGCCAATTCAAACGGTCATGCGTCGCTATGGTATCGAAAAACCTTACGAAAAACTCAAAGAACTAACCCGTGGCAAAAAAGTAAACGCGCAAGTAATGGCTGAATTTATTGATAGCCTGGATATGCCACAAGCCACCAAAGATGAGCTTAAAACATTATCTCCACAAAACTACATCGGCCAAGCAATCGCCTTTGTCGATCAGTTGTTAGATTAATTAGGTGATACCAGCATCATCTTGTAGCTAAGGGATAATATGTACCAGCTTTGTGACTTTTCAAGTGCACAGTTTCTGCGTCAACATTGGCAGCAATCTCCATGTGTGCTTAGTGGAGTGTTGCATGACTTTGTTGATCCGCTAGATGAACATGATTTGGCAGGACTTGCTCAAGAAGAAGCAATCGATAGCCGTATTATCAGCCAACACAACCAGCAATGGCAGGTAACCGAAGGCCCGTTCTTTGAATTTAGCGATGTCTGTGTTGGTGCATGGACATTAATGGTTCAAGGCGTGGATGCACACATTGAAGAAGCCGCTGCATTGATGAAAGCGTTTGACTTTATCCCACATTGGCGCATGGATGATTTATTAGTTAGTTTTTCACAGCCTGGTGCCGGTGTTGGTGCTCATGTTGATCAATACGATGTGTTTATCATTCAAGGAAAAGGACAACGTCGCTGGCAAGTCGGCGCAAAACCCGAACAGCTAAATCAGCATTACCCTCATCCTAAGTTGCAACAATCAGATGAATTTGCACCGCTGATAGATGTGCTGCTCAACCCGGGTGATGTGCTCTATATTCCGCCTGGATTTCCGCATAAAGGTGAATCAATTTCTCCTTGTATGAATTATTCGGTTGGATTTAGAGCGCCACAGCAAATGGAACTCGTTCAAGCCATTGCCGATGATTTGCTTGATACGGGTAAACCAACCCAGCGATTTGTTGATCCTAAGCGAGCCGATAACCAACAGCCTGCAGCGATTAGTGAGCATGATATGGCGGCACTAAAGCAATTGCTGACTGACTATGTTGCAAACCCTAAAGTGGATGAGGTATTAACACAATACCTGTCGAAGCAAACAGACTCGTTAGATAATTATGCAATGGAAGACCCATTATGTATTGAAGAGTTAACCGCATTGCTGCACCAAGGGATCACTCTTAGGCATGCCTGCGGGGTTCGTCCCGTGTATCTTGCCGAACAACATAGCGATAGTTTTATGTTTTGTATTAATGGCGAGATGTTCACCGTTAGTGGCGATGAACGATTACTCACTGAGCCGTTACTCAATCAAACCCAGTCGAATCTTACATACTCCCCGGCAATGAGTGGAGTGTGGATTGAAGTACTCCGCGATTTAATTAACCGCGGATACATCGATATTGTGTCTGAGTAGCTAGAAGGTAACTAAATAGTAACTAAATAGTAACTAGGCCCAGAGCGTATCTTGCTCACTTAATTCATGCAGACTGTAGGCGCGATCAGCCAGCAACTTAGCAAAATTCTGTTGAGTCTCATCAAGCCCTGTCGAGGTCATGATATTTTCTGCTTTTAACTGCCATGTAAGAGCAAACCGCTTTAATGCGCCACGCACATCTGTTGCTGTCTCAAACGGCATATAGTCAGCCGGTAAATCTCCACTGATGACCCAAAAGAACTTACCTTGTTGGGATTTGATTTTCCATACCGCGACAAATGGTGCTAAATAACGACTTGCTTCAACCACGACAGAATCAAACAACACGCCATTTTCTGCCAAATGCTGGTTGGCTCGTTGGAAGTTTTCTCGTACCCAGTCATCATGTTCAGCTTGAGTCATTGGTTGGTTTTGTTCGCTCATAAATCCTCTTAAATTAATTGGTTCATTACTTGTAATGGGTGTTTAGGTTTCACTTTGGCCATTCGGTCAACTTGACTGCGGCAAGAATACCCAGTCACTAATCGGTCAGTATCGGCATATTTGGCAATGGCTTGTTCCCAGCTCAACGCATAGATACCTTGGCTATTAGCCAAATGGGAGGCTTCATGGCCATAAGTCCCTGCCATACCACAGCAGCCTACAGCAACAATATCCATATTGACATTAAACTGTGCAAAAAGATGTTGCCATTGTTTCTCTGAAACCGGTAACGCTGTTTTTTCGGTACAGTGTGTGAATAAACCTAACGTCCTGTTTGGTGCTTGCATTGCATGCGTTGGTTCGGTTGGAACAGCCTGCACCGCTTGCTCAATGGAATTGGCAGCATGTTGGCCAAGCCATTCATGCACTGCTAATACAGCAAAGTCGCCGCGTTGTTCACCGAGTGTTTTATTGTATTCATCACGGTATACCAATAATAAAGAAGCATCGACGCCCACCATAGGAATATCAAACTGCGCTATGTCATTTAAAAAATCAGCCGTATTTTGCGCTGT
Source organism: uncultured Glaciecola sp. (assembly GCA_937125395.1). Classification (GTDB taxonomy): domain Bacteria; phylum Pseudomonadota; class Gammaproteobacteria; order Enterobacterales; family Alteromonadaceae; genus Opacimonas. The sequence goes on from CAKZLI010000024.1 coordinate 110,344, forward strand.
GACAGCAAATTTTTCTAAGAATCCTTTAACATGTTGTGGTTTACCATTTGGATTAAATGGCAATAATATTGGGTTAAACCCGAGTTTTTTGGCTAATGACATAAAATCAGCCACCACTTGGGCATCATAAAAACTCGTAAATGGGTCTTGCACAATTAACACCGTATTAGATTTATTCGTACTACCTTGAGCAAGGTGTGCCATCGAAAATGGCGTATAGTCTGCTTGCAACTGTGCTAACGTCGGCGTTGATAAGAGCGGTGTATCGACATAGCCAATACTCTCTTTCAATAACCACTTACTTAGCTTAAGGTCGGTAAAGAAATTGACTAACCGTGGCATCTTAGCTAAATAGGGCGCCATTAATTCAATATTAGCCACCAAATAATCTTTTACGGGACGGGCATAGCGTTGATAGTAAATAGATAAAAATTTAGCCCTAAAATCAGGGACGTCTACACCAACAGGACATTGTGCGGAGCATGATTTACAGGCCAGGCATTCATCCATGACCGCAAACACCTCATGCGAAAAATCTTTACTCGATACGGCAGAATTGGTGTTGATGATCCGTGACCACCATGAACTAGCAAATTGTTGTGACTCCAAACGGTCAACTTTGACACCCTGTTGCGCTAACAAGCGTAACCATTCACGGATCATGCCTGCTCGACCTTTGGGAGAATGACGTCGATCGCTGGTGATCTTACTGGATGGACACATCGGTGATGTCGTGTCGTAATTAAAACATAATCCGTTGCCATTACAGCTCATCGCTGGGGCAAATGTTTCTTTATACACAATCGGAATAGTACGGTCATAACTGCCGCGCTTAGTGTCGGTGACTTGTACCAAAGGCGCATCTGAATCAATCGGTGTACAAATCTTACCTGGATTCATTTTGTTTAATGGGTCAAAGACCGCTTTAATTTTGCGTAATTCAGCATACAACTCAGTACCAAAAAACGCTGGGGCATATTCACTACGATAGCCTTTGCCATGCTCACCCCACATTAACCCACCGTATTTGGCAACGAGGGCAACAACTTGATCAGATATCGTTTTGAGTAATACTTCTTGTTGTGGATCATTCATATCAAGCGCAGGACGAACATGTAATACTCCAGCATCCACGTGACCAAACATACCATAATCAAGCTGATGACTATCGAGTAACGCTCTAAACTCCATAATAAAGTCAGCTAGGTTCTCTGGCGGTACTGCTGTATCTTCTGCAAAGGCAATGGGTTTTTTGGTACCATCCGTCTTACCCAGTAAGCCGACTGATTTTTTGCGCATTGCGTATATTTTTTGGATATCATTTACATCGCTGGTAATTTGATAGCCAATCACTCCGCCACGATGAGTGCTAATATCATCATCCAGTTCGGCCTGTAATGCACTAATACGTTCACGCATCTCATCCATATCGTTACTGTTGTATTCGACCATATTTAGGCCCAATAATGTCTGTCCTGGCACATCTTCAATTAACTCAGAGACCGAGTGCCAAACTATATCAGTGCGCGCTAAATTCAATACTGTTGAATCAACCGTTTCAACCGATGTTGCATTAGCAGCGACCATTTTAGGCGCATGTCGTAAGGCCGCTTCAAACGAGTTGTATTTGATATTGATTAAGGTTTTTTGTTTGGCGATTGGCGTGATATTTAATGTTGCTTCTGCAATAAATACTAACGAACCCTCCGAACCGGCAATCAGACGACTGATATCAAATTGCTGCGTTTCGGGTAAATAAGCATGTTCGAGATCATAGCCTGTCAAAAAGCGATTGAGGCGTGGAAATTTTGCTAAAATTGCGTCACGGTGCTCCACACAAGAGGCTTGGATTTGTTGGGCAATAGCTTGATAGCTCGATTGCACATGCTCCAAACAATCAGATATGGCAGTTGGCTGTGTAGTTAACACATCACCGTTAGCCATAACGGAGATCAAACCTAAAATATGATCGGAGGTCTTACCGTAAACCAATGAACCTTGACCTGATGCATCGGTACTGATCATCCCACCAATGGTCGCTCGGTTGGATGTAGATAAATCCGGTGCAAAGAAATAGCCAAACGGTCGCAATGCATCATTCAACGCATCCTTAACGACACCAGCTTGCACTTTTACCCATTGTTCAGCGGCGTTAATTTCTAAGATTTGGTTCATGTGTCGTGACACATCAACAACAATACCATCGGTTAGTGATTGGCCATTCGTGCCGGTACCACCACCACGGGCTGAAAAAGCGACTGAAGCAAATCCACTCACCACTTGACCGATCAATGTTAAATCGTCAATGTGTTTAGGATACACAATCGCTTGTGGGAGTTTTTGGTAGATTGAGTTATCGGTAGCCATGGCAACACGACTCGCGTATTGCGTCTCAATGTCGCCAGCAAAGCCAGCTTGGGTAAGTGCATCAAGATAATCAAGATATTGCTGATCAACGGCGTTGTTACTATCAAGTACAGGAAGCATAATGTCTATTAAAACGATAAGTCTACGTGTTAATAGTATACGCAAATTCCGGTCCAAGCTCTATCAAAGCTGGTATTTTATAGACAAAAAAAACCGCTAAAACCAAGATTAAGTGGAATTAGCGGTTGGTATTGTTTACATAAATTAGGATAAACAACCTAATCTAATCAGCATACTAACCCATCAAGTCACCTGTGAGAAAGCACTGGTATACCGTTAGTCTGATTATGAATCAGCTAGATACAACCAGGTTTCGACAACCGTATCAGGGTTTAATGAAACACTGTCAATGCCTTGCTCAACTAACCATGCAGCAAAATCTTCATGATCGGATGGACCTTGACCACAAATACCGACATATTTACCGCGTTTTTTGGCTGCTTGAATGGCCATTGCTAGTAGTTTTTTGACAGCAGGGTCTCGTTCATCAAACAAATGGGCAATGACACCTGAATCTCGATCTAAACCTAAGGTTAATTGAGTTAAATCATTCGAACCAATTGAGAATCCATCAAAAATATCCAAAAACTCATCAGCTAACAATGCGTTTGAAGGTAGTTCGCACATCATGATAATGCGTAAACCGTTTTCACCTTTAACTAATCCTTGTTCAGCAAGTAAATCAATGACTTTACGGCCTTCTTCTAAGGTACGTACGAAGGGGATCATGATCTCAACATTGGTTAAGCCCATGTCATTTCTGACGCGCTTAATTGCTTCACATTCTAACGCAAAGCAATCGCGGAAATCTTCTGAGATATAACGAGAAGCACCACGGAAACCCAACATTGGATTTTCTTCATCAGGTTCATATTGATGACCACCAACGAGGTTGAAGTATTCATTCGATTTAAAATCAGACATACGCACAATTACTTTCTCCGGAGAAAAAGCGCTACCGATTGTCGCAATACCCTCGACTAACTTTTGAATATAAAATTCAGTCGGAGATGCATAACCGGCCATCATGTCATTGATTTCATCCTTAATATCTTGCGGTTGATCAGCAAAATTCAATAAAGCTTTAGGATGCACACCAATCATGCGGTTAATAATAAATTCTAGCCGCGCTAAGCCAACTCCCGCATGCGGTAATCGGGCAAAATCAAACGCACGGTCAGGGTTACCCACATTCATCATGATTTTTAATGGTAAATCCGGCATGGCATCAATGCGTGAGGTGACGACATCAAACGCCAATTCATCACCATAAATGAACCCCGTATCCCCTTCAGCACAGGACACAGTAACTTGGTCACCGGTGTTAATTTTGTCCGTCGCATCACCGCAACCAACGACAGCTGGAATACCTAATTCACGCGCAATAATTGCAGCATGACAAGTACGTCCACCGCGATTGGTGACAATCGCAGAAGCGCGTTTCATGATCGGTTCCCAATCAGGATCGGTCATGTCCGTAACTAATACATCACCTGGCTTAATCTTGTCCATTTCTTCAATCGAAGCAAGTACCTTGGCCTTACCAGAACCGATCTTATGACCAATGGCACGACCGGTACAGATTGTGGGCGCGTCACCATTTAATTGATAGCGTTCAATGACTTGCATATCTTCACGGCTGCGGACGGTCTCAGGACGGGCTTGGACTATATATAATTTGCCATCAATACCGTCTTTGGCCCATTCAATATCCATTGCTCGACCGTAATGCTGCTCAATGATAACGGCTTGTTTTGCTAGCTCTTCGACTTCTTGGTCATTAATTGAAAACTGCATACTTTGCTCGCGTTCAATATCAATAATAGAGACCTGCTTGCCATGCGCTTGATCATCAGAATAAATCATTTGTGTGGTTTTGCTGCCTAAGTTACGGCGAACAACAGAAGGTTTACCCGAAGCTAATGTCGGTTTGTGTACATAAAACTCATCCGGGTTGACGGCTCCTTGTACGACCATTTCACCAAGACCATATGAAGAGGTAATAAATACGACATCTTCAAAGCCTGATTCGGTATCGATAGTAAACATGACACCTGATGACGCTATATCAGAGCGAACCATGCGCTGGATCCCAGCTGATAAGGCTACACCTTTGTGATCGTAACCTTGATGTACGCGATACGAAATAGCGCGGTCATTAAACAAGGAGGCAAATACATGTTTAATCGCAACCAATACTGAATCGTAACCTTTTACATTTAAGAACGTTTCTTGTTGACCAGCAAATGAGGCATCTGGCATATCTTCAGCGGTGGCTGAAGAACGCACAGCAAAAGATGCTGCATCACCGGCAGTGCCTTGCAATTCAGCAAAGGCGCTCTTGATTGCGTCTTCTAATTCTGGCTGGAAAGGAGTGTCAATAATCCAGTTACGAATTTGCTCACCGGCTTTAGCAAGCTCTGCAAGATCATCCACATTGAGTTTATCTAGTATTTCGTAGATTTTTGCTTCTACGCCACTGCGTTGTAAAAACTCATTAAATGCATCCGCCGTTGTCGCAAAACCACCAGGTACTTGCACACCTGCATTTGCTAGATTTGAAATCATCTCACCAAGTGAGGCATTTTTGCCCCCTACTCTGCTTACATCGTTCATTCCGAGTTGTTGATACCAAATAACGTATTCTTGCACTTTTGAGTCTCCAGCCGTATTGTATGCCATGGTTTAGTTATCGCCTGACATTATTAACAATGTACAAAAAATAACCAGAATAAAAATCATTGTAGAATGATGTACTTATACTTGTAAAATTTAATTACAAGGTGTAATAAAATTACACCATTGTTAAGGAGTTGTTATGCGCTCGGCGTATTATATTTCAGATGGAACGGCTATAACTGCAGAGGTTTTTGGCCACGCGCTGCTGTCTTTGTTCCCGATTGAGTTTAATCATATTACGATCCCATTTGTTGAAACCGAGCAACACGCTTATGAAGTGTTAGACAAAATATCTGAAAGTTTTCAAGATTCTAAAACTCGCCCGTTGGTTTTCTATACAATTGTAAATACAGATGTACGTCATATCATTTCAAAATCAGTGGGGATTAATTACAATTTTTTAGATCAGTTTGTCGCTCCTATCGAAAAAATACTCGGTGTCCCTTCTAAACCGGAAAAACATCGCACGCATAGTATTCATGAAACCACTTATGACATTCGTATTGAAGCCGTCAACTACGCGTTGGCCAATGATGATGGGACAAATTTAAAAAACTATGCTGACGCCGATATTATATTAGTCGGTGTGTCTCGTTCGGGTAAAACTCCCACCAGTCTATACCTAGCATTGCAATATGGGATTAAAGCGGCCAATTATCCATTTACCGAAGAAGATTTGGGTGATGTCATTAAACTAAATCCACAACTTAAACGCCATAAAGACAAACTATTTGGACTAACTATTCATCCGGAGCGGTTGCACCAAATTAGATCAGAGCGACGCGCGAATTCTAAGTATGCATCCATCCAACAATGTCGGATGGAGCTCAGGGAGGTGGAAGGGCTATATCGGAAAGAACGGATCCCATTTCTTAACTCAACCAAGTTTTCTATTGAAGAAATCTCCGCTAAGATACTGGCAACGACAGGATTAGAGCGTCGCAAATATTAGTCAAATATACAGAAGGAGATGTATTTAGATTAGTCTGACTGCGGATCTGATTTGGTAGGCATTGCAGTGCGGGCTCGTCCACCGGTGACTTTATTTGCTCGGCCTTCGTCTTTGGCTTTTTCGGCACGCAAACGGCGCACTTCCTTCGGATCGGCAATTAAAGGACGATAAATTTCGATTCGATCACCGTTTTTTAAACCGGCACTGAGTTTACAAGTGCGATTCCAAATGCCGACTTTGTGTTCTGTTAAGTCAATCTCAGGAAATTGCTGAATAATCTTAGATGCAATAATAGCTTGTTCAACATCACTGTCATGAGGGACATCGACTAGCATAATGACTTGCCGTTCAGGTGTACCAAATACTACTTCGATATTGATTGATTCAGGCATAATTACAGCACCTTGTGGGTAAGTTGAGATTGCTTTGCACGTTGGATAAACGCATCCACCATACTATTTGCCAAGGAGTGAAATATCTTGCCAAATGCAAGTTCAATGAGTTTGCTTTTAAATTCAAATTCCAGGTTTAACTCAATCTTACAGGCCTGTTCATCCAACTCGGTAAATATCCAGCCGCCTTGTAAAGCTTTGAATGGACCATCGGCTAAGTTCATGTCGATGCGTGCAGGCGCAATTAAGGTATTATTGGTCGTAAAGGTGTGCTTAATTCCCGCTTTAGAAATATCCAAGCTTGCCTGCATGTGCGTATCATCAACACTGGTTATCCGGGTAGCGACACAACCTGGAATAAATTCAGGATACGCTGACACATCATTCACCAAATCAAACATGGTTTGTCTACTATATGGAACTAGTGCACTCTTATTTACTTTTGCCATCGCCTTTCTAAACACCAATAACCTTTAACTCTGTGTAAGTTTATCATGAATGGCTTGATTGTTAAGACAATTCCCCCATATTAGATTGCACTGGCGCAAATCACAGGTACAATAGCCCCCATGAGTAAAAAGAAATCAAAAACCCCAACCGGGACGATTGCCTTAAATAAAAAAGCCAAACACGAATTTAGTCTGATTGATAAATTCGAGGCCGGTGTGCAATTACAAGGTTGGGAAATAAAAAGTATCCGTGCAGGCAAAGTCAATTTGACAGACTCTTATGTCTTCGTCAAAGATGGCGAGGCTTTTATTACTAATTTAACCATTCAACCATTAGTGCAAGCGTCTACACATGTGATCTGCAGCCCAGATCGTGTGCGTAAGCTGTTATTGCATAAGCGCGAAATAGAGCAATTAATGGGTGGGCTTGACCGTCAAGGCTTAACGATCGTTGCAACGGCAATGTATTGGAAAGCGTGTTGGGCAAAAATTGAAATTTGCCTTGCCAAAGGTAAACAAGAACATGACAAACGCGACGCTATAAAGGATCGTGATTGGGCTCGTCAAAAAGAACGGATGATGAAAAAAGCATAATCCGTTTTTTACTTACCACAGCCGTATATTTGTATCCTCGCATATTCTATCCTACACTTTTAACATCGATAACATTGGCCCTTCTTGGCCTCACAAGGAAGTCATCTATCATGTTCAATCTTAAGTTAACGCCTATGCGTATCCTTTTATTCAGTTCTTTTGTGTTTATTTCATCAGCAATGGCACAGAATGATAAAATTCAAGAATCATGTAACAGTGTGACCAATTTATTTAATGAGGGGGATATCGACGGTGCGTTAGAAGAAGCACGTTGGTGTGTCACTCAATTAGAGCAATTAAAACAAGGACAAACCTCGTCTTACTTTAAAGATACAATCGACGGTTACGTCGGCGGAAAGCTTGACTCTCAGCAAGCAATGGGAATGTCAATCATTGAGCGTACTTATACAAAAGACGATAATAGTATACAGGTCTCCTTATCAGGTGGTGTGTCGAACATTGCCGCAAGTGCCCTTGAAGCTTTTGCGTCATTTGGTGTGAACGCCACACCGGGTAAGAAAATTCGTATTCAGCGACGCACAGCAACTCTTAACAATCAAAGTAATAATCCACAGTTGCTGGTAACCTTAAAAAGCGGTGGGGTTTTGACCTTTGAATCGAGTCAGGTGACAGAAGATACACTCGTCGCTTTTGCCAAATCATTTCCAGTAGCAGAACTGGACGATTCTAGAAAATAAGCACGGTAACGAATAGTATAAAAGAAGCAATTCTTCTATAATTTTTGTAGCTTAATTTGCAGTTAATGCTAGAATATAGGCTTACTTTGGGGCTGATTAGGATTCGACAGGATTCAATGATGCTTTAGGTGCATGCAGAGGTGCGGCTGGCCTCTTAAAAAAGCCGCAAAAAAATAGTCGCAAACGACGAAAACTACGCACTAGCAGCTTAATAACCTGTATAGGCCCTCCCACTCAAGTTCTTTCTACTAGCTGAGGTTCGGGAGGTCATCCCAGTAGGATAGCGAGGGAAGCTTGTCTAAGGCTGAACCGCGAAATAGTATTAGGCCAGCCTGACGGAATCCTGTTTGCCGGAGTCCTTAAGGTTAAATAAATGACAAACTAAGCATGTAGTACCGACGGCTGACGCTTTCTGGACGAGGGTTCAACTCCCTCCAGCTCCACCAATTACGAAAAACCTAACTTATTACTAAGTTAGGTTTTTTTATACCCTACAAAACACATTTATAACCTCACACTCGGCACTTGTGCTTGCACTGTAACAGGCAATCTACTGACTAATTGCTGTCTCAACGGCTGCCAATACGCTGACAGCAACAATAACGCTGCACCCATAAATACGCCGGTTATGGCGAAGCTGTTCCCTACTCCACCATAATTTTCAATCACCGAAGAAATCGCATAGATCACGTATATCAAGGACGATACCATAAATGCACGGCGATCGATGATTAACGATATACCACTCATTATGATGTATAGGATCATGGCTAATGTTAAGCTGAGCAAACTTTCTGAACCTTCTAGTATGCCTAAAGTTGAAAATACAGGATGGATAATTAAAGGGGCAGACAGTAGATGTAACCAAAATGCGACATCTGAATGATGTGATGTTCTCGTTGTGTTTACCGAATCCCAATACATTGCGAAGATAAATGCTGCTAAACCGCATATCAACGACACCAACATTAACCACATACTGGTAAGCGGGACTACTGTCAGTAACAATGAGATAAGCAAACCAATCAATGCACTAGTAGCAACAGCAATCGTGATGGGTACTTTAAAGCGCCACCAATGCGCACCTGCAGCCAAGAACGATGAACCAGCTGCAATTGCTGTAATAATGACCTCTTTAGACACAAACAGCTCATGCACAAAACAAAAGAACCCACCAATAAACGATATCAACAATACAATAGCGGGTAATGCCATCTTACGTTGCTTAACAAATACCTCCGACAAGCCCCAAGCAAGTAAGGTAAACACCAGAAAGCCAATACGGTTACTTTGGGTAATCAATTCAACAACCCACAGCGAAGAAAATAACAATAGTAGGCAAGCAATAACGACGAAGATATCGTTAAAACCACCTATCAATTTAAAATTCTCCTCGTCAACAGCCGGCGAATTTCGCTCTGCGGACATTAAACAGCGAAACTGTTCAACGGATGAATCAGTAAATATGCCTTTGTTAACAGCTAAGTTGAGATCTTCATCAGTGTACATAGATAACTTTATTAGATTAGTTAGCACATCAAGATAACAGATCTGAATTAGTTTCACTAAAATTTAATGTCATCACTCAACAACTATTAGCTGAGTGGATGTATTTGTGACGCATTAAACCGTTGTCTGTAAGCATGCAGTAAAGGTTCAGTGTAGCCATTTGGTTGAACTAATCCTTTTAACACTAAATCTAACGCCGCTTGAAATGCTAAATTATTGGAAAAATCAGGTGACATTGGGCGATACAGAGGATCATGTGCATTTTGCGCATCAACAACGACTGCCATTTTTTCAAAAGCATCAATAATTTGAGCCTCATTCAAAATACCATGCGCTAACCAATTACAAATATGCTGACTTGAAATACGCAACGTCGCTCTGTCTTCCATTAAGCCAATATCATTGATATCAGGCACTTTTGACGCCCCCATACCTAAATCGATCCAGCGAACAACATATCCTAATAAACCTTGTACGTTATTGTTTAATTCATCAGCAATAACATTACTTTCTAACGCTTGTGGGCTTGTTAACAATGGCACGGTTAGTATGTCATTAATATTGGCACGGGCTCGATGCATCAATGTGTGCTGTACGTCCAACACATTTACTTGATGATAGTGCATCGCATGTAACGTCGCCCCCGTTGGCGATGGCACCCAAGCGGTATTTGCGCCTGCTTGAGGATGCGCAATTTTATCTTTCATCATCGCAGCCATCTCATCAGGAACGGCCCACATACCTTTACCTATTTGGGCTTTTTCTGAGAAGCCACATGCTAAAGCAATATCGACATTCCAGTCTTCATACGCTTTGATCCACGGTTGTGCTTTCATCGTGCCTTTAGGGACAAATGGACCTAATAACATGCTGGTATGTAATTCATCACCCGTGCGGTCCAAAAAGCCAGTATTCACAAACACCACACGCGAACTAACCTGTCGAATACACTCTTTTAAATTAACAGTCGTGCGTCGCTCTTCATCCATCACACCTATTTTGATGGTATCTCGAGCCAAGCCCAGTGCATCCTCAACCGCATCGAATAGTTCGTTAGCAAACGCGACTTCGTCTGGACCATGCATTTTGGGTTTAACAATGTAAATATTCCCGTTACGAGAATTACAGTGTAAGTTTTTTTTCTGTAAGTCATGCATGGCAATCAGCGAACTGATCATCCCATCCATAATACCCTCCGGCACTTCATTACCCTGTTCGTCCAAGATAGCCGGATTTGTCATTAAATGACCAACATTCCGACAAAATAATAAACTGCGTCCGTGCACGGTTAAAAGTTGGCCTTGCAAATCAGTGTACTGTTTATCACCACGCAACACCCGTTGCGAAATGCGTCCACCTTTGTCGATAGTTTCAGTTAAATCACCTTTCATCAACCCTAACCAATTGCGATACACATGTACTTTTTCATTAGCATCGACCGCAACGACTGAATCTTCAAAATCTTGTATGGTGGTTAAGGCGGCTTCCAACGTTAGGTCATTAATGTGTGCAGGGTCGGTTTTACCTGTTGGGGATGTTGCATCAATCTCAATTGCGACACGCAACCCATTATGCGACAGTAAGATTGAAGTCGGCGTTGCTTGCTCACCTTGGTAACCTATGAGTTGTGATGAATCTCGTAAACGTACTATAGCGCCATCACTCAGTGCCACGACTAACTGTCCTTCAGCAATATGATAGTTAACAGAGTCGGCATGCAAGCCTGATGTTAAAGGAAAATGGGTATCCAAAAATTGGCGACCGTAGGCCACTACTTTTTGGGCTCGAACGGGGTTGTGGGCATCGCCTTTTTCGGCGCCCTCTGCTTCACTAATGACATCAGTTCCATACAATGCATCATACAAACTGCCCCAGCGGGCATTCGCCGCATTAAGCGCAAAACGTGCATTGCTTGCAGGCACTACTAACTGCGGTCCTGCTTGTTGGCATATCTCACTGTCTACATTACTAGTGGTGATTGTAAAATCTGGACCTTCCGGCACCAAATACCCAATCTGTGTCAAAAAAGCGTTGTATTGTGTTACATCAAATTTGCCTTGATGGGCAATGTTCCACTCATCTAGTTGTTTTTGTAAATCATCTCTGGTAGCCAACAAGGCTTTATTTTGCGGCGTAAACCGGTTGATTATCTTAGCAAATGACGACCAAAATTCTGATTCGGATAGCGCTATCCCAGGCAGCACTTCATCTTTAATAAATGTCGCTAATGCAGTATCAACTTGAAGCTGAGCTTTATTTATATATGTTGTCATTGCTATGTACTCTTTACGTGAAATAGACCTGATAATGTCAAATCAAATTAAACAAACATCTATGGACTGTCAATCAGGCTGAGTGATGGTTAACATCATCGTTAATGATTATTGTTCTGCTAGGTCTATTTTATGTTGATAAATTATCTGTTATCGTCGATGTATTAAATGGTTCAACAAACAAGGCTGTCACATCATCATGAGTAACACGTTAAAAGACCAAGCATTAACTTACCACGCCCATCCTCGCCCAGGTAAGATCAGTGTTGCTGCAACAACCCCTTTAGCCGATCAACACGACCTATCATTGGCCTATTCGCCTGGCGTGGCTGAACCTTGTATCGCCATTAACGAAAATCCATTGTCTGCAGCTAAATATACCGCCAGAAGTAATCTTGTTGGGGTCATTACTAACGGCACAGCTGTTCTCGGCCTTGGCAATATAGGTGCCCTTGCATCCAAGCCAGTAATGGAAGGTAAAGCTGTGTTATTTAAACATTTTGCAGGGGTTGATGCGTTTGATATAGAAATTGATGAATTGGATGTCACCAATTTTTGCGATACCGTTGCCCGTTTAGAGCCAACATTTGGGGGGATTAATTTAGAGGATATTAAGGCACCAGAGTGTTTTTTAATTGAAACTGAACTGCGCAATCGCATGAAAATACCCGTATTTCATGATGATCAACACGGTACAGCTATTGTTGCATGTGCAGCCGTATTGAATGCATTGCGTATCATAGACAAGGACATAAGTACGTTGAACGTGGTTGTTTCTGGTGCTGGTGCTGCCGCCATTGCCTGTACCAAATTATTACATTCGTTAGGAGTCAATCCACGCACAACAACGATGCTTGATAGTCGAGGGGTCATACACACTCAACGTTCAGACCTGACCGAGCTCAAACAACAATTCGCTATAACTACCTCGGCGCGAACTTTAAATGACGCAATGCAGGACTGTGATTTATTTTTGGGCGTATCTCAGCCTGATTTGATTGACCAAGCAATGTTGCTGTCGATGGCGCCAAATCCTATCATTTTAGCGATGGCTAATCCTGTCCCTGAGATCAACCCAGCGCTTGTCGCTGAGCATCGTCCGGATGCTATCATCGCGACAGGCCGGTCTGATTATCCTAATCAGGTGAATAATGTGCTGTGTTTCCCGTTTTTATTTCGCGGTGCATTGGATGTCGGTGCAACAGCCATTACTGAAAATATGAAACATGCTTGTGTGAAAGCGTTAGCCGGGCTCGCAGAATTACCCTGTACCGAAACAGTCCAAGCCTCTTACCCCGGACAAACATTGATTTTTGGACGTGAATATATTTTACCAAAACCCTTCGATAATCGTTTAATAACGACAATTGCACCTGCTGTAGCTCAAGCCGCTATTGCGGACGGGGTTGCCACACTCCCCTTTCATGATATAGAAGTGTATCGAGCAAGCTTGCAAGAACAGTATTTATCATGAGCAAACAGCTGACTGACTGAACGAGCCATAGGTCATGGCGCGTTTTATCTCACCGGTATTGAGAAAAATACAGTATAATTGCACCAACTATTTTTATTACAGGATAACGCCCGTGGCAGTTCATTGGTTTCCCGGTCACATGCACAAAACACTCAAAGAGGTCAAAGAAACCTTACCCAGTGTTGATGTGCTTATCGAAGTGCTTGATGCACGTATCCCCTACTCTAGCGAAAATCCTGAGGTCGCCAAAATAAGAGGGGATAAACCGTGCATCAAAATACTCAACAAGGCAGATTTAGCTGATCCTGAATTAACCGCACGCTGGCAAACCCAATTAGAATCCGAGCGTGGTATTAAGACCATTACGACTACAACGGATAATATCAATAAAAGCAAGCAGATCATGGATTTGATCCGCAAAACATGCCCAGAAAAAGACGCATCAGTCAAAAACATTACCGCCATGATCATCGGTATTCCTAATGTCGGCAAATCGACCTTGATCAATATTCTCGCAGACAGAGTGATCGCCAAAACAGGTAATGAACCGGCTGTCACCAAAAACCTTCAGCGCATTAATCTTGGATCAGGCGTCGTCTTGTATGATACACCTGGCGTATTATGGCCAAAATTAGAAAATCCCAATACTGGTTATCGTCTTGCAGCCTCTGGAGCAGTGAAAGAAACTGCCATGGAATACGATGATGTGGGTTTTTATGCCGCTGATTATCTCATCAAAGCCTATCCAGAATTACTCAAACAACGTTTTAAACTTGATACGATCCCAGACACTGAGATCGAGTTTTTGGAAATGGCCGCTAAAACACGTGGTGCGATTATGAGCGGTGGCCGCGTTAATTTACATAAAATATGTGAAGTACTGTTGACCGAACTAATGTCAGGCAAAATCGGTCGTATCACATTAGAAACACCCGAAATGCTCGTCGTTGAAAAACAAGAGATGCTCGAAGCCGCAGCCAAAAAATTAGCCGTAAAAGATAAACGCAAACAAAAATTTAAAGATGGATCGTTAACGCCTGATAAACAAGATCGCAAAGAAAAACGCGAAATAAAACGTCAAGAACAAAGCGCAAGAATGAAAGGCGACAAGCGTAAATAATTTCCTTGAAAGATGTTTTAATGGGTTTTTAGTATTTATTTTTTTTAGTGCTTTTAGAGTAGGAATAAGTCTGTTATTTACTGTTTAATATGAGTTATATGGTTACATTATATACGCTTGGAATTTAAGTATGATAGGTTACCAATCAGCATATATTAAATGTATATACATATTAAATACTCAACAAAAAAATGCATCAAAAGGAAACTTGCAATGAAAATAGAATCTCAAGTATTACATCATGGTTTTAAATCTGATGAGACCACTAAAGCCGCTGCCGTACCGATTTATCAAACCACGTCATTTACGTTTGATGATACCCAGCATGGTGCCGATCTGTTTGATTTAAAAGTTCCCGGTAATATCTACACACGTATCATGAACCCGACCACCAATGTACTCGAAGAACGTTTGGCCGCAATTGAAGGTGGTATCGCTGCGTTATGTGTTGCATCGGGAATGGCTGCAATTACCTATGCGATTCAAGCATTGACCCAAGTCGGTGATAACATAATTTCTACGAGTCAATTATACGGTGGTACGTATAACTTATTCGCGCATTCACTCCCGCGTCAAGGGGTTGATGTTCGCATGACTTCGTTTGATGATTTAGCAAAGATCGAAGCATTGATTGATGACAACACAAAAGCGATTTTTTGTGAATCTATCGGTAATCCAGCAGGCAATGTTGTCGATATTCAAGCTTTATCTGAGATTGCTCATCGCCATGGTGTACCTGTTATTGTGGATAATACAGTAGCAACACCGGTATTGTGCCGCCCGTTTGAACACGGTGCAGATATTGTCATCCACTCGCTTACCAAATATATTGGCGGACATGGCACCACCATTGGTGGCGTTATTATCGATTCAGGTAAATTTGACTGGGTGGCTAATAAAGCTCGCTTCCCGGTGCTCAATGAACCGGATCCGTCTTATCACGGTGTCGTCTACACCGAAGCATTAGGTGCAGCAGCGTACATTGGTCGTTGTCGTGTTGTGCCACTGCGTAATACTGGTGCAGCATTAGCGCCCCAAAGCGCATTTTTGTTACTACAAGGTTTAGAAACATTACCATTACGTATGGAACGTCACTGCGACAATGCACAAGCCCTAGCAGAGTATCTTAATCAGCATGAGTCGGTTAGTTGGGTTAATTATGCAGGTTTGAGTGACAGCCCACATTATGCAACGTGTCAAAAAATGGCAAAAGGTAAAGCGTCTGGCATCATCAGCTTTGGTATTAAATCTGACGATCCCATCGCAGCGGGCGGTAAATTTATTGATGCGTTAGATATGATATTACGTTTGGTCAATATTGGTGATGCCAAATCACTCGCATGCCATCCAGCAAGCACTACGCATCGTCAATTAGATGAGGCTGAATTAGCTAGTGCTGGGGTTTCTCAAGATTTGATCCGGATATCAGTTGGCATTGAACACATCGATGATATTATTGCCGATGTTGATCAAGCGATAGCCAAAGCAATAAAATAATCAAAAATATCATGGGCATCCGATGGTTTCATAGTGATTTTTTTAGTAAAACACATTACTATTAAACTAATCGTATTTAACTAGACATAGATGTCCATGAGCCAACACTCCTTTGATGATGTACCTAATATTCGTATCGATGCTTCTGATCGTGCTATCCAAGGCAATAACGCTAATCGCACTGGCGGATCAAATGATGGAAGCGGCACTAAGGGCTCACCACCACCAAGCCAATCATCATCTAGTAATGGGCTAGTCATTTTTACTTTACTGCTAGCAATCGCCTCGAGCGGTGCAGCAGGGTATCTTTTTTATACACAACAACAAAATCAACTAGCCTTAGATAATGCAAGTGCTCGGATCCTTGAACTCGAAAATCGCTTATCTGCTACCGGAGAAGAGATGGGTAATTCCACAGTGGCATTACAAGTCAAGGTGACCGAATTGGCTAATCGTTCCGAAGAGTTATGGCAACAAATGGACAAGCTTTGGGCTTCAGCATGGCGTCGTAATCAACAAGATATTAAGGACTTGGCCAAAGTGGTTGAGGATAACAGAACGCAAGCGCAGTCCAATAGCAATACCTTGACGACATCTATCGAAAAAGGCTTAGCCACTACAGAAACCAAATTTGATGCATTGCAAAACGACTTCAACAGTACCAAAAACGAAATTTTATCCGTCAGTTTAGAGATTGAGACCATCAAACAAGGGTTATTGTCTGGGCAAAACGCGAATGTCGTTATTAATGAAAAAATTGCCATACTAGAACAACGTAATACTGCTTTGCGTAGTAAGGTTGCTTTGATTGAAAAGGCAATGACCAGTAAATCGAGTTCAACGGGCGTTTAACTACGCCGGTTGGTACTGATTATTAATGCCTGCCTTCCTGTGAAACTAGCTAAGCACTTTTTTCCCTCGCAATTCATGCACTAAATGTCTAAAATTGACAAAAATAATAACAACGAGTTGTCATGCAATCCCCTTTATCAGTATTAATTATCGGTGTCGGTGCTTTTACCCACGGCCTTGCACAAACATTACAAGACGCAGGCGCCAACGTCATCGTCTGGTTAAGTCGCGATTACGGTCATTACGGCCCACAACAAATCTGTGCAACCTATGATGAGCATGATTTTGCCTCCCCTATCGAATTATTAGACGCACACCCTTGTGACATTATGATCCCGATGTCGATTGACTGGGCGCAACAACCTTGGGCAGCTGAGTTAACTCAACGGCTTGCGGTCTTTTGCCCAACGGGTGAAGCCTTAATGATTGAACGTGATCGTGCCTTTGCCCAACGCATTGGTGAAGAAGTGGGTATCGTCTTTCCACGCTCATTTGTCGCGCAAAATCGTCTCGATGCGCAAGACTTTTTAGATACCCATCCAGATCCTTATGTGATCAAAAACACCCTTTGTTCACCGACTAGTCCAATCCACACAATTGTATGCGAAACCTTAGCCGACACACAAAGTTGGCTAGATAGAATTGATTATGCAGAAGGCGTATTTTTACAAGAATACATGGGTCATAAAGAAGCAGGTCACATTGTGTTTGTACAAAATGGAAACATCACTTCTTTGGTCAGTAACCAAGAATACAAACGCGCATTTAATGGCAACATGGGAAAGATTGCTGGTGCGCCTTTGGGCGGATTGATTGAAGCCGATCCTGATGATCAATACGATTTAGCTAAAACCTTAATTGCACCACTACAGCCGTGGCTTAAACAAGTCAATTATACCGGCCCATTACAAGTGACAGCCATCCTCAAAGATAATACTTGGTCAGTCATTGAGTACAATTCTCGTTTAGGGGTGACTTGTGGCCCTATGATCATGCGGATGCTCAACAATCCTTTAGATATGCTGCGTGCGGTGATAGATGGCAGCCCTTTTATCCCTGACTTTAACAACGATAAACCAATGGGCTGCTCGATTACCCTTGCTGGCTATGGCTATCCGTTTTTAGCAGTGACAGGACCTGCTTTTCCCATCGAATTACCTAATACATTATCAGATGAAAATGGTGATTTCTGGCTCAATGAAGTCAAAGCAGGAAAACCTATTTCGCCATCTGAAGTGTTAGCCGATGGTCATCGTTTGTTAGATGTGAATGCCTTTGGTCAAGATAAAGATACTGCAGTAGCAAGCGCATATGCACTCATGCAGGCAGTACGTTGTTCCAATAGTTATTATCGTACCGATATTGGTGACACCATGTGGCCACCGGGAGCGGAATAATGAACGATAACTACACTCATATAAACACCGCTTTACAAACCAAAGCATCCAATCATTATGCAGGCATCCGCAGTGCATGGGTTGAAATTGACCATACTCAGTTAATCAAAAACTTTGCATTAATTAACGCTGATACCCCGCAGCATTTAAAAAAACTCTGTGTGGTTAAAGACCAGGCCTATGGGCATGGCGCTGTCGTGGTTGCTCAAGCTGCCGCTGATGCCGGCTATAATTATTTAGCGGTTGAAACCATTGATGAAGCGATTGAATGTCGCGAAGCTAATATAAGTCTACCGATACTAATTTTTGGCGAAGTCAGTGATGCCGAATTTGCAGCCTGTTTGGCTTACCAAATTACGTGTTGTGTTAATGATATTGAAAAAGCGGTTCGATTTAATCAGTTAACGAAAGAGTATTTTGCACAAGCTTCCTCCGTAGCTGCGACTTCTTTACAAAAACCTTCAACAGAACAACCGACTATCAATATCCACATCGAAATCGATACAGGCATGAGTCGTTGGGGTGTGCGCTGGGATGACGCCCTCCCTGTCATTGAATATATCGCCAGCGAATGTGAATATTTACATATTGAAGGCTTAATGAGTCATTTTGCAATGTCTGATGAAGCAGATAAAACTTACGCGAATACTCAACACAGCAGATTCGTCACTGTCATCGATGCTATTGCACAAACCGATATCCAAATAGAGCTAGTCCACATGTCCAACACGGGTGGTTTACTGGACTTGCCTCATGCTCATTTTACTATGATCAGAAGTGGGATTTTACATTTAGGCGTGTATCCATCATTAGTGTGTAAGCGCATCGAAGGATTAGCACCTGTGATGTCAGTAAAAGCGAATATTCCCGCTTTGCGTCAATTACATGAAGGCGATCGGGTGGGCTATGGTATGCATTTTACCGCTACTAAACCAATGCTCATTGCTATCTTGCCCATTGGCTATGGCGATGGTTACCCGAGAGTACGTAATGAGGGATATGTGTTGATCCACGGTCAACGCTGCCCTGTGGTCGGTGGTAATGCGATGGATGCAACTATGGTTGATGTATCACATTTACCCGATGTGGCGATTGGTGATGAAGTGGTATTGATGGGTGGCCAAGGTGATGAATGGATTGATCCTCGTGATCTCGTTAAATGGAAAAAAACCGTGTGCTATGAAATTCTTACGGGGTGGCGGGCTCGGTTACCGCGAAGGTATGTATAGAACCAACTTTTAAATCAAGCTATTATTCGCGACTTTTATTACATCATCAGTTTTGTACAACCATAAAAAAAGGCGCTTAACCTTTAGAGTTAAGCGCCTTATTAACGTTCTAGCTAGTCTTAGCGACGTAGGCCTAAACGTTTGATTAGGTCTTGATACGCTTCAACATTTTTACCTTTAAGGTAGTCTAACA
>CAKZLI010000025.1 GCA_937125395.1 uncultured Glaciecola sp.
AAGGTTTACGCTTCGCAATCCGTGAAGGTGGCCGTACAGTTGGTGCTGGTGTTGTAGCTAAGATTCTATAATCTAAGCTAACCAAGCTTTAAGAAAAACCGCCTTCATGGCGGTTTTTTTGTATCTGAAATCTGTACCATACACCCCAAATTAACGTAAGATAATCATACTTATGCATTCCAATAAATAATAACGAGGCAAGCATGCAATACTCTCCTTTAGGACATTCAGGTTTATCCGTCTCTAGAGCCTGCTTAGGGACAATGACTTGGGGTGAACAAAATACACAAGCAGATGCTGACGCACAGATCAAACTGGCACGTAGCCAAGGGATTAATTTTATGGATACTGCTGAAATGTATCCTATTCCTCCAGATGCTGACACCGTAGGGGCAACTGAGCGTATGATCGGTGATTATTTTTCTCGACATCCTGAAGAACGGCAAGACTGGATCATTGCGAGTAAGATCGTTGGGGCGGGATTGCCATGGATACGCTCAGGCACCGGGATCACTGCCGAAGCAATTAACATTGCGTTAGCTGGCTCTCTTAAGCAGTTACAGATGGATACGATTGATGTTTATCAATTGCATTGGCCTAATCGCACTGGCCCGCATTTTGGTAAGCACGGCATAAACCATGTAAAAACCACAACATTAGATCCGATTACGGAACGTGCCAACATGGTTGAGATTGTCCGTGCGTTAGATGCAGCTATTCATGCGGGTAAAATACGCCACTGGGGCTTATCCGATGACACGCCTTGGGGTATTCATACCTTTTTGTCGATCTGTCATGAGTATGGCTTTGCATTGCCTGTCTCTATTCAAAATGAATTTAGCTTATTGCATACTAAAGATTGGCCTTATTTGATTGAAAGCTGTGTATTTGAAAATGTCGCTTTTTTACCCTGGTCACCGCTTGCAAGTGGCATGTTATCCGGTAAATACATGAATGATGCTCGTCCTCCTGGTGCGCGCTGGAGCCTGCCACAACGCATGGGATTATTCCGCAATACGCCCTCAGCGCAAGCAGCTGTGACTGAGTATGTTGCACTTGCAAATCAATTTGGTATTACGCCGAGTCAGCTTGCTTTGGCCTGGTGTAATAGCGTTGACGGGGTCACATCAACTATTATCGGAGCGACATCAGTCAGTCAATTACAAGAGAATATTGATGCGTTTGCAATGCAATTATCTCCCTCACAGATGGCACAAATCCAAGCCATTTGGCAGCGTTATCCATTGCCGTTTTAGTCCGGATGGATGCGCATAGACCAAAGTCCTATTTTTAAATTTAGGTAAAACGTTACATAATTAAGGGTATTATTTAACAAAAATTTAATCAGCACATGGAGGCGATATGACTGCCAAGCTTTACCCAGTTCCAGAGACGTTAAAAAACAATGGATGTATCTCTGAAGAGCAATATCATGCTATGTATCAAGAATCTGTTACTAACCCAGAAAAATTTTGGGGTGAACATAAATCAATGATTGATTGGTACAAAGAACCGACCATAATCAAAAACACCACGTTTGATCCTAAAGATGTTTCAATTAAGTGGTTTGAAGATGGTCAGTTAAACGTATCCTATAACTGTATTGATCGTCATCTTGCGAAAAATGCCAAAAAGACAGCAATCTTATGGGAAGGTGATGAGCCTTCTGATAGCCAAGCGATTACTTATCAAGAATTACATTACGAAGTATGTAAACTAGCCAATGGCTTGAAACAATTAGGTGTCAAAAAAGGGGATTGTGTTGCTATCTATATGCCAATGGTCCCGCAAGCAGCTTACGCGATGTTGGCTTGTGCTCGAATAGGTGCAATTCATTCTGTGATCTTTGGTGGATTTTCACCCAATGCCATTGCTGATCGGATTAATAACTCTGATGCAAAAGTTATCATTACCAGTGATGAAGGACGTCGAGCAGGACGAAGTGTACCGTTAAAAGCGAATGTGGATGAAGCATTAAGTAATGGTGCATGTCCGACGATTACAGCGGTACTGACTCATAAATTAACCGGCGGTAATATTCAATGGAATAGCGATGTGGATGTCTGGTGGCATGAGTTGACCGAAAATTGCTCCGCTCAATGTGAGCCTGAAGTGATGGATGCAGAAGATCCGTTGTTTATCTTATATACATCGGGTTCAACCGGTCAACCTAAAGGTGTGGTGCATTCATCGGGTGGCTACGCCTTATACACAGCAATGACCTTCAAGTATGGTTTTGATTATCGTGCTGATGATATCTATTGGTGTACCGCTGATGTGGGTTGGATCACGGGTCACAGCTACATGACTTATGGACCGCTGATTAACGGTGCGACTCAAGTATTTTTTGAAGGAGTTCCAACTTATCCAGATGTCCGTCGGATTGCCCAAATTGTTGAAAAATACAAAGTAAATAGCCTCTACACTGCTCCAACTGCCATTCGTGCATTAATGGCACACGGCACTAAACCGGTTGAAGGCTGTGATTTATCCTCATTGCGTATCTTAGGTTCAGTTGGTGAGCCGATTAACCCTGAAGCATGGGAATGGTATTACAATGTTATTGGTGAAGCACGTTGCCCTATCGTTGATACCTGGTGGCAAACAGAGACTGGCGGCATGATGATTGCGCCACTACCGAGCGTCACTCCGAATAAACCTGGTTCAGCATCGCGTCCAATGTTTGGTGTATTGCCTGCGTTATTTGATGCCGATGGCAATGAATTAGAAGGGGTGGCAGAGGGTAATCTGGTTCTCAAAGACAGCTGGCCGGCACAAGCACGAACTGTATACGGTGATCATAAACGATTTATTGAAACGTATTTTAGTGCGTACCCTAATGTCTACTTTACCGGTGATGGATGTCGCCGTGATGAAGATGGCTATTATTGGATCACGGGTCGAGTAGATGACGTCTTAAATGTCTCAGGTCACCGTTTAGGCACTGCCGAAATTGAAAGTGCGTTGGTGGCACATCCTGCTATTGCCGAAGCTGCGGTTGTGGGTTATCCTCATGATATTAAAGGACAAGGTATTTATGTATACGTCACACCGATTGAAGGTGTAGAGGTAACTGATGCATTGACCACAGAACTGCGTA
The DNA here is from genome assembly GCA_937125395.1 of uncultured Glaciecola sp. GTDB lineage: Bacteria > Pseudomonadota > Gammaproteobacteria > Enterobacterales > Alteromonadaceae > Opacimonas. The sequence goes on from CAKZLI010000025.1 coordinate 3,101, forward strand.
ATTGGGTTCGTAAAGAATTAAGCCCAATTGCTTCTCCTGACATGATTCAGTGGACCTCAGGGCTACCTAAGACACGTTCAGGAAAAATTATGCGTCGTATTTTGCGCAAAATCGCAGCCAACGAACATGACCAACTTGGCGATACATCAACGTTAGCAGACCCTTCAGTGGTTGATTTGTTGATCGTGAATAGGCTAAATAAATAAGCAGTACTCAAGGAGCTTCAATGATAACGTTACTCATAGCAGATGATCACCCATTATACCGGGATGCTTTACGAGGAGCGTTATCCGTGTCCTTACAGGATATTCGATTGCTTGAGGCAGAAGATTTACCTTCTACGATTGAAGTCCTGAATAAAGAAGACGTTGATTTATTACTGCTTGATTTACATATGCCAGGCAGTAATGACCTCTTCGGTTTGTTACATGTATTAAAGCTCTATTCTGATTTACCTGTTGCAGTTGTGTCGGGTACAGAAGACCCCCTTATTATTTCAAAAATTGTTGGTTGCGGTGCTTTAGGTTTTATACCAAAAACGGCCGGTGCCAATGATATAGCTAAAGCAATCAAGTCTATTTTGGATGGGAATGTCTGGTTACCAGAATCAGTCAATGGCAAGATTGAAGAAGTTGATGAAGCGTTTTCTAAATTAGCGGATAATGTTGCCAGCTTAACGCCTTCACAATATAAAGTGTTGTGTTATATGCGTGAAGGTTTGTTGAATAAGCAGATTGGATACAACCTTAACATTGCTGAGGCAACGGTTAAAGCCCACGTCACGGCGATTTTTAGAAAACTGGGTATCAATAACCGCACCCAAGCAGTTTTAATTGCATCGCAACTTCAACTAGAGCCACCCGTTAACGCGCAATAATTACCCAGCAGTAGCTACACCCACTAGCTACTCACTATTAGCGTTTAGCTTGTTTAGCTAATGCTTGTAATACCGCACGTAGTTTTGCTGGTTTGAGGGGCTTATTCAAAAATTGCACTCCTTGAGCCAAGCAAGTTGCACGTAACTCAGGGTCATCCAATGCGGTGACAATAGCACTGGGTATCACTTTGTTGTACCGTGTATTAATTGCATCAATTAACGTTAATCCGTCTTGATCTTTATCAAGTTGATAATCGATCAATAAGACGTCGGGTTGCGCTTCTAGAGTTTCGATCAGGGACAATGCCCCATCATAGGTATTAGCCATTACAACATTGACTTCCCAGCGCGTAAGTAGTGTATCAAGCGCATCAAGATTTTCATTTTTATCGTCCACGCATAAGACATTTAGCCCGGTTAAGGTTTGTTTGATCTTACTGATAGCGGTATCAGATTCTTGGATAGGTTTGCCTTTGCGCAGCATCAGTGTAAAGCAACTGCCTTTTTGTTTGGTCGAAGCAAGCGAAATACTTGCCTGCATTTGCTCGGTTAACCGTCGCACCACACCGAGTCCTAGTCCGACACCGGCTTCTGAAGACTCTTGAATACGATAAAAATCATCAAATACAGCATGTTGTTTATCTTTATCAATGCCAATACCGGTATCAAATACGCGTATTTCTATACCTTTATAACGCTCACGCACCGTGATCAACGCTTTACCTGATTCGGTATATTTAATGGCATTAGTCAGTAAGTTTTGAATAATCCGATAGGTAAATGTGCGGTCACCTTGCACCCATACATTATGTAGCCGTGCACTTAATTGTAGCCCTTTCTTTTCAGCAACCATTTGCATGTCCACTATCAGCGGTTGGATCAGTGTGCACAGTTCAAATGATTCATCATTAGGTGCTAACTCCCCCTGATCTAACCGTGAAATATCCATTAATGTGGTGATCAGGCGTTCTGATGAAGTGACACTATCGTTCAGCTTAATTAATATATCTTGGGCAGTGCTAGAAAGTTCGGCTTCTTGTAAAGCCGATAAATATAGCTTTGCGGCATTGAGTGGTTGAATAATATCGTGGCTAGCCAATGCCAAAAAGCGCGTCTTACTTGCGTTAGCAGCTTCAGCTGAGCGACGGGCACGGATCAGTTCTTTTTCTGCATCGTTACGCCGTTCAATCTCCAGCCGCAAATCAGCATTAATCGAATGCACTTCCTCTGTACGTTTTTTCATTCGGAATTCTAAATCAATGTTAGATTCTTTTAGTGCTTTTTGAATTTCGACATGATTAGTAATGTCATTAAAGCTAGTGACAAAGCCACCACCTGGCAGGGGATTACCTACCATCTCGATAACATGACCATCGTTACGTTGGCGTGTAAATCGGTGCGGTGTAGCATTCTTTAAATGTTCTAAACGGCGTTGGATCATATCTTCGATATCACCTAAACCTAACTCACCTTTGACGGCGTTAAAGCGCATCAATTTTTCAACAGCGACCCCTACTGTTAAATAATCTTCAGGGTAATTAAATAACTCAACGTATTTTTTATTCCAAGCAACCAAGTTGAGATGTTTATCAATCACACTGATCCCTTGTTCCATACTTTCCAACGAGGTTAATAATGCAGTCATGTTAAACTGCATCGCTTGAGTGGTGTCATCAAAAAAGTTAATGACTTCGGTAAAATCGAGCTTTTTACCGGCCAAAATACTATTGATTAACGCTTGTGAACTAGAAGATCCAATAACGCCACCTAACGCTCGTTCACAAAATGAAATGAATTTTTCATCTGGAATGTGTGAATCGACTAACTTGATATTATGTAGGTGTTCAAATTCGGCAACCAGCTGAGTACAGCGACTTTGCCCCATAAATGTCGTTAACAACGTAATTAAGTCACTAGTGTGGGCATTGACGTTATTGCGTTTGGTGTTGCCAATTAGGGTTTCGGTTGGACGCACGAAGGCTTCAGCTTGGATCTTATCAATCAAGCGGGCCGGAGCGATAAACGAAAAAATAATAAACGCCAATATATTGGCCAGTAGACTGATCAGCGCACCTTGGCTGAGGATATCGGATTGCGAATATACACTCATGTCTTTGTTTAAAATAGGAATGACTAACCAGAATACCCAACTAACTAATCCCATTAATAACCCTGCGTAGACACCGTGGGCGTGGGCACGTTTCCAATATAATCCCCCCACAATCGCAGGTAATAATTGAATGACTAACGAAAATGCAATTAAGCCAATTGAACTCAATGAACTGGAGTCAGTCATTTGTTGCTGGTAAATATAGGCGAGCAATAATACTAGACCGATTATCACTCGGCGGATCAACCGAATGGTTTTACCGTAATCAGCTTTGTGACCAGCTTGATTGGGGTTATCTAACAATTTGGGTAAAACGACATCATTGGCCAGCATTGTTGATAGCGTTAACGTGGCGACGATGATCATGGCGGTTGCAGCAGATAATGCACCGATAAAGACAAACATTTTAATAATTAATGAGTCAGAAAAAATGGCTAATTGTAGAACATAGCTATCTGACGGTATATTTTGGTCTGCAAACAAGACTTTACCTGACATAGCAATGACAGGAATGACTAATGCAATCAGTCCTAGATATAAAGGAAACAACCAGCGTGCGGTTTTGATATGTTCAATATTGAGATTATCGATAATGGCGACATGAAATTGTCGAGGTAAACAAATAACCGCGGCGCCGGCAACAATTGTCTGGGCCCAAAACGTCCAGGAACTAAACGTCGACAATGCACTAGAGGTTGTATATTCATACAAAAAAGGCTCATTCGCCGCATTTTGCCAAGCACTATAGCCGATGTAGGCAACGAGCATGAGTGCAATTAACTTGATAATTGATTCAAACGCAATCGCCAGAATCAACCCTCGTCGGTATTCCGTTACATCGGTTTGTTTAGTACCAAAATAAATCGCAAATAATGCAATAAACATCGTAGCGACGATCACTATCAGCTGCGGATCGTCCTGCTGGGTCATAATGGCAAAAGACGAGCTGATGGCTTTGAGTTGGAGGGCAATATAGGGAATGGTCGCTAATAAAGCGATTACAGTGACCAATAATGCGACCGCCTGACGTTTACCATAGCGAGAGGAGATGAAATCTGCGACGGTATTGATGCGTTGTTTTTTGCTAACTTGAGTTAGCTTGACTATAAACTTGTAACCGAACAGATACACAAACATCGGACCGAGCAATATCGGTAAGTACATCCAATATTCATGAGTTGATTGGCCAACCGCACCCAAAAAGGTCCAGGCTGTACAATAAATAGCCAGCGCTAACGAATACACATAGGCATTTGAAGTTATTTTTCGGGCAACAGTGGCGTTACGATCGCCCCATTTGGCGATCCAAAATAACCCCATTAAATAGACTAGCGCCAACAATAACCAACCAAATACCATAACTATCCTTTAGACTAAGCCGTTTTACCCTAACACTGTAGCATGCGGCTAATAAAAAAAACTAGCGATAGAATACTGAATATCACTAACCGCTATCTTTGAAACATTTTATTGTAGTCTTTCAGCGAAGTATAAGTCGCGATCCCCACAATTAAAAAAGCGGTTAATTTTAGCAAAAACGATACATTATTATGTTAATAATTTGTGTTGAGACTAAAGTTTTATATCAAAAAATTAACATTTATATAAAATTTTGCATCGGGGGTGGTTTGATTTATCTGTTTTCAATGGCATTCAAATGCATGACATTGTAAACAGTGAGTTAAGTTATACCATCGTACTTTTATGAAAAATTATAATTCAAGTAGTCACAAACGACACTCGGATTATTTTAGGAGATGCTTGTGGAAAATAACAACACATATTGGCAAGAAAACCTCCGTCTGATCTTAATCTGCTTAGTCATTTGGTTTGTCGTATCATTTGGGTTTGGTATTTTATTAGTAGACGTGCTCAATGAATTCCGCCTCGGCGGTTACAAACTTGGATTCTGGTTTGCACAACAGGGCTCTATTTATGCATTTTTAGGCTTAATTTTCTGGTACTCCAAGAAAATGAATGACCTTGATAAAAAATATGACGTGGAGTAAGAATAATGGATGAGTTAAAGTTTTATACTTATATTGCAGTATTTGGTACCTTTGGTCTTTATTTTGCTATAGCAATATGGGCTCGTGCTGGATCAACCAGTGAGTTTTATGCAGCTGGTGGTGGTGTTACTCCACTTCAAAATGGTATGGCAATTGGTGCCGACTGGATGTCTGCTGCCTCGTTTATATCGATGGCTGGTTTGATTGCCTTCTTAGGTTACGGCGGTTCAGTATTCCTGATGGGATGGACCGGTGGTTATGTGTTACTTGCCATGTGTTTAGCTCCTTACATGCGTAAACATGGTAAGTTTACCGTTCCAGAATTTGTTGGTGATCGGTTCTATTCGAGAACAGCCAGAATTGTGACTATTATTTGTCTTATTGTTGCCTCGGTAACGTATATCATTGGACAAATGAAAGGTGTCGGTGTTGCATTTTCTCGTTTCTTAGAAGTTGAATATGACACAGGCTTGTACATTGGTATGGGGGTTGTTTTCTTCTATGCTGTATTAGGCGGCATGAAAGGTATTACATATACACAGATTGCGCAATATGTGGTCTTGATTACTGCATATACTATTCCAGCTGTATTTATTTCATTTCAGTTAACAGGTAACCCAATTCCACAATTAGGTCTTGGTTCAACCCTAGCCGATGGCAGTGGGGTGTATCTATTAGACAGACTTGACTTAGTGGTGACCGATTTAGGATTTAAAGAATATACCGTATCCAAAATGGGTGGCACCTTAAATATGTTCGCATATACCTTGTCACTCATGATTGGTACTGCAGGTCTACCACACGTTATTATGCGCTTCTTCACTGTTCCATCAGTAAAAGCTGCGCGTGCTTCAGCAGGTTATGCACTAGTATTTATCGCTTTATTATACACGGTTGCTCCAGCGGTAGGTGCAATGGCTCGCTACAACTTAATGAATACCATTGAGCCAACTGCAGGTCAAAACTTAGATTATGAACAACGTCCACAGTGGTTCAAAGATTGGGAAAAAACCGGTCTTTTAGAATTCTCTGACAAAAATGGCGATGGCAAAATCCAATACACAGCTGATGCAAATACAAATGAAATGGTTAAAGTAGACCGTGACATTATGGTACTTGCTAACCCTTCTATTGCGAATCTTCCTAACTGGGTAATTGCATTAGTAGCAGCAGGTGGTTTGGCAGCGGCGCTATCGACGGCAGCCGGTTTATTATTGGCTATATCCTCTTCAATATCTCACGATTTACTCAAAGGGATATTAACGCCGGATATGACAGAGAAAACCGAATTGTTAACAGGGCGTATCGTAATGTCGGTATCAATTCTATTTGCTGGTTATTTGGGGCTCAATCCACCAGGGTTTGCCGCAGGTACAGTCGCATTAGCATTTGGTTTAGCGGCTTCGTCAATATTCCCAGCCTTAATGATGGGTATATTCTCTCGTTCAATGAACGACAAAGGTGCGATTGCCGGTATGTGTGCTGGTCTAGGTGTGACAATGCTTTATGTATTCCAGCATAAAGGCATTATGTTTATTCCTGGTACTAGTTTCTTAGGCGATATGCCGGCAGATTGGTTCTTTGGTATATCACCTAACGCCTTCGGTGCTGTTGGTGCTATAGTAAACTTCTCAGTTGCTTTCATAGTACTTAAAATGACGCAACCTGCTCCTCAGGAAATTAGAGATTTAGTTGATAATTTCCGTTCACCACACGGTGAAATCGCAGCGTCACATGATCACTAAACATGATTAATCGTTGATTAAAAAACCTCCAATAGCTGGAGGTTTTTTTATTTTTGAGTAAGTGGTCGTTTTATAATACAGTACTACACTAATCCTTAATGTTGTCACAATTTTAGTAGGTTTAACGCATGATTTTTACGTACCTGAACAAACTCAGCCGGCACACAAAAATAGCGATATTTGTTGCCCCAATTTTAGTCATTTTAGGTTTTGCTGCTTCCGATCTATGGATCGAAAACAAAGCTTCCGAAGCCCGTTTTTTTGAAATGACACCAGAGTCAGGGGTGTGTGATATTTTGGCTAGCAAGTGTGTGCTAGTGTCTGGTGAATTTAAAATAAGTATTTATCAAGAAAATGGCTTAACCACCATTAATTCAACTTTTCCTTTAGATACCGCCAACTTATTTTTAGTTGATGAAAATAACATTTCAAGTGTGTTTCGGATGGGTATGAAAGACAGCCCTTACTATTGGTATCAAACTACACCTCTAGAAGTCTTAGCAAAACCGCCTGGTAGCCGTCAAAAAGTGCGTTTAATCGCTACGGTTAAGGGTGGGCAATATATATCTGAATTTTATTCCGTAACAGGTAGCTAATGGAGTATCTAGACCATTTTGGTTATGATGCAATTGTGCCCTAGTCGCCACATCATTTAGTGAGTGATGGGCATAATAAAATAAGGACATAATGTATGAGCGATATCCCTCACCAAGTCAGTGACTTTATCTCTAAATCAGCACCCTTTGATGTATTAGATGAAGATAAAGTCAGCGCTATTGCCACTAAAACTAAAGTGATTTATCTCACTCCTGACAATCAACAGGCGTTATTAGCTGAACATCAACCATCATTATTTTTGATCCAGACGGGTCAATTTACGATTTATGATGAAAACGGTGCTGAACGCTTTTTGAGTGATGGTGATTATTTTGGTTTTATCGCATTGATGGAACCTGGTAAAGGTCAAATAGAAGTCAAAATTGATAGTCCTGGGGTAGTGTATTGTATCCCTAAAAAGATGTTCGATGTGGCATTAGAAAATCGTCGGGTAAAAAAATTTTTCGCCGATGCCAAAGACGATGTGTTGCTGAATCAGGCCGTGGAAGATTCAAATTCCATGTGGTTGTATAAACCGTTACATGAACAGTTGACCAAAGCACCGATCCAAATAGAACAACATGACAGTATCCAATTAGCAGCGCAAATCATGTCACAGCATGGGGTCAGTTCACTGATAGTGACCGAAGATGATCATCTTATTGGCATAGTGACTGACCGTGATTTACGTAATCGAGTCGTCGCAGAGGGCATGGATATTAGTTTGGGCGTGAATACCATCATGACTGAGAATCCTGCTTATGTTCTGCATAATCAAAATATGTTTTCGGCCATCTCTTTAATGAGTGAAAAAAACATTCATCATTTACCTGTTTTGCATGCCGATGACCGTTCCCCTGTCGGTATGGTAACGACGTCAGATGTGATTAGAAAACAACGAGGTAATGTGTTGTTTATGATTGGGGAGCTGTCTAAAACAGCCAATCTCTACGAGTTAACCCGTATCGCATGGCAAATGCCACAATATTTTGCCGCGAACGCAAAGCGTGCGGGAGATTTTGATATTGCTGGTAAAGTACTCTCGCAAGCAACCGATATCATGACCCGCAAATTAATCGCGTTTTTTATTGAGCAACATGGGCCTGCTCCTATGGGGTATTGTTGGGTCGTGTATGGCTCACAAGCTCGTGAAGACCAAACCATGGGTTCAGATCAAGATAATGCGTTGTTATTAGCGCAAAGTCCCAATGAAGCGGAGGCTGAGTATTTTAAGCAAATGGCTGAGTATGTCTGCAAAGGCTTGGGTAAATGTGGGATTAAACTTTGTGATGGCAATATTATGGCATCTAATCCTGAATTACGATTAAGTGTTGATGACGCCGTTGTTCAGGCTAAAAAATGGGTCAATCAGCCAACCCCAGAAGCGATTTTAGCGTTTAATATCTTTTTGGATGCTAGAGCTGTCGAAGGTGACCGCGCATTATTTAAAAACTTACAACAACGCCGCAAACCGTTGTTCAAAAATGACTTTTTCTTAGCCGCATTAGCCAGAAATGCTAACAGTGATGCAGTACCATTATCGGTGTTTAACAAATTTGTGTATCGCAAACACAATGGTAAGAAAGATTGTATTAATCTTAAAGTCAACGCGATAGCCTTGATTAACAATCTTGCTCGCTTGTATTCATTATCTGCCGGTATCACTGTGCCCAATACGGTAGAGCGGTTAAATATACTCGGCCAAATCAATGTGATCAGCACTGAACATGCGAATAATTTACGCGATATTTGGTTATTCTTAAATCGCCTGCGCTGGCGCCATCAGTTGCGCAACAATGTGACTGATAATATTATTAGTGTGTCTGATTTATCTTCACTTGAACAACATCAATTAAAAGCGTCCTTTAAATCCATTCATCGTGCCCAACAAACGGTTGTGATGAAACTATCCGGTGGTATAGCTTAATGGGGACGTTGATGGGGACGCTGGCCAATTTAAGTGGCAAAATAAAGGCGTTTTTTGGTCAACACCAAGGGCTACCTGAATCTATCGCTAATCTAGCGCTCAAAGATTGTCCATGGCTTGCGGTAGATTTTGAATTTAGTTGCATGGATCCAAAGACCGCTAAATTTATGTCAGCGGGTTGGATTGAAGGCACCTCAATGGGGATTGATTTAGAGAGTGGCTATTACCGTTTGATTAGAGCCAAAGGCGATCTGGCACAAAGTCCAATTATTCATGGATTAACTGCGCGTGATATAGCCCATGGCTCTCATGTAAAGGAATTATTTGAACAAATCATACAATTCGCTGACAGCCATGTTTGGGTATTACATAATGCGCAACTAGATATGGTCATGCTCAAGCAGCTAAGCATTCGTTTAGGCATGCCTTTGCCTACCATAGTATGCGTTGATACAATGCAATTAGCTTTGTATCAATTACATAAAACAATGAGTGTGATACCTACTGGGGCTGCCACGTTAGGCGCATGTCGCGAACGTCTAGATCTCGCGCCTGCACTAGCGCACAACGCATTATCCGATGCGCTGGCTACGTTGGAGTTGTGGTTAGCCCAAATGCACATATTAGATGCAACTGGGCAAACGACCTTACAAGAGCTTAAAGCAACCGGTGCGATTAAAGTGTTTGCTCGTCCTGTCGCTTAAAATGCTCAGTAAGCGAAGTTATGTAAGGCGCAAAGTGTCGCCATTGATGCTGCGCGCTAGGGTTAATAGGCTGGCGCACTTGTTCTGCGCTTGGGGTTTTGACATTGCGTTTGGTCTTATGAAAATCTAAACAATCAGGCTCAAAATCGACACCGATAAACGCCAACATCCGGCGCACTTGCCCCTCCAGATCATCCACTAAAGCTTCGTGTTGTACACGCAAAATATTATCGCCAAAACACGTTTCCCAATGTGTCATCAACTCAACATAATCATCGTAATATTGACTAATATCATTAAGCTGGTAGCTGAATTCTTGCCCTTCTGCAAACAGTTGCTTATAACCGCTAAAACAACAGGCAACAGGTTCGCGCCGAGCATCAATGATCTTAGCATGGGGAAGGATTTTTTTGATGAGCCCTAAATGGCGAAAGTTATTTGGCATTTTATCAATAAAAAACGGCGTATTGTCAGCACGATGTATGGCCGTATCTGCAATATAACTGTCGCCCCACTGGGTTAATTCTGCTGCAGAAAAACTAGCAAGGTTAGCAGGGTAGGCATTGTCTGATTTGTAGCGCCCCTTTAGTTTGCGTGCCAACGCTAGGATGTTGGGTAATTCACTGGTCCCTTCTATTAAAGAATGAGATGCCAGTATCTGTTCTATTAAGGTTGAACCGGCACGCGGTAAGCCAACAATAAAAATCGGGGCAGCACTCTTACAAGCCGATAATATCTGGTTAAACATCGCCGGTGGACAATGTGCTATTTGCGCTTGCATTTCTTGGGATGTATCCGCTGCATGATAATTGAGCTGAGCATGCTTAAGATCATTTCCTTGGGTATAAAACGCAAAAGATTGTGCATAATCTGCTTTATCTTCAAATGCTTTACCCAGGGCAAAACAAATATGATATTTATCCATGATTTGTACATGTGGTTGGGTAACAATTTTCATCATAGTATTGATTAATGCGTTATCAAAACTAAATGTTTTTAGATTAGCTAAACTCCAATACGCATCGCCAAAATCAGGCTTGAGTTCACACGCTTTAAGGTAATCTGTAATCGCAGCATCGGGTTGACCAATCGTTTTATAGGCATGACCACGTTGGACGAAAACAGGGGCATGACTGGGTAATTGTTCAAGTACCGAATCAAAATGAGGCAGCGCTTGTTCAGTCTGTCCAATCGCAACACATTGATTGGCTAAAGCCAGCTCAGCGAGAGGCAGGTCAGGGTGGTCAGTAAATAAGGTGTGCGCTAACGTATGCGCTTGGTCAAACAACTGACGTTTTTGTAACACTTGAATCAGTTCTAATTGTAAATCGGTGCTGTGGGGTGCCATATCCGCAGCACTGGATAATAAAATTTGTGCATCTTCGAGGATATTTAATTTGATTGCGATTTTGGCTAATAAACGCATTGCAGGAATGTGACTTGGCTGGTGCATTAAAAAATCACGGGTTAAACGCTCTGCTTTAGCTATTTTGCCTTCATAAAAAGCGCTTTGTGCAGCACCTAAAATCGGAGGTAATGCCTTGATTTCGTGTATTTTGTCTTGTGCTTCTTGGACTAATTTGGGTTCATTTAACACACTGAATAAATGACTAAGTTGTTGCCAGCTAGCAAGCAAACCTGGGTGTAGTTGCACGGCCATTTGATAAGCGCTGATCGCTTCAGGAAACTTGGTTTGGATCCGGTAACAATGGCCCAGCTCTTGATACCCACGGGCATACTCAGGGTAGGTGGCGAGCAAAGTGTTAATCGTCGCAATGGCTTGCGATACATCTTGTAAATAACGGTGACATACCGCTTTAAGATATAAGCTTTGTCGATCAGTGGGTTGCAACGTTAAGCATTGATGTAAGATCTGTAACGCTGCAGGAAATTGCTGCGCTTTTACTAACGCTTCGGCTTGTGCTACTTGGGTCTGTGTTGCTGAGCGAGTCGGCGAGCGTGTTGTAGAATCAGTTGTCGTCATTGCGTTGTCATCATTCACTTATTGAGTGCTAAAAAAAATCCCTGTATCGTCAATCAATACAGGGATTAATGAACTAATAACTAATGGTTATTAGTTGTAGTATAACGTAAACCTTAGTAATACGTATAGTTGACGCTCATACCAATAGTACGAGGGCGGTTAGTGCTGATACGCTTAATATCGTCTTGGTCATTGATGAATAAAGTCGCACGCTCATCGGTGACATTATCGATATAAAACTTAACGCGCCATGCATCTTTACTCACACCAAAGTTGGCATTCAATAATTGATAGCCATCTTGTTCTTCACGCTCAGCAGCTACAATTGAACTGTAGCTTTTAGATGCATGTTGCAAGGCCAGCTGCCAATCCATATCCATGCCTTGGTATTCCCAGTCGTAACGAACACGTACATTACCTTGTACGGCAGGTGTGACTGGTAATTCAGAACCCACTGGAGCCATTTCAATAACTTGAGCACGCGTAGCAGTTAGCTCTGTTTTATTAAACGAGAACGCACCGTAGATAGTAAGATTGTCTGTAGCAATATACTCAAAGTCAGTTTCAATACCTTGGATTTTGGAATCTGCGGCATTTTCGATAAACGTGAGGTTTGATACGTTTTGCGGGTCAAAACGTGACGTCTGCATGTTGCTCCAATCGATGTAATATGCATTACCGTTGAAACGCAAGCTTTGGTCTAGCAATAATGATTTCCAACCAAATTCATAGTTAGTCACATCATCGGTTGCATAAGTTACAAGAACATCTGGGTAGATACGATTACCATCTGCGTCTAAACTTGTATTTCTAGATACTGCACCACCACCACGGTTAAAGCCACCTGGACGGAAACCTTCAGAGTAAGTTGCGTAAAATAATACCGAATCAGTCGCTTGATAGGCCAAGCTAAACTTAGGGATCACGCCGTCTTCTTGTAATGGCTCTGTTGTATGACCACCTGAACTATCATAATCACGACCACGGTCAGTGTTTAATGAACCTTGGAAGATACCGTCGGCAAAGTTAGATGAACCGGTGTAATCAGATTCAATATCATACCAACGCAAACCAATGGTCGCTGCTAACTTATCAGTAAGCGCATACGTCGCTTCACCGAATACAGCAATCTGGTCTTCGCTTCGTGTTATATCGTTAAAGAACGATACGCCAACTGGGCGAGTATTTGGATTGATGCTATTTGCAGTGCTGATAGGCGCATTTGGGGCAAAACCAAGCTCTTCCATCGCCACATAAACATAATCATCTTGAGTTTTGATTTCAACATCATCGTAGTAAATACCCGCAGTCATACTTAAACGGTCACTGAAGTCAGTTGAAAAACGTAATTCGTGAGTAATACGAGAATGTTCTTGTTGGCCTTTAAAGCCTTTGGTCGGATCTTTACATTCGCGATTTTCAGTAATGAACTCAGGAGAAATATTGTAGTTCACCACATAATCAGGGTTGGTATAGGTACAAGTATAGTACGCAATAAAACCACCTGAGTTATTGTAGCCCGTGTAGTCGATTGATTGATCAACTTCACGGTCAAGGAAAGCACCAGCATAGACAACATCGAGTGCGCCAAGTTTACCTTCGACAACTAATGACGTAAGGTCGACATCATCACGTAATGAATCAGGGAAATAACGTTCTACTTGCAGGTCACCTACTTCTGGATCGTAATCGAATACGCCATCCGCGCCCAAAGACTGAGTGGTGTGTTGAAGTAATAATGACCATGAATCATTGATAAAATATTTTAAACCAAAACGCCCACCTTGATAAAAACTATCATTGAAGTCATCTTCGGCTAAGGCAATGTTAGATGCACTTTCATACGTTGCATCTGGACCAAGATCTAATACTGATGCACTGTTAATTGCAGGATCGGTAGAGAAAGTGCCAGCAACGTTATCAATATAACCACCACGATTGACACTGTACATTGCTGCACGGAATGCTAAATCATCGCTTAAAGGAATGTTGATGAAGCCTTCAGCTGAAGTGCTCATTTCGCCATGCTTGGTTGATTCTAAACGGGTACTAAACCCTGCTTCAAAATCACTCGTTGGTTTATTCGTAATATAACGGATAGTACCCGCTTGTGAACTCGCACCAAATAGTGTGCCCTGTGGACCAGGCAATACTTCGATACGTTCTAAATCGGTTGCATATAAATCTAAGTTACGACCCGGTGCGGTCACTGGCTGCTCGTCAATATACAATGCAACATTAGGCATTGTCCCTTGAGCACCTGATAACATGACGGTGATTGGCTGAATTGCCATACCACGGATAAATACATCGGCTTGACCTGGACCACGACCGCCTAAAGTGATGTTAGGGACGTAACGGGCAAAATCGTCGAAGTTGCTGATGTTTTGTTCTTTTAACGCTTCACCGTTTAAAGCTTGCACAGCAACGGGCGTTGCTTGAATATTCTGGGAGCGTTTGGTTGCGGTAACTTCAATGGTTTCGATTTTTTGTGCTTCGGCTGTGTTTGCGATAGCAGATGCGGACAATAAAGGTTGAGTTATAGTTAATGCAGAACATACTGCAAGTGCTAGTCTCGACTGTGATGGTAGGCGTTTGTTGCCTAAATTGTGATTCATTTTAGTACCAAATAGTTTGTGTTGAAATTAATTTTTCAGTTTCCTAGGATACTGATTTATCAAAAAAAAGCAAATTAGCTTGAGTACTAATTATATGTATACTATGTGTATTGGCCTATACGTAGGTTAATAGCCCAAATACAAAGGGTAAACTAAAGGTTGCTTTTTATACAATTACGCTCAAAATTCATGAATATGTTGCTAAAACAGCCCTCTAACGGCAAAATACACAATGCGAACTAATCAAACTAATAGTAGTGACTTAATGTCCAAAATATCCATATATAATTTCAATGCAAACAAACTAAACAAACCAGTATTCATTAGTGCAAGTATTGTTATTGCAATACTGGTGTTGGTAACCGTGTTGTTTCCCACTCTAATGCAGCAATTTTTTACTGATTTACAAAAAAACGTGATAGACACTGCCGGTTGGTTTTATGTGTTGTCCGTGGCTGGTATCTTTGTCGCAGTCGTATATCTGTGTGTATCTCGTCATGGTGCGATTAAGTTAGGGCCAGATCATGCGCAAGCGGATTACACTCAACTAACATGGTTAGCCATGTTATTTTCTGCTGGCATGGGCATTGGTTTGATGTTTTTTGGGGTTGCTGAGCCGGTAATGCACTATGTCGCTCCGCCTACCGCGGATCCAAATTCCATTGCTGCAACTCGTGAAGCACTCAAAATGACCTTTTTTCATTGGGGGCTGCATGGCTGGGCAATATATGCAGTTGTTGCATTAATACTCGCGTATTTTTCGTTTCGTCACAATCTGCCACTAACCTTACGTTCTGCATTTCATCCGTTAATTGGTGACAAAATTTATACCTGGCGTGGCGATATTATTGATGCGTTTGCAGTGATAAGTACTATTTTTGGTGTCACCACGAGTCTTGGTTTTGGCGTTATGCAAATCAATTCAGGTTTGAATTATTTGTTTGATGTTGAAGTAAGCCAAACGGTGCAGCTATTGATTGTGGTATTTATTATTGCGCTTGCCTTAATATCGGTATGTTCTGGCTTGGACAAGGGCATTAAACGCTTGTCTCAGATCAATATGATTATGGCGGTGGGTTTGTTGATGTTCGTGCTTATTGCCGGTCCTAGCTTATTCTTGTTACAAGCATTGGTACAAAACACCGGTGCGTATCTGTCTGATTTAGTGCATAACACCTTTAACTTATTTGCCTACCAAAAAACAGATTGGTTAGGCGGTTGGACGATTTTTTATTGGGCATGGTGGTTATCTTGGTCACCGTTTGTCGGCATGTTCATTGCGCGGATCTCACGTGGCAGAACAATTCGTGAATTTTTGATTGGTGTGTTATTTATTCCTTCAGGTTTTACCTTTGCGTGGATGACCTTCTTTGGTAACAGTGCGATTGATTTAATTCACGTGCATGGCGTCACTGATCTTGCTGATGCGGTGGCAAAAGACTCCTCGATCGCGTTGTTTGCCTTTTTGGAGTTGTTACCGTTTAGTCAAGTTGTCTCCTTTATTGCCTTAGTGATGGTAATTATATTCTTTGTGACATCATGTGATTCAGGCGCAATGGTCGTAGATATGCTAGCCAGCTTCGGTGAGAATAATACACCGTTATGGCAACGTTTTTATTGGACGCTCGGTATTGGTATTGTGGCAACCATCCTGCTACTTAATGGTGGGTTGGCGGCATTACAAACTATGTCAATTGTCAGTGCATTACCTTTCACTGTGGTACTGATAATCGCTATCTATGGAATGTTTACGGCGTTAAATATTGAGTCAACCAAGCAACAATCGATGAATTTAGCGATGACGCAACAACCCACCGGACAAACCAATAATTGGAAGCAACGCCTAGCTACCATTGTCCATTTTCCATCTAAGAGTGTGGTGTTAACCTTTTTATCTAGAAATGTTGCCCCTGCGATTAAGCAAGTGGCAGATGAATTGAATACGAATCAAATTGCCACAGAGGTTATTATTGAATCTGAACGGGTTATTTTGACAGTATCGCATGTTGATCAACCTGATTTTATTTATGCTGTGCGCGCTCGAACACACATTCAACCGGATTTATTGGAAGATGCCAATGAAGAAGATGATGAACAAATGTACTATCGTGCTGAGGTCCATCTAGCCGAAGGTGGTCAAGATTACGATATTATGAGCTGGCCAGAAGCCGCCATTATCAATGACGTGGTCGAGCAATACCAAAAGCACGTGCATTTTTTACACCTTTTAAAATAATAGGCCGGTGCGCTTTGACTAAAAGCGCCGCTCGCCTCAATGAGATTATATAAATATGCAAAAAGACGAACAGTTACTAGTTGCCTTGCGAAAAGTTATTCGTGCAATTGATATGCGTTCAAAAGAGTTAAGCCGTGAAGTTGGCTTGACAGGGCCACAGTTAATGGTGCTGCAAGAAGTCGGTAAGCGACCAGGGGTAATGGTAAAACAAATTGCAGAGAGTATTACTTTGTCGCCTGCAACCGTTACTAGTATTTTGGATCGTATGGAATCTCGCGGCCATATTTCACGTGTCAGAAGTACCGAAGATAAACGTAAAGTCGGCGTCTTTTTAACTGACGCAGGGCAACAAATCTTAGTCGATGCGCCGTTGCCGCTACAAGTGCATTTTTTGAATCGGTTTAAAGGACTTGAAGAGTGGGAACAATCTCAAATGGTGGCAACGATGCAACGCATTGCCACTATGATGGATGCCCAAAAACTAGATGCAGCCCCTGTGCTGGAAGTAGGCAGCTTAGTTACACATAATACAGAATGATAATCGAACTATCGCAACGAGCGCTATATAACACCGAGTTCGGTGAGTCGCTCGTGCAAATAACTTTTAGCAGTATGTCGTTCAGATAACACGACATCCGGGCGTGGATGCAAAAACAACGGCAATGAAATCCGAGATTTACTCATATCTGCGCCTTCTGGGTTAATCACACGATGTGAAGTAGATGGAAAATACCCACCTGATGCTTCTTGCAACATATCCCCAATATTAATGATCAAATAGCCAAAGTCACTGGGTACATCGACCCAACTACCATCTTTTAATTGGACTTGTAAACCGGGTTCATTAGCGGCAGGTAAGATAGTGATCAAATTAATATCTTCATGTGCAGCGGCACGGATGGCACCAGCTTCTTCATCACCGACTAAAGGTGGATAATGCAACACACGTAACAAACTTTGATCGGACCCTTTGATCATATTCGACAGTGGTTCGTGAAATTTTGCTGATACCTCAGAGGGAGATAACGCTTCAATCCAACTCAATAACTGAGCTGCAAAATCAGTTGTTTGCTGGTAATAATTATCCAGAACAGCTTGGTACTCTGCTGGACATTGACCCCAAGGATAATAATGAAAGTATTCTTTGATGTCCTTTTGGCTAAATCCTTTCGCGGTCTCAGAAATCCGTGCTGGAAAAAAACCGTCTTGCGTGCCTTTGTTATATAGGCTTTGCTCTTTGATGGCACTGTCTTGGTCAAACCATGTCTGCCACTGGTTGTAAATTTGTTGCACGGAGGCTTGATCAATCGGGTGGTTTTTGAGTACACCAAAGCCGGTATCCCGCAGAGATTGTACAAACTTTGCTTGGGCATCAGGGGCTTGATAGTCGACCGCTTCTAACGTTAATGTTGTCATATCATCAATCTCTTTTTAAAACGATAAAAATAAGCCGGCCAATGCCGCGCTCATTAAATTAGCTAAGGTGGCTGCAAATACCGCTTTTAATCCTAATTTAGCGATGTCTTTGCGTCTGCCAGGTGCCATCGCACCTAATCCGCCCATTAAGATCGCAATAGACGAAAAGTTAGCAAAGCCACACAATGCAAAAGTCACAATAGCCTGAGTCTTTATGGACAATTGATCACTTATTGCAACAAAATTCAAATAGGCAACAAATTCATTTACTACTATTTTTTGACCAATAAAACTACCAGCAATACGTGCCTCAGACCAATCAACACCTATGGCCCATGCAATAGGAGCTAACAAGTAACCTAAGATAGCTTCAAAGGTCAGATTTTCCCAACCAAATAAACTCCCCGTCCAACCAATGATGCCGTTGATTAACGCAATTAATGCGACAAAAGCGAGTAACATTGCACCGACATTTAAGGCCAGTTGTAAGCCCGAAGATGCGCCAGAGGCAGCGGCATCAAAGATGTTGGCATAGGACGTGTCTTCACCATCAACCTGACGTAAATCATTGTTCGGGGTATCCGTCTCAGGGACAATGATTTTGGCCATTAATAAACCGGCAGGCGCAGCCATAAAGCTTGCTGCAAGTAAGTATTTTAATTCAACACCGATGCCTGCATAGCCAGCCATAATAGAGCCTGCAATCGATGCAAGCCCGCCGACCATTACCGCAAATAACTCTGATTGGGTCATCTTAGGAATAAACGGTCTAACAATTAATGGGGCCTCGGTTTGACCAACAAAAATATTAGCCGCTGCTGACATGGATTCAGGTCTACTCGTACCGAGAATTTTTTGTAAACCGCCACCAATGATATTGATGATAAATTTCATGATCCCCAAATGATATAACACCGTGATCAATGCAGAAAAGAAAATAATTACAGGAAGTACATTAAAGGCAAAAATAAAGCCGAGTGATTTATTACCCACAGCGCCAAATACAAAGT
Source organism: uncultured Glaciecola sp. (assembly GCA_937125395.1). GTDB lineage: Bacteria > Pseudomonadota > Gammaproteobacteria > Enterobacterales > Alteromonadaceae > Opacimonas. Next base: position 22,334 of record CAKZLI010000025.1, read on the forward strand.
TGATGCCTTGATCGGCATATGCAATGACACCGGCCACAAATTCAGTCACCGCTAATAATGCTGCAATGCCGGGTTCAAAATACAAAATGAACAGTGCAATCATGATTTGGATGGCTAATGCACCACCGACGGTGCGCCAATTGATAGCATGGCGATTGTTACTAAGTGCATATGCAATTGCGAGTAATACGATTACACCGATAATACCTGTCATGTGAATGCCTTTTGTTATAGTTGGTTGGCAAGATTTAGGTGGGATTGTACGTGATGTGAGACCACATTCAAAGCCGCTTTGTTTTCACCACCTTGGGTGATGATCATGTCTGCTTGCGTGCGATTAGGCTCAATAAATTGGTGATACATCGGTTTGACTGTTGCTTCATATTGTTGTGCAACTGAATCCATGCTTCTGCCACGTTCTTGGGTATCGCGCAACATTCGACGCAGTAAACAAATATCCAGAGGGGTATCAACAAATAAGGTTAGATCATAAGTAGACTGTAACTCTGGTGCTGCCAGTAACATGATCCCTTCGATAATTATGATAGGTGCTGATGCGATGACTTGGGTTTCCGGTAAACGCGTGTGGGTTTTGTAACAATATTCGGGGTAATCGATGGATTGCCCTTGGGTTAGTTGCGCTAAGTGTGATTTGAGCAATTCGTGTTCAAATGCATGCGGATGATCATAATTAGTGATGATCCGCTGCGCCATTGGTTTGTCATCTTGTGCTCGATAATAGCGGTCTTCTTGTAGCACTAATATATCAGTACATTGTGCTTGAAAACGATGTACCAAGTTTTGTGTAAATAAAGACTTGCCTGAGCCAGAAGCCCCACAAATAGCGATAACATAGGGTGCAGTCCGATTTGGGTCTGCAGGTGAAGAATTGTTTTTATTTGTCTTAATCATAGCTACACTTATCTTTGTAAAAGGTAGGATGCATTATTGCGATCACATCATCAACAGGATAATTATACTCAAAAATGCTGTTAATAAGAGTTTTTATAATTATTTACACTTTTTTTGTTTCAAATTTTGGTCATTTGGTGCAATTACGATACAATCGCAACCTGAAAACGACATAACGATCATATTTCTTTATGGATGAAGGGTAAACACCGTCGGGTTTTTTAGTGACAAAATTAAGATCAAACACACAACACATAATTTTAATTTAAACAGGAAACACATAACATGTTTAAGCCTACTAAGCTAAATCGCATTGCTATTGCGGTAGCCGTATCAATTGGGTTATCTGCACCCGCATTTGCTCAAGAAACTTCATCAGGTATTTCTGGTAAAGTTAGCACGCCAGCAGGAACTCCTGCAGCCGGTACTGCCGTAAAAATCATCCACTTACCTTCAGGTACTGTTCGTAACGCTGTAGTCAATAACTCTGGCTCGTTCAACCTTAAAGGTTTGCGTGTTGGTGGTCCTTACCAAATTATTGTTGATTCACAGACTTTTCAAGATACTACAGTAGATGGTGTATTCTTAGAATTGGGTGAAACATTTGACGTTAACGTCGCATTAGAAAATGACCAAGATGTAGAAGTCATCAATGTGACTGCGTCACAGGTCAGCACGTCAGTATTTGGTAGTAACTCGCCAGGTACCGTATTTAACCTAGCTGATTTAGAGAATGCCCCTGCGATCAACCGTGATATCAAAGATGTTATCCGTGCCGATCCACGTATCTACATTGACGAAAGTCGCTCTGATTCAGTTCAGTGTGCTGGTGCAAGCCCTCGTTTTAACAGCTTAACCCTTGATGGTGTTCGTTTAAACGATAACTTCGGTCTTAATTCAAACGGTTACCCAACTGAAAGAATGCCTTTCTCTTTTGACGCGATCGATCAGGTTGCTGTTGAATTAGCCCCATTTGACGTACAGTACGGTGGTTTTACTGCATGTAACATCAATGCCGTCACTAAGTCTGGTACCAATGAAATCCACGGTGGTGTATTTTATGATTTCACTAGCGATTCCTTCCGCGGTGAAGAGATCGAAGGTAACAAGCAAGATAACGGTAACTACACAGAAAAGCGTTATGGCTTCAACATTGGCTTACCATTAATCAAAGATGAGTTATTCGTCTTTGCAGCCTACGAAAAAGTCGAAGGCGTTCAATTATTCGGTTATGCAGCAAGTGATAATGGTCGTGTGACTGCTGATGAGATTGCAGAAATTACGCAAATCGCTGCTGATGTATATAACTACGATGTCGGTGGTTTCCCTGCAAGTGCACCAATTGAAGACGAAAAGTTATTAGTCAAGTTAGATTGGAACATCAACGAACAGCACCGTGCATCATTTGTATATAACTTCAATGATGGTTTCTCAATTAGCCAATCTGATACCGGTTCTAGCCGCTTATCTTTTGGTAACCATTTTTATGAGCGTGGCGCAGAACTAGATTCAATTGTTGCGTCTGTTTATTCTGATTGGTCTGATAAATTATCGACTGAAGTCCGTTTAGGTCAAACTAAATTAGATAACCGTCAGTCTTCTTTGGATGCAGCCTCTGGTTTTGCTGAAGCGCAAATCCGTTCTGCTTCAGGTGCAACAGTGTATATTGGTCCTGATGATTCACGTCAATCAAATGACCTAAACTGGGAAAACTTCACTGCTAAGTTTGCTGGTACATATTACACAGATAACGATCACAAAATCACATTTGGTGTTGAGTATGAAGACTTAGAAGTCTTTAACTTATTCATGCAACACACTTCGGGTGAGTATCGTTTTGACAGCATTGCTGATTTTGAAGCGGCTACGCCAGCGCGTATTTATTACAACAACTCTGCCGGTACCAACAACCCAGCAGATGCTGCTGCAACCTTTTCATATGCCACTACTACGTTATATGTTCAAGATGATTTTTATCTGACTGATGACATTCAAGTCATGATGGGTTTACGTTATGACATGTGGTCTTCTGATGACCGTCCAACACAAAATGCTAACTTCACTGAGCGTTATGGTTTTGCTAACACGGCTAACGTTGATGGTATTAAATTACTACAACCACGTGTTGGTTTTAACTGGGCCGTTGCTGATAATCTAGAAGTACGTGGCGGATTTGGTCTGTATGCCGGTGGTAGCCCAAATGTATGGATCTCAAATGCTTACTCAAATGACGGTGTAACGAACATTGGTTTACAAGATAGAAGTGGTAATAGCTTAATTGATTCTGCTGCTAACGGTTTATTAACCGGTGCGGGTCGTCCAATTTATGATATCCCACAAGCATTGTTTGATGAAGTTGCTGCAACGTCTGTTGCCGATGGTAACGGTAATGTCAATGCAACCGATCCTAACTTTGATATCCCATCAGAGTGGAAATACTCAATTGGTGCAACCTATATCACTGCGGATGACTATGTTATCACTGCTGATTTGATGTACACCGATAAGCAAGATTCGGCAACAATTGTTGACTTAGGCTTAACGCCTGCTGGTACTTTAGCGGCAGATGGTCGTCCATTATATGAGACGTCTACTACCGGTCGTCGTGGCGGAAGTGACTTATTGCTAACTAATGTAGATTCATCAAATGACGGTGACTCAACTGTACTGTCAATCTCTGCACAGAAAGATTGGGATAACGGTGTTGATGCAATGCTTGCTTATGCATACACCCAAGCTGAAGATGCTAACCCGATGACATCATCAGTTGCTTACTCTAACTTCACCAATGTAGCTGTATCAGACGTAAATGCGCCACAAGCGATGACCTCAGATTATGAGATCCCGCACCGCTTTACGTTTAAGATTGGTTACTCTACAGAGTTATTTGAAGGCTATAAGACACGCTTTAACTTGTATGCAACAGCGAGTGATGGCAAGCCATATTCATTGACGTTCTCTGAACAGCGCGGTGAAGACTTATTTGGTTTTGATGCATCTAGCTCACGTGGTTTAGTGTATATTCCACAAGTGAATGATGCCAATGTTGTCTATGGTGATAACTTCGATATCGCAGCATTTGATGCTTATATCGCAGCTAACGATTTAGACCGTGGTGCTATCTTAAACCGTAACTCTTTCAATGCTGAGTGGTGGTCTAAAGTAGATATTCGTATCTCTCAAGAGCTACCTGGTTTTGTTGAAGGTCATAAGGCGAGTGCATTCTTTGTCATTGAAAACTTCACAAACATGCTAAATGATGACTGGGGCGTGTTACGTCAAGGTTCATTTGTTGGTGAGCGAGCTATCAATGCTTACATCAATGATGCTGGTCAATACGTGTATGAAAGTTTCAATGCACCAGAGACTAGTTTCTCACGTGGTCCTTCTTTATGGGAAGTACGCGTAGGTGTTAAATACAGCTTCTAATCCAAGCAATATTTATTAGCTTAGGTATATAACGGTAAACGTTAATACCACCGATTAAAAACCCAGCCTAGGCTGGGTTTTTTTATGGGTGAAATTCGAGTATAAGGTAAACAAAATTACACATAATGTTTAATTTTGATATGCAGATTGAGAGAGTAACCATAATTGCGGATTGGCTGAATGGGGTTAACATATGGTGATAAAGGGGCTAATTTTTTTCTGAGTCGAGATACGAATACTTCCAGGTTTTTGCGACCACGAGGATTGTCTAAAGAGCCAATGCAATCAAGCATTTGCCATGTCTCTAAGCGTTGCAAGGGATTGAGCATAAATAGCTTGAGGATGGCAACTTCTTGCGGGCTGATTTCAACATAGACACTGGTACCAACAAGACTTAGTTCATTGGTAATGAGATCAAACATGACACAATCAGCAGGATGTTCGCTTGGTTGATTGTACTTGATATTGTTATATAAACATTGAGTGATAAAGCCAAATTCTTCTTTGATAATATAGTTAGAGAGGATCATATTCGCACCCATAGTAATATATTGGATACGATCTTGTTGTGTTAACGAATCCCCTAACAAAATAACCTTGATTAAAGGAAAGGATTCTTTTAATAAATTAATCATCTCAATGCATTCATCGTTATATAAATTGACATCAACGAAGATGACATCCCAAGCATGCAATAATGCATTGGTAGAGACTTTTTCGATTGCTTGAGCAAATACAAGGGTATTGCCGAAGTATTTAGTATAGAGATTAAAACGGGTGTAAACAGATTCTTCAGTATGCAGTAACAATATCCCGATATTGTTTCGTGACATTAATTGACCAGTATCATGTGGTCGTTGTGTGTTTTTATTCATTATTGTAACCAAAATTATTTGTCATATTGGATAGTAATGAGATGAACAAAGCTTACCGAAGCCTACAAGAAGCATATGATGAATTAATGAATTTGGTATCAAAACACATTTAATGTTTAGCGGATCAAGTCAGATAAACTTGATAAATGATTAGATAAATAATTGATTTAAAGATAAATTTAATAGATTTATAAAAATAAGTGAGAAAAAGCTCAGAGTATTTGCGTCAGATATTTTCGTAAGAGATCGCTTACATAATTTAATAATAATTCGATTGTGTAAGGAATAAAAAACACTACACATGGTTATTTTTTAAACATTAAATGACTGAATAAAGTTATTCTTGTCAGTTTAATTGCGTGCACATACCCATCTATTTATACATTTTCAAATAGCTCTTCGACATAGCGGCGTAATGTTTCGATCTGAGTAACATCCGCAGGTGCAATGAAGATCGTATCATCACCAGCAATGGTGCCTAACACACCGTCTTTTTTGCTTAATGAATCGAGCAGTCGAGCAATCAGCTGAGCGGCACCAGGACTGGTTCGGATCACGACCATCACATTGTTATGTACGACATCAAGCACTAACTGCTTTAAAGGGCTTTTGGCTGTGGGTATCCCTAACTCTGCAGGTAATGAATAGACCATTTCACCGAGTGCATTACGCATTCGTACAGCACCAAATTTGGTGAGCATACGTGATACTTTGGATTGACTGATGTTGTCGTATCCTTGGCCCTTCAAGATATTAACGATATCGCCTTGTGAAGCACAACTTTCAGCAGTGAGAATAGAGCGAAACGCTTTAATTAAATCACCTTGTTTTTGACTTGCCATATTAGGGTACCTTTATCAGTTTTTTTTATTATCACCTTATTTTGCCGTACCCCTTGAATTTTAGCAATTAATACACACATAACTCATACAACTAATGTGTGATTGTATAATTTGGTACAATCTCTTAAAGTCAAAACTACATTTAGCTCAAACCATATTGGAGAACAACATGAAAGTAGCAGTCTTAGGTGCAGCGGGCGGAATAGGCCAAGCGTTATCTTTATTATTAAAAACACAGCTTCCTGCAGGTAGCGAATTAGCATTATATGATGTTGCTCCGGTTGTACCAGGTGTTGCCGTTGATCTCAGTCATATCCCAACGGCAGTAGCTGTTACGGGTCATGGTAAAGATGATTTAGCAGATGCATTAACCGGTTGTGATATCGTGTTGATCCCAGCGGGTGTGCCACGTAAGCCAGGTATGGATCGTTCAGATTTGTTTAATATCAATGCTGGAATCGTCAAAAACTTAATCAACGGTGTTGCTGATCATTGCCCAACAGCCTGTGTTGGAATTATTACCAACCCAGTGAACACGACCGTAGCGATTGCGGCTGAAGCCCTAAAAGCCAAAGGTGTTTATGATAAAAACAAATTATTTGGTGTGACAACATTGGATGTTATCCGTTCAGAAGCGTTTGTCGCAGAACTTAAAGGTCTTGATGTTGCTAAAACACATGTACCTGTTATTGGTGGTCACTCAGGTACAACTATCTTACCTTTACTATCACAAGTTGAAGGCGTTAGCTTTACCGATGAAGAAATTGCAAGCCTGACTACGCGTATTCAAAATGCAGGCACAGAAGTGGTTGAAGCTAAAGCCGGTGGCGGTTCAGCTACCTTATCTATGGGTCAGGCTGCAGCACGTTTTTGCTTGTCATTAGTCGCAGCAATGCAAGGTGCTGATGTGGTTGAGTATACCTACGTGCAAGTAGACGGTTCAGATGACGCTGAGTTCTTTGCCCATCCAGTACGTTTAGGTAAAAATGGCGTCACTGAGATTTTATCATACGGTGAATTAAGCGCGTTTGAAGAAAAAGCCAAAGCAGATATGTTAGATGGATTACGTAGCGATATTCAACTGGGTGTTGATTTCGTTAATGCCTAAACAAGCATTGCTGTGTGGCTATTTTTCTAGTCGTTAGCATTCGCAATCTAAAATAAAAAACCGTTAAGTCATCATTGATGCTTAACGGTTTTTTTATGCTAATTGACAGTCTGATACTATTATCCAGTGTTACGCATGCCGATGGCAATACCTGCTATGGTGACCATCATCGCTTTTTCTATTGTGGGATTGGTGGCTTGAGAATCAGCCTGACGGATCCGGTCGAGAAGTTCTATTTGCAAATAATGCAGTGGTTGCAAGTAATCAGCACGGATCTGCATCGAGTTGAGGCCTTGAGGATCATCTTGCATCACATCGTTTTTGTGAGTAATGGTTAACAAATCTGCACGACTTTGTTGTAACTCATGACGTAATGATTCACCAAAATGCCGTAAATCCGCTTCGACTAGACGCTCATCATACGCTTTAGCAATCTCGGCATCGGCTTTGGCAAAGACCATATCAAGCATGGATAACCGTGATTGAAAGAATGGCCATTGTGCAATCATCTCATCAATCGTGCTCGCTTCGTTTTTGTAACTGTGCATAATTGCGCGCATTACGCCTAACCAAGCCGGCAGCACTAAACGAGTTTGTGCCCAGGCAAAAATCCATGGAATTGCCCGTAAACTCTCCACCCCGCCATGAGGATTACGTTTAGCCGGACGAGAACCCAGTGGCAGCTTGCCGAGCTCTTGTTCTGGGGTTGCTTGTCGAAAATAAGGCACAAAATCAGGGTCAACTCGCACCACGTGTCGATAGTTATCGCGTCCTTGTGCTGCCATGCTATCAAGTGCGTTACGCCAAGCTTGCTTGGGCGCTGGGGGTGGGAATAACTTAGCTTCAATAATCGCACTGGCATAGATACCTAAGCTGCGCTTGGCCAGTGTGGGCATACCAAATTTATAGCGAATGGTTTCACCTTGTTCTGTGACTCTAAAGCCACCATCCAAAGATCCTGGTGGTTGGGATAAAATTGCCGAATGAGCAGGTAAGCCGCCTCGTCCAATAGTTCCGCCACGACCATGAAACAAGGTTAATGCAGTCTGATGTTGTTGGCATACACCCACTAATGCTTCTTGCGCTGTATATTGTGCCCAACCTGCAGCCAATGCACCTGCATCTTTGGCGGAATCAGAATAACCAATCATAATGTGTTGACCGTCTTCTAGACCATTACGATAGCTATCAATACTCAGTAACTGCTGAATCACACCAGGAGAATGGTTTAAATCATCAAGGGTTTCAAATAATGGTGACACCGACATAGGCCAGGTTACTTGGCATTGTTGCAATAATAATTGCACCGCTAATACATCAGAGGCGTTACTCGCCATCGATATAATATAAATACCAAACGCATCACGATCATTGTTTGCAATTGTATGACAAGTATCTAATACTTCCTGAACATCTGCTTGTGGCTGCCAGTCTGCTTGCCAAGCGTTGGGGAGTAGAGGACGTTTGGAAGCGAGCTCTTTGGTTAAAAATGCGATTTTTTGGTTTTCATCCCAGCGCTTATAATCGCCAAGGGAGAGATATTGGCATATTTCGGCAATCACATCTGCATGTCGTTCAGAATCTTGACGGATGTCTAATTTTAGCAAATAAATACCAAAACAGTGTGCTCGGCGAATGGTATCGAGTAATCCCCCTTTTGCAGTTTGCTCCATACCGCAAGCTAACAATGAGCGATAACATTGCATCAATGGCGCTAATAACTCAGCTTGAGTATTGACCCATTTGTTTTCAGTATATTGTCGCCCATTAAGTAAATCATCAATACCATCTTTCGTTGTACGTAAGCGTTTGACTAGTGGTTTGAGTAATGCACGGTAGGGCTCTGCTACATCTCCCACTATAGCTCGAACGGTCTCATCACATTTACTCATAGACAGTTCAACTTGTAATGCACTGATATCTTTAGCAAACAACTTCGCTGCGCGTCGACGGGCTAAATGCAGTACAGTTTGAGTAACTTTGGAAGTGACAAATGGATTACCATCTCGATCGCCCCCCATCCATGAGCTAATTTGAATCGGTGTTGCGTCAATAGGCAATTTGATGTCGTATTCTTGTTGTAATTTTAGGTCCAGATCACGCATGAAATCCGGGATCGCATCCCACAGTGAATTTTCAATAACCGAAAATCCCCACGTCGCCTCATCAATTGGAGTTGGGCGGCGATCACGTATCTCTGGGGTGTGCCAGGCTTGGGAAACCAGATCGGCAATTCGCTCACTTAATTTTAATTTTTGCGCAGGGTGGAGTGTTTCATGATGCAGCTGGCGCAGGCATTCGGCTAATGCAGTATGTTTGTGGATTAATGTGCGACGGGTCACTTCAGTAGGGTGCGCCGTTAGAACCAAATCGATATTAAGACTGTTGACGGCTGCATATATTGCTTCAGGTGATTGTTGCGCGTTACGCAGGTGAGAGAACAATACTTCGACTGAATCATCTAACTGTTTTGCACTATTTGATTCTTGTTCGGCGATATTCGCAAGATTCAAAAACTGCGCAAAGGCACGGGCAATAATTAATAGACCAGCATCATCCATACTGTGTAATACATCTTGTAGGGCTATATTGGCAGAGGTATCGCCTAAATGCCCAGCGCGACCTTGACGGCGAATCGCTTCTATTTTGTCAAGCCATGTTTGACCTAGCTCATGCTTAATCGTTTGTCCTAGTAGTTCACCTAAGTCCCTTACGGTACTGTTGAGTAATTCATCGCTGTGGGTATCATTGTGCATTTGCTATGTCCTTAGATTAATCCAACATTAACCATACGAAATTTTGTGAGGTGTGTCTAAAACAATTGGGCATAAAGTATGCAAATCTACATCTGTTGCCGCAATTATGCTATTATTTCGTTTTAAGATTTTGTGGGTGCTGACTCACGGAGCAATATTCTCAAACTGCAGGAGTAGACATGGCAGATTTAACAACGATTGAAGGTCAAGCAAGTTACGGTATCGGTTTCCAAATGGGCCAGCAACTAGCATCTAACCCATTTGAAGGCTTGGCCCTTGATGGTGTGATTAAAGGTTTACAAGACGCATTTGCAGGTAATGCAAGTGCGGTTGATAATGAAACCTTAGGTGCTGCATTCGGCGAAATTCATAAGCGTATGGAAGCTGAGAAAGCGATACAGTTTGAAGCGGTTATTGCTGAAGCAAAAGCGTTTTTAGCAACCAATGCAGAACGTGCAGAAGTCACAGTGACTGAGTCTGGTCTTCAGTATGAAGTCATTCATTCTGGTGACGGTGCAACTCCAACCGCCGCTTCAACAGTGCGTGTTGATTATCATGGTACTTTGATTAGTGGTGATGTATTTGATTCATCTTACGATCGTGGTCAACCTGCTGAGTTTCCAGTTGGCGGCGTGATTAAGGGCTGGACTGAAGCACTACAGTTGATGTCAGTTGGTGATAAGTGGCGCTTGACTGTACCAAGTGATCTTGCTTACGGTGAACAAGGTGCCGGTGGCGCGATTGCACCATATAGCACGTTGATATTTGATGTTGAATTACACGCAATCATTGATTAATCATCAACGCTTTGTGTAAATCAATTCAAGAGTGTCTACTAGCTTTGCAGTAGGCACTTTTTTTTGGGCTAGCACAAAAATTAATAACTGATTTGACCAGTTAAACGGCATAGCAGGTTTACAATATGCTTAATTATAATGATAAAGGAAGATGTTGATGGTTATTTCCCCCAAGGTACGTGGTTTTATTTGTACTAATGCGCACCCAGTTGGCTGTGCTAAAAGTGTCGAACAACAAATTGCCTATGTACAAGCGCAACCATTATCGACCGATAATGCACCAAAGAATGTGTTGATATTAGGTTGTTCTACTGGGTATGGTTTAGCATCACGCATAACTGCAAGCTTTGGTTATGGTGCCAATACCGTCGGCGTGTGTTTTGAAAAAGCACCCTCTGAACGTAAAACCGGTACCGCTGGTTTTTATAATACCGCTGCATTTCATCAGCAAGCTCAGGCTGCTGGCATTCAGGCACACACTTTAAACGGTGATGCATTTAGTAATGACATGAAAGATCAGGTTATTGCGAAATTAAAAGAGACGATTGGAAAAGTGGATCTTGTCATCTATTCACTGGCATCTCCACGTCGCACAGACCCTGTGAGCGGAGAGGTATTCAAGTCAACATTGAAACCAGTAGGCCAAGCATATACCACTAAGACCTATGATACTGATAAAGACATGATTCATGATGTCTCTTTAGAGCCTGCATCGGAGCAAGAAATTGCCGATACGATTAAAGTCATGGGTGGCGAAGATTGGGAACTATGGATCAAAGCGCTGGCTAATGCAGATTTATTAGCAGAGGGTGCAACGACAACGGCCTATACGTATATTGGTAAAAAACTCACATGGCCAATCTACGGTTCTGCGACTATCGGCAAAGCCAAAGAAGATTTAGACCGCGCAGCGAGTGCCCTGAATGCTGAATTTGCAAATCTGAATATTGCCGCGCATGTTTCTTCGCTCAAAGCATTAGTTACACAAGCTAGCTCGGCTATTCCGGTAATGCCATTATATATTTCATTGATTTATAAAGTCATGAAAGCAGAAGGCACACATGAAGGCTGTATTGAACAAATTGTGGGATTGTTTGATGAGTGTTTATTAGCAGATGCGCCAGCGATGGATGATATGCGTCGTTTTCGTATGGATGCCAAAGAAACTAATGATGCCACACAAGCGAAGATCGAGGCGTTATGGACTCAAGTCAGCCAAGACAATTTTCATGAACTGAGTGATTATGCTGGTTATCATGCTGATTTTCTCAAGCTGTTTGGCTTTGGTGTTGAAGGCGTTGATTACACAGCAGATGTTGATCCATTAGTTGAGTGGGTATAACAGGGATAACCCACGACTAAAGTGTCATGTACAAAAATATGAATGCTAAACCGCCGATACGGCGGTTTATTTCGTTATAGTTCAAGCCAATACCGGATTATTGGCAGCAAAAATGAACAAACAATTTCACAAATTTTAAGCTTCTGATCAATATTCTGCCGATAGATAATAGATTAACAGATTAAATTCCTTTATAATCCGTGCGCTTAAATGACATTTGTCTATGACGATTGCGTCTTAGTGAGGGGAATGACGGATGCCATTGTTTAATCTGCTCCACATGTACTCAGTATGTACATTGACATAAGAACAACAATATTCAGGCAGCTGACAGATACCTTGTTAATAAGTGAGTTATCGCGAAGTCGTGCGAACAATTTAAAAATAGTGAGACTGATTAGCTAAGTCATTAGTACCAATGATTTAGCTAATCAGTATCTTAACAGAGTAGTATAATTGCTTATGTTCAATAAAATAAAGAAAGGTCTCGACCTCCCAATTACGGGTGCACCTGAACAACAAATCCAATCTGGAAATGTGGTTACTCAGGTGGCTGTTCTTGGTGAGGAATACATTGGTATGCGTCCAACAATGCATGTCCAAGAAGGTGATGCAGTAAAACAAGGCCAGGTGCTTTTTGTTGACAAAAAGAACCCTGGCGTTAAGTTTACCGCGCCGATTTCAGGTCAAGTATCAGCGATCAATCGTGGTGCAAAGCGCGTATTGCAATCGGTAGTTATCGATGCAGTTGGCGATGCCAAAGTCACGTTTGATCAGTTTGCTGCTGACAAGTTAACGGATATCCCGCGTGAGCAAGTGCAAAATCAACTTGTTGATTCTGGCTTGTGGACAGCATTTCGTACCCGTCCATTTAGTAAAGTGCCAGCACTAGAAACAGCACCTAAATCCATATTTATCAATGCCATGGATACCAATCCACTAGCAGCTGACCCAACCGTTATCATTGCGGCTCGTTCTGCTGATTTTGTAAATGGTCTTAATGTTATTTCAACCTTAACAGACGGTACACTGTTTGTTGCAAAAGCACCTGGTGCGCAGGTTGATACAGGTAACGCAGGTGTTTCTGTCAATGAATTTGGTGGGCCACACCCTGCAGGATTAGTGGGAACGCATATCCACTTACTTGACACGGTAGGTGCGACTAAAACAGTCTGGCATATTAATTATCAAGACGTTATAGCTATCGGTGCATTGTTTACAACGGGTTTAATCGATAATACGCGTGTTGTATCGATTGCCGGTCCTGCAGCGACTAAACCACGCTTAGTGAGCACGGTGTTAGGTGCTTCATTAGAGCAATTGCTAGACAATGAAACCAACGAAGACTCAGTACGTGTTATTTCTGGCTCTATTTTGAATGGAACGCACGCACAAGGTCCAACCGGTTATTTAGGTCGTTATCATGTGCAAGTTTCATTGATAAAAGAAGATCGCGAGAAAAAATTCTTAGGTTGGATCACACCAGGTAGTGATAAACATTCGATTACGCGAGCGTATTTAGGACATTTGAATACCAAGCGTTTATTTGCGATGACTTCAACTACTAACGGTTCTGATCGTTCGATGGTGCCCATCGGTAACTATGAACGTATTATGCCGCTGGATATTTTACCAACTTTATTATTACGTGACATCATCTCTGGTGACACCGACAGTGCGCAAACACTGGGTGCATTAGAGTTGGATGAAGAAGATTTGGCATTGTGTTCTTATGTTTGCCCAGGTAAGTATAACTACGGTCCAATCTTACGTGATTGTTTAACCAAAATTGAACAAGAGGGTTAAGGCATGGGTTTAAAAGCATTTATTGAAAAAATTGAACCGGACTTTGAACCGGGTGGTAAGCACGAAAAATTCTATGCACTGTATGAAGCAGCTGCAACGATTTTTTATACCCCTGGCAAAGTAAACTCATCGTCTACACACGTTAAAGACAGTATCGATTTAAAACGTATTATGATCATGGTATGGATGGCAACATTCCCAGCGATGTTTTATGGTATGTATAACATTGGTGCCCAAGCACATGAAGCAATCCTTGCTGGTGCAGGTACGCTGCCTGATATGTGGCAAGCAGCCTTGTTTACTGCGTTAGGTGGTAGCCTAGGTGGCGCGGATGTGGGTAGTCTATCTTTGTTCTTCTATGGAGCATGTTTCTTCTTACCTATCTACGCAACGACATTTATTGTCGGTGGTTTCTGGGAAGTATTGTTTGCGTCAGTGCGTAAGCATGAAGTCAACGAAGGTTTCTTTGTTACTTCTGTGTTATTTGCATTAACCTTACCTGCGACAATCCCATTATGGCAGGTTGCCTTAGGGATAACGTTTGGTGTGGTGATCGCTAAAGAAGTCTTTGGTGGCACAGGTCGTAACTTCTTAAACCCTGCTTTATCAGGTCGTGCTTTCTTGTATTTTGCTTACCCAGCTAACATGTCTGGTGATCAAGTATGGGTAGCTGCGGATGGTTATTCTGGTGCTACTTGGTTATCTCAAGCAGCGAACGGCAACATGGACTACAGCAACATGTCGCTTTGGTTAGATTCATTCTTTGGTAACATTCCAGGTTCGGCGGGTGAGGTATCGACCCTTGCCATTATGCTTGGTGGCCTGTTCATTATCTATCTGCGAATTGCCAGCTGGCGGATCGTGCTCGGCGGTATTTTAGGTGTCGTGTTTTTATCTGGATTACTTAATTATGTGGGCAGTGAAACCAATGCGATGATGGCAATGCCTTGGTATTGGCACATGGTTATCGGTGGTATGGCATTTGGTTTGTTCTTTATGGCGACCGACCCAGTATCAGCAGCATTTACCAACTCAGGTAAATGGGCATATGGTTTCTTTATCGGGATCATGACCGTTATTGTTCGTGTGTTAAACCCAGCATTCCCTGAAGGGATCATGCTTGCTATCTTATTTGCTAATTTATGGGCGCCGTTGTTTGATTATTTCGTCGCGCAGAGCAACATTAAGCGGAGGGTCGCTCGTGTCGGCTAAAAAAGAAACCTTAGGTAAAACGGTCGGTGTAGTACTGGCTGTGTGTTTAGTTTGTTCAATTATTGTATCTGGTGCAGCAGTCGGCTTACGAGGCTTACAAAACACCAATGCGGCGTTGGATAAAAAATCAAATATTCTAGTAGCTGCTGGTCTTGCAGAACAGGCTGCAGGTGACATTTCTGGTACTTATGCCAAGTTTGTTGAAGAAAAATTTGTTGATTTAGCCACGGGTGAGTACGTTGCAAACCCTGCTGAAGGAACAGGCAAACCTTATAATATGTACGGTAAAGTATCAAAAGCAAAAGATACAAGCAGCAAGGTAGAGGGTAACGTGGGTTTCTCTCGCCGTGCAAATATCGCTAATATCTATCATATTAAAGATGCGGCCGGTGACGTTACTCGCGTTATTTTACCCATACATGGTAGTGGTCTATGGGATCTAATGTATGGTTTCTTAGCCCTTGATGCTGATGGTAATACTGTTCGTGAACTAGTTTATTATCAACACAAAGAAACGCCAGGATTGGGTGGTGAGATTCAAAACCCAGCTTGGCAGGCATTGTGGAATGGCAAAAAATTATTTAATGATGGCGAAGTTGCCATTCAAGTCAAAAAGCAAGCTGGTACACAAGACCCTTATGCGGTTGATGCGTTATCAGGTGCAACGCTGACCAGTAATGGTGTGCAAAACACCTTGTCATATTGGGCGGGTCAAAATGGCTTTGGTCCATACTTACAACGTCAATCTTGGAAATCATAGGGACTCTCATGGCTGATACAAAAGAAATGAAAAAAGCGCTCTTTGAGCCAATATTGGGTTCAAACCCGATTGCTTTACACGTACTGGGTATTTGTTCTGCACTTGCAATCACGACTAAACTAGAAACGGCATTAGTGATGTCATTAGCGTTAACTGCGGTATGTGCTTTCTCTAATTTATTTATTTCGTTAATTCGAAATCAAATTCCTTCAAGTGTCCGTATTATCATTCAGATGACGATAATTGCGTCATTGGTAATCGTTGTTGACCAAATCTTAAAAGCATATTCGTATGAGATTTCTAAACAACTCTCGGTATTCGTTGGTTTGATTATCACTAACTGTATTGTAATGGGGCGTGCTGAAGCGTATGCAATGAAGTCACCACCCATGATGAGCTTCTTAGATGGTATTGGTAATGGTTTAGGGTATTCATTTATCTTAATTGTTATTGCAACTATTAAAGAGCTATTTGGTTTTGGTACGATCCTAGGCTTTGAAATATTACCATTAGTGACTAATGGTGGTTGGTATCAAGGTAATGGTCTGTTGATTTTACCATTTAGTTCATTCTTCTTAATCGGCGGCATGATTTGGTTTATCCGTACCATTCGCCCAGAGCAAGTAGAGCCTAAGGATTAATCATGGAACATTATTTAGCATTATTAGTGCGTTCAATTTTCGTTGAAAATATGGCGCTATCATTATTCTTAGGTATGTGTACATTTTTGGCAGTATCTAAAAAAGTCTCTACAGCAATGGGCTTAGGGGTTGCAGTAATCGTGGTATTGGGTATTTCAGTACCCGTTAACCAAATTATTTTTACTAATATCCTTGCACCAGGTGCATTGGGTTGGGCAGGTTTTCCTGATGCCGATTTAAGCTTCTTGAGCTTTTTAACGTTTATCGGTGTTATTGCAGCGTTAGTACAGATTTTGGAAATGAGTTTAGATAAGTTCTTTCCTGCGTTATATAACGCGTTAGGGATCTTTTTACCGCTTATCACCGTAAACTGTGCCATCTTTGGTGGTGTTGCGTTTGCGGTACAACGTGAATATAACATTCCAGAGAGTATTGTTTATGGCGTCGGTAGTGGCATGGGCTGGGCGTTAGCAATTATATTATTAGCGGCAGTACGTGAAAAATTAAAGTATGCAGATATGCCTGAGGGTGTCCGTGGTTTAGGTTCAGTATTTATGATTGCTGGTCTAATGGCACTTGGCTTCCAGTCGTTTACTGGTATTGCAATCTAAGCCTCAAAGGAGCATTTATATGAATTCAATTGAAATTTATCTAGGCGTCGGTATGTTCATTGCGATCGTACTCGCGCTAGTCTTCATCATCATGTTCGCCAAGTCAAAATTGGTACCTGAAGGTGATGTACAAATCTTAATTAATGGTGATCCTGAAAAAGCAATCACGGCCTCTCCTGGCGGTAAATTGTTAGGTGCCTTAGCTGACTCTGGTATCTTTGTATCTTCAGCATGTGGTGGCGGTGGCTCTTGTGGTCAGTGTCATGTACACATCAAATCTGGTGGTGGTGAAATTTTGCCAACAGAGCTTGATCACATCTCAAAGCGTGATGCCAAAGAAGGCTTGCGTTTATCTTGTCAGGTTGCGATTAAGCAAGACATGGATATTGAATTACCAGAAGAAATCTTTGGTGTGAAAAAATGGGAATGTGAAGTGTTGTCTAACAACAACGAAGCCACCTTTATCAAAGAACTGAAATTAGGCATCCCAGATGGCGAAAGTGTACCATTCCGTGCGGGTGGTTATATTCAAATTGAGGCGCCACCTCACCATATCAAATACAGCGACTTTGATGTACCAGAAGAATACCGCCCAGATTGGAATCACTTTGGCTTCTTTGATGTTGAATCAAAAGTAGACGAAGAGACAATCCGCGCATACT
The DNA here is from genome assembly GCA_937125395.1 of uncultured Glaciecola sp. Classification (GTDB taxonomy): domain Bacteria; phylum Pseudomonadota; class Gammaproteobacteria; order Enterobacterales; family Alteromonadaceae; genus Opacimonas. Next base: position 40,087 of record CAKZLI010000025.1, read on the forward strand.
CTATGGCGAATTATCCTGAAGAAGAAGGTATTATCTTATTGAACGTGCGTATTGCTACGCCGCCACCTAAGAATTTAAGTTTGCCTGCTGGTAAGATGTCGTCGTTTATTTGGTCCTTAAAGCCTGGTGATAAGGTGACGATTTCAGGTCCATTCGGTGAGTTCTTTGCAAAAGACACGGATGCAGAAATGGTCTTTGTGGGTGGTGGTGCCGGTATGGCCCCAATGCGTTCACATATCTTTGACCAATTACGTAGACTTAAAACTGATCGTAAGATTTCATTCTGGTATGGTGCACGTTCTGCCCGCGAAATGTTCTACGTAGAAGATTTTGATATGTTGGCTGCTGAGAATGAAAACTTCGATTGGCATGTGGCATTATCCGATCCTCAACCAGAAGATAACTGGGAAGGGTTGACTGGATTTATTCATTTAGTATTGTTAGAAAACTACCTGAAAGATCACCCAGCACCTGAAGATTGTGAGTTCTACATGTGTGGTCCTCCAATGATGAATGCGGCAGTTATCAATATGCTTAAAGATTTAGGCGTAGAAGATGAAAACATTATGCTTGATGACTTTGGTGGCTAATTCTCTGCACCGCTAACAGTAAAGGTTAGTAAAAGTTAGCAATGATAAAGGAGCCACAGGGCTCCTTTTTTATATATAAAGTGCAATATAAGGATAAAATATATGTATCGAATGACCCGATTAGGTCTATTCTTGTTGATCTTGTGTGCTGTTCTATCGTGCAGCGATAGTCACCGTGATACACACGCTAATGCGTACCATATTACGGGTAAGACGATGGGAACCACTTACAATGTTAAGTTAATATCAACTGCATCAGTCGATAAAGACAGGCTTAAAGCTGCAATTGATACAAAATTAGTGGCGATAAACCAATTAATGTCGACATATATTGCAGATTCAGAATTATCAAGGTTTAATCAATCACCTGCTAATATCCCGTTTGTGTTATCGCCTGAAACGACGTTGGTATTAAGTGAAGCGTTACGAATTGGTGAGTTGAGTCAAGCGCGTTTAGATGTAACGGTTGGACCTTTGGTGAATTTATGGGGCTTTGGTCCTACCAAGCGAGCGGAGGTCACACCAAGTCCTGCGCAAATAGAACAGGCCAAATCAATCACCGGGTTAGATAAGTTAGTTTTACAAGATAATCGTCTGACTAAGACAGTGTCTGGGGTATATGTAGACCTGTCTACGATAGCCAAAGGGTATGGTGTAGATGCAATTAGTGAACTATTGCAAGAACGGGCAATAAGTCATTACTTAGTGGAAATTGGCGGTGAGATGCGCGTGGCTGGCACCAAATTAGGTGGCGAGGCATGGCGTATTGCCATCGAAAAGCCAATTGATGATAGTCGTTCGATTCAACGTATTATCAGTATTGGCGATAATGCGATTGCGACATCGGGTGATTATCGAAATTATTATGAAGAAAATGGGGTTCGTTATTCACATTTAATTGATGCTGCAACGGGTTATCCGATTCAACACAACACCGTTTCAGCAACCGTGGTAGATGTATCTTCGATGACCGCAGATGGCTTAGCAACAGCTTTGATGATATTATCCGGCGAACAAGCTATCGCATTGGCTGAAGCTAATAATATTGCGGTGTTACTGATCTTCAAAGAGGGCGCTGAGTTCGTGGAATATCAGTCTCCAGCATTTATACAACAGGTTTCCATTATCAAATAGGTTGGACTATATATGAGTACATTTATATTGGCTTTTTTCTTCTTTGTGATCACGGTTGCAGCGATGGCTGTGGGTTATATTTTACAACGTAAAACCATTGCAGGTAGCTGTGGCGGTCTTGGCGCACTCGGCATCGCAAAAGCCTGTGATTGCCCTGAACCTTGTGATCGTAAACTAGCCCGCATGGAAAAAGAAGCCATCCGTGCCGAAAAAATCAAAGCATGGGAAAAAGACAAAATCATGTAGTGTGTGCCATTGAGCATAGCCCAGCATCCTTACCATTAACATCCTTCAAACTAGCATTAGAGACTCGATTAAATGAGCAATGAAATAACGACTAACCCTTTGTATATTCCTCATTCAGGCCCAGCATTGCTTGAAACCCCATTGTTAAACAAAGGGAGTGCGTTCACCGAAACCGAACGTAAAAACTTCAATTTATTAGGCTTACTGCCACCACGTTACGAATCAATCGAAGAACAAGTTGAACGTGCTTACATGCAGTACACGAGTTTTACGGATCCGTTAAACAAGCATATTTATTTACGCGCTATTCAAGATAACAACGAGACGTTGTTTTTCCGCTTACTGCAAGCACATATCGATGAGATGCTACCTATCATCTATACCCCAACAGTGGGGGACGCGTGTGAAAAATTCTCCGATATTTACCGATCTTCTCGTGGCTTATTCATCAGTTATGCTGAGCGTCACATGATGGATGATATTTTGCGAAATGCGACCAAAGGTAAGGTCAAAGTGATCGTTGTCACAGATGGCGAGCGGATCCTTGGGTTAGGTGACCAAGGCATCGGTGGCATGGGGATCCCGATTGGCAAATTATCTTTGTATACAGCATGTGGTGGTATTAGCCCAGCATATACATTACCCGTGATGCTGGATGTGGGTACTAATAATGAAAAATTACTCAATGACGAAATGTACATGGGGGCGAAACACAAACGTATCAACCAGGCAGAATATGATGAATTTTTAGATTTATTTATTCAAGCAGCACAACGTCGTTGGCCAGAGGTGTTGATCCAATTTGAGGATTTTGCCCAGCCTAATGCGATGCCATTACTGAATCGCTATCGTAATTCGGTTTGTTGTTTTAATGATGACATTCAAGGTACAGCGGCAGTCACATTAGGGACAATATTAGCGGCATGTCGAGCCCGTAAAAAGAAATTATCCGATATGACGATCGTATTCACGGGTGCAGGTTCAGCTGGATGTGGCATAGCTGAAATGTTAATTAAGCAAATGGTCGCTGAAGGTTTGCTTGATGCTGATGCTCGCAAGCAAGTGTTAATGGTTGACCGTTATGGCTTAGTGACAGAAGGAATGACTGATTTACGTGATTTTCAATTGGCGTTGCAGCAACCTGTGTCACAAATAGCTGACTGGGAATACAGCGGTCAACAAAACGGTGCGTACCCAAGCTTGCTGGATGTGATTAATCATACCAAACCGGATATTTTGATTGGAGTATCTGGTCAAGCTGGCTTGTTTACCGAACAAGTTATTACGACGATGAAACAACATTGTGCATTGCCGATTATTTTTCCATTGAGCAACCCATCGCGTCAAGTAGAGGCGACACCGGCCGATGTCATTAAATGGACAGATGGGCAAGTTGTGATTGCAACAGGCAGTCCATTTGAAGCGGTTGAATACGCAGGCAAGACGTTCAATATTGCACAATGCAACAACAGTTATATTTTTCCAGGGATTGGTTTAGGCGTAATCGCCTGTAAAGCTCGAATTATTACGGACGAGATGTTGATGGCAGCCAGCAATGCGCTAGCGGATGCATCCCCCTTAGCTACGGATATAAATGGGGAGCTGTTACCGCCAGTAACGCAAATTACAACATTAAGCCGTGACATCGCTTTTGCCGTTGCCAAAGTGGCGATGCAACAAGATCTTGCACTTCATTTAAGTGATGAGCAGTTATTAGCCAAAATTGACAAAAACTTCTGGCGTGCTGAATATCGTCAATACAAGCGAGTTTCAATTTAATCTGCTATACAATCCTGACGTTTAACAGAAATATTGCAATCGAAATTAGCGTGTGAATTTATTTTTTTTGCCATATTTCTGTAACATAAATACGATTTAATACCTGCTCTTATTACTGATAATCAAATAGCTGATATAACTGAACTACGCTATTTATTAAACAAGGCTTATACCATGAAACTATTACAATCGATTGTAACAACGATGTCTATTGGGATGTTATCCATTGCGGTTAATGCAGAAACGATAACGATGGATCTTTATGGTAAGGTCAATGTCAGCATCCAAGATTCTGCAGGTGAGAGTGAATTAAGAAGCAACTCTTCACGAGTCGGTTTAAAAGGTTCAGCAGTGCTAGATGAAGGTTTAGAAGTCTTTTATCGATACGAGCTACAGGTTGATGTGACCGACCAATCAGGTGACGATAACTTAAAATCGCGGAATCAATATATTGGCTTACGTGGTGCATTTGGTGAATTAACGCTGGGTCGTAATGATTCATTATTGAAGCAATCACAAGGTAAGTTTGATTTGTTTTCTGATTTAGAAGGGGACATCAAGGTCTTGTGGAAAGGCGAAAATCGGATGAGCGATTCATTGACTTACAAGTCGCCTAAGCTTATCGGTATTCAATTAGGTTTAGGTTACTATCTGGATGAAGACAATGATGATGCGGGTACGTCGATATCTGTGTCTTATGGCGATGGTGCATTAAAGCAAGGCAACTATTATGTCGCATTGGCCGTTGATAATGAACTCAAAGGCTATAATGCAACTCGCTTGACGGCTGGTACCAAAGTGGCCTCAGTCAAATTGGGTTTGATTTTACAAAACCAAGAAAAAATCATTGATGGTTCGGATAAAGACGGTTTTATGCTTAGTGCGCAATATGCGATAGGAAAGTTTGCATTAAAAGGTCAATACCAAGCATTAGATGACGACTCTGGTGTATCTGTAGGGGTTGATCGTAAGCTCGGCAAAAACACCAAGCTGTATGGTTTTTATACCTCATTTAATTTTGATGCCGAAGAAGATGAAGATTATCTTGCACTTGGTATTGAACACAAATTTTAAGTCATTTCTGTTTAAAACAGTATTCGCTATAAGTAATCTAGGCGGGCTTGATATATTTATCAAACCCGTCATACTACTGTAATAATAAACAGTTGTTGTGAGTCGATTACGAATGAGTCAACCTAGCCAGCGCAAAATTATCCATGTTGATATGGATTGTTTTTATGCTGCGGTAGAAATGCGTGATAACCCTGCACTAAGGGATGTACCGATTGCCATTGGTGGTAGTTCTGACCGTCGTGGTGTCGTTTCAACGTGTAATTATTTGGCCCGCCGTTATGGTGTTCACTCTGCGATGTCTACTGCTCATGCTTTACGTTTGTGTCCTGATCTGGTGCTGGTACCTGGTCGTATGGCAGAATACAAAGCAGTTTCTGATCATATTCGAGAAATATTTAGTCGCTACACTCAAGTGATAGAACCCTTATCGTGGGACGAGGCATTTTTGGATGTGACGGATTCAGCCTATTTTAATGGTTCAGCCACGCGCATTGCCCAAGATATTCGGCGTGTTATTGAAGCTGAAACGGGTCTAACCGCCTCTGCTGGTGTTGCCCCCATTAAGTTTATTGCCAAAGTTGCCTCGGATGAAAATAAACCCAATGGCTTGTGTGTCATTACGCCTGAACAACTTGAAGAGTTTGTTTTACAGCTGCCATTAAAAAAGATCCCTGGTGTAGGTAAAGTGACGCTTGAAAAATTACATACCCTAGGTTTACACACCTGTAAAGACGTGCGTGCGTTTCCTTTTGCTAGATTACATCAGCAGTTCGGTAAGTTCGGTGCGTTACTCTGGAATCGTTGTCATGGTATTGATAATCGAGAAATCCAAGTTCATCGGGTGCGCAAATCCGTTGGCGTTGAACGCACATTAGCCCAAGATATTTATGAGCGAAGTGAAGTGCTGGGCATTATAGATGAGCTGTTACCCAAATTGCGTAGTCGGATTACCTCTGCCAATGTGGGTAAACGCATTAAATCTCAGGGTATAAAATTAAAATTCAATGATTTTCAACAAACAACGATCGCACATACACGACAAATATATGATGAAGATTATTTTGGCACATTGCTAACTGAAGTATTGGCACGACGAAAAGAAAGAGGGATCCGACTTGTTGGTTTGCATATTGGCTTGTATGATCCTGAAGACATTGAGCAACTCAATTTGCCTTTACCTGAACCTGAACCTGGATCCTCAGCTGTGACGAACGCGTCTGTGGATTCGACACATGTATCCAATCAATCTCATTCATAGGTACTATTATGCCCTTATCTGTTGGTGAAGCACCATCCTATCCATTAGCTCAATATTTAGAGCAATCAAACACGCCCCATTCGCAGTTAATTTATGGTTGTATGGGACTGGGTGGTGGTTGGAATAACAATAGTGTCAGCGGCGCTGATGTTAAGCAAGCACAAGCCGTCATCGAAACTTGCCTTGCCCATAATATTCGTACATTTGACCATGCGGATATCTATACATTTGGCAAAGCCGAGATAGCATTTGGGCGAGTACTTGCTGAGCAACCTCATTTACGAGCACAAATGAGCATTCAAAGTAAATGCGGTATTCGATTTGCTGATGCATTAGGTGGTAAACGTTATGATCTATCACCTGAATGGGTCACCCAATCCGTCGATTCGATCCTTACCCGACTGCAAATTGAGCATATCGATGTGCTGTTATTGCATCGCCCTGATCCATTGCTGGATGTCGCTGCCTTAGCACAAGCACTGATGCAGTTACATCAGCAAGGAAAGATAGGACACATAGGTGTGTCTAACATGCATGTTGCTCAGATAGCACAGCTGCAAGCGGCATTAACGATACCGTTAGTCGCCAATCAAATAGAGCTGAGCTTGGGTCATACTGGTTTGATTAATAGTGCTATAGAGCCTGAACAGCCGCATGCAGGGATGGCTGAGTATGCGCAGACACATGGGTTGCAAATACAAGCGTGGGGGGCATTATTTCAGGGGCAATTTACTCGTGCAATTGACGCTAATACCTCTACGAACACTCAGCACACAATTAACCTAATTAACTCATTAGCCAATAAATATGGTGTTAGTCAAGAAGCGATTATGTTGAGTTTTTTAACACGCTTGCCAATGCAAATTCAACCAATCATCGGCTCGACGAATCTTGCCCGAATAGCAGATTGTGCCCAAGTGTATCAAGTCCGCTTATCTCGATGTGATTGGTATGCTTTGCTTGAAAGCAGTCGCGCCCAAGAAATCCCTTAACCTCGACATTAATTGCGTAACCTTTTCGTATTATCTGATGCTGCTGCCGTTGTGCTGTATCGTGAAAACGTTTACAATTTATTGTGGCAATAAACAACAATAATAAGCCACATTATAAACCTATTTAATATGGACTGGAACGTCACCTATACATACGAGGATGGCGGACAAATCGAGGAGTACCCTACATGAACATCTCCCAAGATTTGCATGCTTATGGCATAACAAATACAAAGGAAATACTACATAACCCAAGTTATGATGACCTGTTTAATGAAACCACTTTGGATACCTTAACCGGTTATGAAAAAGGAGTGGTGACTGAGTGCGGTGCGGTTGCCGTCAATACTGGCGAGTTTACCGGACGCTCACCAAAAGACAAATACATCGTTAAGGACGCCGTAACAGAAGACACCGTATGGTGGTCAGATCAAGGCAAAAACGACAACAAACCGATTTCGCAAGATATCTGGAATGAGTTAAAGAGCTTAGTCACATCGCAATTATCGCAAAAGCGATTATTTGTGGTTGATACATTTTGTGGTGCGAATGCCGATACGCGCTTAAAAGTGCGTTTTGTGACAGAAGTGGCATGGCAAGCGCATTTTGTGACGAATATGTTTATTCGTCCGACGGCACAAGAACTAGCGGAATATGAGCCTGATTTTATTGTGATGAATGGCGCTAAAACCACCAATCCGAACTGGCAAGCCCAAGGGTTGCACTCGGAAAACTTTGTTGCGTTTAATCTTACCGAAAAAATTCAATTGATCGGCGGTACTTGGTACGGCGGTGAAATGAAAAAAGGCATGTTCTCAATGATGAACTACCTCTTGCCACTGCAAGATATCGCATCAATGCATTGCAGTGCTAATGTTGGTAAAAAAGGCGATGTAGCCGTCTTCTTTGGTTTATCAGGTACAGGTAAAACTACCTTATCAACAGATCCAAAACGCGAGTTGATTGGTGATGATGAGCATGGCTGGGATGATAACGGTGTGTTTAATTTTGAAGGTGGTTGCTATGCTAAAACCATCAATTTGAGCAAAGAAAATGAACCGGACATTTACAATGCTATTCGCCGTAATGCATTACTTGAAAATGTAACGGTTTTACCCGGTGGTGAAATTGATTATGCTGACGGTTCTGTAACTGAGAATACGCGTGTGTCTTATCCGATTGAACACATCGATAATATCGTTAAGCCAATTTCACGTGCTGGTCATGCTAATAAAGTGATTTTTTTAACGGCTGATGCGTTTGGTGTATTACCTGCGGTATCCAAGTTAACGCCAGCCCAAGCACAGTATTATTTTCTGTCCGGTTTTACGGCAAAGTTAGCCGGAACTGAGCGAGGTATTACTGAGCCGACGCCGACTTTTTCAAGTTGTTTTGGTGCTGCTTTCTTAAGTCTTCATCCAACCAAATACGCCCAAGTATTAGAAAAGCGTATGCAGGCATCTGGTGCAACTGCATATTTAGTGAACACCGGATGGAATGGCTCAGGTAAGCGTATTTCTATCAAAGCAACCCGAGCAATCATTGATGCGATTTTGGATGGGTCTATTGATGACGCGCCGACGCAAGATGTTCCAGTCTTTAATTTGACTGTACCGAGTGAGCTAAACGGGGTTGACCCAAGTATTTTAGACCCTCGTGGTACGTATAAGGATGCGCAGGATTGGCATAGTAAAGCGACGGATTTAGCAACGTTATTTGTCGATAACTTTAGCAAGTTTACCGATACTGACAATGGGGCTGCATTAGTTGCAGCAGGTCCGAAGGTGTAGTCATTATTGTGTATTGCGCCGTAGAATAAACGATCAACGGCAATGCCATCGAAAAGCCCAGTTCATGACTGGGCTTTTTTGTTAATCTTTAATCTAAATACGGCGGTTGTCCTAGGTAATCTTCTTGGTAAAGCTGCTGCATCGTGTGGGTAGAAATATTACCGCCTGATAAAACGACTAACACGGTCTGTCCTTTAGGCTGGTCAGTCAACCATGCGATTACTCCTGCCATAGTCATACAACACGTCGGTTCGATATGTAACTTCAAAAGATGATGTAACCATTGTGTCCAATAGGCGATTTGTGTTTCGTTGACCTCATAAAACTCATCAAGCTGTTGCAAAAACGGAAATGTATATTCACCAACTGCAGGAGTTGCAGCGCCATCAGCCAAAGTATTCGGTGGTGAGGGAAGGGTATATATTGAGCCTTGTTGTAATGAAATAGACGCATCGTTGGCGTTTTCAGGCTCGACGCCAATCATGTGAGCATCCGGTAATAAGGCGCGGGTCGTTAATAATGAACCACTGGTTAAGCCGCCACCACCACAAGGCGTAAACACCGCATTAATGGTATGTTCGGTCGATTGTGTAATTGCTTCTAATACTGCGGTGCCTTGACCAGCAATAATATCAGGGTGATTAAACGGAGGGATCCACAGTGTATTGGCTTGTTCGGCAGCTAGTTTAACGGCGGCATCAGCTTCTAGACGAGTCGCAAAGAGATGTAATTGTGCGCCATAATCTTCGGTGGCTGCAGCTTTGACAGCAGATATATTGTCGCTGGAGTATATCTGCACTGGGATATCGAGCAAGCTACCAGCATAAGCAACCGCTTGCGCATGATTACCGGATGAATTTGCAACAATCAAATTAGGTTTGCCGTTTATTTGACAATGTTTCAATAAAAAATTTAACGCCCCACGAAGTTTAAATGAACCGGTCCGTTGCAAGCATTCAGCTTTAAATAAAACAGTATGCCCTAACCAAGCGTTCAGTAATGATGAGGTCATCATTGGTGTTGGGTTGATATGCCCATTTAAACGTTCAAAGGCAGCTTGTACATCGGCAAAATTAGGTTGTTCGAGCATCATGTGTATCCATTTAAAAAAACATCAGCAGAGGGTAATTATAAGCTACACTTGGTTTGATTACATTAACAAGGAGTCATGTAATGGGATTATTTAGTGGTATGTTAGGCAATGCAGCAGAAATTGATATTGATGAGATTCAAGCAGAGCTTTCCCCAGTGTTAGCGTCAGATGAGAGTGTAACGAATGCGTATAAACTAATACGCGATATGATTATTTTTACGTCTAGCCGGTTAATTTTAATTGATAAACAAGGTGTGACCGGCAAAAAAGTCGAATACCATAGCATTCCCTTTAAAGCGATCACCCAATTTAAAGTAGAAACAGCAGGACATTTTGATATGGAATCAGAGCTCAAAATTTATGTATCGGGTCAAGCTGCTCCAATGGAAATCACCATGACGCCTGACAGCGCCATAGGCATTCAGCAATCCCTTGCCAATAATATGTTTAAGTAGTTATTTTAAATACGTATCAAAATGATGCGTGATTGTTTTAAACATATGAATTTGTGTGTTTTTTCCTCGGATACTGTGTTTTTTGCCGGGGTAATCCATCACATGAAACAACTTCGCGTTATCTTGTAGATGTTTGTATAACTTAGTGGCGTGGGTAAACAATACATTATCGTCGGCCATGCCATGATAAATAAGTAGGTCGCCCTGTAAGTTATGTGCATATGGAAACACCGAGGAAGCGTCATACGCCGCTTTATCGGTATTAGGGTTGCCCATGTAGCGTTCCGTGTAGTGAGTGTCGTACAAGCGCCATTCAGTGACTGGCGCACCCGATACGCCAGCGGCAAAATAATCAGGTGCTTTAAACATCGCCATTAGGCTCATATAACCGCCATAGCTATGTCCATATACACCGATCTTCTCCGGATCAACAAAATCTAGCGTCCGTAAAAAATCCACACCGCGTTTTTGATCATCAATCTCAACTGTGCCCATCGCTTTATATATCGGATCTTCAAACGCCTTACCGCGATAGTTAGACCCACGATTATCGATACTAAAAACGACGTAACCTTGTTGCGCCCAGTATTGGAACATCAAGCCGCGGTTACCCGCCCATTTGTTCGTCACTACTTGCGCAATTGGACCGCCATAATGGTAAACAATAACAGGATGTTTACCGGTGATTGTTGCAGGTTTATATAAACGATAATGCAAGGTGGTTGTGTTATCTTTATTTTGGGCATTGACACCATCCGCAAACGATAAGGTACCAAACTCCGGTGCTATCCAATCAGCATAGTAGGCTGATAATGGATGCGATGAGTTACCGACAACGGCATTTTCGTCGAGCCAAGTGATAAATGTGCCTGTATGTGTAAATAGAGCGGTTTGTGGTGGCGTATTGATGTTGGAGAACACATTGGCGTAAATCGAGGCATCTTGAGCAAACTGCACACTATGGCTGCTACCTAATTCAGTGATCCGAGTCAGTGCACTTGTTTGCATATTCACTGCATATAAATGCGACTCTAGCGGCGTATCTTTGCGCGCATTGATATAAATAGTGTTCTCTTTGGCTGAGACAGCAGCAATGCCCGTGACAACCCAATCACCTTGAGTTAATTGACGCAATAATTGCCCATCATTGCGATACAGATACAAATGTTTGAATCCATCGCGTTCAGATGCCCAGATAAATCGCTGCCCATCATCTAAAAAGTACAAATCATCGTGCAAATTAACCCACGTATCACTGCGTTCAGTTAATAACGTGGATTGCGCAGCGGTCGTATAATTAAATTGTTGTAAGGTGAGTGTCTGTTGATCACGAGATTGTATTTGGAAGGTTAATGTCGTGCTATCACGCATCCATTTTACACGTGGTAAGTAGATATCGGTATTGATTGATGTAACGGATTGATCCGCGGGAAAAGCATTTAGTTGCACTTGTTTGCGAGTACCAGAAGTAATCTCTTGAACGTACAAATCTATTAGTACGTTGTTGGTGCCAGCTTTTGGGTAGCGCTGCGCAATAGTGGTGATCCGCTCAGCATAAATTTCTGAACGGGTAATCATCTCAACCGGTGATTCATCGATCCGTGTAAACGCAATTTTGGATTCATCCCCCGCCCACCAATAGCCGGTGAGACGACTCATTTCTTCTTGGGCAACAAATTCAGCCATACCATATTTGATTACCCCACCGCCTTGAGTCGTAATCGCCTGTTCAATGCCGGTAGCAATGTTCAGGATAAAGAGGTTTTGGTCACGGATAAACGAGATAAAGTTACCTTTCGGCGACAAAGTAATATCGGTTTCAAATTCAGGTGTGGCCAGCAAACGCTTAGCTTTTGCCTCACCTAAGCGGTAATAGTAAGCATCACCGGCCAGTGGAAACAAAAGCGCCTTACCATCTGCCGACCAACTGTAAGATAGGATCCCTGAACCCGATACACGCATTCGCTCACGCCGAGCTTTTTCTTCGTCGGATAAGTTTTCATCACCGGTATGCAGATCATCAGCATCAAAGAGTAAACGCGATTGCTGGTCCTTGATATGGTATTCCCACAAATCAAAGCGCTGTGTGTCATTGGCTTTGGCCCGAATAAACGTCACACGTTGACCGTCAGGTGATAGCTTAACCATACCAGGTGCGGTGCCGTACAGGGCTGGGGCTGAAAAAATACGTTCGATTGATAACGTGTCAGCCACTGTGGCCTGCGAAGTGACAACCGAAGTAAACATAAAAGTGAACAGAAATAGGGCGGCCAGTGGGCTATTTTTCATATTATTACCATAGAGTTGAATGACTTTATACAGGTTATAATTTACCATGTTTGGCATCTGAGACGAACAATAAATATTGCTTAATGACTGATATTAGAAAAACAGCCTGCGTGATTGGCGCGACCGGTTTAGTGGGTAAAGCACTAGTTAACCAACTGCTAGCCCATCCTGGCTATAAACAAGTAACCTGTTTGGTTAGGCGTCCTTTGACCGCGCAAGATTATCTTGACCCTGAAGGTAAGTTGCAGCCGGTGGTGATTGATTTTGAACAATTACAAGATTATCAAGGCTATTTTACGGTGGATCATGTGTATTGTTGTTTGGGGACGACGATTAAACAAGCCGGCAGTCGTTCTGCGTTTAGACGCGTTGACTTTGAATATATTCATGTCTGTGCACAACTAGCTAGAGCACAACGAGCACAAGGGTTTGTGTGGATTTCGAGTGTAGGTGCAAATAAACATAGCAAAAACTTTTACTTAAAAGTGAAAGGTGAGTTAGAGTCATCTATAATTTCAATGCCACAGTTACAACATGCGGCTGCGGTTAGGCCATCATTGTTAGTTGGTCATCGAGCCATCGCAAGACCAGCTGAACAATGGGGAATCAAAATAGCGCAATTATTTTCCATGTTGTTTATCGGGCGGCTCGCTAAATATAAACCCGTGCCGGCGGCAAGTGTCGCTGCACAGATGATTAAACTACAACCATAATAGTGACTACAAAGGCATGCCTGAACCTAACGAAAATGTCGATAATAATACTAGATTAAACCGCAATGTGCCTTTTGCAGGCTTTCGGTTTAAACAGTTCTCTGTTGCACATGATAAGTGTGCAATGAAAGTGGGGACGGATAGCATTATGCTCGGAAGTTGGACACAACCAAATGAAGATGATGTGTCTATTTTAGATATTGGTTCAGGCTCAGGCGTGTTGACGTTGATGATGGCTCAGCAAGCAAGTAACAAGGCACATATTGTTGGTGTTGAAACCGATTATAAAGCGTACCGTCAATCGGTTGTAAATGCTTTCAACTCGCCTTTTAATGATCAGGTAAATTTTGTTCAGGCAAAGATCCAGCATTTTTATTCGTCGAATAAATACCAATTGATCTTATCCAATCCACCTTATTATCACCTTAATCAGTTCCAAGAAGGTATTGCAGATAAGCATCTACAACGCATCAAAGCGCGCAGTCAATTAACACTTTCACATGATGAATTATTACGACATGTGCATCGGTTACTTGAATCTACAGGGCGTTTTTGTTGTGTGATTCCGACCCCATTGGTACATAAGTTTGAGCATTTGGCACTGCAATATGGATTGTATTTGAATCAGCGCTTGGATGTCCATAGCGGCATTTATAACGTTTCCATTCGAAGTTTATTAACATTCTCATACCAAAAAAGTATACTAGCGACTTCTCGGCTAGTGATTTATGATACTGCGGGTGGTTATACCCCAGAATATCAGTCCTTATGTAAAGATTTCTACTTGAATTTTTAGGTCAATCGACGCCCACATTTCGATACGAATACCCGTATCAACTTTTTATGAATAGACAACGGAGAGACGTTTGAGCCAAATTTGGATTGCAGAGGCTATCGGGGCGATTGCTATAGTATTTAATGTATTTGGATATCGTAGTAATGACATGCAGCGGTTTTTGGTGTTTTCTGGTTGTGCGATGATATGTTTAAGTACGCACTTTTTCTTATTAGATGCACTTGCTGCTGGTATTGGATGTGGCTTAGCAGCTATCCGTAATGCGGTCGCATTAAAGTTTAAAGGCAAACGGATCTTGGTGTTATTTTTGAGTTTAACGATTGGTTTCTTTTTGTTTGAATGGTTCGTGTTGGCCCATGGTTACCTTATTTTGTTAGCTTATGGCGCTTCAATTATTTTTACAGCCGGCTCAATTGTGATAACGGATGTAGCAGTAATGCGGCGTTGGTTTATTTTTGCTGAATCGTTAGGTTTGCTGTATGCCCTTGGAGTAGGCAGTATCTTTGGTTCGGTATTTAACACCATCAATCTATTCAGTATTGCGCTTAAATCTTGGCAACAACGGCAGCAATCACAACAATAATCACAAGCACATCAGGCATAAAAAAAACCGTTATTGCATGACACGACTCATACAATAACGGTTTTTTAAAATGAGATAATAGTTATTTTTTAACCAGTACCGATACTTTATTAATACCCGCTATCTTAGCTTGGTTCATCACTTCTACGACAATACCATGTTCAGTATCCTCGTCAGCCTGTATAGCGGCAGAATCAGTGTTGTTCTCAGCTAAATATGTTTGGATATTAGCAACAACACGACGAATATCGACTTCACGACCATTCATCTTAATCACACCCATATCATCGATTTGGATTGATAGAGATTTGCTTGGCTGCTGTGATTCAGTATTGTCTTTAGGACGAGAAGCGTCTAGTCCTTTTTCCTTAACAAATGACGTTGTTACGATAAAGAAGATTAACATAATGAATACGATGTCTAGCATCGGGGTCATATCAATCTGTGCGTCATCATCACTAGAGGTATGCTTTTTTCTTTTCATAAGCCTTTTTTTCTTATTCCATAAACGTTTCAGTCTTATAGTATAAAGAAAATCTCAAAAATGGGTAGGGGTTTTGTAAACAGAATTTACATTTTTTTTTGATTTACACCAAAAATTAGACCATAGATCGGCCTAACCAGGCAAAATATGTCAGTAATTCATTGGCAATTGTCTGACGATGCACTCCTTCTGGATACGCACCTGCTTTTGCCATACTGGATTGTTTTGTTCCTGATACCAAAAAATGATTAGTAATAGGATGATCTTGGATAACTGATTCAAATGCCCGTGCACATAGCTCTTCGGGCTTAGCAAAATAGAGACTTTGTTGGATCTTATCTAATGCAACAGCTTGATAAAAATAATCACTAGGGGTCGTTTGCTGTGGCGCGAGCAGGATATGTGCAAAGCAACGCGTCAGTTGCTCATTTAATGGATGCTCTTGCATGGCATATTGATGTTGTCCCAAAAATAATACAGAGGCAAATTCTTGCATAGGCGCATCAGGATACAATTTTTGTCCAATGTAGTGATCAAAGGCATGAAACCATTCATGCGCTAGGCTGCCAGCTCCGGCATTTTTGGCTAAGCTGATTTCGTGTTTTAGTGGAGTGTAATGAGCGCATACTCCAGGTCGGCCGCCTTTGCCAAACGCCACTCCTAAGCGGCCTTTTAAAGAGATAACCTGCTCTGGCACTTGTAAAATGTCACAAAGATCGTACAGTGCATCAAAGAACAAATTAGCGGCCAATTGCTGCTCTGCTGCGGTTACCCAGCGGCCAATTTCGATAGTACGAAAGCCAAATAGCTTCATAATATCGCCAAAGGTGACGTCTGCTCCGCCTCGATGTGTTTGTCCGTTTCGATAAAAACCTCGATGTAAACGAGATGATTCGGTCATGTATGACACCGATGTGAGCGACTCATAGGATTAAGCTGCGCTGAAAAGTTCAGCATAGACTTGTTCACACCATGCACTGATCCTGGCATCCGTTTCGTCATATTGATTTTCATCGTCTAATGATAAACCAACAAAAAAAGTACCGTCATCCGTTAGTGCTTTAGATGCGATAAAATCATAGCCTTCATTCGGCCAGTAGCCCACAATATCGGCACCATTAGGCACAATCACATCATGTAGCATGCCGACGGCATCTTGAAACCATTCCGCATAACCTAGTTGGTCGCCTAAACCAAAGATCCCTGCTTTTTTATCTGTAAAGCCAACCGCTGCGATATCTTCCCATTTGGATTCCCAGTCTTCTTGTAACTCACCAAAATCCCACGTTGAAATGCCCAATAATACATTGTCGTAGCGGTCAATCTCAGATAATGGCGTGTCTTTAATATTAAACATATGCACAACGAGTTCTGCATCAAGCAATTCCAATTGTGTTTTGATTTTTTCTGCTGCCATTTCTGTGTAGCAAGTTGTTGAGCCATAAAATAGTCCAATGGTGTGCTTTGCCAACGTGAGATACCTCATCTATATATTATGGGGGAAGTGTATCAAAAACTTTATTTGTCAGCAGTAACTTGTGGTGATCGAGATAGAATTGGTGGCATTAAATGTGAACTTACGTCACAATATTGAGCTATTTTTAGCAATATTGACGTACGTATATGTATTCTAACCACGTTTCTGACGCGCAGTTTTTTAAGCAATCGACAGCGCTAGCTTGCTCTCTACCCATACTGGTACTGTGCCTACTTATACTCAGTTTATCGAGTTGCTCGACGATTGAACCGAGTGATGTATCTGTTGAAAAAGTACAACCCCCAATATTAACCTTACAAGGTCAATGGTTAGTTGATCAGCAAGGTCAAATTTTGGTCGATCCACAACCTTCAGGATTAACCTTGTATGACGATAAGCTGGTGATGATCTCCGATGCCAGTGCTGATGATAGTCAAGTCAAACAATTGCATTTTATTGACCCCAATACTGGTATGCGGCATACAACCACTGGACAATATGTCCTCACTGAGACAGTGGCAGCAGGATGTTTTGCTCAGTATCTACAGACTAAACCGGATCTTGAAGCGTTGATCCGTGATCCACAACACCCTAATGGATTTATTACCGTCACCGAAGATGCCTCCGTACTCGGAAAGTTAACCCCAGCGTGTCAATTACAATATAAAGCTACTGGTTCGACCCAATACCCAACCGTTTTGGTACGTTTGTTGTGGGACAACAATGTGCTCAGCGTAACTGGTGTGCGCGCAGTGCAGTTTCCAACGGATGCCCTAGTCGGCAATTCGCCCAATGATGGCATTGAGGGACTCAGTATAGTTGATCGTACCTTGTACTTGGCCTTAGAAAAAGATGCTAATTATCGCGCTCGGATTTTTAGTACTCTGATTACGGATGATTTTTGGCAGCGCGACGAGTTTGTTCGTGTGAGCGATACTGCATGGCAATTACCGGATTTTTTTGCCGGACGAACAACAGACAAACGTGAGCCTCATCCGATTAATGGTACTGATATTGTGACGTATCAAGATACGACATGGTTAGTTGCTGCGGCGCGAAATGACAACCAACTTTGGTTAGTCGACACTGCTCAAATAAAAGCGACCAAAGTGGTCAAGCTTGCTTATTTAGCGCCTAACTATTTACGTCAATCAAAGTTGCAACCTGACGAGTTATCCACGTCAACTAACAAGCAGTGTGCATTGAATACCGTAATGCATAATGCGTCCTTGGAAGGCGTCGCGGTGGATGATCAGACCGTATATTTGGTCAATGACCCATGGAAGGTCAACTACTGGAAGAACATTCAATGTGAAAATACCCGCCCTTGGTATGCAACCATGATGGGCGGGTTGCTGTTTACTGTCTCAGTGGAGCAATTATTCTTGCATGCGCGTGATATTGGCACCTAACAGGCTTAGTTTATCCTCAATGGCTTCATAACCTCGGTCAAGGTGATAAATCCGATTTACATGGGTTTCACCTTCGGCCAGCAACCCTGCAATAACTAATGAGGCTGATGCCCGCAAATCGGTGGCCATGACCGGTGCGCCTTTAAGATCAGTAATGCCTGTGCATATCGCACTATTGCCTTGTAACGAGATATCTGCACCCATGCGTTGTAATTCAGGTACATGCATAAAGCGATTTTCGAATATTGTCTCAGTTACAACACCACTGCCTTGTGCAACACAATTCATTGCTACAAATTGCGCTTGCATATCCGTAGGAAATGCTGGGTGAGGTGCGGTTTTGATATCGACTGCAGTGGGTTGTTTGCCATACATATTCAATTCTATAGTATCGGCTGTTGTCGTTATTTCAGCTCCTGCTTGGCGCAATTTGCTCAATACCGCCTCAAGTGTATCAGGTGCAGCATTTAGACAGCGCACATGACCTCTAGTTGCAGCGGCTGCGACTAAAAACGTGCCAGTCTCGATGCGATCTGGTAAAACAGAATAGGTACAACCGTGCAATGCTTCGACACCATCGATAGTGATCTTATCTGTGCCTGCGCCGACTATCTTCGCTCCCATTGCAATTAAGCAATTCGCTAAATCAACAATTTCGGGTTCGCGTGCTGCATTCTCTAATACTGTGGTGCCTTGCGCTAATGCGGCTGCCATCATCAGATTTTCGGTCGCACCGACACTGACTATATCCATAAAAATATGAGCGCCTTGCAACTTGCCATTAACACTGGCTTTTATATAGCCTGCTTCAACATCAATTTTTGCGCCCATTGCTTCCAATCCTGTTAAATGTAAATTAACGGGACGAGCGCCGATAGCACAGCCACCAGGAAGAGACACATCAGCATGACCGTGTTTGGCGAGTAATGGGCCTAGCACTAAGATAGAGGCACGCATTGTGCGAACTAACTCATATGATGCAACCGTACTGGTTAGTACACTGGCATCTAAGGTTAATGAATTTTTGTTGTTGTAGGTAACAACCGTCCCCATACCTTCTAACAATTTAACACTCGTGGTGATGTCACGTAACGCTGGCACATTGTTGAATGTAATTGGGCTATCGGCTAGCAAAGACGTCATTAATAATGGTAATGCTGCGTTTTTTGCCCCAGAAATAATGACATCTCCGTGCAGGGCAGGGCTTTTGGTTATGACTAATTTATCCATGGAAACCCTTAATTATTGAGGAAGATTAAACATCTTTTCTTTGCGCCATTGTTCATCAGTGAATGTTTTAATCGAAATAGCATGCATTGAACCGTCGGCAATTTTATCGGAGAGTGGTCCATATACAAACTGTTGACGTTTGACTCGTGACATTTCAGCAAATTGTTCACTCACCGCGATAATATTAAAATGTGACCCGTCACTTTTGACGTGTACTTCAGTTAACTGCAACTTGGTCAGTAAAAATTGTTCTAATTCTTGTGTTGTCATAGGGGTAACCGTGTCGTTGATATCCATTGTTGGTTAAGTGGATGGGTTAGCAAAAAAAAGTCTCAGCACTACTTAACCGTGCAAGTTGCAGTAATTTATCAGGAATATTGTGCCATGCAAGAGACAACTTCCGCGTTTGTGCATCGCGACAAATGTTTAAAAGCCAAGCTAAACCGGCAGTATCAATACTTGAGACCTGTTTAAGGTCAATATTTAATTGGCTTAAGCCGCTTAATGCTTGCTTGTGTGTGATGAAAAAATCCTGAGTAATCGTTTGATTATTCAACACCCCATTTAGTATCACACTTTGCTGATTAAATTCAATGGATAGACTCATTGAGCGACATCTGTGATTTGTAAGTTGATCGGCGAGTCGATTTTTTGCTGCATCATAGCGATGACCGTTTCGATCCCATCTTGACGAAGGATTGATTCGAACTCACTGCGTTTACTAGACAACAAACTAATGCCTTCTGCAACCATATCATATGCCGCCCATTGATTGGTTTTGCGGTTTTTACGTACTTTAAATGCCACTTTGATATCTGGCTTCCCAGCTTCTTGGATTAGTGCACGAACCGTGACAATTTTCTTGTTAGTAATGTCAGTACTAGGTTCAAAGGTCACCGTTTGGTCATTGTAATAACCCATTGCGTTGGCGTAAGTAGTAACGAGGTATTCGCGAAACACATTCACAAATTCGCCTAGTTGCTGCTTGGGAACTTTACGAGCTTGATTACCTAAAACCATAAACGCAGAATATTTATAATCCACATGGGGCAATAAATTCTCACGCATGATGGTGCGTAAATGCTCAGGATTACTAGCAATTAATGCCTTTTCGTTTTTGATACGATCAAACGTTACGCTCGCTGCATCTTGGATCATCACAAACGGATTCTCTGGACTGGCAGGCGTTTGGGCGACACTGTGGGTACTGACAATTGAACATATCAGTAATAAGAAGAGGCGCAGACTAGATTGAAGTTTCACAGTATTTCCTTTTTTTTAATCACTATCACGGCTAAATAAAAATTGGCCAATTAAATCTTCTAATACCAATGCTGACTTGGTGTCTTGAATAAAATCACCGTCAGCAAGCACAACAAAATCATCAAATGCAAATCCAGGTTGAAATCCAATATATTGTTCGCCTAACAATCCTGATGTCAAAATAGCGACCGAGCTGGTATCAGGAAAGTTTTGATAACTATCCGATACACTAAGAACAACAATCGGATTAAAATCTTCTGGGTCAAGGTAAATTGATTCTACTCGACCCACGGTGACACCGCCGACTTTAACCGCTGAACGGGTTTTTAACCCGCCAATATTATCAAATTTAGCATACAAGGTGTAACTAGACTGTGTATCTGAAAATCCTTGATTGACGACTTTTAACGCTAGTAACAAGGTTGCAGCAATAGTTAAGATGACAAATATGCCAACCATAAGTTCAGTTTTTCGTGTGGTCATGTTGACTCCTAATTAATGCCAAACATCAGTGCAGTAAGCACAAAATCTAATCCTAAAACTGCGAGTGAAGAAAACACTACAGTCTGTGTCGTTGCTAGCGAAATACCCTCAGATGTCGGTATTGCGTCATAGCCTTTAAATATCGCAATCCATGTCACGACAATTGCAAATACAATGCTTTTGATGATGCCATTAACGACATCTTTGTCCCATTCTACGGTAGCTTGCATAATTGACCAGTATGAACCTGAATCTACGCCTAGCCAATCAACACCAACTAAATGCCCGCCTAATATACCAATCGCCGAGAATATTAACGCTAACATCGGCATAGCTATCACCCCAGCCCAGATACGCGGGGCAACGACACGGCGAAGAGGGTCAACCGCCATCATTTCTAGTGAGCTTAATTGCTCGGTTGCTTTCATTAAGCCTATTTCAGCCGTTAAAGCCGAGCCAGCTCTGCCAGCAAACAATAAAGCGGTAACCACCGGGCCTAACTCTCGTAATAAGGATAAAGACACCATAGGACCGAGTGAGCCCTCTGCGCCATAGTTGACTAAGATAGTATAGCCTTGTAAAGCCATGACCATACCAATAAACAAACCTGATACCATGATGATGAGCAAAGACTGCACACCGACAACATATAGTTGCTGGATGGTAAGCCGCACGTTTTTAAGTTGCGGTACAGCGATGAGCGCACCACTTAACATCAAGAATGCTCGGCCTACGCCATTGATTTTGGCTAAGGTACTAGCGCCTAACCCAATGACCCAGTTCATTGCTTCGCTCCTAATATTTGCGCTTGGATTGCGTCAGCTGGATAATGAAATGGCACAGGACCATCAGCTTGACCTTGTAAAAATTGTTGCACAAGGGCCGAATCAGAGGCTTTGATTTGTGCTGCAGTGCCATGCCCGATGACTTTTTTATTTGCTAAAATATACACATAATCAGCAATATTAAGCACTTCGTTGACATCATGGGTGACCACTATACTTGTCACTGACAGCGCCTCACTGAGAGCCTTAATCAACTTGACCAAGACGCCCATCGAGATTGGATCTTGTCCGGCGAAAGGTTCATCGTACATGATTAACTCAGGATCTAATGCGATGGCACGGGCCAGTGCTGCTCGACGTGCCATACCACCTGATAATTCACTAGGCATCATTTGTGCCGCACCACGTAACCCGACAGTCTCTAGTTTAAGCAGGACCAAGGTTTCAATCACAGATTCAGATAAATGAGTGTGTTCGCGCAAGGCAAAGGCGACATTGTCGTATACCGTCATGTCCGTAAACAAGGCACCGGATTGAAATAACATACTCATTGATTTGCGATTATGATACAAGGTAGAACGATTCATGGCTGGAATGGAATTACCTTTGAACGTGATATCACCTTTATCAGGCACTAATTGACCACCGATTAGACGCAGCATAGTGGTTTTACCAATCCCACTTGGGCCCATGATTGCGGTTATTTTTCCTTTGGGGATATTAATACTAATATCATCATAAATAAGGCGTTCACCACGAGAAAATGTAATGTTCTGTATTTCAACTAAGTGTTCAGTCATATGCTGGCTGGTAGCCTTTCCTTTGCTTTAGTTACAATGTATACGCATGAATGTTAAATGAGGTTTGATTATGTTCTTTCAAGAGGCATAAATCAAAATCATAAAGTAACAAGTTATGTACAACAAAATAGAACGCTACGTCTGAATATGACCTGAATTAACCAATAATTTGATAGATTTCGTTGGATATTTTGACCTAGTCTGCAAAACAGATATTAAATACTGTCGTTTTTTGCCATAATTAGTGCATTATAAGCTATGTATATGCAAAATCACAGATTGTTATTGCGTATAACCTGTTATTTAAGCCTAATAGTGATCAATTTCTAAGCCTGATATTATAAAAAAGAACCATTACATAGGGAACACTTTTGCCGTGCTGTTACAAATTGTTATTTTTTTAATCGGATTAGCGGTGTTAAGTTGGAGTGCTGACCGTTTTGTGTATGGTGCATCAGCACTGGCCAAGAATATCGGTGTTTCACCGATGATGATCGGACTGACAATCGTAGCCATGGGGTCTTCTGCACCTGAAATCGTCGTTTCTGCAACGGCATCTTTATCGGGCTCACCTGACACCGCAGTTGGCAATGCCATCGGTTCAAATATCACTAATATCGCCCTGGTCTTAGGGATCACTGCATTGGTCAAGCCTTTACTCGTCTCTTCAGATACATTAAAGCGCGAATTTCCGTTGTTGTTTGCGATGTGTCTTTTGGCAGCGTATTTTTTACATGACCAAATGTTGACCTTTGTCGAAGGTGCAATTTTAATGGGCATGTTTGTTGTTGTCCTAGGTGGCATGGCATGGTTATCGTTCACAGTTGAAAAAGGCGATCCGTTAGTTGATGAGAATGAATTAGAAATTCCCAGTGGCGTGTCCACATCTGTCGCTGTGCTATGGGTTATTGTTGGTTTAGTGATGTTGCCATTGTCAGCACATTTTTTGGTTGAATCAGCGGTGTTCATTGCCAAATATTTTGGTATCAGTGATTTAGTCATTGGCTTGACCATCATTGCCCTGGGGACAAGTTTACCCGAACTAGCAGCTTGCATCGCAGGGGTGCTCAAAGGTGAAGATGATCTTGCGATGGGCAATATTATCGGCTCCAATATATTTAATATACTTGCTGTACTGGGGATGCCTGGATTGCTAGCGCCTGGATTGATTGACCCAAATGCGGCATCTCGAGATATGTTTGTGATGTTAGGGTTAACATTATTGTTGCTTGTATTTAGTTTTAATTTTGTGGGCACACGTCGCATCAACCGAGTTGAAGGCGGTGTATTAGTGGCTGTGTTTATCGGCTATCAAGTGATGTTATTTGCATGAATGTGATTGCTAAACGTCGCTTTTTGCCAGTTAACTATTACATCAAGTGTAGCACTTGAGTTGGAGATGAGCATGTCATTATCACCATTTGTATCTTCTGCTAAGCAAGTTATTGCAACAGAAATGGATGGAATCAATCAGTTAACGCAATCGCTTAATGATAAATTTGTTGCTGCGTGTGAATCTATCCTAGCTTGCAGTGGCAAAGTAGTCGTATCAGGAATGGGTAAATCAGGACACGTTGGTAATAAAATTGCCGCGACACTCGCTTCTACGGGGACACCTGCATTTTTTATGCATCCTGGTGAAGCTAATCATGGTGATCTGGGTATGTTGAGCCCACAAGATATTGTCATTGGTATTTCTAACTCCGGAGAAACAGCGGAGCTGATTGGTCTATTACCGGTATTAAAACGCTTGGGCATCACATTGATCGCTATTACTCAACATGCTCAATCCACATTAGCAAAACACGCAGATATCGTGTTACAGATTAACGTCCCCAAAGAAGCGTGTTCATTAGGGCTTGCGCCCACGACATCCACCACCATGACCTTAGTTTTAGGTGATGCCTTAGCTGTGGCATTACTGGATGCCAAAGGATTTACGTCGGATGATTTTGCATTATCTCATCCTGGTGGCGCGTTAGGTCGTAAGTTATTACTTACTTGCGCAGATATTATGCGTACTGAGTCTGAGATCCCTTCCGTGCTGGCAAATACGCCGGTAACTCAAGCGCTATATGAAATAAGTAGCAAAGGGTTAGGTATGACCGGTGTGGTCGATGCTGATGGGGCCTTGTTGGGGATCTTTACCGATGGTGATTTACGTCGAGTATTAGATCAAAAATTGGACATTCATACGTTAATCGCTGAGCAGGTCATGACGCCAAACTGTTTAACCGCGAATGAAGAGTTATTGGCTGTGGATGCGCTAAACTTAATGCAACAAAAACAAATCAGTGCGTTGTTGGTGGTCAATCAGCAACAGCAACTTGTCGGCGCATTTAATATGCATATGTTGTTGCAGGCTGGAGTCGTATAATGGCATCATCAAACAAGCAAACGAATCGACTCAATAATGTCATCAGCACCTTGTATACTGCGGATTTTGACCGAGCAGTGTATGACCAACTAAAAGCCGTTAAATTATTAGTCTGTGATGTAGATGGGGTCTTTTCTGATGGGCGCATTTACTTGGGTAATCAAGGTGAAGAGCTCAAGGCATTTCATACCCGCGATGGTTATGGTATCAAATCGTTAGCGCAATGTGGAATCGCAGTAGCCGTAATAACAGGACGAACGTCTCAGTTAGTGCATGAGCGAATGAGTGCATTAAATGTCACTCATATTATTCAAGGGCAAGAAGATAAATTGACGGCTTTGACGACATTGATGAGCACATTAGGCTTATCTGCGGAGCAAGTCGCCAGTATGGGTGATGATATGCCTGATGTGGGTATGTACCAGTGCAGTAGTATCAAGATCGCTGTGCAGGATGCACATCCTTATGTTGCGCAACAGGCTAATTGGGTAACGCAATTAGCCGGAGGATTTGGGGCGGTACGCGAAGTCACAGATACGTTTTTGCAAGTGCATGGCAAGCTGGATGGTATTCATGGAAGCAGCGTGTAATGAATCGAGTTGGCTATAGTATTGTATTGTTATTTACATGTGTGTTGGGATTGTATTTTTATCCATTCAATCAATCCACCACCTTGACGGATGATGTGTCGACACAAACATTGTTTGAAACACCTACGTATCGAGCTGAAAACCTCACCTCAAAATTGTACGCCCAAGATGGTAAACTCAGTCATGAAGTATTTGCTACTGTGATGGAGCACTATGAAACGCTTGGATTTATGGTATTTGAACAACCACTATACACCATTTATGTCGATGCTGGTCAACCTTACAAAATCAGCGCTGATGAAGGGACTTTATTTACTAATAATATTGTTCGTTTGGAAAAGAACATTGTCATCAAAAGTTTAAATCAAAGTGATTTTATTCAACAGATTACAACCGACTTTATAGAAATAGACTTAACCACAAACACCCTATATTCCGATAGTGAAGTACGTATGACAGGGGCTGAATTTTCAATGCTGAGCAAAGGCTTAAACGGTGACATGCAAGCCAAAAAATTTAATTTAACTGGACATGTAAAAACCGTATTTGCTAGCTCAACTGCCCAAATTAGAGAGTAATGAATGACTAAATTTGCAAGTTTAATAATGACCTCCATGCTTTATTGCAGCGTGTATCATGGCGCGGTAGTTGCACAAAACACGGACGTCAATGCACCGATTGAAATCAGTGCTAAATCAACATTTGTTGATGGTGTTAGTAAAATGTCAGTGTATAAAGATGCCGTAGTAGTTAAGCAGGGCAGTTTACAGATTTTGGCTGATAGCTTGAGTATCGATGCTAGTGCAGGGGAGGGACTAGAAGTGTTTATCGCATCGGGTAACCCTGCATCTTTTGAGCAAACATTACCTGATGGCACTCGGGTCACAGCTGCGGCTCAAGAGATCCGTTATTCGGTTGTCACTCGTAAGATTAAATTTTCTGGTGCAGCGCAGTTAGCGCAAGATACATCGGTAGTGACCAGTGACACTATTGTTTTTGATTTAATTAACAAACAACTGATAGCTAATGCAGCTGAGACACAAGGTGGCCGCGTCACTACAGTATTTCAACCTGAAGTCTTGCAACAACAATTACAAGAGACGGAAGACGCACCGCAAGGCGAACAAGGCGAAGATAAATAATGGCAGTATTAAAAGCGTCGCATTTAGCGAAGTCATACAAATCACGACAAGTTGTGCGTGACGTAAGTATCGAAGTTGAGTCTGGGCAAATAGTCGGGTTGTTAGGGCCAAATGGTGCAGGTAAAACAACGACCTTTTACATGATTGTAGGCTTAGTGCCACTGGATAAAGGTGAAATCGTGCTAGATCAAACCGACCTTACGTTGCAGCCAATGCATGAGCGAGCTCGCCAGGGGATTGGTTATTTACCGCAAGAAGCGTCGATCTTTAGAAAGTTATCCGTGTATGACAACATCATGGCAATTTTACAGACGCGTAAAGAGTTATCCGTTGAGCAACGAGAAAGTGAAGCGGACTCATTACTCGATGAATTTAACATTAATCATATTCGCAATAGTGCAGGTATGGCATTGTCGGGCGGAGAACGTCGTCGAGTAGAGATCGCACGTGCGTTGGCTGCTAATCCCAAATTTATTTTACTGGATGAGCCTTTTGCTGGAGTTGATCCTATTTCTGTTGGTGACATTAAACACATCATCCAACAACTCAAAGAACGCGGTATTGGCGTACTGATCACTGATCATAATGTAAGGGAAACATTAGATGTGTGTGAAAAAGCTTACATTGTTAGTCATGGGGAGTTGATAGCTTCTGGAACTTCCTCGCAAGTCCTTGAAAACAAGAAGGTTAAGGAAGTATACCTTGGCGAAGAATTTAAGCTATAATGAAAATGTAAACAGGTATTTTGGATGTTACCTGTATGATATGTAGTTAAAAGGAATTCGATGAAACACTCGTTACAACTCAAATTTAGCCAACAATTAACGATGACGCCGCAACTTCAGCAGGCCATCAAATTGTTGCAACTCTCCACATTGGATTTACAACAAGAGATCCAAGAAGCCATTGAAGCTAATCCCTTGCTTGAAATCGAAGAACAATATAACGATGGCAATGATACCGAACGCTCCGGAGATACGAACGCGTCTGTCGATGGCGATAAAGTCACTAGTCATGATGCCCTGGAGGGCAATGCTGTTCCGGACGAATTACCGCTAGATAGCACATGGGA
This sequence comes from uncultured Glaciecola sp., assembly GCA_937125395.1. Taxonomy (GTDB): domain Bacteria; phylum Pseudomonadota; class Gammaproteobacteria; order Enterobacterales; family Alteromonadaceae; genus Opacimonas. The sequence goes on from CAKZLI010000025.1 coordinate 67,994, forward strand.
TGATTATTACAATGCCTCATCGGCTCCTGCGCCGATGGCAAGTGGTGGGGTTGACGAAGATTATATTTTTCAAGGTGAAACCACCGAAGACATTCAGTCACATTTATTGTGGCAAATGGGGCTAACCCCTTTTAGTGATAATGATCGAGCCATCGCCACAGCGATCATCGATTCAATTGATGAGTCAGGTTATTTGACGATGTCGACGGAAGATTTACTCGAATCAATGCAAGATCCTGACATCGAGCTGGATGAGGTGGAATGCGTATTAAAGCGCATTCAGATGTTTGATCCTATCGGTTCAGGCTCACGCACACCACAAGAATGCTTGCTCGTGCAATTGCGCCAATTTGATGATGCTACTCCCTACTTACAAGAAGCGCGTTCAATCATTAATGAGTATGCAGATTTATTGGCGAGCAAAGATTATCGTACCTTGATGCGCAAGACTCGTTTGAAAGAGGACCAACTTCGAGAAGTGATGATGTTATTACAATCATTGAGTCCTCGTCCTGGTAGCGCTTTAATCACTAAGGAATCTGAGTATGTTATTCCGGATGTATCCGTTGCCAAGAAAAATGGGCGTTGGAGCGTAGATCTCAACCCCGATAGCTTACCCAAATTAAACATTAATCAACAATATGCGGCATTAAGCAAAAATTCACGGAACTCTTCTGACTCAGCGTTTGTCAAATCTCATATGCAAGAAGCCAAATGGTTTATTAAAAGCTTAGAAAGCCGTAACGATACCTTACTCAAAGTCGCCAATTGCATTGTGCAACAGCAAATGGGATTTTTTGAGCATGGGCCTGAGATGATGAAGCCAATGGTATTGAATGATGTGGCAGAGATGGTGGATATGCATGAATCTACTATTTCACGGGTCACTACCCAAAAATATATGCATACCCCACGTGGTATCTATGAATTGAAGTATTTTTTCTCAAGTCATGTCGCGACTGAGTCTGGTGGAGAATGTTCCTCTACGGCTATTCGCGCCCTGATCAAAAAACTCGTGGCAGCGGAGAATACGGTGAAGCCACTGAGTGATAGCAAAATTGCAGATGTGCTGTCGGACCAAGGTATTAAGGTTGCTCGTCGGACCATTGCAAAATATCGGGAGTCGTTATCGATTCCACCCTCCAACCAGCGTAAAAGCTTGGTTTAGTTATCATTATAGAAGGAAGTCATTATGCAGATAAACCTTACCGGTCATCATGTTGAAATTACTGAATCATTACGTAACTATGTCGATATAAAATTTGAGAAGCTAGAACGACATTTTGACCACATTAATAATGTGCATGTTATTTTAAATGTCGAAAAAATAAATCAAAAAGCAGAAGCCAAATTAAACCTCAGCGGTGCTGAAGTATTTGCCACTTCAGAACATCAAGATATGTATGCTGCGATTGACGGTCTGATTGATAAGCTAGACAGACAAGTGATCAAGCATAAGGAAAAATTACTAAGACATTAATCCATGCAGATTTCTGATATTTTAGCAGCGAACCGCATTAAATGTGCGGTTCCCTGTTCAAGCAAAAAAAAGATATTTGAGACGATCAGCCTATTAGCCGAAGACGTCAATAACGACATATTACAAGCTGACGTCCTTGAGAGTTTAGTGGTTCGAGAAAAAATGGGTTCGACAGGTATCGGCAATGGAATTGCAATTCCTCATGGCCGTATTGCGGGACTCGACAACGTCGTTGCAATCTTAGTCACCAGTGCTGAGAAGATTGAATTTGAAGCCATAGACCGTCAACCTGTTGATGTGTTTTTTGCGTTACTGGTACCTGAATCACAAATTGACGGACACTTACACACGCTGGCGAGTGTCGCTGCAAAGTTGACAGACACTGCTGTTGTGGCACAATTACGCAAAGCTACCGCAGCGGAACACGTGTTAGACGCTCTGGTATAACACAATCTATCCATTAGGGTCATAAATCGATGAAACTCATCATTATCTCCGGTCGTTCAGGGTCAGGTAAATCCATTGCGTTACGTTCATTAGAAGATCTCGGGTATTATTGTGTAGATAATATTCCCGTCAACTTATTACCTGCTTTGACTCACTCAATCATCGATGAATATGAGGATGTGGCGGTCAGTGTTGATGTAAGAAACCTGCCCAAAGAGTCCAACGAGTTATCTGAGATTCTCAATTTTTTACCTGATGATTGGAATGTTTCAATTGTATTTTTGGATTCCAGTACTAATGTGTTACTCAAACGCTACAGTGAAACGCGCCGATTGCATCCATTGAGTAAAGGCAATCAATCTCTTGAAGCGGCGATATTATTAGAAAAGCAATTACTTGAACCCATGAAAGAACGGGCTGATCTGTTTATTGATACCGACCAGTTAACGGTACATGAACTATCCGAATTAATCCGCGAACGTATTTTAGGTAAAAAAAGCTCTCGCTTGGTATTGGTGTTTGAATCGTTTGGCTTTAAATATGGGATCCCCAAAGATGCGGATTATGTATTTGATGCACGTTTTCTTCCCAACCCCCATTGGGAGCCTGACTTGAAGCATTTTACGGGGGTTGATTCTCCTATCCAGGTGTTTTTGGGTAGTCAGCCGGTGGTCACTAAATTTATATGGCAAATTCAGAATCTCATTACCACTTGGCTACCTCATTTAGAGCGCAATAATCGCAGCTATGTGACGGTAGCGATTGGCTGCACCGGTGGACAACATCGCTCGGTATACGTGGCTGAACAGTTAGCATTAAACCTGCGCGAATCTCATCCAGATGTACAATTACGGCATCGTGAATTGGCTCGCCATCAAGCCAAGCTGGCGCAAGTTGACCCAGCACCAATCAAACCATGAGTGATTTTGCAGAAGCCACAGTCACCATAGTTAACAAAATGGGCTTGCATGCTCGTCCTGCTAGCCAATTGGCAAAACTGGCTGCGGGTTTTACTTCCGTCATCACCGTGCATCAAGGTGACAAACAAGCTGATGCCGCCAGTGTATTAGGCTTATTAATGTTGGAATCATGTCAGGGCAAATCTGTGCGTGTCGAAACACAAGGTCCTGATGCACAAGCAGCACTGGATGCTGTGGTCGAATTAATCAGTCAAAAATTTAATGAAGAAGTGTAGTTTTACGAATCATTTCATGACATTAGCAGCCTTTCACGTTATTCTATAACCAACTTTACATGTCTCGCAGGAATGGATTATGGCTGATACCATCGCTGCAAAATTTGCCGAGAGTCAACTCACCGAAATTACGGATGCACTTGCATCGGGTAAATTTGTTTCGGTGCGTAAAATTCTGCATGAAACTCCGGCGTGTGATGTCGCATTAATCCTCGAATCAACCCCAACCAAAAACCGCGATACTCTGTGGCAACTGCTTGATGCCGATTATCACGGTGATGTGTTAGAAGAATTATCTGAAGAAGTGCGTAACGGTATTATCAGTAAAATGATGCCGGATACGGTGGTCGATGCGCTTGAAGATATGGACACCGATGACTTAGCTGAAACCCTCAGTAGTTTACCTGATGAGGTGTTGCAAGATATTTTGGTATCGATGGATGATCAAGATCGCGACCGAGCCGAAAAAGCATTAAGTTACGGTGAAGAAACCGCCGGTTTTATCATGAATACCGATACGATCACCCTTCGCCCCGATGTAGCGATAGATGTTATTTTGCGTTACTTGCGTCTCAAGGGTGATTTGCCGCAGAATACCGATACGTTTTATGTGGTCAATCGCAGCGATTTTTTAATTGGTTCGGTACCTGTAACACGCTTGCTCACTGCCAGTCCTGACGTTACTGTCGCTGATATGATGGATGAAGAGCCTGATGCGATCACCGTTGATATGCCAGATGACCAAGTGGCGAGTTTATTTGAACGTTACAACTGGCTCTCTGCGCCGGTGGTAGATGCGGATAATCATTTGGTCGGACGAATTACCATTGATGATGTGGTCGATATTATTCGTGAGGATGCTGAGCATTCCATGATGAGTATGGTGGGCTTGGACGATGAAGAAGATACCTTTGCCCCCGTTGTGCAATCGACTAAACGTCGTTCTATTTGGCTTGGTGTGAATCTGATCACAGCGTTATTAGCTGCTATGGTTTCAGATATGTTTGAACAAACTTTATCACAATTAGCTGTCCTTGCTATTCTCAATACTATTGTACCAAGCATGGGTGGGGTGGCTGGTAATCAGACATTAACCTTAGTGATCCGAGGAATGGCACTGGGTCATGTCAATGATTCAAACTCGCGGGTGCTGATCCAAAAAGAGCTGGCGATAGCCTTTTTTAATGGGATTATCTGGGCTGTACTGATTGCTTCGGTTGTTGGCTTATGGAAACAAGATTTTGACTTGGGTGTGATCATCGCTTTTGCGATGTTAATGAATATGATTGCAGCCGGTTTGGCTGGAGCAACATTGCCGTTAATAATGAAAAAACTTAAGATAGACCCAGCACTTGCCGGAAGCGTTATCTTAACCACCATTACTGATGTGGTGGGTATATTTGCATTTTTAGGAACGGCAACCTTGTTTCTTATTTATTGATTCTAGGCTTTTAAACGTGCTGCAAAAGCTTGTTTGAATTTCGCGATTTTAGGTCCCACCACAAAATTACAATAGGTATTACCAGGGTTATTATTAAAATAATCTTGGTGATAATCTTCTGCCTGCGAATAATTATCCAACGCCAATATTTCGGTTACGATAGGTGCGTCATAGATACCGTCAATCTGTAACTGTTTGACAAACTGTTGCGCAATAATTTGCTGCTCTGGGTCATGATAATAAATAGCACCGCGGTATTGAGTACCAGTATCATTGCCTTGATGATTGAGCTGTGTCGGATCATGCAACGCATAAAAAATCTCTAACACTTCTACTAATGTGATTTGTTGCGAGTCAAACGTGACTTGCACGACTTCATTGTGTCCGGTTGTACCAGTACAGACCTGTTCATAAGTAGGATTGATAGTCTGGCCGTTGCTATAACCTGAATAAGCACTAATAACACCGCGCACTTTATTAAATGCTGATTCGATGCACCAAAAGCAACCTCCGCCTAATGTAATTTGTTGTACTTGAGCCATGCTAAGTTCCTTATTTTTTGCGTAAATATTCAATGGGATATCATCCAAAGTACGGATAGTTACGTATAGTTTATTACGATTGATCAACACAAGCTATGCATATGAAAAAATTGACCCTGTTTTATGATGGAATGTGCCCTTTGTGTCAAAAAGAGATGACACATTTAATCAAATATAACACGGCTGGACAATTAGATTTTGTGGACATCATGGCGCCTAATTTTGCCACTGATTATCCGCATTTAGATTGGGATGCATTAAATAACCGTATTCATGGGCAAACCGAAACAGGAGAAGTGATTACGGGCTTGGATGTGACTTACCTAGCTTGGCAACTCGTGGGTAAAGGCTGGTTATATGCCCCGACTCGCTGGCCGGTTATTCGCTGGTTTGCTGACAAATTATATAATGTATTTGCTCGACATCGATATACCATTTCTTATTATCTCACCGGACAACGCCGCTGTGAACGTTGTGAACTAAAAAATCAATAAGGTATTATGTACATGAATTATGCATTAGTAATCGGTGCCAATAGTGGTATTGCTCGAGCATTGTTAGCGCACTTATCTGACAATGACGACATCACACATGTGCATGCAGTTTCGCGTACACCTATTGTGAATATTCATGCCTCTGGTAAGCATATTGCACCTGAGCAACCCGGCAAGGTCACTCCATTTTGCTTTGATACATTAAATGAGGCGGCGGTGCGTGAGTTTGTTGCAGAACAACGAGCTGCTGGAGTGACATATCAATACGTTGTATCGACAGTGGGGTTATTACACCGTGATGCTGGCGACAATGGCACGGCAGTCAAGCCGGAGAAACGCCTTGAGGATATTGATCCGGCGCAGTTACAGGCGTATTTTGAGGTAAACAGTATATTACCGGCATTGTGGTTAAAACATCTTGTGCATGTAATGCCGAAAGGTCGTCCTAGTGTGATTGCATTTTTGAGTGCGCGGGTAGGGAGTATCAGTGATAACCGACTTGGTGGCTGGTATGGCTATCGCGCTTCTAAAGCAGCCATGAATATGCTAATCAAAAACGCAGCGATTGAATATGCTCGACGTAATAAACACGTTGCACTTATGGCATATCATCCGGGTACAGTCGATACTTCACTATCGAAACCCTTTCAAGCGAATGTCGCATCAGATAAATTATTTACCCCAGAATTCACGGCACAACGCTTGCTGAATTTATTAGCTCAAGCTCACGCTGATAAGAGCCCTTACTATGTTGATTGGGACGGTAAAAGTATTCCATGGTAAATGACTTTTGCACTAAGTCTTGCTAGAATAATCCTGTATAAAAAATAAAAATAACACTAAGGAATATTCATGGGTGCAGCACGCGAGCAATTTGGCTCAAGATTAGGATTTGTACTTGCGGCAGCAGGTTCGGCTGTCGGTATCGGTAATCTAGTTGGTTTTCCTGTTGGTGCCGCCAAGAATGGCGGTGGTGCATTTTTATTTATGTATGCCATATTTGTGTTCTTTATCTGTTTGCCCGTTATGATTGCAGAGATGTCAGTCGGTCGCAATACACTTAAAGACCCGCTAGGCGCTTATACCAAACTATCTAATAACAATCGTGGATGGAACATAGCAGGTTGGTTATCCATTATCACTCCCTTTATGATCACCGTATTTTATCTCGTAATTACCGTGTGGATCTTTGGCTACCTGATTGGCGCTGCTACAGGTAATTTAGATGTATTAGCGGATCCGGCGCATTTTGGTAGCTTCATTAACTCATTTGATATATTTATTTATATGAGCTTGGTGTTAGGTTTTGTCTACTTTATTCTGCAAGGGGGAGTCAAACAAGGCATTGAAAAAGCCGCTAAGACCTTGATGCCAGCATTGTTTGTTATGCTGATCGGGATGGTTATATTTGTGCTGATGCAGGACAATGCCATGGCGGGTGTTAAGTATTATTTGATCCCTGACTTTTCCAAGATTGATTCCGGTGTGGTCAATGGTGCCTTGTCACAAGCTTTTTTCTCATTGTCGTTAGGCATGGGGATCATGATTACCTATGGGAGTTACATTGATAAACGTGCGGATATTCCAGGCTCTGCAAAACTCGTTGCACTGACCGATACAGCGGTAGCTTTCATTGCCGGTTTGATGATCCTACCGGCTATTTTTTCGTTTAATCCAGACATTAAACCAGAAGAGTTGAGCGAGTCTTCGGTAGGGTTAATTTTTACTTTCTTACCTAATATATTTCTAGCATTACAAACATCGATTGGTTACATCGGTGCCAGTGCTGTGGCAAGTGTGTTCTTTTTGTTAGTCTTTTTTGCAGCGATTACGTCGTTAGTCTCGATCTTTGAAGTCCCTGTCGCCTCTCTGATGAGTACAAAAAACATAAGCCGCAAAAAAGCCTTATTGGTTTGTGGCCTGTTGCTGATCGTATTGTCCTTAATGTGTGCAGTATCATTTGGTATGGTCAGCTTCTTTACTGAATTTGTTAATTATGCTGGCGTAAATAAATCATTTTTTGATGTGGTAATTGATGTATTTTACGATACGATTTTACCGTTAAATGGTTTGCTTATTTGTTTGTTTGTCAGTTATCGCTGGAAAAAACATAACTTAAATAAAGAGTTGGAAAACGGCTCTGTCGGCTATAAATCTAGTTTATTTGAAAAATACGTCGATATATCAATTGGTACCTTTATCCCCGTTATATTGTTCATGATATTAATCAATACCATCGCCAGTAAATATTTTGGTGTTATCCTTATCGGCTAAAGCATGTCGTAAGGACTGGTATATAAATATTCAAAGCCCAGCTGTTGCTGGGTTTTTTGTGCGTGAACGATTTTGCCTTGAGATGCAACACTGTCGCTAGGAACAAAATCTACCCGCCCCAATTGTTTATGTTGAGCGGCAGCTTGATAATACTCTGCACGAGTAGGGTGCTCAGGCGCACATAGATGAAAAATCTTCCCTGCTACCTCGTCTACACTGTGTTTGATGAGCGCTGTTAATGCGTTCACTACGTCAGTTTGGTGTACCAAATTAACAACCTGCTGCCCATGTTGAATTTGCTCACGATTAATCAATGCCGTAATGGGGTGTCTGTGCGCATCGATTAATCCTGCTAACCGAACAACACACGCTTGTTTTGGGTACTTATCAAGACACCATTGCTCTAAGATTGCATGGGCTGCTCCTGACGCTGTGTTAGGTGCAGTTGGTGTATCCTCATCAACGATACCTGTTAATGCACCAAAGACAGAGGTCGTCGAAATAAAGATAATTTGCAGCGTTGGCTGCAGTGATACCGCTTTGTTAATCAGGTGTTGGATACTAGCAATAAACGGCTCTGCATTAATGTGGCGCCTTCCAGGAGGAATGTTAATCACCAGCGTTTGGCTTTGAGTAAAGGCAGTACATAACGATGCTGAATAATGTTGTGCGTTGGGCTGTGCTGTATTTAGACTAAATAATCGTGCTTGGATCCCTTGCTGATTGAGTATGTCGAGTTGTGATGAGCGTGTTGTAGTACCAAATACCTGTGCGCCATGTGCCATTAATGATTTAGCTAAGGGTTGCCCTAACCAACCACAGCCACTTAGCGTGACAGTTTTAATTATTGTGCTTCGAGATTGTGCCATCATAATAAGTCCTTATTAAGCCTGATGACACAATTGTAACCTAGCCTAATGGTAGAATTGTATACATGTGGCGTTTTTTTTGGGGTATAATGATGCAAGATAATTATTTTGGAGAAAATCATGAGTGAATGGATCAATGCAATAGTATTTGGTGTGGGTGTCGTAGCGTTTGTATTAGGCATTTCCAGCATTATCTTGGCTGTGATTTCCACAAAATCAACCGAATCCGGTATGCAAGAAAAAGTCGAATATGGTTTTTTTGGTGCAACCGGTTTGATTGTTTGTGCATTAATGGCTTACGCGCTAGCTTAACGATGGCTTGCCTGTATCAGTGATACGCTGGTATGGGCGCAGTTTAAATAGCGGCATGATGGCAAGGATATGATCAAATATATCCGATTGAATACCCTCATAAGCAACCCAATCTTTGTTGCGACTAAAACAATAGACTTCCAACGCTAGTCCAAGCTCATCAGGTTTTAACTGACGTACCATTAAGGTTAATGATTGGTTGATTTGTGGATGCTGACGCAAGTAAGCCTCAACATATACTCTAAATGTCCCAATATTAGTTAAGCGCCGAGCATTAAGTAAATCATTTTGGTCAATAGCCTGATCTTGGTGATAGGCTTGCAGCTCTGCTAATTTATCTTTTAGATAGCGGTTGATCGAACGAATATTTACTAAGTTATCTATCATTTCTTGATCGAGAAACGTAATGGTTTGCAGATCAATTTTGACACTGCGTTTAATCCGTCTCCCTCCGGATTCTGTCATCCCTCGCCAATTTTTTACCACTTCGTTGGTTAACGTATAAGTTGGTAAGGTTGCAATTGTTTTGTCCCAGTTTTGAACTTTTACTACATTTAAACCTATTTCACGAATTTCACCATCGACACCGTATGCCTGCATTTCAATCCAATCACCGGTGTTAAACATGCGATTGGCTGCTATTTGGATCCCTGCTACAAACCCCAAAATAGTGTCTCTAAAGATTAATAATAAAATGGCGGCAATCGCGGTTAACCCTGAGAGTAACAGAAGTGGGCTTTTATCTAGTAATAATGATATGGTCAACAGAACGGCAATGATTGCGAAAGTTAGTTTACTGACTTGAATAAACCCTGTGATAGGGGCTTTTTGGGCGAGTAAAGAACGTTCGTACAAAAACTCGATGGTATTAAGTAATGCAAAGATGGCAATAATGGATGAAATAACCAAATAAATCTGTGCTGATTTTAAGATAAATGCCAATACCAAGGTATTAAATTCAAGCAACACAGGTGCTGCAACAAAGAGAAATAAAGCCGGCGTTATATGGCCTAGACGATTAAAAAATCCCTGTTGGAATAACGCATCATCCCATTCATGATTATTACGTAACAGTAAGGTGATGATCTTAGAGCGTAAAAAAACCTTCACCACCCATAAAATCACCATCGCACTCGTTAAGAGGACAAGGATAGCCGCTATTTTGTAAGGCGTATCCTGCATAGTGATAGCAGGCTCTGGATGACGAAATAATGAATTTAATACGTCGATAATTAGGTACTGAATAGTAGACGCTTGCATAATTGCCTTATAAAAATAATAAAAAGGTTAATTAACTGAATTAGGGATCGTTGTTAGTCACTCACTAATTGGCTAATACGTTTATCTTTGTCATGCCAAATCTGGTTGAGCCAAGCTTGAAATCCCTGTTTAAATGCTAGCGAACCATGATAATCACCCATTAGCTCAGCACTGACAGGTAAGACATTGACATCAATAATAATGCGTTTCATATTACCACATAGCATATCCATCATCGGCCATTTGGTGTTGTCTGGATAAATAATAGTGACATCCAATATATGCGTAAATAATTCACCCATGGCAGCCAGCGTGAAGGCTAATCCAGCGGCTTTAGGCGGAAGTAAATGGGTATAAGGACTTTGTTTGCTGTGGTGTTTGTCTGATGTAAAGCGCGTACCTTCAACAAAATTGATAATCGAAGTCGGGACAGATTGGTATTTAGCACATGCTTGGCGAGTGGTTGCAATATCTTTCCCTTGTAGCTCTGGGCGACGTGCGATGTCGGCGCGGCTATAACGGCGCATAAACGGCATATCTAATGCCCATGCACCTAAGCCAACAAATGGTAGCCAGATCAGTTCTTTTTTTAAGAAAAACTTTGGTGCAGGGATCCGCTTATCTGCAAAGCCAATTAATAAGATAATATCTAAGTAACTGCGGTGATTGGCCATGATCAAATACCACTTATCCTCAGACAGTGAACCTTGGATCGTGTGGCTGACATCAATGCGATTAAAAAAGGTCACTAACCTTGTACTTATTACACCAAATCTAATTTCCAGTTGTGCGTTAAGCGCATTTAGACGGCGAGTCATTCGGGTTGACGGAATGATAAGTTTGAGCAGTCCGATGAGAGTGATAAGTAGCGCCCAACATGCTAGGTTGAGCATTTGTAATGGAAAATGTATAAAAAACACACTGATAGCTTTAAGCCGAGACATTATTTTTCCTTTTTATTATCAGTGCATGCTAAGAAATAGAAGCTAACAGGTCAACAAATATATTGTGTAATCGGGATTTTGCACGTAAATTACGCCCCATTATAACGAGGAATTTTGCACACATGATAGATAGCCTAGACCGAAAAATATCGGTCGCACCCATGCTCGATTGGACCGATAAACATTGTCGGTACTTTCTGCGTTTGATTTCCAGTAAAAGCGTGCTGTACACCGAAATGGTGACGACTGGCGCGATTATTTTTGGAAAAGGTGATTATCTTGCGTTTAATAGCCAAGAGCATCCTATTGCATTGCAATTAGGGGGGAGTGATCCTGCACACATGACTCAGTGTGCTGTCGTCGCTCAAGAATATGGTTATGATGAAGTAAATATTAATGTCGGTTGCCCATCGGATCGTGTCCAAAATGGTCGCTTTGGTGCTTGTTTGATGGCAGAGCCGCAGACGGTAGCCGACTGTGTTACCCATATGCAGACCCAAGTAGATATCCCTGTGACAGTTAAGTGTCGCATTGGAATTGATGATATGGATGAATACGCGGATTTAACCCGATTTATCGATACGGTAGCTAATAACGGGTGCAATACCTTTATTGTGCATGCGCGGAAGGCGTGGTTAAAAGGCTTAAGTCCCAAGCAAAATCGTGATATTCCGCCGTTAATGTATGATCGCGTCTATCAACTCAAGCAGCAATTTCCGCATTTGCACATTAGCATAAATGGCGGGATCAAGACCCTTGCCGAAGCCCAAACTCATTTGCAACATATTGATGGGGTGATGATTGGTCGGGAAGCCTACGCTAATCCGTATATCTTGAGTGACGTCGATAAATTAATTTACGGTGTTGATACACCGACGTTATCGCGCATTGAGATCGTATATCAAATGCATCAATACGTAACAGAGCAATTAGCCATGCCGGTGCAATATGGGCAAGCGAATAAAGTCTGGCATGTTGCACGACATATGTTGGGCTTATTTCAAGGGCAACCAGGCGGTCGAGTATGGCGCCGGTATTTGAGTCAACATGCGGTAGGCAATGATATTTCCCCTGATGTGTTGTTGTCTGCATTAGATGCTGTGTTACAGACGCAACACAGTGCTCAAGCTTACCTTGAAAGTAAAAATGACTAAATCGATGGTCATTTTCGCCACATCAATGGTTAAAATCACAAAAACAAGTTTGGCTTTTTTTTAGAATTATAAAAACCATAACAAATTCAATTATTTAATAAATATTTCAATATTGGCACAACCTTAGCAATTGTTACTTCGACTTAAACAATACTTGTTAAGCATTAATCAAAACCAATAGGAAATATTATTATGACTACTCACACATTTATCGCTACAGCTCCAGGTCCAGTGGAGTAATTGTATGTTGCATTTACTCGATGTCATTGTATTGCTAAGTGCACCACTCTTAGCGTTTATCTTCGGTGTGGTTGTGGTTAATGGGTGGCAATTTTTACTCAAGCAACCACTTTACACACTCCAACACCAGTGGGTCAAAATCACACAAGGCTAATTAGACAGGCGGATTTTCGCGTTGTGAAATTCACCATTAGGTGGTGAAAATGGCTATTATTCACACATGTTATTTGACCGTTAATCCTGAAAATAAAATAAAATCAATATAAAACAGTTACTTGCGGATATGGCACAGACCTTGTAACAGTAAACTTGTAATAGTAAATCTGTACTGAGTATTTCAGTTACATGTATAACCAAACACTTTAGGAGAAACCTATGGGTATGTTTTCAAGAATGAGCGATATTGTTCAAGCGAATATTAGTTCAATGTTAGACAAGGCAGAAGATCCACAAAAAGTAATGCGATTAATTATCCAAGAAATGGAAGAAACATTAGTTGAGCTTAGAACCATCACTGCGCGCAATATTGCAGAAAAAAAGCAGTTTAGTCGTCGAGTTGAGCGGTTAGAGCAAGATACCCATAATTGGGGCGGTAAAGCGCAGCTCGCAATTGAGCATAATAAAGATAACTTGGCTCGCGCCGCTTTAGTGCAAAAACAGCAGTGTATTGAGGAAATGACCGTATTGCAGCAGCAATTAGATGGCATTAATGAAAACCTAGTGACATTAGAATCTGATGCACAACGTTTGCATACTAAATTAAGTGAGGCGCGAGCGAAACAAAAAGCCCTTAACACACGTGAAGTGACACAAGCGACACGCCTCAAGGCAAAAAACACACAAGCCCGTTATAATATCGATACAGCTATTGAGCGTTTTGAATCGTACGAGCGCAAAATTGAAGATTTAGAGGCACAAGTTGAAGCGTACGATGTAGTGAGTAATGCATCGGCTTTAGATCAGCAATTCGCAGCACTTGAGCAAGATGATTCGATTGAAGCACAGTTAGCTGAATTAAAAGCGCAGCAGGCATCAACTCAACCTTCATCAGAACAAGTAGCATAAGGAGTCGTATCATGAAAGAAGTATATCAAGTCAATCGATTATATCGTGATGGCCGTCGAGCTATGATCAGTGGTGTATGTGCTGGCGTTGCTCGCCATTTTGACCTCCACCCCAATTGGGTGAGGGGGGGGACCGTGGCGGCCTTTTTGTTCTTTCCTTTTCCAGTCGGTTTAGCGTATATTTTGGGTGTGTTATTATTAAAAACCCGTTAAAACGGGTTAAAGAACATTCTATGTAGAATGAATCCTGTTATAATGATGCTACTTAACGCAGCAGTAGCATAAAGGAAGGCTATGAACGATTATTTTTCACCAAAACAAATTTTATCTACCTTCACAGGGATCTTAATTGTATTCTGGTTAGTTGCCGTGTACTGGAGTTTTACGCCAGATATGTTTTCGGTGCAAGACAAAGTGACTGAATTTAGTCAAGCCACTAATCTAGAGCCCGTCACTGGGGTTGCAACCACTACTGCAGTGGTTGAGATCGGTAATACGTTATTGCATAAGTCTGGTGGTTACTTAACTAATGATGTATTGCCACCGTCAGTTCTAATGGATGATATGCCTGCTTGGGAGTTTGGTGTCTTAGAAATGTTACGCGATGTGACCTTGTCATTGCGTAAGGACTTTTCACGTTCGCAATCACAATCAATAGAAAACGAATATTTGGTTAAAGCTCAACCCAATTTAAACATTGATAATACGAATTGGATACTGCCCTCTGCCGAGTCGCAATATCAAGAAGCATTTGACTTAATTGCGCAATACCGTGCCCAGTTAGCGGATCCTCAACAAGGCAATAGTCAGTTTTATGCTCGAGCAGATAATCTACGAGATTGGTTAAAAGAAGTCGAAAAGCGTCTAGGCAGTATGTCACAAAAGTTATCAGCAAGTGTTGGCAGTGATGTGATTAATACGAGTTTAGCCGGTGATTCTGCGGCGAGCCAATCAACATACACGCCTGCACAACAACAAAACAAAACCAGTTGGTGGCGATTAGATGATAATTTTTATCAGGCGCGAGGCATGTCCTGGGCATTAATTCATTTATTAAAAGCGGTCGAACTAGACTTTGCCGATGTGTTAGAAAAGAAAAATGCATTAGTCAGTATTCGTCAAATTATCCGAGAGTTAGAAGCGACTCAAGAAACGATTTTTAGTCCGTTTATTTTAAATGGTAGCGGTTTTGGTTTAGTGGCGAATCACTCGTTGGTCATGGCCAACTATATCTCTAGAGCTAATGCAGCATTAATTGAACTTTCAGAATTATTAAACCAAGGATAAAACATGAATACACTCGCTAGATTGAGTCACGCAGCTGTTGCACTTACCAGTTTAGGTGCATTGACGTCATTTTCAACTCAAGCGGATACGCTCTTGGGCGTGTATGCCGGTGGACAAATGTGGGCAATGGAAACCGAAGGGGCGTTTGCCAGTAATAATGATTTATCCAGTTTTCGGTTTGATGATGAGCGAAATGCGTCTTTGTATGTTGCGTTTGAGCATTTTGTGCCATTAATCCTAAATGCAAAAATCATCTCGACATCAATGGATACTGATGGCACTGCTGTATTAGCTAATCAGTTTAGTTTTGGCGGGGAAAGCTTTGCTGTCGATGCCAACTTGAGCACGGATTTAGCATTATCGACTATTGATTATATTTTATATTATGAAATTTTGGATAATGATTTATTCAGTTTTGACATTGGGGTTAACGCCAAAAAAATTGATGGTGATATCACAGTTGTCGACCAAGATACCGGTTCGGTATCGGACATGAGCTTCTCTGGATATATCCCGATGGCTTATTCACGAGCGGAACTTGGACTACCTTTTACTAATTGGTCGATCTTTGCTGAAGGCAGTTACTTATCCCTAAATGATCATACAGTAAGTGATCTTCAAGCCGCTCTTGAATATCGGTTGATAGATAGTTTAGCCGTTAACTTAACCATGCAAATTGGTTACCGAGCAATGAATATAGAGCTAGATGATCTCGACGGTGTTTACTCAGAGTTAGAATTTAGCGGTGCTTATGCAGGAATTGAGTTTCATTTTTAAACTAATTTGACGCTCACGTCGTTTTAGTAACCGCACCTATCGTTTTATGAGCCAATGTAAATAATTAATTTATGTTGGCTTTTTCTTTTTAGTCCATTAAGTAATAAAAAAGCGCTATTTATTCTTTTATCTTATTAAGAACATGCAGTAGCCTTACACTATCTTTGATAAGGTACCTTAAATTTATGTCAAATCAGAATATCGGCGCAAGTGGTGTTATTGACCCTAGCCAACTAAATCAGATCACTCAAGCGATTGCCGGCTTGAACCCGCAACAGCTCAATTGGATGAGTGGTTATATGGCTGGTCTTGCCGCAGCACAAGGTGCTGATGGAAACGGCTTAAGTGTCGCTGGCACTCAGGTTCCTACTATAGCGAGTGCTGCAGAGCCTGCCGGTAGCTTAACCATTTTGTTTGGCTCCCAAACAGGTAATGCCAAAGGCATCGCATTGGCCTACAAAGACAAAGCGGTAGCGGCAGGGATACCCGCCACAGTCGTATCGATGGCAGATTATAAACCGCGTCAAATCAAAAACGAAACGCACCTTGCGATCGTTGTTTCAACACATGGTGAGGGTGAAGCCCCTGATGATGCGGTTGAATTACATGAATACCTAGGTTCTAAAAAAGCGCCCAAGCTACCTAATTTAAAATACGCAGTGTTAGGTTTAGGTGATACGAGTTATGAATTTTTCTGTCAAACAGCAAAAGATTTTACTGCCCGTTTAAGTGCTTTAGGCGCAACCGCTATTATTGAACAAGTCGATTGTGATGTTGACTATGATGCTGCTGCAACATTGTGGCAAGATAACATATTAACAACCATAAAAGACGAGCTTACGGTTAAGACCGAAGTGGTTGCAGTAGCACCCGCTGCTAATATTGCATCAGTTGCCAGTATCTATTCAAAAAAGAACCCTTTTAATGGCACATTGCTAACCGCTCAAAAAATTACCGGACGCGATTCAGTCAAGGATATTCGTCATATTGAAATCTCACTAGAAGACTCAGGAATTCAATATCAAGTAGGTGACGCGTTAGGCGTGTATTTTTTGAATGATAGTGAGGTTGTTGACCGTATCATTAATGCTTATCAGTTAGATCCACAAGCGCAAGTACAAAAAGGCGATAATACATTTACATTGCATGCGGCGTTAACTGAACAATGTGAATTAACCTTATCTTACCCAACCTATATTAAGGCGTTGGCTGAGTATACCCAAGATTCAGGATTACTCGCTTTGCTTGACGATAAAACCGCATTACGCGAATACATAGTCCCGCGTCAAATTGTTGATATTGCGATTGATTATCCAGTATCAATTACCGCGCAACAATTGGTTGATGCATGTCGTCCTTTAACACCACGTCTATACTCAATTGCATCAAGTCAAAGTGAAGTCGAAGATGAAGTGCATTTGACAGTTGCATTGGTCGAATATGACGCGCACGGATTTGCTCATCAAGGTGGTGCTTCTGGTTTCTTAGCAACACGCCTTGAAGAGGGAGCTAACGTTAAAGTATACGTCGAAGCAAATGACAACTTTAGATTACCTTCTGATCCTAATACGCCTGTTATCATGATTGGTCCCGGTACAGGTATTGCACCGTTCCGTGCATTTATGCAAGAACGTGAGGCACAAGAGGCTGCGGGCAAAAACTGGTTATTCTTCGGTAACCCGCACTTTACTCAGGATTTTTTATATCAAACAGAATGGCAAGCCTACGTTAAATCAGGTTTGTTAAACAATATTAGCTTAGCGTTTTCACGAGACCAAGCTGACAAAGTCTATGTGCAACATCGACTGCTCGAACAAGGTGAGCAGGTCTTTGCATGGCTTGAAGATGGCGCACACGTATATGTTTGTGGTGATGCTAATCACATGGCTAAAGACGTCGAGCAAGCGCTATTATCTATTTATCAAATTTACGGTAAGCAATCAGCAGATGACGCCAAGAAAAGTCTACTAAGCCTACGCAAAGCAAAACGTTATCAAAAGGATGTTTACTAATGAGTGACAATAAAGATCTGATCGTTGCAGGCAAACTAGCCGTTAACGAGCGTATTAAAGGCGAAAGTAATTTTTTACGTGGCACGATCTCCGAAGATTTAAAAGATGATCTAACAGGTGGTTTTACGAGTGATAACTTTCAGTTAATTCGTTTTCATGGCATGTATCAACAAGATGACCGTGATATTCGAGCAGAACGAATTAAGCAAAAATTAGAGCCGCTACATAACGTCATGCTTCGTGCTCGTTTGCCAGGTGGTGTCGTCACACCTACCCAGTGGTTAGCAATTGATAAGTTTGCAGATGATTATACTAGTTATGGATCAATTCGTTTGACGACACGTCAGACATTTCAATTTCATGGCGTATTAAAGCCACATATTAAATTGATGCATCAAACACTCAACCAAGTCGGCATTGACTCTATTGCCACAGCCGGTGATGTTAATCGAAACGTATTGTGCACATCTAATCCAGAAGTGTCTCAGTTTCATTTAGAAGCATATGACTGGGCCAAAAAAATCTCCGAGCACCTTTTACCCAAGACGCGTGCTTATGCTGAAGTGTGGTTAGATGGCGAAAAAATTGAAACAACAGACGAAGAGCCGATTTTAGGTAGTCATTATCTGCCACGTAAGTTTAAAACGACGGTGGTGATCCCGCCACAAAATGACGTTGATGTGCATGCTAACGATCTTAATTTTGTTGCGATTGCAGACAATGGTCAATTAATTGGTTTTAATGTACTGGTGGGCGGTGGTCTTGCAATGACGCATGGTGACCATGCAACATTCCCGCGTAAAGCGGATGACTTTGGTTTTATTGGTTTAGACGATACGTTGGCGATTGCTGAAGCTGTAGTAAAAACGCAACGTGATTGGGGTAATCGAGTTAATCGTAAAAACGCCAAAACGAAATATACTCTTGAACGTGTTGGTGTTGATACCTTTAAAGCCGAAGTAGAGCGACGCGCGAGTGTCACCTTCGCACCTTCTAAAGCGTATGAGTTTACTGGACGTGGTGACCGTTATGGTTGGGTCGAAGGCGTCGATGCAAAATGGTATTTAACGTGTTTTATTGAAAATGGTCGAATTTTAGATTATCCACAAAAGACGCTTAAAACAGGTTGTAGAGAGATCGCACAGATCCATACTGGTGAATTTCGTCTGACGGCCAACCAAAATATTGTGATTGCGGGTGTTGAGCCTGCGCTAAAAGATCAAATTACGGCAATTGCACAAGCCAATGGCCTGTTACCTAAAGTCACCAATCAACGCAAAGATTCAATGGCGTGTGTGTCTTTACCTACATGTCCATTAGCGATGGCTGAAGCTGAACGCTATCTGCCGGACGCAGTTACAGAGATTGAAGGGATGCTAACCAAGCATGGTTTAGCAGATGAGAGTATTATTTATCGGATTACCGGTTGTCCAAACGGCTGTGGTCGAGCCATGCTTGCAGAAGTCGGTTTAGTCGGTAAAGGTCCTGGTAAATATAATTTACATTTAGGGGGTAATCGTGCCGGTACCCGCATTCCTAAAATGTACAAAGAAAACATTACAGACACAGAAATCATGGCTATTTTGGATACGCTGATTGGTCAATGGGCCGAACAACGTCAGGCTAAAGAAGGGTTTGGTGATTTTGTGATACGTGCAGGTATTGTCGCGGAAGTTATCGATCCGGCTAAGGATTTTTATGCCTAGTTCGATAGCTCAAGCCTTGCAAAATATTGATATTGCGACTGATATCACTGAGCATAATGTACATCTTGAAACATTGACACCGATTCAGCGTGTTGAATGGGCGTTTAAGCATTTGCCACAACAAGCCATTGTATCATCGTCCTTTGGTGCGCAATCAGCAGTCATGTTACACCTGATCAATAACGTTGCACCAGGCACGCCTGTCGTCTTAACCGATACCGGATATTTATTTGACGAAACGTATCGTTTTATTGATCAGCTAACGAGTCAACTTGATTTAAATCTGCACGTTTATCGCGCTGAGATGAGTGCTGCATGGCAGGAAGCTAAATTTGGCAAATTGTGGGAATCAGGCGTTGATGGACTTCAGCAATACAACAAGATGAACAAAGTAGAACCGATGCAACGAGCACTAAAAGAGCTGGATGTCAGCACTTGGTTTGCCGGATTACGCCGTTCACAATCTCAGGATCGAGGGCAGTTATCGGTATTACAACATACTGGGCCTCAAACCAAGGTTTATCCTATTATTGACCAAAGCAATAAACAACTGCATGAATACCTCAAAGCGAATCAACTTCCGTATCATCCGATGTGGGAGCAAGGTTATGTGTCGATTGGTGATTGGCACACAACACGAGCTTTAGAAGCCGGTATGAGTGAATCGGATACGCGATTCTTTGGCTTAAAACGTGAATGTGGCTTGCACGAATTTGGTGATGGTATATAAGGCTAGCAGTATCATAAATTACTAGAGCATGAATAATAGTCCACATAAAGCAGTAAAAATACAAAAGTATCCTATACTTTAGATAACTATATAGGACTATTATTTGGACTAAGCTCACTCTAATGCATCAAACCAAAGCAATCTTTACCCATACCGATGACTCGGCAGAAATAGAAAGCTTAAACAAGATTATCGGCTCAGCTATTAACTTTTTTAATAAAAGTTCGTTGAACGATTTTTGTGATGGTGTGTTATCACAAATTACTCAAATTTATGGACTAGAAAAAGAAGACATCATTTGTGCCAAGCTCGGCTCATTATTTGACCGTCGAGAATCAAATATTCGCTTTTGTGCGGTAGCCGGCAAAAACGAACAACTATTTAATCATTCACTGCATCAACTCAGTAATCCTTATGTCGAAGGATTGATCGAGAACGCTTTTAAACTAAAACGAGAATCATTGTTAGATAGCGAAAGTGTGCTATTTCATATCTCGTCAGATTTCCAAATGGCGATGTATGTTAATTGTCCACTGACGACCGACTCTAGTTTGTATCGAACGTTGCAACATTTTTTGAAAAGTATGTCATGTGGATATATCTCGATTGTCGAAGTGATTCACTTAAAAGCCACCGCATACAGCGACCAACTCACTCGACTGCCCAATCGAAACGACTTTATCAAGTTATTAAATAGCCCTGATTACGCGACGAGCAACGATGGGTTGCATGTAGTGTTAGTCGACATTAATCATTTTTCAGATATTAATGATGGGCTAGGTCAAGATGTAGGGAATTTGTTACTCAAAGCCATCTCAAAACGATTCCGCGCTTCCTTCAACGAAACTGTTAATATTGCCAGAATTGGTGCGGATGTATTTGCTTTCTTAGGCCCAGCTAAACACTTATTACCTAACCAGATTAATGAAAAATTTGATGCACCGTTTCGGGCCGGTCAGTATGCACTGCCGGTTCGTGTATCGATGGGATTATGCAAAATCGATAGTGAGTTTGATAATGGATTGAACATTATTAAGCGCTGTAATATTGCACTTAATTTAGCCAAGAAAAAAGCGGGCCTGAACCATCGCTGGTACAACGCGGAATTAGAGTCTCATACCGCATGGCGACTGGAGCATATTCGTAAACTGTCGATGGCCTATGAACAAAAAATGTTAGAGGTATGGTACCAACCGCAGTTAAATTTTAAAACCAAAAAAATCGTAGGTGTCGAAGCGCTGATGCGATGGCCTGATGGTGATGGTTGCTTTATTGCCCCAGATATTTTTGTCCCATTGGCTGAGTATTCTGGACTCATTGTGGATATGGGGTATTGGGTACTTCGGGAAAGTCTATCTGCAATTCAAGGATTGACCGAGCAGGGTTACGATGATATTCGAGTCAGTGTAAACGTATCTATCATGCAACTACGTAGCCGTGACTTTGTACAACATGTCAAAGATATTGTGATTGAATACGGCATTAATCCGAGTCGATTAGAGCTCGAAATTACCGAAAATATCTTAATGGACGATCCGCATATTGTGATTGAAAGTTTGCATTTATTACGTAACTTTGGAGTGAATATTGCGATTGATGATTTTGGTACTGGTTTTTCTTCGATGAGTTATTTACAAAAGATGCCTCTTAATCGCTTAAAAATAGACCGTTCATTTATCAAAAATTGTTCCTACTCTCAACCAGCATTACTTGCTGAGACAGTCATCAGTCTAGCTCAAAAACTTAATTTAGAAACCATTGCAGAAGGCGTAGAACGGGTTGAGCAAGCTGAATATCTTGAATCGCTAGGTTGCGATGAAGTTCAAGGCTTCTTGTATAACAAACCACTGCGCCTTACCGAACTGTCAGATACACTTTTTATTCAAACACAGCAAGGATAATGTGAGTTTAAAAGAAGCTGTTTAACCCAAACAATGCTGCCACACTGATAACCTTGCTTGTTAAAAAGTTTATAGGGCTATCAGTGTAGGATGTCGATAGGATTGTTAGGCTGGGTGCATACTCAAATTTGTAAGTGCAGTAAAGTGAGCTTTTTGTGCAACAAAGGCGGCCTTTAATTCGGCGCATTTGGCCTGCAAATCCATCCCGTCTACGGTGCGTTTCAACTGACGCTGCTGGACACGTAATAAGCGTTTTTTGGTCGTGTAATACTCATTACAACGATTAATCAACAATTCATATTCAGATTCTAATTTGGCAATAACTTCATCTGGATTGGGGTACTTATGCACCAGCTTTTCTTTAGCAAATTGCAGTTGCATCGCAAATTTAGCTTGCTGAATACGGTCTTCTGGACACTTACGTAAATTCTTGGTCCAACCAATAAAGGATAATCCTTTAATTAGCCACTTAGTTGGGTCGAAATGCCACCATTTAATGCCGTTGCGGTAATCATATTCAAAAATATGATGGAAGTTATGATAGCCTTCGCCAAATGTGAACAAGGCCAAAATGCCATTATCTCGTGCAGTATTGCAATCGGTATAAGTCCGTTTGCCCCAGATATGACACAATGAATTGATAAAGAAAGTAACATGGTGAACCAGCACAATTCGACAAATACCAGCCAGTAACATCATCCCTAATATACTGCCATTGAGATATCCAAGGATAGCGGTAACGGCGATATTGGCAATCAATACAATTGCGATATAATGGTTATGTTGCCACATCACCACGCTGTCTTTTTGAAGATCTTTACAATTAGAGTAATCACTGTAGCGTTCAGATTGATATTCACGCATCATCCAACCGATATGTGAAAACCAAAACCCTCGATTAGCCGAATAGGGGTCTTTGTCATTCACATCAACATGCCGATGATGGACACGATGATCGGATGCCCAATGTAAAATACTATTTTGTAGTGTCATCGCACCACCGATAGCTAACACGACTTTGACAATGATGTTTGCATCGTAGGCTTTGTGTGACCACAAGCGATGATATCCAGCTGTAATAGACATCCCAGTAAAGAAAAATAGGATGATAGTAGTGATGATTTCGACATTACTAAAACCATAAGTGATTGCCCAAAAAGGCACACCGATGATAGTGATAAGAGTCAGGATTGTGAATAAGATCACGTTAAACAAAATTAAGGGTGGTTTTTTCATGATTACCAAATACTATATAGATTAACTGCGTTTAATTTCAGCGTACAAGTGTACGCTTAATTTAATTTAGAAGCCATGTTTTAGCAAGGAAAATTATCCAAAATGACCGTCAAGCAAAGTCGTGAACAACAAAAACAAGAAACACGACAAAATATCATTAATGCTGCCTTTCAGTGTCTGGATGCAGAAAAAAGCCTATCTTCCATATCGTTGCGTGAAATAGCACGTGTCGCAGGGATAGCGCCGACGTCATTTTATCGACATTTTAAAGACGTGGATGAATTGGGAATGACATTGGTTGATGAAGCTGGATTAATGTTACGACAATTAATGCGAAGTGCAAGACGGCGAATAAGTGAGCAATCTAATGCCATCGATACATCAGTAGATACCTTTATGGAATTTATTCAAGATAATACGAATGTATTTAGAGTTTTACTCCGAGAGCACACTGGGACATCGGCTGATTTTCGTGCGGCAGTACAGCGTGAAATCCAGCATTTCATAAAGGAGCTGTCGGATTATATTTTACTACGCCAGCAGATTACTCAAGAATTAGCAGACCTGCAATCTGAGGCGATGGTTATGATTGTATTTAGCGCAGGGGCGCAAGCGTTGGATGCAGATGCAAAGCAACTGTTACTGATATCTAAAAAGGTCAAACGCCAATTGTTATTTGTACAATTAGGCGTAAAGACCTTTAAAGAAAAGTAAGTGCAGACTCACTTTAACCAGATTTAACGTTTCTTGGTCAGAATAACGCCGCTTTCTATGTGATGAGTAAACGGAAATTGATCAAATAAAGCAGTGTGCGTAATCTCGTGGGTTTCACACAAGGTTGTCAGATTATCTTGAAGCGTTTCCAGGTTACAAGAAATATACACGATATGCTCATACTGATTAATCATCGCAATGGTTGCATCATCTAAGCCAGCTCTGGGGGGATCAACCAACACGGTGGTAAAGTTGTAACTGTCTAAGTCAACACCTGCCAAGCGACGGTAAGTCCGTTCTTTGTTCTTCGCTGACACAAATTCTTCACTCGACATTCTTAGGATGGTGCAGTTATTTAAGTTATTTGCTGTAATATTTGCTTGCGCGGCATTGACGGAGGTTTTGGATATCTCTGTTGCTACAACCCGATCAAAATAATCGCTTAGTGGGATCGTGAAATTTCCGGCACCACAGTACAGTTCTAACAAATCACCTGGAATAGACTGTGTATGTGTCGCAACCCATTCAATCATTCTACAATTGATGTCAGCATTTGGCTGAGTAAATGAATTTTCGATGTGAACAAAACTGTATTTTTTATCATGGATAGTTAAGACTTCAGTGACATAGTCTTGCTGATAAATAATTTTTTGTTTTTTTGCACGGCCGATAAAGTTAATCTTAAAATCGCGAGACATCACAGCATGTAACTTTTCAATTGCGTGCTGCCAATCCTCATCAAGTTG
Organism: uncultured Glaciecola sp.; assembly: GCA_937125395.1. Classification (GTDB taxonomy): domain Bacteria; phylum Pseudomonadota; class Gammaproteobacteria; order Enterobacterales; family Alteromonadaceae; genus Opacimonas. The sequence goes on from CAKZLI010000025.1 coordinate 92,819, forward strand.
TTTGTGATATAGCATTGATACAACTATTTCGTTAGTGGTCGCTGCAAGATAATCTATTTGAAATAGCTTGTGACGTAATACAGGGCTCTGCTTAATGTGTTCAATTAGTTGCTGCATAACCAGATTGATCAATTCCGACGCAGGGGCAAATGTATCTACTCTATATTGCGCTTTCGTCGTCTGATCAAACATGATGTGATAGGTATCGGGTCCAGCATGCCATATCCTAAATTCTGCACGTTGACGGTAATGCTCCGGTGCTGACGGATAAGTTGCTAGAGGAGGAACACTCTGTTGGTCGTTTTGTTCAATAAAAGGCGCCAACAGAGCGGTTAAACGTGTTTGCTTATCGCTAAGCTGTGTTGCATAGTTTGACATGTATATTAATCTTCAACTTTCTCTTTGGCTAAACGAACGCGTAATGTGCGTTCTTCGAAAGTAGAGTCGTTTAACTTTTTGATCATTTTGTCTGCGCTATTCGCACTGACTTCAACAAAACCAAACCCTTTTCTGCGTCCAGTTTTACGATCTTTCATTAAGCGGACTGAATCAACATAACCATATTTTTCAAAATGAAGTTTGATGTTGTTTTCGTTCACTTTGTAATTAAGGTTACCGATATATAATGTCGTTAATTCGTCATTGTTAGTCGAGTCTTGCTGTGTATCGGATGATTTTACAAGCAGCATAACGATACCCGTAATAATAGTACCTGCGACAAATGCAGTTGGCACAGTAAGGAAGGATAAGAATGGCAGTGCAAAAAAACCTGCAATTGCGATAATAGCTATAAGAACATAGCTTGTAATATTTGGTGATTTCATAAATGACCCTTGTTGTTATAATAATGAAATGCTCAAGGCAGAGTCATATTACTCTTCTGATGTATTTGTGCAACTTTTCGCAGAGGAGTGAACACTTACATCCATAAATGTTCGGTTTATAGCGTTTTAATGTATGATTTTTGAACGCTTCGATAGCATATTTGATATAAACTGATTTAAACAACAAAAAACCGTATTTACCGGTTGACGAAAATCAACAGGTCTGTAAAATGCGTCTCTCGTTTGAACAGTCCTAAACATGTAATATGTTTTGGTTTATGCTCAAGTGAGAAGTTGGTTTAGAGTCAGTTAATAGTACGATTTTATATAATTAATTTTTTATTAAAATAACCATTGACTATCAAAACCAAAAGCGTATTATACGCATCCCGATTGAGAGGGGCTAATCAGCCTACTTGATTGGTGCGACGAAGTCGCAACGCTCTTTAACAATTTATAACAAGACAATTTGTGTGGGCACTCATTAAGAGTGTCAACAACGACAAT